>JAJPRE010000047.1 GCA_023700245.1 Candidatus Thalassarchaeaceae archaeon
TCAAAATCGCGTTCCTTCGGGAGTGCCTGTTCGACTCAGGCATGGGGCACCATTTTAAAATGAACAATCAATATTAAAGATACTAAATAAATAGTTATTAGTTGAATCGTTATTACTCCATGAATCTGATGCAGATATTAAATCCAAGCATCCTTTATTATCTAAATTTATAGGCAATCCCTTCATCAACCCGCTGGTTGTATTCCAACCAGAATTTGAAACTGGCCGAGGTCGAGAAGGTAAAATTGATTCGTTTGAAATAAAATTTCCTTGCCCATCATTAATTGCAATGTGCGCTCCAGAGGTAGGATTAGAAAAATCTCTAGTTGAATGAAAAATATCTAAATCCCCATCATTATCAATATCTCTAAGGTAAATATTGCCCTCACCATGGTGATTTTCAGCTCTTACTTGTTCAACAAATCTAGAGGAGGTTTCATCAACTAAAAATCCTGTTTCATCATTTACTAAAATTTGAATATAAGCACCCTGGTAGTATGGATCATCTCTAGTGATTGCAACTACAACATCTTGGAAGCCATCTCCATTTAAATCTCCAGAAGCAGCATGGTTATACTTATTTCTATCAAAGCCAAAAGGTCCAACTGGTAATGAGATCTTTGACCAATTTTTAATATTAGATGAGTTATTGCTTAGAAGAATATATCCCTCATCGGCATTAGACCAGGAGCTTCTATTATCAAAATTCCAAAAAAGAATGTCATCATATAAGTCATTATTCAAATCAACTAAAAGTGATGACATTGGATTTCCATATTGATTTTCTCTTTGCCAATTTAAATTAATATATTCATGCATAGTGAAATTACCGTTGCCATCATTGATATTTAAAATATTACATGCATAGATATCAATATCTCCATCAAAGTCTGGGTCGCCTGCACTTGCATCGTGAGCAAAATTACATAATTGACCATTACCATTATTCTGATCTTCAATGTTTATACTTTTGTCTTCAAAGCGTCCATCGTTATTGCTCAATAACAATAAGTGAGGATATGGTTTTATATAATTTTCAGAATAATCATCTGATCTTACCTGTATGCCCGAAGAGCCTGCAAAAATATCATCAATACCGTCAGAGTTAAAATCTTTTATCACAACTCTGTATGCAAATGGATGAACTGGATATGTACCACTTTCATAGATAGACATATCTTCGTAGAGATGCCCATTCCCATCATTGAGGTAAATATGAATTGGTGCATTAATTTTTTGATCCTCTTCAATAGTGTGCGGAAAAATTGCCCATGCTACGACTATATCTTCATGGCCATCACCATTGAAATCACCTGTTGCCATATTATGCGCATCTTGTCCAAATAGTTGCTCGTAGAATGTGGTGCAATCATCCGGCGTTGGATAACATATAGTGGCTGAGTATCTTTTAGTAATTTCAATACCGCCAAAACCAATATCTGCGACATGGTAATAATCGGTTAATAAATTATTGACATTGTCTGGGTTTGCATCAAATTTTGTTGAAAGTCTCTTTACAAGTAACTCAATATTTTTTTGGCCAGTTGGACAGTCTGAAGAACTTACAGAGCTTATTGTAAGTATGTAATTTTGAGAGTCTCTAAAGGTTATTGGAGCATTAAAACTAAATATATTATTTGCAGTTTCTTTCCAGAAAATATCATCACTGACTAGATTAAAAGTGCAATTAGGATAATTTGACGATGAAACAATTAATTCTACTGGATCAAATGAAAAAATTTCCGATTGAAATTTAGATGATGTAATATTTAATGGAATAGAAACTTCGTTTGCGGCGCCTGAAGATCCTCCTCCACAAGAAAAAAGAAATCCAAGAAACGAAATAAGTATTAATTTATTATTTATACTCATAAATCTAATCCCAACTTTTTTTTAAATTCTTTGAGAGTTTTCTTGCAAAACGTTTAAATAATTTTAATGCTTTCACCAAATCTTTTTCGTATACAACCTCTGCTAGTGAATATCCGTCCCAATATGAAACCTTGTAATGTTCTTCTTGTTCGATTATTTCTATTGTAGCTGGGTCGCTGTTTGAAGTATCAATATGGATAATACAGACATAGTCTGATTTAAAAATAAAATTAGTATTCGGAGTATCTGAAAAAATAGATTTATATAAATTTTCTATTTTTATCTGGCTACTTTCTATGCTTGTGTTGATCATATGAATGATGCCTTCCAACTTTACCAAATTCTCTTAAGCCTACATGCTTGGTTTTTCTTCCTTGGGCTCTCTTTCTCCATACTACATAACTAGTTTTTTTTAGATTAGCTCTCATCAAGTCTT
>JAJPRE010000003.1 GCA_023700245.1 Candidatus Thalassarchaeaceae archaeon
AGTATTTCTTGAAATATTATTTAAAATTCTCAAAAACTATGAAAAAGTAAATTAATCTAGTATCAGAATTTAAACTAGGCATTATGCGCATTAGTACTATTTCTCTTCCGCATTATTCATGACCATTGTCATAGTGGAGTAAAGCATGGATTGGTTATTTGGGCCTTATGAGCTTTCTATGATTAGTTTGATAATCCTAACTCTTCCTATACATTTTTTCTTAACAAGAGATGAACCTGAAAAAAGAGTAAAATTAAACGAAATTCTATCTGAAATAAAGAAACATAGATATTGGTGGCATATTAGCCTGTATGGAATAATGTTTGCATTCAAGGCATTCATAGATCACCATAATGAGCCAATTAAGTCCAGAGTCGGAGGATTTACTCATTGGATATATTCTATTGAAGGTGATTGGACTAGTAATATTCAGGATTTCTTCCTTAATGATATTTTAACAAGTTTATTATCAGCACATTATTTATTTATGTATTTATTCATGATATGGTTTTCACCAATATATTATATTTTAAGTCGTGATCACGAAATGGCAGATAAAGCAGCATTAAATTATTTTGTTATTTATTTACTGAGCGTCCCATTATATCTTTTCTTTAATGTTGAAGTTACTTCTAGTTATCTAGAAGGAATGGATGCATTACTATATCATGATTCATTCACTCTTTCATTCTTTACTTCTAATGACCCTATGGACAATGCAATACCAAGTTTACATATTGGGTTACCCATCAGTTTATTGATTATTAATAGATTACATTGTAAAGAAAGAAAAATCAAAATTAAAAATTGGCGTCACAGAGAATTTGATATTTTTGTGATAATAAACGTGGGAATATATTTATTTTCAATACAATATTTGGGTATACATTGGGTAATAGATATCTTACCGGGCTTACTAATTGCATTTTTCACATCATATTTTGTACATATTTTCCAGCCATTATTAAGATCAGTAATCAATGACGGCATTTATGTATTAATTCCAAATAAGCGTCAATTAACTACGGCTATCATTACAATTATATTATGTCTAAATTCGATAATTTTCGGCATAATTGATGGACCTGGGACTAATGATGATAATCCTAATTTTAGGGTAGGATACGGTGACATCAATCTTGAAACTATTGAAGTTCATAGTTTATCATACCCCGTCGCCGTAGAAATTATTAATGTTGGAGAAAATAATCTAGAAATACTTTTAATTAAATTAAGCGAAGTTGAAAATTATGTCGACAAAGGTTCCTTTGAATGGGATAAATTTGTAGAATATGGGGATTTGATGATATTAAATACCAATAAAACAATCAATACAGAAGTACCTGCTAATGATTTTTTTGATGTGTATCTTATATTGATTAGATTGCCAAATATTGAAGATTGCCTTGATTGCTCAAATAATTCAAAATTTGGAGAAGTTAGGATAATATCTGAATATGTCGATGATGAATTATTATTGTCTGCAATATTATCGTCCATTCCGTCATTTTATATTATTGGATATGTCATTGGTTCTATTAATCAAAATAGGCATAAAGATTAGACAACAAGTACCAAGAGAAAAACGCACCAAAAAATACGCCACTAGATGCACCCATTCCTATCCAAATACCAATTCTAAAAGGTGGCATATTATAATTCCAAACATACAAATTTTGAGAAAACCAAAACATCCATACTATTATGCACCATGGGAAAAAAATCAAAGTTGGAAAAATTCCTATTATAACTGACACAATACTTCCTGCTACTAATTGATTATAATTTTCTACCTTAATGGGGAAAAAATATAATGTACAGGACAATACGATCAAAGTTACTAATTGAATACTTACTGTAGTAGGATCAAAATATCCTGAAATGCATGAAATAATGAATCCTATCATAAAGGGTAAAATGATAATTCCCAATGGTGCTCGTTCCCACTTCATGTACTTAGGCAGGGCCCCTAGTCAATGAATACTATGAAACTCATCTGCCGATTAATTCATATACGTAGGTTGTAACATCTGCACATGGAGAAAGGCCGAATAGTTCTTGGATGTTTAGCACCACACCCTCCTCATTTAGTATATGCAGAAAATCCAGAGCAAAATGAGCCATTTTCAGAAGGAGGTTGGGAGACACTGAGGTGGGGCTACAAGAAACTCGCAAGAAAATTAAAAAAAATTGATTATGATGTAATGGTTATTTTCACTCCTCATTGGGCCACTTATATTGGAACTCATTTTTTAGGATTACCTAAATTCAGCTCATTATCTGTCGATCCAATTTTTCCCAATATTTTTAGATATAAATATGATTTAACTGTCGATGTCGAATTAGCAGAGTCGATGGAAAAATCAGCCTCTGATTCCGGAATAATTACAAAAATGATGCGTAACCCGGATTTTAGGATAGATTATGGGACCATTACTAGTTGCCATATGCTAAATCCAGATTGGGATAAGCCAATAGTTACAATAAGTAGTAATAGAAATGCTGATTACTATTCAGGAGAAGTAATGAATGAGCAAGCAACTGCTCTTGGTGAAGCATGCCTCAAGGCAATCGAAGAAAGCGGTAAAAAAGTCGTATTAGTAAGTAGTCATAGCCTATCTCACAGGCATTTTGTGACTGAATCTCCTCTACCTGAAGATATGAGTAGGGAGCATATCTACAATCATAGTCAATATGTTTGGGACATGAAGATGGTCGGCATGATGAGAGATGGAAAAATGCGAGAAGTAATTGATATCATGCCAGAATATACTGAACAAACTATTGCAGAAACAGAAGCTGGCGGCCTTACTTGGATGATGGCTGCTATGAATTTCCCACAATATCCTGCCGAAATTTATGGGTACCAATCAGTCATTGGGACTGGAAATGCAATTGTTGCATGGGATCCTAATTCAGAAACCAGGGAAATAGTTCTTTGAGGTATTCAAATGTCGACTAAATCAAACATATTATTTGGAATTTACTGCCCACCGCACCCCCAACCTCTCCTTGCTCCTGAATTAAATCAAGGATATGGTAATTTACGTTCAGCATATGATACCCTTAAAACTCGGATTGAAGAAAGTGGTGCAGATATAATATTAGTTTATTCTACTACGTGGCCAAGTATAGTCGGTCATCAAATTCAGGCACATCCGGAGCCGGAATGGACTCATGTTGATGATGATTTTCATTTTTTAGGTAGTATGCCTTACAAATTTAAAATCGACTCAGATTTTTCTAATGAATACATGGAAGCTGCAAAGAAACGTGGTCTGCATTCAAGAACTGTGGCTTATGATGGATTTCCTATAGATACTGGTTCAATAGTTGCCTTATCCCTTTTAAATCCAGATAATAAAATTCCAGCATGTATAATTTCGAGTAATATGTATTCCAATAGGTCAGAGACTATAGTTCTAGGAAAGGCTGCTAATGATGCCCTTTCAACTCAGGGAAAAAAGGCAGTAGTAGTAGTAGTTGCTAGCCTGTCTAACAGAATGTTTACTGAACATATCGATCCTTCAGAAGATAGAATTCATAGCCCTAAAGATGATGAGTGGAATAGGAAAATACTGGAATTCTTCAAGGACGGTAGACTAGAAGATCTTAGCCAATTATCTAGGGATATCCATGGTCAAATAAGGATACAAAAAGTAGCCGCCTATAAGCCAGTATGGTGGATGGCAGCAACAATGGGCCAGCATAATAATTATGATGGAGAAATTCTTGCTTACGAAGCCTTACATGGTTCTGGAGGGGCAATTATTCAACTAACGCCCTCACATGAATCTGTAGGAGATAAAGAATTCGATGAAGATGATGTTGAATATTATCAAGGAGATCGTAACGTCTTAGGGCAGGGCGCATTATGAATGATATTAATCAAACAGATGACAAAGACTTAATTGAAGAATTATTGCCTGGAGATGGCCCATTTATTGCAACTAAAGGACCATCTGCTGTAGGGGCATATCCACACCTCTACAGGTCTGGTGACCTAATTTTTGTTAGCGGAATAGGTCCAAGATCTCCCCTCACTAATGAGATAATAGGAGGTCCGATTAGGGATAAAGACGGCAATTCTTTAGATTATGATATACGTAAACAAACAAGGTCAGTTATCGAGAATATTAGTATTATTTTGGAAGAATATGGTTCAAATTTGTCAAAAGTTGTTGATGTTTATTCAATGTTAATTGACATGGAACGTGATTTTGAGGGATATAATGAAATATATTCTGAATATTTTTCGAAAATAATGCCTTCACGTACGACTTGTTCAGTCTCAGCACTGCCAACTCCAATTGCTGTTGAGTTGAAAGTTATCGCCAAAGTATGAAAAAAATTAATTTAGATATTAAAAATTTAATACTACGCAGTCATCCCAAAAGTCATGGGAAGATTTTCTCCGAACGAACTTTTTGGTATAGTTCTACAACCAATTGAACAAGTATCGGATACCTTGGAAAGAAAATTGGGATTATTCTCAGTTGTAATAATATCGCTTTCCGCAATGTTAGGTTCAGGATTGTTTGTCCTCCCTGCATTGGCTATGCTTGAATTGGGAGGTGGTTCAAATCCAGCAGGGGGAATTTGGCTAGCCTATTTGCTAGCAGCATTAGTTGTTCTACCTGGTGCTATTTCAAAATCAGAACTCGCAACGGCCATGCCATCCTCTGGAGGTTCATATGTTTACATCGAGAGAACCTTCGGACCATTGATTGGAACTATTTCAGGATTGGGCCTCTGGGCCAATTTTATGCTTAAATCTGCTTTTGCATTAATAGGATTCAAGGCTTATTTGTGGGTTCTTGAAGATATTTTTGGGATGAAAATAAATCTCGAATATGCTTCACTAATTTTATTAATTTTTATTGTCATAATAAATATTATGGGAGTTAAGAGAATCAAAAAAGTACAAACTCCAATAGTACTTCTGTCAACTATATTTCTATTTTTAACATGTATTTTAGCAATTTTTACAGTTGAAATGAATTGGAATGCCGTATTATCTAGAGATGCCTTTGGTTCGGGTTGGGAATCAGTTGCATCTACTGCAGCATTAGTATTTGTTTCATATGCCGGAGTTACAAAGATTGCAGCAGTCGGGGGGGAAATAAAAAATCCAACTAATAATATCCCAAAAGGGATATTATTATCATTATTATTTAGTACATTGCTTTACGTATTTGTTACTTTGGTAATGGCTGCAAGTGTAGATCCATCATTCTACATAGAAGAAGGAACAGACCACGCCAGAGAAGATCCAATATACATTTTCGCAAATGAGGTCGGAGGATATAATTTTGGAATTTTTGCTGCTTTTTTGGCTGTATTGACCATGACTTCTATGGCATTAGCTGGAATTATGGCATCTTCACGTTTTCTTTTTGCAATGGCGAGAGATAGTTTATTGCCAGATTTCCTTGAAGATGTACACGGGAAATTCGAAACTCCTCATTGGGCCATAATCTCTACAGGAGTCGCAATGTACTTGGCAATTACCCTTTTACCAGTCCATGATGTAGCAGAATTGGCATCTGGATTTAAAATTATGATATTTATTATCATTAATTTTTCAGTAATAATTCTACGTCGTTCAAGTAATTCTCATTCATGGTATAATCCAGAATGGAAATCTCCCTTATTCCCTTTTTTCCAAATAATGGGAATAATTACTAGCATTGGCCTATTATATCTAATGGGGGCCAAAGCAATCATTGGGGCATCAGTTGCAATTATTATAGGGTCAATAATTTATTTTTCATATGGGAAGAAACATCAGAAACCTGAAATTACTCCATGGAATACCTTTAGGTTGATGTTAACTAATCCTGATGAGGTCGAGCATCGCCGCCGACATGCAGCATTCCATGCTGCAGATACAGAGGGAACCAATCATCTAAATTTACATGAATTTGTGGCCGCAATGTCAGCACTTGGTTACAATGGAGAAAATCAGGATTCTCTTAGGTCATATTTCCATAGTGCCGATGACAATGAAGACGGTGTAATTGATATAGATGAATTTTTAATTTATGTCGAAGAAACTGTATTTTAGGAATGTCATCATATCGCTTAGTTGAAGTCATCATTCCTCTCCCACTGAATCGGAGTAAGCATATGACAATAGCGAGCCGAGCCAAGAAAGTAACAACACATACCCTGCAAGAGATGAAGCATGAGGGTGAGAAAATTACTATGCTCACTTCTTATGATTATTCATTGGCAAAGTTGGTTGACGGCGCCGGAATAGACGTAATTCTTGTTGGAGATTCTGCTTCTAATGTAATGGCGGGAAATGATACGACTGTTCCAATAACATTGGATCACATGATATATCATGCCCAATGTGTAGAAAAAGCTGTAGATAGGGCATTAGTTGTTGTTGATATGCCGTTTGGTTCTTATCAGGGGGACTCAAAAAATGCTCTAGACTCTGCAATACGAATAATGAAAGAAACCGGGGGGCATGCCGTTAAATTAGAAGGTGGAATCGAAGTAATCGAATCAATAAAGAGAATAATGACTGCTGGAATACCAGTTATGGGGCATCTTGGATTAACTCCTCAGTCTATTTATAAATTTGGTACTTATACCGTAAGGGCCAAAGAAGATTTGGAAGCTACAAAACTATTAGATGATGCTATAGCATTAGAAAATGCAGGTTGCTTCTCAATAGTTTTCGAAAAGATACCTGCAGAATTAGCCAAGAAGGTAACCAAGTCATTATCTATTCCAACTATTGGAATAGGGGCAGGTCCGGACTGTGATGGACAAGTATTGGTATTACATGATATGCTTGGGATGACAAAAGATTTTAGTCCAAGATTTTTAAGAAGATATGCAAATTTAGGCGAGATTATCGATCTAGCAGTCAAGCAATATATTGTAGATGTTAGGAGCTCCGAATTTCCAAATGAAGATGAAAAATATTAAGATAAATTTCTAGGGGTAGATTAGATATGAGTGAATTATGGGTTGAAAGATATCGTCCAAAAACAGTATCTGAAATAAAAGGTCAGCAAGCAGTCGTAGCGAGACTTAGTGCGTATGCAAATAATAAATCATTCCCTCATTTACTTTTCGCCGGGCCACCTGGAACTGGTAAGACTACTGCTGCATTGGCCCTAACTAGAGATGTCTTTGGAAAAGAATTTAGAAGAAATATTTTAGAAATGAATGCAAGTGATGAGCGTAAATTAGAGTCAATTCGCACAAAAGTGAAACAATTTGCTAGAACTGCACCAAGTCCAGGGACGTCATTTAAGGTAATTTTTCTAGATGAAGCAGATGCACTAACTCCTGATGCGCAAGGTGCATTACGCAGGATAATGGAACAAAATTCTGAAACATGTAGATTTATCTTGTCCTGTAATTATTCTTCTAAGATAATTGAACCAATTCAGTCTAGATGTGCAGTTTTTAGATTTAGGCCATTAGAAAATGAACAAATATTAGAGAGAATATCAATTGTAGCTAAAAATGAAAATATTATGATAGAGCATGAAGCAGCAAAGGCGATTGCACAAGTTAGCCTTGGAGATCTTAGGAAGGCAATAACTTCATTGCAAGTTGCAGCATCTTTGGATTCAAACGTAACAAGGGATTTAGTTTATGAGACCACAGCAACAGCACCTCCTGAGGCATTACATCGTTATTTTCTAGCCTGTAAAGAAGATGGTTTTCAACCAGCAAGAAGGCGGTTGAAAGAAATTTTAAACAATTTTGGATTAGCAGGTACAGATTTTGTGAACCAATTACACAGAGAATTAAGTATGGTAAAATTTCTTGACGAATTACAAAAATTAAGTATTACTGAAATTATGGCGGAGACAGACTTTAGGATGGTTGAAGGGGGAGGTGAATCTCTTCAACTTGATGCCATGACTGCAAAAATATGTGCAATATTAAATATCTAAATATTCAACTTTCAGTCCTAATTATTTTCAATTTATATGTCTTTTCCCATGTATTCTCATCAAATGGTTTTACATCTTTACCTATTTCCATTAGATATATTTTTATTTCATATTCCCCAAGATTAATATTATTAATATCTAATTCTTCAGCTAAATTCCAAGCTAATCCTATGTCATTACTATTGGGTGCAACATCTGGTTTTCCAGTAAATTCTTTCTCAATATTTTTATCTTCTCCCCTTAACCATTTGTCAACATTATCAAATCTTTCAATTGCTTGTTGCTGATTAATTACGGGCCCATTAGCAAGAATTATCGGTTCTGATAATGTGCTATGATTAATTTCTATTCGTATTATGGCATTTTCAGCATCGACATTATCTCTTACTGACATTCCTAAGATAATTTCTGCGGTATTTTCTTTAAGATTTAATTCAAATATTTCTCCATCCCACGAGTGCCCTATGATTGCAGTATCATTATTGTCCTGAATATCTATTCCTGATGCAATAGTAGGGGGGGCAATATCTGCTAAAGGAGGATTAAGCAATATAAATGAAAGTGCTAACCATGAAAAAAGAAATAGAAATCCTCCTCTGAACCAATTGCCCCTTGTGTAAAGCTCACTGTAATTTTTAGGAATTATAATTTTATGTAAAGAAGGTATAGTTGCAGTTAGCATAACTGGTAAAAGCCATAATATTCCTTCCATTGTGCCTTGAGTGGGCATAAATATAAAGCGCATAAAAAGTGCAATTAGGAATCCATATATTATTACTAGCCACATGGAATAAGCGTCAGCTACTTCTTTTTTTGCATGTACTTTTGGGTCAAAAGGTTCTAAACCCTTTTTAACTACATCTTTACTATCATCGCTGGTATTTCTATTTTTTTTCCCTGAGTAAGCGCTGGCCCTAAGGGCTGAGTCAATATCTACCATGCGTCTCAAACTAATGCGAGGGTAACTCCCACATCAACCCTATGACGGATATTGTAATCTATTAATTTGATTTTGTGGCGAATGCTCAAATGGTGTTTTTGATTCGGAGGTATATCGCCGGGGTGGCGTAGTTGGTAGCGCGTCGGACTCATAGGGTATTTTTTGTTGGAGATTCTATCTTCTACGAAACTAACGATGAGCGTAACACAGCCCCTGAGAATGTCTGAGACATCCGAAGGTCGCGGGTTCAAGTCCCGCTCCCGGCACCATAATTTTATGCTATATATAAAATTGAAATATATGTGTTATTAATAATTTTCTTGGGTTTTGTTCATGGAGTAGATGCCTTACCCAGTATCAATGGATGAGTTACCCGAACCAGGTACTTCGATAAAAATTTTTGTCAAAACATGGTCAGGTGAAGATACTCATACGGGAATATTGTTGCCATCATCAGATTTAGATTTATTAACTATTAAACTATTAAATGGATATAATATATCATTTCCAATGACATATATTTCTAATTTTGAAATAATTTCCGAACCTTTAAAAAATAGTCCAATTAATAATTTAAAATATGATGCTGACAAATCTCTCCCCCTAGTATACTTAATCCATACTGGAGGAACTATTGCAAGTAAGGTGGATTATAAGACAGGTGCAGTATCTGCAAGTTTTGAACCAATTGAACTAATTAATGCAATGCCTGAATTAGAAACTATAGCCAGGATTAAAGTATTAAAATTAGGTAATATGTGGTCAGATGATATCCGTCCAAGGCACTGGAATATGATGCTAAAGGCAACTGAAAAAGCATTTTCAGAAGGAGCATCCGGAGTTGTAATAACTCATGGTACCGATACTCTCCATCTATCTGCTGCAGCAATGGCATATGGTTGGGGGGGAGAAGGATGTAAACCCCCTGGGAGAATTGTGTTAACTGGCTCTCAAAGATCTCCTGATAGAGGATCTTCAGATGCATCGGAGAATATTATTGCTTCAGTGATGTGGGCTGCAAACGGTCCAAAACCATCAGGATATCGTGACTCTTCAGTAATAATCCTTCATGCAAGCTCTTCTGATGGTAATTGTGTAGTCTTACCTGGTTGTGCAAGTAGAAAATATCACTCTTCTAGGCGTGACTCATTTAAATCCATTAATCAAAAACCTATTGCAAATATTATAATTCAGAAGAAAGAAATAACAATTATCGTGGGGGATTATGAGCCTCTTGAATCTAGATTTGAAACCCAGAATCCAAAAATATTTAATGAAAATATCAGAATTGCAGAATTTATTGCGGGCCCCCATATACAATCAGAATTAATTGAAGCAGCTATTAAACTAAATTTTGATGCTTTATTGTTACATGGGACTGGATTGGGGCATTTGCCAATATCAAATCCTGAAAATGATAGTATTGAAAATACTCGTCTTAAGTCCGTAATTGAAGATTATTGCCTTGATGATGGCATAGTAGTAATAGTGGCTCAAACTATTAATGGACCAATTAATATGAATATTTATTCCAAAGGAAGAAAACAACAAGAAATGGGAATTTTGGGGCATGATTCTCTATGTCCTCCTGGTTCGGCTCTAGTAAAGTTACATTATCTACTTTCAATTAATGGTGAAAAGGAATATATTGCCAAAAAATGGTCATCAGATTTAGTGGGAGAAAATCCTAAATTTGTCAGGGAATAGTTATTTCCATCCGCTTTAATGATGAACCCGTTACACGACCGAGGTCTATGGCGGGAGTATCTCCAAGTGAAAATTTAGATGCAATCCATTATGAGGCTCAAAATTCTGGAGATAAGGAAGTTTTGGCAAAATTAAGGTCCGAGGGAAAATTAAATGCTAGGGAAAGAATCATTTCTTTACTTGATTCAGATTCTTTTGTAGAAATAGATGCATTTGTAAATCACCGTTCATATGATTACAATTTACATTTACATAAATCGCTTGGCGATGGCATTGTTGCAGGGCACGGTATGCTAAATGACAGGAGGGTCGTTTGTTTTTCTCAAGATAAATCTATATTTTCCGGGTCAATTGGAGAAATGCATGCAAAAAAAATTGTCAAAGTTTTAGAATTTGCTGAGAAATCCCTTCTACCAGTTATTGCAATTTGGGATGGCATAGGCCAAAGGCCTGAAGAGGGCATTAAATCATTAGGGCCATCTGGAGAAATTCTAAATATATTATCTGCTTGTTCCGGAAGAGTTCCATTGATATCGATAGTTTTAGGTAATCTTTCTGGAGTTGGTGCTTTAGCAGTAGGGTTATCTGACTTCACCATAATGGACGTATCTTCAGGAAAAATATCACTCTCAAATCCTGATTATCATAAACATACATCCGAAGAAGAAATTAATTTTATGGAAGATATGGAGGTATATGATGCTAGAAGCGGCATTGCATGTTTATTGGCCGAAGATGAAAACACCGCATTAGATATGGCATCAAAGATAATTTCTTATATTCCTGATAATATGTCTTCTAATCCTATTATAGAAAAAAATGACGATCCATGGAATCGTAAATGCCATTCATTGGATAAGATAATCAACAATGATCAGAAATCGCCATATGATGTCAAATCAGTTATATCTCAAGTTACAGATAAAGATAGTTTTTTAGAATTTTTTCCCAATTATGCGTGTAATTTAGTGATAGGATTTGCACGTTTAGACGGTTATTCAATTGGCATCGTTGCCAATCAACCTAATGCTTTATCAGGATTCCTCGACGCAAAATCATCCATTAAGGCCGCCAGATTTATTAGTTTCTGCGATTGCTTCAACATCCCCATTATTTCATTTGTGGATTCGCCAGGCTTTATTCCAGGGGCAATTCAAGAATGGGAAGGGATAATTAGGGACAGTTCAAAATTGCTTTTCGCTTATTCTGAAGCTACGGTTCCTAAATTATCTGTAATCATGAAAAAAGCATATGGTGAAGCATATTTAGCCATGGGCTGTAAACAACTTGGTTCAGATTATAATGTTTCATGGCCATCGGGAGACATTGCTCTAATGGATTCTAGATGGATTTCCAATACTAAATATGATAATGAAATATCTGGTTCTGGGGGCTATGAAGAAAAATATGGGCAAATACTGAATGATGAAATGATGAAATTTGATAATCCTTTCTCTGCTGCAAAAAAAGGTTGGCTTGAAGACATCATTGATCCTAGCATGACTCGTGAATATTTAGTAAGGGCATTAAGGCCGTTGTTATCAAAGAGAGAATTTACATTACCAAAAAAACATAGCAATATCCCTCTTTAGGAATTAAATAACTCATTTAATACAATTTTAATACTTGGTAAATTTATTTTTTCATTTTTATAAAATATTTCCCAAGCCTTCAGTTGCTGAGCAACTAACATAACAATTGCAAAATCATTTTCAGTTGAGAATTTATTATAACTTACGGATAATCTATTTTTTATAGAATCTCTATTAATTGGGGATCCAGGATTTTCATCCAGATCTAGAAAAAAATCTGCTTCAGTGTCTTTAATTATCGATTTATCCCAAGGCCCATTAATTAATTTACGCCTTCCTTCAATTATTATCAACTCGCCACCTTCTTTACTCCATGAATTTGCAATGGACCTAGCAGTAGAACCTCCTCCCTTTAATTTCAATTTAGATCCACTTATACTGATTCCAAAGTATCTTAATGCATTAACAAATCCATCTCCATCAGTATCAATTGCAAATAATTTATCTGAAATTCTCATTATCTGATTAATTGAATTTACTTTAGTATCGGGGCTATTATCCATCATGATGCCAATAGCGTGCTTCAAAGGAGTTGTAATTGATATCCAAATATCTCCTTCTAATCTATTAATTTTATTTTCAAATTCTTCTATATTTTTGACATCAATAAATACCATTTTTGGATTGACAATTCCAAGGTGCTTACCTATTATTTTGAAAATCTTGGGAGTCAGGGAATGTTTTATTGGATGACCTGCAATTCCCCAGTACTCTGGCATAATCATATGCGTGCCAATCGATTATTAGCAATGAAGGTTTCAAACAAGGTTAGTTCTACGGAATGGATATGGACAGCGACTTAGACATTGCAAGAGCGGCGAAACCTGTAGCGATAGAAAAAATTGCAAAGCAATTAAATTTGGACCGCAGTGACTTGATTTTACAGGGCCCCTACATAGCAAAAATATCTTGGAAAACATTACAAAAAAATATTATTAACAAACAAGGTTCATTAGTTCTTGTTACGAGTGTTAACCCAACGCCTTTTGGTGAAGGTAAAACTGTAACAACAATTGGACTTAATCAAGGATTAAATAAACAAGGACATAATGCGTGCTGCGTAATTAGAGAACCTTCATTAGGGCCTGTTTTTGGAATCAAAGGTGGCGCCGCAGGAGGAGGATTTTCCCAAGTATTGCCAATGGAACAAATCAATCTGCATTTTACTGGTGATTTGCATGCTATAACTTCTGCACATAATTTATGTTCTGCAATTTTAGATAATTACTTACACAGAGGAAATCAAATTAAAATTGATACAAATAGAATATTTTGGCCGAGAGTTATAGATATGAATGATAGAAGTTTACGAGAAGTAACAATAGGCCTAGGAGGGGCTTCAAACGGACTAGATAGAACAGATCGTTTTGATATCACAGCCGCAAGCGAAGTAATGGCAATATTGTCGTTATCATCTGACTATCAAGACCTAAGATTGAGATTAGGGCGAATCATTGTTGCTGAAACAAAAGATGGAGGGCCTGTAACTGCAAATGATATAGGCGCTGCAGGCGCTATGGGGCTCTTACTTAGGGATGCGTTTCTGCCAAATTTAGTTCAAACAATAGAAGGAAATCCTGCGTTTGTTCACTGTGGCCCATTTGCAAATATCGCACATGGAAACTCTTCAATAATTGCTGATAAAATTGCATTATCATGTTCAGATTATGTCGTTACCGAAGCAGGATTTGGGGCTGAGATGGGGGCTGAAAAGGCACTTAATATCAAATCATTAGCATCAGGAATTATCCCTAGTTGTATTGTCTTAAATGTTACTATTAGGAGTATGAAACTACATGGGGGAGGATTTTCTACAGGAGGGGGCGCCCGACCCAACAAATCCGAAATAAGTTTGGAAAATATAGATGCAGTCAGAAAAGGCTCTGCTACTAATTTAAGGAGGCATATTAGAAATCTGACATCTACAAAAATACCCATTGTTGTCTCCATAAATAAATTCTCAACTGATACAATCGGTGAAATAGATGCATTAACTAATGAAGCAAAAAAGGCAGGGGCCAATGCAGTAGTACTTTTTGAAGGCCACTCCAAAGGAGGTATTGGAGCAATAGATCTTGCAGATGCAGTAGTCGCAGCCTGCAATGACTATAATCAAGCTAATAGTCCATATGTTCCTATTGTTGATCCAACTTTAGATGTAAGGGAAAAAATATTGAAAATTGCAACAAATGTATATGGTGCGCACACAGTTGATTTTAGTCCCGAAGCCATTCGTACACTAAATACGATAGAAAAATGGAATAAAAATAAGCTACCCGTCTGTATGGCTAAAAATCAATATTCATTTAGTCATGATAAGAAAATATTGGGTGCACCAGATGGATTTATAATGCCAATTAGAGAACTTAGGATAAATGCTGGAGCAGGTTTTATTGTAGCAGTATGTGGTTCTATGATGACTATGCCAGGACTGCCTTCAAGGCCCGCTGCGCTTGATATGGATATGGATGAAGATGGTAATTTAACAGGCGTATTTGGATAAGTGAGTTAAAGTGCGTAAAATTAAAACCCTTGATGAAGGCTTTAGAGTCAGGGTGGATGATGAAAGTGATCTTTGGACCTTATATCAAATTTGTAGCCATGGCTCATATTTGGGTATGCTTTCAAATCGTAGAGATTCTACGACTGGAACTCAAGAAGACGGAAGGGCAAAGAGTGCCGAGAGAAAACCAATGTGGATTGTTTTGAAAATTCTATCTGGGGCATTTCAATCATTTTCGGAGAATTTGAGAATCCATGGAGTTATATCTGAAGCAACAATAGATATTGGAAGCCACCATACTCACATTATTATTGTTGGAAGTGAGTTGGAAATAACCAGAGAAGGCGGAATGCCAAATTATGATAGAGATTTACTAAAAGAATCTTTTTCAAATTCAAAAAAAATAAATTCTGGATTAATAGTTGTAGAAAATGATGATATTTTAGTATTCGAAGTTACACAACATGGCATGAGAAATATTTCATCATTTTCAATGAGAGGAGGAGGGAAAAGATATTCTGATACAACTGAAATTAGAAATAATTTTTTTGTAAAGGTTGCTAAAGAATGTATGTTAATTTTCAACAATCAAATACCCTTGATTATTTGCGGCCCAGGACTTGCAAGAGAATCATTCGAGAAAAGCCTTAGAAATTTAGGTGCAAAAAATGAATGCCTCAATGCTCCAACATCAATTGGAGGGAGATCAGCAGCAAATGAAGTTCTTGCAGAAGGACTAGCAGATAATTTAATAGGGAAAAATGCCCTAATAGAACAAATTAGGACAATAGAAGAAGGACTGAAAAGAATCTCCATGGGAGGTAATGTGTGCTTTGGAATTGATGAAATATATGAGGCCTCAAATCTTGGAGCAGTAGAAAAATTGGTGATTAAAGCATCACTTTTACGCGAGGGAGATATTGAAGATAATGGGACATGGGCGTCTATTGTTGATATCATATCGGAGTCAAAAGGCATAGTTATTCAATCCTCAGAAGATCACGACGCAGGTCAACAATTAACAAGTTTCGGAGGAGCAATAGCCCTTCTTCGTTGGAAATTAACTTGAGATAAGTCCTTTATCTCTACAATACTCGTGTGATAAGTGAACAACACAGTATCAATTGCTAACTTTAGGCATCCGGAAGGGACAGATTCAGGCGCATTAGTATCAAATTATGCAGATTTAATGGGATCTAAAATAATCAAAATAACTTCAAAATCTCATGAATATTTTCATAATTTTAATTATGGAGATATAGATTGGAGAAAAAATCTTCAAAATATACATTGGTTAATCATTTCTTCTACTACTGTCCTTGAAGGATTATCTCCGAGAAATGCATGGGCGGCTTCAATGACTTTTGGAGAATTAGAAGGATCAAAAACCGTTATGATAGTTGACGTCCCAAAAGATATTACTCTTCTTTCAGAAATGTGGGGTGCCGTTATAGAAAAAATTAGACAAATAAACATCTTATTCATGACTACTGATGCGATAAAATATATTGCACAATTAGAAAATATTGAAATGAACAATCTATTAAGTAATATAAGAATTAAAGGCGTCGTTCCAATAGTATGTACTTATGATGAAAAATCAAAAGAAGCAATAATTGTACATTCCAGGGGCTCATTAAATGTTACACTTGAAAGTAATATTCCATATCAAAAATGGGTTGCGAACTTTCTAAATATGTTGCCACTGCAAAGTCTTGACAATGAAGGAATATATATTGCGGCTAAATATTCTGATTAATATTGAAATAACAAATTAATTGATATTATTTGAAGTTTTTAGAAAACTCCTTTTGAAGGGATGGCATTTCCCAAGAGCCCTAGGTGCACCAAGTATGTCATTAAAATTAGGTCCCGCTGGAGTCCCACTTTCTTGTAAAGGTAGAACTATCGTGGAAGGAATGGATGATATTACTGTGTTAGGACTTGATGCGATGGAAGTACAAACCGTAAGGACAGTTCAGCCGCACCATTTTGATCAATATTGGCAAGCAGGAATTTTGTCATGGAAATCAGATTTTGAGATGAACATGCATGGCCCATACTACGCTGAATTATTGGGCAGTAAAAGAGAAAGAAATCGTACTCTTTCAAAAATGGAAGCTAGTATGCAGGCAGGAAAATTAGTAAATGCTAGACATATTACCTACCATGTTGGTCCATATGGAAATTATGAGCCAGGAGGCAAGGCCAACGAAGAACTAGTGAATATATTTTCAGGCGTTGTCGATAGAGTACGTAGTATATGGGGCGATGAAAAAGAAGAAGAAGAATATTCTGCATTTCCTTGGGTCCACGAAGCAGAACCATCTTTAGTTGGAATTGAAACATCGGGAAGGCAGGAATTATGGGGCACTGTAGAAGAAGTTCTAGAAGTATGTAATCACGTTGAAGGAACAGTACCAGTTCTTAATATGGCTCACATACATGCCAGAGGTCATGGCAGAATGAGGACAAGTGAGGATTATGCAGAGTTATTTGACCAAGTAAGAGAAAATTATGGTGGGTCAAAATTTTATTGCCATTTCGCAGGCGTTGAGCATAGGATGGGAAATGCACTACACTATACTCAAATTAAAAAATCCGATTTAAAATTTGAACCCTTCGCAGAATTTCTAGCAGAAGAAGGAGATTGGATGGATATTACTATAATTTCCGACTCTCCGTTGCTTGAGCACGACGCTATGTATATGTTACAGCATTACGATAAGGCAAGGCAGAGATTATTGGAAATAAGGGCAAGAGATGAGCGTAAATTAAGACTCGCGACTCACCATGGACTTGATCCAGAAGCACTGGAAATGGATGAGCAAGAAACTTTAACACCAAAAGTTTCAGATGTAGAGTCTAAAAATAAATCTACAAACGATATTTCAACTATAAATCCTAAGAAAAGTAGTAATAAGGCCAGTGATATGATTTCATTTGAAGAAAAAAATGATGACGATGACATTTTTTAAGTTTATTCTTGGAAGGTTTGAAGTCTCACTTGTCTTGGGAGCGGAATAAGGGACTGTAGCTCAGTTGGGAGAGCGCCGCACTGAAGATGCGGAGGCCGCCGGTTCAAGTCCGGCCAGTCCCACCATTTATACTAATTATTTAGAAGATAAAATTTCCTTTTGAAGTACATGTAATTGAATAATCGCAGAAGTTGCCGAATCTAGTAAATCATCTAATTGTGCCCTGGAGTATGTAGCCTCTTCACCTGTCCCTTGAACTTCAACAAATTCTCCATCACTTGTCATGACTACGTTCATATCTACATCAGCGTTACTATCTAATACGTAATCCAGATCTGTCCAGATTTGGTCATCCACTATTCCTACGCTGATTGCTGCAACATCATTGACGATAACGGTATTTTCATGTGTGATTTTTTCTTCATCAGACAACAAAGGTGCGCTCCACCCATTCTTCAAATCTTCTTTAGTAGCTCTCAATTCAATTGGCAAACAGTCTCCAGATGAAATAAGCCTTCTTACTGCAAGCCGCATTGCTATACATGCCGCAGTAATTGAAGCACATCTTGTTCCTCCGTCAGCGTTGAGCACATCGCAATCAATTGTCAATGCAATTGGTCCTAATGCTTCTAGATCTATAGCTCCCCTTAAGGACCTCGCAACTAATCTTTCTATTTCTTGAGTTCTGCCCTTTGCTCCACTCCTTTCTCTTCTAAATCTGGTATTTGTAGATCCGGGCAATAATGAATATTCTGCATGCACCCATCCTTTTTGAGAATCTCTTGGAAACCATCTAGGCAAAGACGGTGCCTTTGTGACGCAGACCAATATTGTTGTATTCCCTTGAGTATAAAGTACGGATGAAAGAGCATTAGGAGTAAAGTCCAATTCCACTTTTATTTTTCTAATTTCATTCGTGCTTCTTGCGGCATTGATGCCGTCACCCTTCGTCTTTACCATGCCTTCCGGTTGGCATATATCTCATGAATCATTCGTGTCAATAATTTAATTTTATTTAATATTTCATGTATCATTTTTATTAAATGGAGGCCAATTACCTATGTAAAGAGCCATAAAAATTAATATTATTTGGATGCAAAGTCTTACAAAATGTTCCAAATTATTGAATTTTGCCCCTCCTATTGGAATATCATTGATCCACATATTTAAATTGGCCAAGTAAAGAATAATCAACAATAAAACTATTCCAAGAGATGCAATTTTTTTATGTTCCTTGGATAATATTAAAATTCCAAGTAAAATTTCAAATATTCCGGATAAATATATCCAAAAACTGGGTCTACCTAAAATTTCAGGAACAATCGGCTCGAACCATTTAGTATCTAAAAAATGATTTATCCCAACTCCTACAAACATTAAACTAAAAATTACAGTAATAAAATTTTTAAAATTTATCATCAGCATTCACTTATTTTTTTTTAGAAGGCCTGAATGTTTGAATAATTTTAGGATCTGTAGTTATATAGGGCCCCCCTAATAAATCTACACAATACGGTACGCTGGTGAAAATTGTATCCAAAATTTCTCTAATTGACTTAGGGGATCCCGGCAAATTGATGATTAGACACTTACCCCTTATTCCTGCCACTTGTCTAGAAAGTATGGCTGTAGGGACGTATTGTAATGATATATTCCTCATTTGTTCTCCAAAACCTGGAAGAATTTTATCGCAAATATTTTCAGTCGCCTCAGGAGTTACATCTCTTAAAGAAGGACCAGTCCCTCCAGTTGTTATTATCACATCACAATTCTCATGATCAATTAAATTAATCAGTGAACTTTCAATTTCGTCTTGAATATCTGGAACTAATTTTCTAGTGATATCGAATGGAGATGTCAAACATTTCTCTAAGAACTCCTCAATTGCAGGTCCACTTTCATCAATATATTCTCCTTGACTAGCCCTATCTGATGCAGTCAAAACTCCAAACCGGCAGAGCCCATGATCTTTCATGTCATAATCACACAACCTATCCTAGAAAACTACGCCGGTCATTTTTAGATATTATCTAGGGACATATTCAAAGACCGCCCACCATTTAGCCAAAACTCAAGAGGTGTTGAAGTGTTGAGTCTACCCCAAATTGCACATATAATCACACCTGTAATGAGGATGATAATTCGATACTCTTGCGTCGACAAATTGTTTTCTCCTGTAGACTCAAATTTTGTCGACCTCTAATTTTGGTGATACGAATGTCTAATGATGGAAAATATGATTTACAGATTAAAACAGTTAAACAAGAATGTCCAGATTCATCTGAAAACGATATTTTTGAAGAATTTAAAAGGTATGAAGAAGAATTTTTAATACCTCCAGAAGATGCCCTGAGGTCCGTAATTAGAAAATTTCAATTAGCTACTGGGAAAGAAGAGACTACCTTTTCCGCGCCTCAAAAAATCGAGAAAAAAGTTGCCAGATTTTCCGAATTAAATTCAGATGATAAAAACATAACTATTGAAGTATTTGTGGCAACTTATACGCCTAGGATACAAAATGTAAGGGGTGAAGAAAAACAAATTGCATTTGGATGGATTGAGGATAATCCGTGGGAGGATGCCAATAACCGTGAACGCTGGGACTTCAAAGATTGGGGGCAACATTCGAAATATCTTTCTCCTAACTCTATTGTCAGGTTAGAAGGAGTATCTGTTAATGAGTGGAATGGTAAAAAATCTATTAATATTAACAGATCAACTAGGGTCACTACTCTTCAAGAAGGTAATTCTTCACCATTACAAATATCGAATGAACCATTGAATATTGCTAAAATATCTGAAAATGAAGGTTTTGGTAGTACAATAGGAAGAGTAATTTCTGTTAAAAGTGATATGATAGTCAAAAAAGATGGTAGTGGTACATTAGATATTTTTAGAGGTAAAATTGCAGATGAATCTGGAAATATAGGCTTTTTGTCATGGGTGCCTTTTGAATTCAATGAAGGAGATTTAATAAAATTAAATAATATTTCCGTCCGTAAATTTCGTGATACCCCTGAGATCAATATCAGTAATGATGCAAAAATAGAATTGTATATTGATAATAGCTTCCCAGATATGGTTAATTTATCTAAAACTTCGATATCCAGTATTTCTGATTTAAGAAATGGAATGAGAGACATTTCAATAATATTGCAAATCACTTCATGGGAAGAAAGGACATTCACTTCCGAAGATGGTACAGAACGTGTAGTTAGGAGTGGCGATGTTATGGATCCAACTGGCCGATGTAGATTGACTGCATGGTGCGAATTTAATCCAAAGGTTGGAGATTATATCCAAATTAATTCTGCAAGAGCTCAATTTTGGCAAGGTTCTCCGGATTTAGTAGTTGATGATTTGGAACAAATTACAAATGTATCCAACCCCCCTTGGGACGATATAGATCCTAGTAACCATTGGGTTGAAGTTGATATTGATAATTTATCAAATGGAGGCTCTAGGAGAGGGATCAGCGTTTCAGGTACAATAGTTTCAGTTAGGAAAGATTCGGGCATAATTTATAGGTGCACAAAATGCCGTAGAGTATTGAGGGATGATGCTTGTTCTGAACATGGAATGGTGGAAGGAATTGAAGATATAAGATTAAGATTCGTTCTTGACAATGGAATTTCCAATGCTTCACTATTACTTTCTAAAGAGCCATCTGAATTATTTTTACAACAAAAATCTAATGAAATAAAATCTCAAATATCTTCATTAGGCCCGGATGGATTTATTAATAATTTACGTAATTCTTTACTTTCAAAGAAAGTAAATGTTAAGGGTCGGGCATTAATAGATGCCCAGGGTACAATGATACTTGCAGAGGAAATGCAATTATTACAAATTCCAGTGAAAGATGAAGCACTTAGAATAATGAATAAATGGGGGGTAGAATTATGATCTCAGAAGGAAGCCAAAGAATAAAAAGACAATCTGCAATTAGAATTTTTGCACAAGAGTTCGCTGAAGCAAATCTTACTTCTAGAGGCGCGGGAGAATATGATCCAGCCTTCGTAATCACTAAATTAGGCATAATGGTCAATCGCGCATTAGTGTGTGGCGTAATTGAAAGGCTTGACAGAAGAGAAGGGGACAACGGGCCTAGTTTTAGTGGAGTATTGAGGGATCCAACAGGAAATCACAGATTTAATGTAGCACCATTTCAAACAGAGTTGCAATTAGATATAGAAGAATTACATGCCAGATTTGAATCCGGCGATCGGTTCTTGATGGCACTTATTGGTAAATCGAACTGGTTTGAAGGAGAGGAAGGGGGAATTTTTACTTCATTTCGAGCAGAAGAATTTTGTGTTATAGATCAAGAAACATATTTGAATTGGTTAATTGATACCTCGGATGCAACTCTTAGGAGACTCGATTCTCATGATAATTCCATAGGGGTAGATTTAACTCAGGAATCTATGAAATCCTCAGGCGTCCCTAATGACCTAATAGAAGGAACAATAATGGCAAGACAGCATTATCCAGATTTTGATTCTGAAGTGTACCGCTTGGGAATTTTGAAAGCATTATCTAGTGCCCTAGGTAGGACAAATGCTCCCGAAATTGAGAACTCTGAAATAACTGAAAGTATACCTGTTATTGATGATAATTCTTCAACATTAAATTCTAAAGACGCTCCTCAAATAATAATCGAGACAATCAAGAGACTGGATACTGGCGTTGGCGTGGAGTACGACGTCTTGGTTGAAGCATGTACCTTGGTAGGAATTTCTCGAGAACTTGCTGAGGATTCGATTGAAGATTTAAGAGATTTAAGAAGCGAAATACTTGAGCCAAGATTTGGGTTTTTTCGATTACCTGAATAATTCTCTCTTTAAAAATTATTTATTTTTGACCTAATTCTTTCTATTGTTTTTTCAGTACTCATATTTAGCTTAGATCCAACTATATTTGCCATCGATGCACCTTTTGCTTCAGCAATATCATTTGATACGACTATAAACCTTTTTTTAACAATTTTTTCTTCAATTGGCCACTCAGTTCTTGTTGCCAAACGGATCAATAAATCCCTTTCTTTCTGGCCCCATTTGCCCATATGTTGCTTTAATATTGTCCCAATTAATCTGTCTAGGTCCTCTATTCTAGATATTATCAATTTTATATCATTATTTATTTTTTCATCTTCTTTGTCAATTCCAATTTTCATTAAATCCTTTGCATCTTCTAACGTAGCAATCGGTACTGGAATTATAAAATCTTCATAATTTTTTTCATTTTCCACTTGTGAATCCAATATTTCATTTAATAATAAATTGTCATTATCTAATTTCAATCCATTTCTATTTAGGCTCCGCTTTATTTTCCCCCACCCGTTAAAATGATTAGTCAGTACCCCTGCTACTCTTCCCATTAATACTGCCCTAGTTCCTGTTAATGGCATTTCTAATTTCTGACATAAATCATACAATGTCTCTCTATCTAATTCCACAAGTCTTTCTATGGTCATTCTTCTTGAATCAAAATTTAAATGAAGCCATAATCGTTGCCTCCTCTCTTTATGAGAACCAGAGGATTTTATTCCAAATATTTTCAATATTTCTCCAATTTCTTTGTGAGATATAGCCTGAATCCCATCCCACGATAAGTCACATAATCTAAGTATTTCATTTTTAATCAGCCTAGCTCTTAGAACTTCTACAGATCCATTTTTAGATATCCCTCTATTTTCAGCAAAATCTCTAAGTTCCGTTAATCTTTTTTTATAGAGGGAATCTAACAAATTCATGTCAATGCTCAATACGTTCCCTCCTTTGATGCTAGGGTCCCCTAACTGATATTGATTCCGCTTAATTTTATACTAAAACTATACTTTTAACAAAAAAAGATATCATTATTCATTTAAATTAATAAATGGTTCTACAATAATATCTATATTAAAATCATGTGGTATTTCTTGTGAAGCCTCTTTCAACATGATATTCCAATCTTTAATCAATGATATGGTGGCATATTCGAATTTAGATAGAGGTATTAATCGATGTATACCAACCGTCCTCTTTCCATTTTTGGAAATTTTTTCTATTTTAATTTCAACGTGTACTTCAGAATCCAAAACTTCGCCTTCGGAATCATGACATGCTTGCTCTAATGTCAAATCTTTATTTTTTTCTGCTTCTTCCATTAATGACCTTACTCTTCTGTGCCTTACTAAGATTCCTAAATTTTGTAACTCAGATGATTCTACTTTACCAATAATTTTATTTTGAATCCACCAAATAGTGGCACCTTCTTTTTCAGATATTAAATTAGTTAATGATTTAGGAGAACTCTTCCTAACTATTAATATAATTAAATCTGAATAAGGTAAGGGAAGAAAATGTGAACCACCTCTATCTTTAGGGTCTGGAAGTAAAGTATGCCTTCTCCCATTTAGGCTTAATTCATCATACATTTTTCTAGAAGTTACATAACCGTCTATAACCCCATCCTTTTTACTTTCTTCCATCCATTTTACTTTTTCAACTTGATTTTCATGTTCTAAATTCAGTTTAGATATCGATAAGAAAGCTTCGCTACTAAGGACCCTTAAATCTTTTCTTGATCTTCTCAATTGCCTTCTTATTATTTTATAATCACAAAGAATAATTGCAGATTTAGGTTGATAATCAATTTTATTTTCGGAAATTAATAAAAAATTTGGTCTTTTTGGAGTGATTGCGCCGTTTACCTCACATTCAAATCTAATCATGTCTGCTTCATTTCCATGCAAATCAATTGCCGGCAGGGCTAAAATATCAAATCTGCCTTGGCTAAGATCTTCCAAACTACTATTCAATCCGGTCCCTATTGACACTTCGGCATCAATATTCTCAATTTCGTTTGAACTTAGATTAGTTGTTAATATTTCTGTAACATTACATTCAAACGAATTTAAAGTAACGATATTAATTTTATCACCCATCGCGTCCACCTTATTGGGAGTACGTACTATACTCGTTCTGAGCGTACACACACTTGTTGATATATGCGACCCCTACTAGTCGAAATATTAATATGGAAAATGTATTTTTTATCAACCCCTACTTATCAGATATAAAAAATCGTATTGATGAGGCTCTAGAGGAATTAGTATTGCATAAAATGGCAGGTAATGAGGCTCCTACCATGTCGCTTGTAAGAGATATATTATTGGTCGGAGGTAAAAGATTTCGCCCTATTTTGGCATTATTAGCATTTGATGCAGCCGGAGGAAAAGATGAATCAATAGTAATGGATTTGGCCCTCGCATCAGAAATAATTCATACTGCAACACTAATTCATGATGATGTATATGATCAGTCTAAAACTAGGAGGGGAATGCCCACTTTACATACCAGTCATGGTTTGTCTCATGCGATTATCGCAGGAGATTATTTATTTGTTATTGGATTTTCATTAGGCGGAAAGTATGATAATATAGTTATCGAAAAAATGGCAAAATCAGCTGCTAATCTTGCCTCTGGAGAATTACTACAGTTTGAACATATTAGTAATTTAAGTACAACTCCAGAAAATTATTATTCAATAGTAGATGGTAAAACCGCCGGAGTATTCGCCTCAGCTTGTTCGTGTGCTGGAATAATTGCAGGAGCAAACTCAGATGTCATCAAATCTTTAGAAAATTTTGGAATAGAATTAGGTCGAGCCTTTCAATTGGTTGATGATTTACTTGATTTGTCTGGAGATACTTCTATGGGTAAACCAAAGGGTACTGATGTTCATGAAGGTAAAATGACATTGCCATTGATACATTCTTTAACAGTACTTCATGGCATTGAAAGAGAACAATTAGCAGATATTCTGAATAATTTTAGCGATGATAGGTGGCAGGAATTAACTGCCTTACTAGTAAAATCAGGCTCATTTGAATATGTTGAGCAGTTAATCATGAACCATATAGACAGGGCATTAAATCATCTTGACTTATTGCCTGAAAGTAATGCCAAAAATCTAATGAAAGATATAGCCATTGCTTCACAAAATAGGAGATTATAATTATTAAAATGATGGTGCCATTATGGTCGAAAATGAGTTTTGGGACGTAATAATAATAGGTGGAGGTCCGGCTGGGTCCACTACTGCTAGGTATATATCAAAAAATGGATATAAGGTGCTTGTTGTAGATGGGCGAAATCCGATAGGTTCTCCACTGCAATGTGGAGAATTAGTGCCCACCAATGAAGAAATGCGTCGTTTGTGTCCAGACGTTCCCGATATGGATGATCTTTTCAGAACATCTGATGCTGCTATTTCTAGGCGCACGGAAGAAATGCATCTTGTCCCTCCTTCTGGCAAACCTCTTAGATATAAATTTGAAGGATTAATTCTTAATCGAGTTAAACATGATGAAGAGTTAGTTGATTTAGCTAAATTAAATGGTGCAAAATACCTCTTAGGGGAACGAGTTTTAGAAGTTGAAGGCGAATATGTGACGCTCAAAGGAGGAATGAAGTTAAGGGCAAAAATAATAGTTGGTGCTGGAGGGCATAATGACCCCCTACGTAAGAAGTTCTGGTCTGCTAAATCTTTGAATATTCCAGTTAAATTTGTACTAATGGATGGTGTTTTTCATGATTCAGTAGAACTACATTTTGGCTCTATTGCACCTGGGGGATATGCTTGGATGTTCCCTAAAAAAAATGGAGCAAATATAGGTTTAGGCATACAAAGAAGTTTTTCCAAAGGTAAATCAATAAATCACTTATCAGAAGAATTTATTTCAAATTACGCTGGAAATATAACTTTTAGAGGGGCCGGCTCTCTTCCTATGTCGGGTACTATCAAATCATTTGTCAAAGGAAACTATCTCCTTGTTGGTGATTCTGCTGGAATGGTTCTACCTTCAAATGGAGCAGGCATAACTATTGCAATGGTAGGAGGTAGAATTGCAGGACAAGTAATTTCTGAACACTTAAGTTTAGGTGTACCATTAATTGAATATGAACGTAGGTGGAATAATCAAATGGGTAAAGTGATGAGAAATTCAAAAAGGGCATTCAAGTTAGGTAGTATAATATTCAGATTACCAGATTGGATAATAAATATACTCTTCAACCGTTTTACTAAACCGTTTATATGGAATGCCATTACATGTAGATCATTTTTTAAATTATCTAAATATTAATCAACTATGCCAGTCCATATTGTCGCCATGCCAGGAAATATCACTCTACCTCTAACCTCTTGAAAACCTTCTTCCTTGAGCATTTTTGTATATTTTTTTGTAGTCCCAAAACTTACATATGTCTTTGTTAACCATTTCCAAGGATGTTCTTTTTGTTTACAAACTAATCTTGCATATCCTCCAACCCAGTACTTCATCCAAATCAACCCTAAATATCCATGAAAAGAATTAATTTTCGCTGGATCTAAAATTACAAGCAAACCTCCAGGTTTCAAAACCCTCTTTGCTTCCGATAAACCCTTCCTTTTGTCAAACCAATCTCTAAATGAGAATAATGTACAAACTGCATCAAAGAAATTATCTTCAAATGGCAAATCTTCAGCAGTTCCTTTATGAAATTCAGCCATCGAATAGCCGAGATTATTTCTTATTTTATTGACTCTTAATTCAGCGATTCTTAGCATCTCAGGTATCGGATCAAGGCAAAATAATTTTCTCCCATCAATAGTTTCTGCGAAACTCCCAGGGCCACATCCGATTTCTAGAATATTGCCTTCTTTAGGTAACAAATTTTGAGCCTTATTCCTCCATCTTTTAACTTGTCCTAGTGTCGCAAAATTATTTATTTTGTCATAAACAGGAATCGTAGCTTCCAAATTACGTTGTAACTCATTCCAATCAGACTCTCCAATTATTTCTGTATCCACATAACGCCTAGTTGTCTCTCATATTTGGTTGGTTCGTTTTCGAGATTACATATTTTAGAATATTGTACTCTTATGTAGGTTACCATGATAAACTACTCTCAAGTCCCAAGGCTATACAAGGTGTTACTATGTCTCGAGCAGATGTCCTAAGAGCAATAAAAGATGCAGAAATAGCTGCATCTGAATCTATAAAAATGGCAAATAAGGAAGCTTCTTCAATAATTTCAAACGCACGTCAGAATGCTAATGAAATCATAAATTCAGGGCGTGCAAACTCAGAATTAGATTCACAGGGTTTGATATCTAAAGCACGTTCTGAGGCTGGATCGAAAGCTGAAATTGTATCTACCAGCGGAAAGTTGGAACAAGAAAATATACACAAATCTGGTGATAAAAATCGTATTAAGGCTGTTAAAATAGTCATTGATGCATTCAGTAAATAACTCTATTATTCGGTGGTTTCAATATGTCCCAAATAAATACTCAGCAAATGGGTCGATTGACCGCTGCTGGAAGTAAAAGTAAAATTGATGATGTGGTTGATGCATTAGCAAATCTTAATGCTTTACATTTCATAGAATATGATGGTTCGGAAGATGGTATTGACCTAGGAACTCCTAAGGGGGAGGCCGAAATAATTGGAAAAAGGTTGTCAAAGTTACGTTCTGCTGCATCAATCGTAAATGCTAAAGGGCCAACTGAACAAGTTTCAGTAAACAAAGTTCGTTCAGAACTCGACGGATCTTTGATAGATGCTGTAGAATTATTGCTTGAGAAGAGTACAAAACTTGATATTGCTGAGAATCAACTATCTTCTTTAATAGAAAAAATACAAGTTTTGGAATTATTGTCTTCTTTGGATATTGATGTTGAATTATTATCTGATTATGACAATATCACTTCATTTGTAGGTACGGTTTCAGATATTGATTTAGTCGAAAACATGGGTTACGATGGATTATTATTCACAGGAATATCTAATAAAATTAAAGTAATAGCACTATTTATCAAAAATAAAGATTCCCACCATATGCAATCTAAATTAAATAATGCTGGATTTCAAGCCATCAATGTTCCAATTAATCAAAAAGGAAATACAAACTCGTTACTATCAGAATCAAAAATAAAACTCTCTGCAATTTCCGAAGAAAAAAAATCTATTTCCGATGATATAGATTCGTGGTCTGAAGATTTTGGGGCATCTTTAGTTTGTGGTTTAGAATTGCTAGAAAGAGAACATGATATCTTGACCGCACCAGTAAAAATAGGAGTATCAAATCATGCATTTTTGATAGATGGGTGGGTCGAAATGTCTCGTTCGAATGAGGTCTTATCGGCTTTAGCCGATTCTTGCCTTTACATCGAAGTTTCTCCGTTTGTTATTGAAGCTGGAAATGGGGGGCACGGGCATTCCGATCACTCTAATAAAAAAGAAATGCCTCCAATTGCTTATGCAAATAGAAAAATAAGTAAGCCAATGGAACTGCTAACAAATGCAGTCGGTAGGCCGGCTTATGGTAGAATTGACCCAACTTTATTTATGTTTTTCACTTATCCATTATTTTTTGGAATGATGCTTGGCGATATGGCATATGGATTGATCACAATGAGTCTCGGCGCACTAGTAATACGACGTTCAGGTTCAAATGAAATGATGAATTTGGGTGGAAAATTCCTAGTTTACATAGGTTTAGGAACATTTGGTTTTGGCTACCTTTATGCTGAATTTGCAGGATGGGAAATAATTCATCCGCATCATCATAACCCGGCAGAAGCACTTTCCTTCTTGTATCCGGAAGCTGCTTTATCTTCATCTCATAATTATCATGCTTGGCATAAATCACTACCATTTGGTATAGAATTGGCTTATCCATTCCATCGCGTTACGACTAATCTGGAAGATTTAATAATATTGACCATATATCTTGGTTTTGTGCATATTATATTTGGTAGATTAATAGGTTTCAGGGATGTATTATTCTACGGCACTGATCATGGTCATGTAGGTTTAGTGGCTGCATTTTTTGAACATGGTGTATGGATTGTTTTGCTCCTCGGTGGCTTTATGTTCTCATATGGTTACCTTGGTCCAAGTGAGGCACAAGACATGATGATTCCAGGGGCTGTAATAGCTATAATAGCAGTGTTTATGCTAATGTGGACTCTATATAATTATCATGGCATACCATTGGCGATAAGTTTAATTTTGGCACCAATCGAAGCAATAGGTATGATGCCGTCAGTAATATCCTATGTACGGCTGTTTGCCGTCGGGATTGTTGGAGTTAAAATAGCCGAAACGGGTAATATGTTGTGGGATCCAATGAAAGATGCCCTCTTAGAATATAATCCATTAGCTCTAGTATTATTTTTAGGTTGGTTATTAGTCCAATTATTCGCATGGGGCCTCGGAGTATTTAGTCCTAATATCCATGCAGCCAGGCTACATTTTGTAGAATGGATGAGGCAATATTATGATTCTAGCGGAGAGGCATTCTTGCCTTTTGGTTTTCGAACTCGCCACGTGGAGGTTGAGTGATATCACATTCCAAGCTATTATGCTTAGAAAAAATGGAGGAAAAAAATATGAATAATAAAAATAAAATGAGTGGACTAAGTATGTTGCTAGCAATATCATCAATTGTGATGATTGCTAGTGGAGTACAAGCTGAACAAACTGGAGATATGGCTGTAGCATATGCTAATATGGGTGCAGGAATAGCTCTGGGATTATGTGGAATTGGGACTGGTTTGAGCCAAGGCCCTATAGGAGCAGCAGCTGTAGGTATGATTGCAGAAGATAGCAGTAAGTTCGTTAACGGACTGATCTTTACAGCTTTACCTGAGACCATTGTACTTTTCGGATTCTTAGCACTATTCTTACTTGGATAATCATAATGCCGAAATCAAGAATAGAAAGGAGAGATATTATATGACATTGGACGCATTAGCAAATGAAATTGCAGCACAGGCTAAAGTCGAAGCTGAATTGATTATTTCGGCGGCTAAAGAACAAGCTAATAAAATTGAAGAACAAGCCAAGATTGAAAACTCATCTTTTTCTACTGATATGAATATCCGAGCAGAAAAAGAGAGTACACAGTTATCCGTCGAACTCGTTGCTTCAGCCAAACAAGCTAATCAAAAGCATCTTCTAATTGCTAGACGGGAAGAATTAGATGCAACTTGGAATTCTATTCAAGAAATGGTGTCTTCACCAAATCTTGAAGGCCGTTCAGATATTTTAAAATCACTTCTGAATGAAGCGAGTAAATCTGGAAAAGATATGGTTCTTCGTCCGGTTTCAATCGATCGTAAAGCACTCGATGATGGAAGTTTTACACTCGGCGAAGATGTGGAGGGACTAGGTGGTTTTGTCCTTGAATCAAAAGACAGATCAATAGTACTTGACTATCGTTTTGATAACCGTTTAGAAGAAGCATGGAAAAATAATCTAGGTATTGTAAATAAAACATTATTTGATAATTAAAAGGTGATTGTATGGCGGGAGTAGTAAGTGGTCGTTCTAATATTTACAATGCCTCAGCCAGGGCCAAAGCTCGCAAGGCATCTCTAATCGACACAACCCGTATGCGGCAATTGTTACAATTGGGGCCAGATTCCATTGGTGCAAGTATCGCAGAGTTGGGATACCGAAACGAGATGGATATATATTCTGCCCGAATGAGTGGCGCGGATGCTGTAGAGGCAGCACTTTTTCATAACCTGGATAACGATTTATCTGAAGTAATGAGATTCTGCCAAGGCCCTCTTAAATCGATAGTTTCAATTTATGTCGATCGATTTGCATATGAGAAAGCCAAAACAGTTCTTAGGGCAGTTAATGGTGGGTGTTCAGATGAATTAATAGAATCTCAGATTCTACCTTCGGAGAATCCTATGAACTCATTATGGCTTGAAATTGTTCGAACTACTGAGACAGTTTCTGAGGCGGCTAATGCAATGTCTGGAACTCCTTGGGGTAATGAATTAGCAAAGCTTGAAGGCTCTGAATCTACGCTTGAAGAAATGGAAGATGCTTTAGATCGTCAATATTACAGTAATGCATTAAAAGTATCCAAGGGAAAAGACTCTAATATACATTTGATGAAATATATTAGAACTGAAATAGATCACCTTAATATAATTAATCAATTTCGTGAATTGCGTCAGAATATTTCTCCAGACAAACGTTTACAGACGATTATTCAAGGTGGAAGAATTCCTAATTCTGTGATGTTACAGGTATCGCAAGCAACATCTCAAGAAACTATAGTAGATGCCCTCAGGCGAAGTAAATCTTTCGATGATGATGGCTTTGATGAAGCACTTAATCAGTCGAGTATAACTGGTTCACTAGATCCAATTGCATCATTATTAACTCACAAAAGGCACGCAATGCTAAAGCGCTTTGCATATCTTAATCCTGTTTCGTCATTCCCTGTAATTTACTATATAGAACGTAAAGTGCTTGAGATACAAAATCTTCGTCTTCTCGTTCGCGGTAAGGCAATTGGCCTCACGTCCGAGGTTTTAGAATCGCATATGGATTTTTGAGGTGAATAATATGGAAATAGCTGTCGTAGGTTCTCTTGATTTTACCTTAGGTTTCCAGCTTGCAGGTATTTTGAGATTACATAATCCAAAAAATATCGAGGAATTGACTTCTACAATGAAGTCTTTATTGAATGAAAAAGAAGTAGGCGTTATTGTGATTGATAACTCTGACCTATTAAACCTACCAGAAAGATTACGAACACGACTTTCTGAAAGTATCACGCCCACAGTATTGGGCATTGGGACTGAAGAGGATAATACCCTCCGAGAGTCTATCAAGTCGGCACTAGGAGTCGATTTGTGGAAATAAATCCTAGAAAAAAATAAATGGAAGTGAATTAAATATGAGTGAAGAAAATGGAGTGATTTATCGCATCTCTGGACCAGTTGTGACTGCAGTAGGAATATCGCCAAGAATGTATGAAGTTGTGCGAGTGGGAGATGAAGGTTTGATGGGTGAAGTAATTGAATTACACGGCGACCAATCTGTTATACAGGTATATGAAGAGACTTCAGGTGTTAGACCCGGTGAGCCAGTTATTAGGACAGGGCAGACTTTATCTGTTCAACTTGGACCAGGTCTTTTGACTAAAATCTATGATGGTATTCAAAGGCCTTTACCAGAACTTGAGAAAACAATGGGTGTTTTCATCAAAAGAGGTGTCGACGCAGATGGACTTGATTTAGAAAAAATATGGAACTTTAATGCAACTGCAAATATAGGAGATTCTGTATCTTCAGGAGATATTCTTGGAACGGTGCAGGAAACCAAAACTATTGAACACAGAGTTATGGTACCTCATGGAACTTCAGGAGTAATTAAGAGTATTAATTCTGGGGAATTTAATGTCACTCAGACAGTTTGTTCCCTTGAAGATGGTACGGAAGTTCAGATGATGCAAAAATGGCCAGTTCGAACTCCACGGCCTTTCACAAAGAAGCATGCACCAGAAGTTCCTTTACAAACAGGTCAAAGAATTTTAGATTTTCTTTTCCCACTTGCAAAAGGAGGAACAGCAGGAATACCTGGGCCATTCGGTTCAGGAAAAACAGTTACTCAACAGCAACTGGCGAAATGGTCAGATGCAGATATAGTTGTATACATTGGGTGTGGAGAACGTGGCAATGAAATGACCGAAGTTCTCGATGAATTCCCTCACCTTATGGATCCTAAGACAGGAGAGGCATTGATGAATAGGACAACTATGATTGCTAATACTTCAAATATGCCAGTCGCAGCAAGAGAAGCTTCAGTATATACTGGGATTACAATAGCAGAATATTTTAGAGATATGGGATATGATGTTGCTCTAATGGCAGATTCTACTAGTCGTTGGGCTGAAGCAATGAGAGAAATTTCATCTCGTTTAGAGGAGATGCCAGGAGAAGAAGGTTATCCGGCATATCTCTCTAGCCGACTTGCAGAATTCTATGAACGAGCAGGCCGTGTAGAAACACTTGCAGGCGGAGATGGTTCAGTATCTGTAATTGGTGCAGTTTCACCGCCGGGAGGAGATATTTCTGAACCAGTCAGCCAAGGAACTCTACGTATTGTTAAAGTATTCTGGGGGTTAGATGCAGGTCTTGCACGTCAAAGGCATTTCCCCGCAATTAATTGGCTAAATTCTTATTCACTTTATCCGCCTTCCCTTGATCAATGGTACAGGGACAATATTAACAGTAATTTCCCTGAAATTAGAACTGAAATCAGTGCTCTACTCCAAGTTGAAGCAGAATTACAAGAAATTGTTCAGTTAGTTGGTTCCGATGCTTTACCAGTTGATCAACAACTGACTTTAGAAGTCGCACGTATGATTAGAGAATTTTTCTTACAACAAAACGCTTTCCATGATGTAGATACATACACCGATTTAAAGTTACAGTATACAATGGCTAACGCCATTCTTACATTCCAAGAAGAATCAAAAAAAGCACTTGCAGCAGGTGCTTCTCTTGAAGACGTAGTGAATGTGCCAGCACGAACAGATCTCATGAGAGGAAGGTTCGAATCTGGTTATGACGTTAAGATTGATAAAATGATAGAAACTATGAAGGCGCAAATTGCTGAGACTATGGAGAATAACTGAGAGGTGTTATAAATGACTGGAAAAGAATATAGAACAATTACCGACGTAAAGGGGCCCCTCGTGTTCCTAAATAAAACCGAACCTGTTGCATTTGGAGAAATCGTTGAACTGCGACTTACTGATGGGACCTTGAAGAATGGCCAAGTACTAGATACATCTGATGACCAAGTCATTGTCCAAGTTTTCGAAGGTACTGCTTCAATTGATAAGCAGACTGGGATTAAATTTCTCGGAGACGTGTTTAAGTTACCAGTTAGTACTGATATGATTGGCAGAATTCTCGATGGCGCAGGCCGTCCAAGAGACGGTGGCCCTGCAATAGTTCCAGATGAAATGGCAGATATTATTGGTGCAGCTATAAATCCTTATTCGCGACAGAGCCCAGATACATTTATTCAAACTGGAATATCTGCAATCGATGCGTGCACTTCATTAGTTCGTGGGCAAAAATTACCTATTTTTAGTGCGTCCGGACTCCCTCACAATGATATCGCGTTACAAATTGCTAGGCAGGCTAAGCTAGTTGACAGCGATGATGATTTCGTAGTAGTTTTCTGTGCTATGGGAATAACTGCAGAAGAATATAACTTCTTCGTTCATGATTTGGAAAGAACTGGCGCACTCGAGAATGCATGCCTTTTCGTCAATCTTGCAGATGATCCTGCTGTAGAGAGATTAATTACTCCAAGGTTGGCACTTACTGCCGCTGAATATCTGGCCTTTGAAAAGGATTATCACGTTTTAGTCATTTATACTGATATGACTAACTATTGTGAATCACTACGTCAGATTGGTGCTGCTCGTGAAGAAGTGCCTGGACGTAGGGGATATCCCGGATATATGTATACAGATTTAGCAATGTTATACGAACGTGCAGGAATAATTAAAGGAAAGAAAGGATCGATTACTCAGTTCCCGATACTTACTATGCCAGGTGATGATATCACTCATCCTATACCTGATCTTTCAGGATATATTACCGAAGGCCAGATTGTAATTTCACGTGAACTACATCAGAAAGGAATCTATCCTCCGATTAACGTACTACCTTCTCTATCTAGACTTATGAATGCAGGTATTGGCGATGGGAAAACTAGGGAAGATCATAAATCAGTATCTGACCAACTCTACGCAGCTTATGCACAGGGAAGGGAATTACGAGGCCTAGTTGCCATTGTAGGTGAAGATGCCCTAAATGAGCGTGACTTACAGTTGCTTAAATTCTCGGATATCTTTGAAGATAAATTCCTCAGACAAAGTAGGGATGAAGATCGTCCGATTCAAGAAGGAACTCTTGATTTAGCATGGAAATTACTCTCAAATATTGATACAAAGTATCTTGTACGTTTAGATCAGAAGTGGATTGATAAATATCATCCTACAGATAAGAAAGAATGATAATGTTTTGGAAATTATAGTCAGGAGATAAGAAATATGGCACTAGATATTAAGCCTACACGTTCAGAATTAATTAATCTAAAACGTAGGATTAAGCAAACATCGAGTGGGTACAATCTTCTAAAGATGAAAAGAGATGGACTATTTTTTGAATTCCGAACATTATTGGCAGAGATGATTAAAGCTAGGGAAGAGCTTGTTGGAACTTATCGTGATGCGGTAAAATCAATTGCCTTAGCATCATCAATAGAAGGCGGCCTAGCAGTAAAAAGTGCTGCAATCGCAGCAACCTCGGGCCCTGAAGTAATGGTTTCTAGGAGGAACATAATGGGAGTAGTAGTTCCAAAGGTAGATGGAACAAATCTTACGACAACCGTTGAAACAAGGCCAACAGGAATAATTGGAGGCTCCCCTTATATTGATGAATCTGCAGATGCATATTCGATATTAATTTCTAAAATCGTAAAGGCTGCAGAAATGGAAGCTACCTTAAAACGCCTCCTCGAAGAAATTGAGGCGACTAAAAGACGAGTCAATGCCCTTGAATTCGTCGTGATTCCTGAAATGAAGGAAGCACAATCTTTTATCCAATTAAGATTAGAAGAAATGGAAAGAGAAGAGACGTTCAGGCTAAAGCGATTCAAGAATAAGTAATACTCATCGTACGAGGTATCTTATCATCAAACATTATCCGATGAGGTATAGAGGTGATTTTAGTTGGACGACTCTAAAAGATTATCATTGGATACAGAAACTTGGAGTAATCAAGAATTATATGAAGTAATTTCTTCAAGATACTTTATTCTTGGCAACGAGTCATCTAAAATGGGGTCATGGGAAGTTAAAGGAGCAAATGGCCGTAATTCTAGTGAAGCTTTATTATTACTCAATAATCATCTTAAATCCTTGGGCATGATTGGGACTCTAAGTGAACACCCAATTCCAATTCTTACTATTAGGGCCCTACCTCCTTCTGGTGATGCTCTCAAGAAATGGCAGCAATTATGTATTTGGTCATTAATGTCTCTATTTTTAACTATTGTCGGTTCAGAATGGTTGGGAAGATATGATCCTAATAAAAATATTTTAAGTATGGATACAATGCAAGAATCTCTAATTTATTTCACATTTCCAGTAATCTTTTCACTTCTATTTGCTAGCGCATTAAGGTCATTTATTGCTAGTAAAAGTAATTTAAAAACAGGACTTATGATACCAATAATATTTCCAATATTATATCCAGTATGGCCTTTTGGATTAGCTGGACTGATATCTCAAAAAAGAATAGATTTTCTACCATTTCCTAATAGGAAAAGGCTAGCCATAATAGAATCTATAGTTCCAGTTATGATTATTTTTATGGGTTTAATATTTACTATGATTGGTCTAATGTTGACTTCGAATGAACCTCCAGAAATTACCAAATCCCCCATAATTTTTTCATCAAGTATTTTATCTCAATTTATTTCATCAATTTTCATCGGAGATATGGTAGAACTAAGGCTTCAATGGCTACATCCTATTGGAATATCCGGTATCGGTTTATCTATGATTGGATGGATACTACTATTGCCCATTCCTGGATTCCCCGGAGATAGAATTGTTTATTCCTTATTAGGTCAATCAAAGATGGAATCTGGCAGTCAACAAACAACACTATTCTTAGTCTCATTGATATTTATGATAATTATTTTTGCTTCTGTTGATTACCTCCCTTGGCTTTTCTTATCTGCGTTTGCCGCATGGCAACGTTTTAGTCCCGAAAATGTAGTTGGTCCATTTGTTGTCGATCATAATGACGTCCTTAGTCAAGATTTTAAATCAAAATCTACTATTGCATTTGTATTAATTTTAATTTTAGGTTTCCCAGGTATTACTCCACTTTCAAATTTAGAAAGTTATGATTCAGGACTTTCTACTGAAAATTGGGATGAAGATATATATTTTATAAATTATGAAAACATAACTATCAACATACCTCTTGAACCTGAAGGCATATTGCCAGTCTCTGGTTTTTTACAATTTAGTTTAGAAGGTAGTAACTCAGATTTGTGGGAAATTACTTCTGATTGTACTAGTGGTGATGAAATTTGTATATTTAATAATATTACTCAAAATACGGAAAAATATGTACAGATTTTCCTTACAATGCCAGAAATAATTATAGAAGAAAAAATCTATTTAAAAATCGTAATTGATGTAATAGATAATGAAAAAGAGCACCTCATCGAGATATCAAATAAAAATTATTCCGGTCCGACACAAGTTTTTTGGGAATTAGTAGAAGATTCCGATACCCCACTTATCTGTACTAAAATAAATATACTTACAGGCGACTTTGGAAATTTATCAACTAATAACTCATATTGGAAATTTACCAACTCCACGATTCCTGATGAAGGAATCAATGATTTGTGTCTTCGGGGATATGAAGGTGCAATATTGTCTTCAAATCGTGTAGATCAACAATTTCGTAAATATGGGCCATCCATAGAATTCATAATGGCCAATAATTCAACATTAAATTGGGATATGCCTATTGAAAATTCCAATCCTAAAATTATGATATCAGGTACCGAGTGGCAAATTCCTGAGTGGTTCAATTCAAATGATTCCGAATATTCAATTATGTATGTACCGAATAATCCTTCATTTTGTAAATCTATGGATTCAATAAATGAAGTTGGTTCTAATTGGTCTTGGTTAATTGAGGCATATTCACCTATCAAATTTAAACAGGGTGGTGTCATAAATGGTACTCTGATAATGCCTTCTTCAGGTTGGTTAATATTATGTGATGGTCCAGAAATCATATCAAAATATACATTATCAGAAGGATTAGATATAATTGTCGAAAATAGTTCTATTGGAGAAAAAATAGTTAATTCCAATTTTACCATCTCCAATAGAGAATCTAAAAATATGTCAATATCAATTGAGTGGCATGGGGACTCAATTAATACTGAAATATGGGATGTGGATATTCCTTCGCAGGTTAATTCAAATGATAGCGTCCAAATATCTATTAATGAAAAAAGTAATGACATACTTCACAGGGCGGTTTGGGTAAAAGTTGATGATAATGGGATAACTATTCATCTTGCTGCCAGGTGCCCATTACAAGGGTGTTCAACTTGAGAATTGCAATATTGGGACTAGGTTCAATTGGCGGATTATTTCTTTCCGCATTGGTGGATTCCGATGCTGATTTGGTAGTAGGGACCCGTGGCATCAAATTAAAACAAATTCTGGAGGAAGGAATTGTCATACATTCACCAGAAGGTGCCATGGAAAATATACCTTCTAATTATTTTGAATTAATTGATACTGAAAATACATCGATTCCTAAGGAATTAATACATTCTTGTGATATTGTGCTGATATGCGGTAAGTCAAACTCAATTCCAGTTTTGTCTGAATTAGCATCGAAATTACTTTCAGATGATGGATTCGTTATGGGTATACAAAATGGACTCAGCCATTTAGATTACCTATCTGGCAAATTCAGTCAAAAAAATATTCTTGGATCTACTGTGACTCATGGCGCTTGGCATAATAAAAATACATTTTATTGGGAAGGAAGAGGTATTATCAAAATAGGCAACTTGGATGACTCTGAACCATCAGAATTGGCTTTAAATTTTATAAATTTATTAAATGAATCGCATCTATCTCCTATTTGGAGTAATGATATCAGAAAAGAATTGTGGATTAAATTATTAATTAACATAGGAATAAATCCTATATGTGCAATAACAGGTTTAAAAAATGGAGCCATAAAATCAACATCAAATATGTGGGAGCAGGCTATGTCATGTATGGCTGAAGCATCTCACATTGCGGTTGCATCAGGTATTGATATGTCCGGTATTGATATTGAAAACTTGTTAATGGATGTAGTTTTATCAACTACTAATAATAGATGTTCTATGCTACAGGATATAATGGCTAATAGATTAACTGAAATAGATTCATTGTGTGGCGAAATAATAACTCGAGGGGAATCTCTGGGAATGCCAACTCCATTAAATTCAATGCTTTTAACCTTGATAAAAGGGATAGAAAACTCATCTATTGTTGAATAAAAAAATTATCTTTGACATTTAGGGCAATAAAATGTCGATCTTTTCGATTGAATAATTCTTTTTATTATCCCTTTACAATTTTTATTTAGACATTTTTCCCCCTCTCTGCCATATGCCATGAATGAATTTGGAAAGTAACCCAATGCATCATCGCCATCTACTCCTCTAAAATCCTGAAGTGTCGAACCTCCTGCATCAATAGCTTCTACAATGACGGCATGCGTCTCAAAGACTATTCTTTCAATCATCTTAGTAACTCCAATTTTTCCAGAAACATCATCTGCTATCCTTTTCGGTGAAACTTTGGCCCTGTTTAGGATTTCACATACATATATATTTCCAAGTCCTGCGACAATTTTTTGATTTAATAAAGCACTCTTTATATTCATTTTCCTCCCTCTTAACCTATCTGTTAGTTTCTCAGGAGTAAGTGATTCAGGAGTAGGTTCAGGACCTATATCTTTCAATAATTTATGAAAACTCTCATCTTTTGTATTTACTACATCCATTATCCCAAATCTTCTATGATCCGAGTAGACCCCCTTTCCTCCATCGTCCATATGGATGACTACCCAATCATGAGGGCCATTTCCACTTCCTAGTTCTGCACCATATGCAAATCTTCCTGGCATTCCGATTTTACCTTCGCCAAGCAATGTCCATCTGCCACTCATCCCAAGATGACAAATCCAAGTAATATGATTTTCTAACCTAATTAAGAGATATTTAGCACGCCTACCTATATTTATTACTTTATTTCCTTCTATTTTAGCTTTAAAATCTTCAGGAAATGGAAATCTTAAATCCTTTCTTCTCAATTCAACACTTATGATGGTCCTATCAATTAAATGTTTAGCAAGTCCTTTTCGAACCGTCTCAACTTCCGGTAATTCAGGCATATTAATGCGTACCAATCATTGCCATTGATATTTTCTACTTTAGCAAGTTTTTTTTAATGTAATTTACTACTATCTCAACTTACAATTGAATAATATGTGTTGTTCTTCTAAGCCTTTTAAATCAATTATTTCAATAATTTCTAGTCTAGAACTTTCAATAATCGTTTTTGCATTTTGAAATCTAATTTTCATATCTCCTTCAGAATTCCTTTCACTGGCTCCTTTTAGACTGAGAAGTGCCACGCCATCTCTCTTCAGGAATGCTTCTGAAACTTTAATAAAAGTCTTAGCCTGATCTGCAATACTTAAATCTTGATGTAACCAATCTACTTTTTTTTGTATAAAAGGAGATAACTCAGATATATTTCTGGCATCTGCAAGTATCGGAAATATGCCAGGCCTTTTATCACATAATTGAACCAAATCTCTCATCATCCTTGGAGAGATATCTACTGCAAATATTTTTCCTCTATGGTGATTTCCTGAACCACAAACACAATCATGTATGTGGCTCACAGTCCCTCCTACAGAAGCGCCAAGATACAAGCAAGTTTGTCCAACTTCCGGCAACAGGTCCCTAGGGTCTTTTTTTGTTCTTAATAGGGATGCAGAAATTTTTGATTTTGTTGTGTTCCAGTGCCTCCACTCATTACGCCCATCTCTTTTCCTCTTTTCCTTTCTAACTGAAACTCCTTTTACTGCATTCCTAGTCCAGAAATTTCGACCTTCTCTCCTAATTCCCCAGCCCAAAGACAATGATTTCCTTCTCATTTCATCGTGTCCTTTTCGGAGGCTTAGGAAATTTTTCTATGATTTTAGCAACTTCTTCAAAAATTTCACTGACTTCATTTTTACTCCAAGATTTACCATCAAAATGATCTATTCTTGATGCAATACTTGCTTTTCCTGCAATATATCTTGCAATTTTACCTCGAACCCATCTTGGCGATTTACTTATTTGAGGCATGGAAAATAATATTGAACCATGTTTTGGAGGTGGCGCACCATTTCTATGTGCAGCCATAGCAGCATGGGCACCTAAGACTTGCAAAGACCCAGAAGGCATTCTAGCCAACCTTTCTCTACTTCCAGCAAGAACTACTAATTTAGCAGCCCCTAAAGGGCCCAATAATGCAGACAGCGAGGGAATGTAATCAAGAGCAAAAATCCTTATTGTTTCTTCATGTTCATCCATTCGAATTACTAAATCAACTACGGATTTACAATGATGCTGCATAGACACCCATTCTTTAGTTGTTGGGAGATGGAGGGGAGGGACAGTCTCTAAGAAATTTGCAACTTCAATAATGGATTCATTAGAAACTACTGCTTCAATGATTTCCCTCCGTCTATTTTCTAAATTGAGCTCAGTAAGGAATAATCCAATCCACTCAATACAACGCGATTCACTAGTTGTCCATGCAGATCTAATTTCATTAGCCGAGGAAACCAACATATCCAATCTTCTATCCATATTTCCAGATGACTCGGCCACTCCAAGTTTTGCCATCCTAATTACTGCCATCTCAAATATTTCCCTATCTTCTTGAGTATAATCTGGCCAGTCAATATCTTCCAAATGCCCTTCTGGAGATATTTTCACATCATCGAATCTTTCAAAAAGAATTTTAGCTTCATTGGTAAATCGTCCCTTTTGCATACTTAATAGTCTCTTTGCAACTGATGTTATTCCTCTACGCGAGGTCCAATATATTTCATCAAGTATGACATTTTCATCATCTATTATTCGGGCTAGCCTCCAGTCGTATTGAAGTCGCACATATATCCGAGGAGTTATTTGGCTTGAACGGTGCGGATTATAAGGTATTAATAGAAGTAATGAATAACTACACTCTTATGGCTAATCATGGATTTGAGACTAATTGTAATAGTGGCGTTCGGAGGGGCCATCGGCGCTGTTCTCAGATATGCTTTACCCTCATTAATTTCTAATCAAAATTCAATTTTTATAACACTAGGAATAAATCTATTAGGATCTTTACTATTAGGAATATTATTCGGATTGTTAGCAACTGGTAGTAATATTAGTGAAGAATTAGTATTACTAATAGGTACTGGATTCATTGGAGCATTTACTACGATGTCGGCATTTGCATTTGAAGCCATGGAAACATCTCAGAATAATGCTATTCATGGTCTATCCTATATCTTATCAACAGTTTTTGGAAGTATATTTTTAGCTTGGTTAGGCTATTCAGTAATTTTACATTATAGTTCTTAATGACTTCATTTATATCTTTTAATAGAATCATTGAATAATCAATCCATTGACGGATGTATGCTTATAGTAATAGAGAGGAGTTGTAACTAAATTGTTTTGTCCAATATGTGGAGCCTTATCTTTCCCCGATTCAAAGAATAATATCAAATGTCCAGATTATAAATGTGGATATGAAGGGCCCTTAGCGGGTCCCGATGGCAAGGGTGGAAAATTCATCGACCCAATGTCTGGGGAAGAAATTGATTTAACTAATGCAACTGCTAAAAATGCTACCAAATCTCTCAAACACCTTACAGAAGTAGTAGAAGAAGAAGTTGCAAGGGGTACTTTAAGGGTGGGTGACTACATATGTCCCAATTGTGAAGAAAATAGGGTTTATGTTTGGATGCAACAAACAAGGTCTTCCGATGAGCCTGAAACCAAAATGTGTACATGTGAAAGTTGTAATAAAAAATGGCGAGAATATCAGTGATTTTTCTCTTCTAACTTCACGAACTATCAATAACCTCTAACTAAGGGCTACAAAAAGGTGTGTGTATGCTAAGGGTAACTGCTAAACAACAATTAATGCGTGAAATTGTAGAATTACTATCGGTCCTCACTGAAGAGGCAAAATTAGTGTGGGGCGAAAAAGGACTCCATGTAACTGTTGTTGATGGTTCTCATGTTGCACTTTTATCTGCTACTATTGCTGATGAATGCTTTGAGACATATGAAGTCGAGCAAGTTGAAATTGGCTTAGAATTAGGTAAAATGCGAGATTTACTCACATTAGCAGGGCCAAATGATTTAGTTGAACTTGATTATGATGAATCATTTGGTGCAATAAATGTAAGAGTCGGAGAAGTCCACAGGATACTAAGGGGAGTTGACCCTGCAACTATGAATAATCCTAATATACCAAGTTTAGATTTCAAATCTAAAGCAACCATAGGGTCTGATAGATTATCTCGTTCACTTAGGGCTGCGAAATTCGTAGGAGAAATTGTTGACTTAAGTCTCGACCAGACTCATATGACTGTATCAATTACAGTTGAAGCCGGAGAAGGAGTAAATGTAAGATTTGAATCTGGAGAACTTAGTGAATTGGTATGCGCGGCACCAACTCAATCTTCATACTCATTACAATTTCTAGATCCTTTAACTAGAAAATTAGCAAGTGGATTGACAGAAAATGTAACATTGGAATTTCAAGAAAAGTATCCTTTGAGGCTGACTTGGAATAGTAATCAAGGTGGGGCAAGCTGGACGTATTTCTTGGCTCCAAGAGTCACTAATGACCCGTGAACTCTTGAATGAACAGCTCCCGGCTACTTATATGGCTCTTACGACATGTGTAATTGTTCCTACTATAAATAACCCCAAAGAGCTTAGTATAGCATTAGACGGACTATTAATGCAAAATAAAAAAATTGATGATATAGTAGTCGTGGGGCCAAAAGAAGATCCAGGACGTCTTATTACAGAATCTAAAAATTTACGATTTATTGATGATAAAGGTTCAAGAAACAGGGCCGATGCATGTAATGTAGCTATCCAAGAAACTAATTCTGATATTATTTTATTTACCGATGATGACGTAATAGTTCCTAAAAACTGGTCTGAATCAATTATTAAATGGTATTCAATGGATTCAGTAGCGGGCGTAGGGGGGCCAAATTTTGCACCAGTGAATGAATCTACATTCTGGCAGAAAGTAATCGATGTGACATTTTGTAGTACTATTTTCACTTCTGGAACTAATTATGGTAACTTAGGCCAAAATGAATTAGAAGAAACTAATCAATTACCTGGAGTTAATAGTAGTTACCGTAGATCTGTTATTGAAGAGGCTGGAGGATTCGATAAAGGAGCAATAGGCGCAGAAGATGTAATGCTAGATCATCGAATAAGGATGAATGATAATAAATTATGGACAGATAAAGAAGCCATAATTTGGCACCGCAGGAGAAATATCTCACGCGTCAAAAAACAAATTCGAAATTATGGATTAGTTAGATCATTAGCTAGTCATAAATATCCTGAATTACGATCCCCCATTCATATTTTAGTAGCATTATTCCCTCTTATTGTAATTGGTTCATTTTTACTTTTCTTTTGGGGTATTAATAATGGGGGTGTGGCATGGCCAGACTTTTGGAATATATCATTATCAAAGATACCAATGAGTTTTCCTCGTTTAAGTGCTCATTTACTTCCAACTTTAATTTTATGTTATGTCACTCTTGCTTGGTATGGATCATGGAAAGGGCATTCCCCTTCTAAATCAAAACTTACTATTTTCTTTTCGCCGATAGTTGCATATATTTTACATTGGAATTATGGCATAGGAATATTGAATGGATGGCTAAGGATTTTACGAGGAAATCCTGGATTACAGGTCGATGACAGAATTCGCCAATGAGTGTTTTATCTATTTTTCAATATTTTGAAATATCTTTGTTGGTGGTCTCCAGAAAATAATAGTAAAAAAACCAATAAACAACCCCCCAAATACTAGATTTAGCCAACCCTCAAGTATGTAATTTTTACTCGCATTAAAATAGGCCCACATAAATGAGGGAATAATTCCTATAAAAAAACAAATAATTAATTCCTCTAATATCAATCTACGTCTGTTTGAGGATTTAGGCAATCGAGAATTATTATCATTGAATTCATGTTTTCCTCTCCGTACAATTCTGACAAAGTTTACTTCTTGATCTTTATCTAAATATATTATCTCTGGTACTCCTGAATTCCACTTACGCCCAATTTTCATTATCCAATTATTATCTATAAAAGTACGCCCATCACAATACTTTTCCCAATATGAATTCCTTACTTTATCTCCTAATTCTTCGATTTCATAATCTCCAATAAGCATTTTTTGCTTTAATGCTAATTCCCATTCAGTTTCTGATGCTATTTGATATTCAGAAGATGAAAGTAACTTATGAGCTACTTCCTTCTTTACGGGGGTGGACGAAATTTCAAAATTATATACTATTTTATTTTCATGCCTTGGCCCAATATCTCCAAACAATATTGTTCTATTATTGGAACCTATATATACTTCTCCTGGATTTATTTTAGCCCAAATAATCTCCATCAATCAACCCTCTATATACTAGATTTCGCCTGTTTGAATGGACCACTGAGATGCATAAACATTATCGTTTGAGATCAAGACATTATGATTACCGCGTTCAACTATTACTCCATCTACTAATGCAATAATTTCATCAGAATTTCTTATTGTTGCTAATCTATGCGCAATGGCAATAGTTATTCTTTTTTTATTCCCATTGGAATTACTAAAGAGTGACTGCTGTATTCTCTTTTCTGTTTCTGCATCTAATGCTGCGCTTGCTTCATCCAATATTAGTAAATCTGGGTTATTTAATAGTGCACGCGCTAGGCTAATTCTGGCCCTCTGTCCTCCAGAAAGCATTACTCCTCTATCTCCAACCATTGTATTTATTCCTTGAGGGAGTTGTGAGGTGAATTCCCACGCTCCTGCAGTTTTAAGCGCGATTTCTATTTCTTCGTCTGTCGATTGTCTGGCATATGCAATATTTTCACGTAAAGATCCAAAGAATAAAAAAGGCTCTTGCGATACAAATCCAATCCTCTTTCTTATGGATTTAATTGAATATTCATTAATATCTATTCCATTTATGAGAATTTTGCCTTGTTGTGGCTCATAAAATCTTTCAATTAATTTTAATATCGTACTTTTACCTGCTCCTGTATGCCCCATTACTCCTAAGAAATCGCCTGAAGATACATTGAATGATATTTCATTAAGTACATTATTCTCAGAAGTAGGATATGAAAATGTCACCCCTTCAAAAGAGATAGATTCTATCGCCCCTTGTAGTTCAATTGCACCTATTTTATCAAATATTGAAGGTTCTAAATCTATTAATGCAAAAACTCGTTTGGATGCAGCTTCTCCTTTTTGTAATTGATTAATCAACATTCCTAAGATGAACATTGGCATTGTCATTCTAGTTGAAATAAGTAGAAATGTAACAAATTGACCAACTGTAATTTGACCATCAGCCATTACCCAACCTCCTGCCGATACCAATAAACCAAACGATAGGCCTGCAACAATGTAAATTCCCGGTATGAATCTATTTCTGATAAATGCAGCATCTATTGATTGATCTCGATAATTTCCACTTTGAATTCCAATTCTTGAACTTTCAAACTTGGTTGCATTATATGCCTGAACTACTGTGATGCCTGATAATACATTTTCCAATATTGCTACTATTCCTCCAGTACTCTCTCTAGTTTTCCTATATTTTCTTTGCACTCTCGTTGAAAACCACACGACCATTGGTATAATTAAGACCAAAGGAGTAAAAAGAATAAGTGCTAAAGTGGACGACATCCAGAACATTATTGCAAATGCAGTCGTAAAAGTAGTGATTATCCGAATTATGCTAGTACTCGCATCAGAAATAATATCTTCTAATTGTGCCACATCTGAAGAAAGGACTGACATGAGATTACCTGTTTGTCGAGATTCAAAATAAGAAGCTTCCATCGCCATTAATGAATCCGTAGCATCCATTCTGATGTCATGCTGGGCCATATATGCCGTTGACTGCCACAATTGATTGCTAAGCCCTTGAAATACTGCAAGAAAAGTAAATGACATTAAAATTAAGAAACCAAATCCAAATTCAATGGAACTAATTGGCCCTAAAGTAGGCAAGATTTCAGAAGTAACAATTCTTTCAACGATTCCATCAGTGAATGTTTTATCTCTGTAATAGTCAGCAGCCATTCCTATGGCAATAAATGGTATCAAATCAAAGGCTCTTGCTATCATATTGGAAAAAACTCCTCCCAGCGCCATTTTCCAGTATTTTTTGATATAGGGAGCAATTCTCCATATTTTCCTACCAATGATTTGTTTTTCATCCAATGAATCTGAATTATCTTTACTAATATTCATAGAATCATCCTCCTGGCCATCATTACTCTCAGACATATCCTTACGGAAGAGAATAAGCGTTTCAATGTGACAGTATTGAATTCACAAAAATGGTGCGCCCGCTGGGATTTGAACCCAGGACATGAGGTTGGAAACCTCAGGTGATAACCCCTTCACCACAGGCGCTTATCTAGTCCGAGACTGATATCTTTCAAAACCAATTCGGTCACAATTATTCAAATGTGACAGGTGTGTCCCCTAGTATATGATATTGAGGCAAAGGGCCGGAATCTTCCTTATGATTTTCTTCTTGCCAATTAATGGCCCACTGTTAAGAATGATTTTAAAATCTTTAGATGTGTCCCTTCCGATTGGAGAATTTTATTTTTTTGGAATATGTATACTAATGTTTGTTATAGGTGGATTTATGACATTCACTCCAAAACTAAGATTACGGATATAATTCACTTGGCCATTTTGAATGAATGTTTAGCATGAGTTCGATAATTTTATTATCAGAATAATCTGATCTCCACAATGTTTGAGAAAGTTCTTGTGTCCTTTTAGGTACAGTTTTAGGGCCAAGAACAGCACCAGGCCTATTTAAATCGTCTAAATAATCAGTTTCCATCCCCCAATATGATTCTGATTCAGGAAGCGTTTCTATTATTTCCTTAATGCAACCTTTCCCTACATTTATTGTCGAACTTATTCCTTGGGTGAAATCTGAACTAATGTCGGATGGTGCAAAATGCCTAATCGTTCTCTTTTTGGGTAGTTTCGAAATTTTACACATTCCGGATATATCTGAATATGTCTTGGAACCATTATCTTCGACATGTAATTGAATGCTAACCTTATTTTTAGCAGCCTTTTCCATAATTTGTAGTAATAATTCATTTGCAAATTCCCATACCTTATGATTCACAGGATAATGCGGCCTCCCAACTTCTCCTAGGCAAACAGCATTTTTTTCTTTAATATGTTCCAATGCTAAGTCAACGGCTTGAATATGTAATTCTGTAGCCCTGTCTATGCCAAGGGGAATAATTTGTTTTTCCCATGCTACTGGATGAGGTCCGAGAATAACATTCACACTAATTTCATATTTTTCTCTAATTTCATTTGCCATTTCTAAAGTTTCATTATATGCCATTTGATAATCATTCAACGATTTAGGAAGATTATTAAAATTAGGCTTATGTACTAAATTGATGGCCGTTCCGCCAGCTATAAAAAAATCATCCACCGCTCCCAAAAAAAGATTATTCTTATCTAAATGTATGTGTTGATCCATTATCGGGCCAGTCCAAAAACCATCTTCTAACATATCTATCACGCTAATGCGCCTTCATTCTCAAGTTGTTCCGACCAATACATTGTAGCTAATTTCGCTACTTTTTTTGAAGACTGCCCTAGGACAACTCCTTTACCATTATTGAATAAAATTATTCTGCAATTATGCCTCTTTGCATCTATCCTCAGAGCTCCAATTTCCTCATCTAATATTATGTCAGTAAATCGATCTTCGGCTAACTCAAGTAAAACCGATTTACCAAGTGAAAATTGAACTAAAATTTCCCCTCTATCTAATTTTAAACCATCTTCGGGCATTCCTATGCTTAGTAAGAAATTTTGAACTATCAATTTAGCAACTTCATGCCTAGAAATATTATGTACAATAATTGAACCATACTTATCAATCACTAAAGTAGATTTAGGACTTTCATTAGATACTATTACATAATCTCCATTTGGTGTTCCATTTCTCAAACTTATTACATCTTCATGTTTTATTGGTATTTGAGGTGTAAATTTGAAAGTTTGAGTTTCTATGTTGAATGATTTATCATTTAATTTAATTTAATCAACTCCTTCCTATCTTTTCTATATTTATACAATTATTAATTGCTTCAGATATCTTTCCAATATGTGCCTGATGGACTGGTACAAGTAGTATTGGATGGAGGGCATTGCTTTCATCAACTCTCCTATCTCTTAAATCAGCCAAAGCCCCCCGTATTCTAGAGGCAAATCTCTCATCCCGTACCTTAATTAATTCATCTGTCAATCCCCTATTGTCTTCTATCCACCATGATGCGCATGCAGCCGACGCTGCCCCTAAATCGGAGTTAATATGTTTTGAATTTTCTATCTTTTTAGAAGCAATAATTTTATTTTTCCTATATCTATTTGATTTTGTTAATGTCCCTAAGAGATGGACTAGTTTTACTTGATTATCTGCGCAATTAATATACCACTCTTCCCATCTATTATCATCTATGGAGGGAATTATTGAGTATATTGGCTTATTTCCTGTGTTTTCTGCATGATGTATTAATCGTGTAGGTTCTGGATCTGGAATTTTTGGTCCATCTACGTCCAAGACTTGAATATCTTTCAATAACATCCCCATCCCTGATCCCGATGCCAATACAGCTTGAACATTAACTCCTGGATTTTGAATTTCTAATTCATCTTCTATTTTTAAAATTGCAATATCTTCAGATGAATAAAGTAATGCCAAACCATCCCAGTTTCTTACTCTCATGCTACTTGGCATCATAATACATGGTAAATGTGGCCATAATATTATTTTTCCACCCATCGGATCTTGGTAAATAACTTCGTTCCAATGCAGATTTGTTAATTCCATGACCGTCCGAGGGGCTATCCCGATTCAAATAAACTCATAAAATATATGTTTTTGATATATATTCGGTGAAGTATTCAAGGAGTATGCCCTCTCATGTCTACCTGATAAACATGGAAAAACCCTACTCACTTGAACCCGTTATTTTGATGAATGAGGTATTTCCTGGCCATACTAATGCTCTAAATACCCTTTTTGGAGGGCATCTTATGAGTATAATGGATACAAGTGCAGGAATGGCTGCATCTAAGTTTGCTCATAGGGAGTTCGTAACGGTATCTGTGGATGCATTAAAATTTCGAAAACCAGCGTATCAAGGAGATTTGATAAGAACAACTGCAAAAGTAGTTTGGACATCTCCTCGTACTGCAGGGTTACATGTAACATCTTGTCGAATGTCTCGTTCCGAATGGGAGGGTGAAGAAATATGTTCAGGTTTCTTTTTCATGGTTGCAATAGATGATTCTATGAATCCAATATCAATACCTCAATTTACTCCTAATACGGAAGAAGAGAAATTATTTTGGAACTTAGCAAAAACTGCCAGAGATGCAATGAAATAATGTTTAATGACCACGTACTTCAACAGTAGTATTATTCTAGCACTGTTATGCCTGTAATCAATGTAGCTTTAATTAGCTCAGAAAAGTTTGCTAGAAGCATTGCAAAACGTGGCGATGTAAGGGATATAGAATCTTATGTATTTAAGGAAGGTTCAGGTGAAAAATCTCGAATAATTTCATTTCTAAGGCCCTTAAAACATCCTGAAAGTATTAGGCCGCTTTTATCTGTACTGAATGTCGCCAAAGCAGGCATTATCGAGATATCAAAGATAGATGCCGCATTGGGAGAAATACTTGTCTCGTTTTCGTGTGCGGGAATTCAAAATGGAATGGTTATAATAAATCCTGAAGAAGGTACATGGATAGATGAGGAGCAAATCTCTGTATTATTGTCTCAAGCCGGGTTATCTTGGCAAATTTATAACTCCGTGCCTGAGCCAAACATAGTACGCTCAAACATATTTGATATGTTTAATGAAAGAGAAATATTGGATGAACAACTAATACTCCCCATAGATCAACATTTTGTTGTACAAGGAATAGGACTTGTGGGAATTGGTTATGTGCAGTCCGGTGTTGTAAAGAAACATGATTCTATTGAAGCATTACCATTGTCGGAAAAAGGAATTGTTAGGAGTTTACAAGTAATGGATGACGATGTTAATAATGCCTTTTCTGGAGATAGAGTAGGCCTAGCAATTAGGAATATAAGGGAAGAAGCTTTGGAAAAAGGATGTATAATTGTTCATTCAGATTCAAAGGTATTGGAATCCCATTCTGTATCTAAATTTGAACTAATTAATGCGCCATTTCAGAAAAAAGAATTAAAAAAAGATGATATTGTTCATGTTTCAACAGATTTACAATTTGTCGTAGGTAGAATAACAGAAATATTAGATAATATTTTACAGGTCAAATGGGATAATCCATTGTATGTAAGGGTCAATCAAGATAATAAAATTGTCATAGTTCAGTTGGATGCAACTCCAATGAGAATTATTGGAACAGCAAATAATTTAATTTCGGTATGATGAATGATTAATGACAAAACAGATATTTTATTATTAATTTTCCCATTGATTTATACCTGATGAGTTGCCCTGCAATAATTGGATGTATTCAGCTGGGCTTAAAGGCCCGACTGGAGGGGGGAAAACCGATTTAATCGGGAACCTTTCTCTTGTCGGAGTAAAAGGTAACTTTTGTGCAGTACTTTCCGAACGGCAGTTAACGCTTGAAAGAATAGATGGTAAAGGCCTACGTATAAATTTGGGAAGCATCAATCGAACTCGTGCTTTAAAAATTTCATACCTCCCTAATGGGTTAGTTCCATTAGGGTTGATAGCCGTTGGACTTGGAATTACGGCCATGACTTTACCATATGGCTTAATTCCTATAATTTCAGGAATATTTGCGATATTTTTTCATGTTTATTCTAGGTATTCAATCCTAGCAATAGAAACATTCTCTGGCGACCGTCACCTCATTTCAGGTAGCGAAGGGACATTATTGAGGCTTACAATAATGATATCTAGATTGGGGCAAGGAAATGATATTGAGCAGGCTAGAATAGGACTTGAAAATTTAGATAATGAGGTTCCTTCGTATCCTGCTTTTACTCACGCTGGTGGTTCTATGATAAAATCTAGTAAAGGCCTAATTTCTCAAAATAATTTAGAAGAAGAAATAATTCAATCAAATGATATGATGAATATTTTTCCCGCAGTTAATGGCATAGATGATAATCAGTTTGAAAATAATAATGTAAATTTTGAAGATGACTCTAAATCTGCATATGAAGGTGCATGGGGTGGACGATCTCCTCCTTCATGGTACATTGAAAAAGAATCTAAAAATGATGACATATCAAGAATAGATTCAGTACTATCTGAGGCAGCCGACCAATTAGATATGTTCGGAGGGAATACAGATATGTTCGGACAAGGTGGATTGTTTGACTCAAATCCTGATGATAGTCAACAAGTTACTACACAAAATGAAATTGAAGATAGACTTAATTATTTACAAAATGACTCCAATTCTTCAATTTCTAGCGCACAAATGATCAAGAAAGCATACGATGCTCATGGCGTTCCTGATGATATGTATGAGCAGAAATTTGTACTTCCAGGTCCCACCGAGATTGCTGTAAGGGATGAATGCAAGTCAGGAATAGTAAACCAAACAAAAGCTATCCAAGAAAATAATAGTAGGAGAAATGAACTGAATTATACTCCCAAGACTTCAAATTTAGCAGAATTTCCTGCTCTAAAAAATTTAGCATACAATAGGGGCGAATCAAGAATTAATTTCAAAGGAAAAAATTATGAAAATAAAAATATCGGCTGGTTAGATAAATTACTAAGGCCTGCTTCCTCAAGAGCCCAATTAAATCGTAATAATGCTCCTGCAATTGGATCAACTTTATTAAATAAAAACATTAAGTTTCAGACATCACAACATCTCAGATTAAGATCAGACCAAGAGCACCAATCAGATGTGGGAGTAAGAATTAGAAAATCTCAACGTATTAATTCTAATAATTCTTCACAAAATGCAATAAATAAAATATTATTAAAAATTTCTGATAAAAGTCATCCGGAAGAAAATGCCCAATCTTTTGTAAATAATCATTTAAAATTTAATCAATTAAGATCTACAAATTCACAATCTAATAATAATTTGTTACCAGGGATAAAGAAGTTATTGTAATCCTACAATTCTTCTATATTCGTCCACTCTTGCATGATATTTACCTCTTTCAAGACTTATTAAATTAGATGAACCAAGCCCTCCTATGGTGAAGGATGCAGTGACAGTGGCATGTGCCAATGCATTCCTCAAAATCTCCCTGTCTTCCATTATTCCACTAGTTCCAATTATATTGGCTAAGAATGCACCTGCAAAAGAATCTCCACAACCCGTGGGATCAATTATTTTAGTTGTTGGATATGATGGCAATGCTATAATTCCACATGGCATATAAGCTAATACTCCAGCACTTCCTCTTTTTATTATTAGCCCTCTTGGACCTCTACCGGCGATCTCTCCTCCATGCAATGATTCGCCAGACATTATTTTTCTCGCCGCCTTTGTTATGGTGTCCTCTTTTGCAATTTTACATGCCTCCTCTTCATTAATAATTGCAATATCTACCTTTCTTAATGCAAGAGACAATGTTTCAAATTCTGTTTCTATCCACATCATGAAAGTATCCATTACTGAAATCTTTGCACCATTACATTGCTCTAGTACTGATACCTGTGATGATGGATGCATATTTGCACAAAATATGATTTCAGGAATGATCCATGATTCTGGAACATTTGGTAAATAATTTGCTAATACATTAACTTCAGTTGAAATAGTCTCTGCATCATTCATTGCTCCTTCATATTTCCCCGACCACCTAAATGTCTTACCTTCCAATTCTACAATTCCAGTTATATCTAAGCCTTTATGCTCCATCATTTCTAAATCATAATCTTGAAAATCATCTCCAATTGGTCCCATTATTCCTACTCTTGAAGGTAATCCAGGAAGCTTAGCTAGATGAAACGCTGCAGAGATACTTGAATGGACTGCTGAACCTCCAATTATATCAGAACCACTAGCTTCAGGAGTTTCTAAATCATCATAACCAATACTTCCAACGATTATAAGTTCCATCAACTATTCTCCTTCATAATATTTGGATGGTCCTCTAGGTAATTGATAGTTATATCGCCATTTATAAAATCTCTTTCATTCAATATTTGCTTATGTAAGGGAATCAATGTATCGACTCCAGTTAGAATAACCTCATCTAAGGTCGATGACATTTTGTTTATGGCCTCCATTCTCGTTGGCGCCCAACAAATAATTTTAGCTATCAAAGAATCAAAAGATGAAGGTATATTATATCCAGTATGGACATGAGAATCTATTCTTACTCCTTGACCTCCAGGCCAAATACATTCCCAAATTTTTCCGGGAGAAGGAGCTAAAGTCCAGGAATTTTCAGCATTTATTCTTACTTGAATTGCGTGTCCACTCAGGCAAATATCGTCCTGTTTAATTGGTAATTTTTCTCCTGCAGCAATTCTAATTCCCAATGAAACTAAATCTACTCCCGCTATCATCTCGGTAACGGTGTGCTCAACTTGAACTCTTGGATTAACTTCTAAAAAATAAAAATTCTTATCTTTGTCTCTTAAGAATTCAAACGTTGCCAATCCTTCATATCGTACTGCAATAGCGCCCTCAATAACTATTTCCCCTATTCTTTTTCTTTCCTCTTCAGATAACCAAGGGCCTTCTTCTATAATTTTTTGATGTCTTCTTTGTATTGAGCAACACCTCTCTCCAAAATAAACTGCGTTCTCCCCATCTCCAAGAATTTGAAACTCAATGTGTTGAGCATCTTCAATAAATTTTTCTATGAATACACGGCCATCTCCAAAAGCAGAAAGTGCCCTTCCTTGACAAAGTGTCAATGCACTACTAAATTCACTTTCTTTAGTTACGACTTGCATCCCGATGCCTCCACCGCCCGATGCAGCCTTAATGATTAATGGAAATCCAATTTCCTTTGAAATCTCTGTTGCATGCTTAACATCTGATACTGGTTCATTCGTTCCCTTTGCAATGGGTAATCCGGCTTTAGACATTATTTCCCGAGCAGATATTTTATCTCCTAAGAGCCTAAGTACATTAGAATCAGGTCCAATAAATTTAATTCCTTCTTCTTCTAATCTTCTTGCAAAAGTAGAATTTTCTGCTAAAAATCCATAACCCGGATGAACGGCATCAGCACCAACTTCTTTTGATATCTTCACTATCTCTTCAATGTCTAAATATGATGCCAAAGGATCTTCCCGAGGAATAAATATTGCTTCGTCTGCTAACCTAACTGGTAGTGACAACCTATCTTCTTTTCCATAAATGATTACAACCTCAATACCTAAAGAGCGCAATGATCTAAGTATCCTAAGGGCTATTTCTCCCCTGTTGGCAATAAGTACACGGCGAAACATCATATTTACCTATGATTAGTGGAGTGTAACAAACTCTTTAACTATTCAGTATACATCTCTGAGATATCTTTTTTCAGTTTTCATCAATGTAGTCTCAACATAAATAGTAGCTTCTTGTTCGGTCATGTCACCATATTGATGGCATATTTTTATCAATGTCTTATGAACATCTTTTGCCATTCTTGATTTATCTCCACAAACATAAAAGTACCCTCCGCCATTTATCCATTGCCATATTTGAAGGCCATTCTTTTCCATTAAGTGTTGGACATACACCTTTTCATCTCCGTCTCTGGACCATGCCAGGTCATGATTATCGAGTACTCCTCGATTTTTCCAATCATCCATTTCTTCCTTGTAGTAGTATTCGCCATCTTCGGTCCAATCTCCAAAGAACAACCAATTACGGCCTTCATCTTTATTCAAATCTCTCTGTTGAAGAAATGCCCTAAATGGTGCAATTCCAGTTCCAGGTCCGACCATTATGCAGTCCTTATTCCCATCTTCAGGCAAAATAAATGAACGAGTTGGAGACATAAATACCCCTATTGAAGTTTCATCTACTTTACACCTGTCTGATAAGTATCCAGTAGTTAGTCCTGCTTTATTTCTATCATGGTAATTATAGCGTACTATTCCAACAGTCAAATGGACAGTTCCGGATTCAAATTCTGGGCTACTAGCTATTGAATATAATCTAGGTTTGAGTCTATCCATTCCATCGATAAGCCCCTGAGGAGTAAATATTATATCATTAAAATCTCCAAGAGCATCAATATAATCTCTAGTCCACATATAATCCTCCATTGCACTATCATCAGAAGTTAATCCATCCCAAAGATCGAAACTTGGATTACTAATTGAACCTATTTCATTATATCCTGGAGGTAAATCTTCTCCAATTCCAGTGCCTTCCCAGTTAATTACTAAATCTCCATTAAGTTCAGATATTCTTTGCCTTTTAATTATTTTAAAATCTACACTCTCAGAATTATCTTTAATATGTGTTCCTAACATATTAATCCATTTCTTTGAAACTCTATGTATTTCATATCTGGAAGATAGTGCTTCTCTTATACTGCAAATTCCTAAATTTGTTTCTACTTCTTCGGCTCCATCAAACCCACAGATTGAGAGTAACTCATCAACTATCTCAGGAGGGCAAATTGGAATAACCCCTAATGCATCTCCAGCTTTATATTCTAATTTTGAATCTCCTAAATCGAAAACAATGTGCCTAGTCTCTTTACCTGATCCTTCACCATTTAAAATATAATTTTGAGTTAATTTTGAAATATATGGATTCTTTGCGCTCCATTGTCCTTTTTTATCTGATTTTTTTTCTTTAACAGGAAATGAATCACTCTCTTGAATAATTATTTCCGGTTGATTGTCAGTTTCAATAACATTCAAATCATCTTCAATTTCAGACATCTTTCGAAGAACTGCTTTTGACCATGCTTGTGCCTTTTCCTCATAGTCAACATCACAATCTACTCGTTCATGTATTCTTTTTGCTCCCTTTGATTCAAGCCATTTGTCCCATTCTTTACCTGATTCACAAAATAGGTCATATGATGAATCTCCAAGTGCAAGTACAGAGAAATTCATGCCATCCAATGAATCAATGCTGGAGTTACTTGCTTCTTCCCAGAGATCTTCAGCATTATCGGGTTGTTCACCATCCCCCCATGTACTGCAACAAATTAAAACTCTCTTTTGCTCCTGTAAATCGATTATTGATATTTCATCCATTGCGCGAACGGTCGGATCTAGATTCAATTTCATGGACATGTTACCTGCTTGTATAGCAATATCTTCAGAATTACCAGATTGAGATCCATAAAGGATTAGTATAGAACGAATGTCAGACAATATATTACCCCTGATTTACATTCCTTCCGAATTGAAACCTCTTTATCAATGGATGCAAAAAAAGATTAGACATAATGCAACATTCTATGCGATTAAGTCAAGTCACAGGCCCGTATCCGGAACTATGGCACGCATCGACTTCCTAGGCACAGGTAATGCATTTTCTCCTAAGGGAAGATTTCATGCTTTAGCCATAATTGATAAATGTATTTCAATCGATGCCCCTCCAACATTAATCTATCAATTACGTAATGCAAGTATCAATCCCGGTTCAATAAATAATATTTTATTTACTCACTGGCACGCTGACCATACTTTTGGATTTCCATTTATCTTACTGGAAAGAAAATATCTACAAAGAAATAAAAAAAATAATTTAAATATTTATCTTAGGCCAAATGGAAAAAACTTTTTAACGAATCTCTGTAAAATAGGTTTTCCTGGAAGCCTTGAAGATAGTTTTGATAAATTAGTAAATTGGAACGAATCAGAAAACTCTCAAATTATGGGTACAGATTGGAAATTTAATAGATTTCCAGTTTGCCACACTCCAGAAACTGATCCTCATGGATATGAATTAATTCATAAAAATGGATTTGTTTTGTTACATTGCGGTGACTCAGGTCCATGTGAGGAAATAGAACTAAGATCAAAAAATGCGGATGTTATAATTTTGGAAATGGGAATGCCGGACATAGGTAATTTTCCATACCACCATACTCCTGCAGATATTATTTCATTTACGCAAAAATTTCCCGATAAGCTCGTACTAGTAACACATAATTATGCAACTTCAAAATCCAAAGAAGGAGAATTTAAAATTCCAAAATTACCAAAATCAATTCATCAATTAGAGGATGGAGACTTTCTTAATATATCTGATGATGGTACATTTAAAATATGTAGTATTTGAAAATATATTTCAATGGTATTAAAATTATGTTGCTTGAAATGTCCTAAAAATTATGTCTAAAATTAAAGTCATAAGTCACACTTATTATCTTTGACTTATTCGCTTGGAGAGTTATGCTTGGGCGCAAATTACTAGGTAAGTAAAATAAGCGCTCTAGGATATAATATGATGGCTTTGTGATTTATTTTGGACGGGAATATTTTTGAAAAAATTCTCGGTCAGGAAAGTCTGTTTACAGATAGAAAGGCATTCGATCATGGGTTCGAACCTTCCCGACTCCCACATCGTGATCATGAAATAGGTTCGTTAGTTAAAAATCTAGTAGATGCATTGCAAGGGCATATACCTTCGAATATGCTACTATATGGGGTCCCTGGTGCCGGGAAGACTGTTGTTACAAGATATGTACTAAATCAATTAAGGGAGAAGGGATTGGAACTAAATCAGAATGTTAGTACTTATGAAGTAAACTGCAGAAGTGTAGATACTAAATATAGAGTCATCCAAAATATGGCATCTCAAATTTATGAACGCGGCGACCAAGTAATACCTTTTACTGGCTGGCCGACGGATAGAGTACTAGAAACTTTAATCCAGCGTATGGATAGAACAGGAGGAGTCCATATCATCGTTCTTGATGAGATTGATAACTTAGTATCTAGGGCCGGCGATAGCCTACTTTACAATCTTACAAATCTTAATACTAGGTTAACAAATGCTAGATGTTGCATGATAGGAATAAGTAATGATTTAAATTTTACACAACAACTAGATCCAAGAGTAACTTCAAGATTAAGCCAAGAGGATATCGTATTTCACCCATATGGGGCATTAGAAATTGAAAATATTCTCTTAGAAAGGGTAGAAACAGGACTAAAAGGAGAAGTACTCAAACCAGGAGTAGTAGGCCTTTGTGCAGCTTTAGCTGCGCAAGAACATGGTGATGCCCGTAGAGCGCTAGACTTATTGCGAATATCAGTCCAAAAAGCTGAACAAAGTGCACAAAATAAGGTAGATACAAGACACGTAAAGATGGCTCAAAGCCAACTTGAATATGATCAAGTCACACCAGTATTGAGGACACTCCCTCTCCATCAAAAACTAGTACTTTTTTCCATATGTATCAATGAACAAAATGGTTTGAGAAATATATCTACTGGAGATATCTATAGAACTTATTCCGATGCTTGTATAAAAATACAAGTAGAAGCACTCACAACCCGTCGTGTTTCAACATTATTAAATGAACTTGATACATTAGGATTGATAATTGCTAGGAATGTTAGTAAAGGCCGTGGAGGAAGAAGCAAACAAGTTAACTCTGCAATACCCAAAGCAATAGATGCAATATCATTAATGAGTGATAATGAGCCATTAGTAAATGAGGCAGCTTTGGGTAAATATAAACTACAATCTCAATTGTAGTGCCCCCCAGTTCTCGATAATCATTATACCACGAAAGCAATTCGCACAGAGTAATGAAAGGCGATGCTATTGAATGGAAATCTTCCTTGAAGAGGCCTAGTATGCCTCTATCGGTGTCTGCAATTGCCATTGGCTCATGGGGAATAATTCTGTCTATTGTGAATCTTTCTATAGGTGCTTATTCTCCAGGTAGAAAGGCCCTATGGTCAGGATTTATATTAAAATCTCGAGATTCTAATACCATTAACTTTGAAATGGTTATCGATGATTTTATATTCTTGGGATTAGCAGTATCTCTTTGCATTATTGGTTTTTTGAGCATACAAAAATCTGTCGCTAAGAGGCCAAAAGGTGATAGTGAAGATATTTCGATTTTTGTCCAAGGTAAAATAAAATCGTTTTTTAATAATCTAACAACGTTAGAAAAAGGTATGCCCAAGTTTATTTCAAGTTGGTTAATAAGCATTGGAATTATTTTTTATCTTGTATGGAGCATTAATTATAACACTTGGATAGATCCTGGAGTTTATTCGGTAATGATTACATTTATTTCATTCGGAATAGGAATTTTCGTTTTGGATAGTTCAAAAAATTAATTATTTTTTAGAATCAAATTTTTCTATTATCATTTTGCATCTTCTTTTCGTTTCTTCTTCCGTTATTCTGACAACAATTCCTTTTTTTGGTTGCCCATATATCACTACTGAGCCCAATGGTGCCAATAGGTGAATTATTAAAGGAGCCAAATCTTCCTCTCCATCTATTGATACCAACGTTGTATTCTTATTATTTAACCATGAATTTATTGATTTTTTACATGCATTAAATAGTGCGGGTGTCAATTCTCCAGCCAAATTGTCGCATTTAATTATTTCATCATAATTATCAAATTTTATTTCCTCTGATTCTACCCATATTTTTCTCTTTGTTTTACCATCAATTAACGCTATGTCAGGAGGATAATTTAATCTTTCAAGAGTAAGTACAGATACGTCTCCAACTGCTATTAATGGTACATTCTCATTTCGATATTTATTTATTGCAATTCTCATGGCATATTCGGGATTTTTTTCTGGACCGGAAATTAATTCTCCAAATGGTTTTTTTAAATCTCTGATAACTTCATCTGTTATATTCAAAATTTCTGAGTCCCAAATTGATATTTGATTATTTATAGTTACATTCCAAGGTTCACCCTCTCTGTTAATTTCTCCATTTCTTATTCTGGTACTAGAAATTGGTAAATTATCCCATGCCTCGACGTGTCCTATTTCTATGATTTCCAGTTTTTCTAATGAATTCTTTAATCTAATTTCATTAATTTCGAGACAAATTTTTCTTGTCTCGCTAGAGCATATTATTGCTGTTGCATCAATGTGGGTTGTGGCCGGGCCATGATCATCATTTAAAATGCCAAATGTAATTTTTTTTATTTGTTCATAATCTAAATTATCAATAATTTCATCTCTGCGAATTACCCAAGAGTTAGTTGTTGGATTATTTTTTTTTGCAATCTCATCAGATATTATCCATATCTCTATTTTAATACATTTTAATAATGCATCATTTATCAACTTCTTATGGCCTAAATGAAATCTATCAAACGTACCGCCGATTAGGCCAACTTTATGCATATAATTCCTACAGATTTGTTTATTTTTTGTGCCCCGGGGTGTAACGGTCACCTTCATCGCGTTGGCTCTGGCGCCTGACCCACCCCGGGACGTCTGTCGAACTGTGTGGTAGTCCCTTGATTCATTCCTTTCAGTCCTCTGGGGACCTTTTCACAATCCGGCCACTTGTTTTGCGCCACAAATCATCCCGTTAGGTCATCGTGGTCTTCGACAAATGGTTTCCCATAACGTGGTACCGTAAATCATCCTAAGTCTCCGGCGTGGTGACCTCGTCGTTACGGTGTTGCCGCTTGGGCAAATTACGGTCCATGCATGTACTTGAAGAACATCTCGGTTTATTTTACGTTATTTTGATAATTTTATGCACTACTTATTAAATCCAGAACTTCTTATGATTAATCTATTCATGATTTCTGAATTTCCATTTGATATCTCATTTTTTGAAAAATTTGGCCATCTCCCTATCGGTTGAGCTAACCAACCTACTAATTCATGGGACCTACCTCTTTTTGGGATAATGTTGTTAATTGAGCATTCTAATGCCTCATATAAGTCGATAACTGAATCACTTTCAAAATTGTTTTTTTCCTTAGTCAAATCCTTTATTATTGAATAGTCACATCCCGGATGCAGCATAGCCGAAACTCCAGGGGCATTATTTCTTTCACCCTCTGGTCTCAAAATTACTGCAGACCAAGGTAAATCCATCTTTAACATCCATTTCATCTTATCACTATTCAATGCTTCTTTTAATAACTTATGAGATACTATTGCCCACCAATCAATTGGCATTTCAAAGAGTATTAACTCTAAATCTTCTCTACTCAATTTCTTATCTTCTAATATTAAGTCTATCATATTGGACCATATCTTAAATTCATTATTTGGATTAAGCGTTAGATTTTTATTTTTCAATTTAATCATCATTTGATCTACGACGCTCCTCTGTTGAAATTTCCTCATATAAAGCCAATAAATTCCCTTGATTGCTGGAAGTGAATTAAGAGGGGGATTCACTATCCATGCATTTATGGCCCAATCTCTCATATCTTCATGCATCGAATCGGGCATCCAAGCAGCGTTAGCAAGGAATTGTGCCGCTAACCATGATACTCCTTTTGATGCATCTATGGAATCAATTGCAGGCCTTGATCTGAGAAAAATATCTGGATCTTCTCTTAATTTTTTTTTCATTGCTTCTGAAAGAATTTTTAATACAGAAGACGGCGCTTCATTGGCAACTTCAATAACTTTTTCAATTGGTAGATAGTTTAAATCAAGTAATGCCAACCATTCAGGATCAAGCCTATTCCTCAATCTTTGCCATCTTGGCCATCTCATTATTGGTGGTGATGATATCCAAGATGCCAATGGGTATCTTGCTTCTACTTGATTTGCCCATTCTTCATCGCCAAGTGGATACTGGGAAATTGATGATTTAATTATCGAAAAATATTCATCATCTAAATCCTGCGGAATAAATTCATTTTTAATATCGATGCCCATTATTTTCCAAGGAGTTATCGAAATTTTATTTAACAAATCATCCTGATTACTTTGATATTTACTTTCTATTAATTTTAATGGAATTTCGCCTTCTTTAGTTGAGTAATTTAACCAAGGAAGTGGTCTAAATTGGCCAATATCTAACTTATCATAGCTTTCAAATTGGGATATTTGTTTTTCTATTATTATTAGCCGTACATTCGGATGCGATTCTATTAATGACAAAGTCCTTTCAGATAAATCTATTTTTATATCAAGAACTAAGGGCATTCTACTTTCATGTTTTATTGACCAATTAATTAGAGATTCAATTGAATTTTTCTTTATTCCTCTCACATCTATATTCTTAGAATATTCATCCTTAGAGAAATTACTAACTCCCCAATCTTTCCTGAATTTTCTCCATGTTGAATCTGAAACTCTAATTTGTCTATTTTTTGTTACTTTATCTTTTAATGCAACAAGTCTCTTCTTTCGCTCTTGAATAGATATCCTGGGATGAGATAACTCTATCCAATAGTCAAGTGAATCTAGGGGATACGTCGTATCTTCTGGTTCTAAGCCTCTTAAATCTCCAATCAATAATGCATTTGGTTTTGCTGTTCTTAGTAACATCGACTTATACAGGCTGTCCGTTAAAATTCCAACAATTGGTTCCTTTGGCCTAATTCTGGGAATCATACTGTGGCATTCTCCAAGCGTCCAAATACCCCGATGATAGGAGCTCTCTGTAAGGGGAGATCTTGGTTTTTCCTTAGAATGATTAAACCATTTTCCCATGGAAGATGATGTTGTCACTTTATCATTCAATATTTTTCCCCTGATTATTCCTATTATCTGTGGCTTCTCAATGTAGGAATCAATGCTCTCAGGATTTAGATTTTTAGGTTCCACATTGCTTATTTGCATAGTATCTAAATTAAACCAGCGCAAACTGCCTTCATTTAATGTAGCCCAGTGCCATAATGCCCCTTCGTTTCCACTGGAATCAGGTAATCTATCTGGGATCATAATCATGGGGGTTTTCGGACGATTTAGAAATGTAAAAAGAATATCAGTTCCTTCTCTATAAATTATGCTATATTTTTTAGTATCATTAGGCAATGGTAAGGCTACCAATGCCCTAGCCCATTCATCAGAATATAGTGAATTCCATCCTGATGGAGTTAAGCTAATCTTAGCACCTCTTGTCCCAGTAATCAAGTCACTGGAAACAAGTCCCTCATCTCGCATTTTTCTTATTTCGGCTGAAGCATGAGGTACCCTTAAATCTACTAAATCCGCCAATTTACTAACTGTTTCTTCTTTTTCGGAAAGCCTAATCATCAATCTTAAACGATGCTTACTTCTGATACTTTTTGGTGTAATTATTTCATCTCCTGTTGAGATGTTACCGAAATGATTTGACACTAATTTACTCCTCTGAATTAATCTAAATCAATTATGTGTATAATATTTACTGTTATAGTTACAATATGTTAAGTATTTCTCTTGGAAATCTTATGCCTATTTAATTATGAAGTTTAAACATGTTAAATATACTACATTTTTCACAACATAATGTAACTACCGATGGTAATAATATACAGAAGCATTATATCACCCCCCGCTCTCCTGAGCAACATGGTTAGTTTAGGCGGACTGTATCACTAAGGTAGGCAGTCATTATGGAAATAGAAATTGTACGTAAGAGTATTAGAAATTTCCTAAATAATAAACCAAGGAATACTGCAGAAATTTCATCTTGGTTATCTCAAATGAATATTTCTCTTAATTTGGATTTAGCAAAATTTCTCGAAGATGATGATTTTATTATCCGCATTGGCGAAGTACGTAACAGCGGTGTCATAGATCCTTCATATTCACTTTCAGAGTGGGCCACGATGGATTGGACTGACCATCACGGAAGGAAGTCAGAAATTAATTAATTTGAATGGAGTTTAAGAATATGAGAACAACAAGATTAAGACAAAAAATAAAAAAATTTTTAGATTTAAGGGGAGAAGCAAATACTACTGAAATTTTAGAACATGTTAATTCTACTATGAGGCATGGGACTACTCCTCAACAACTTGGAAATGTTTTATCTAAGGATAAGGACATCCTTAAAATTGCTACTACTAAAAGAGGTGGGGCATTATCTGGTAGATATGAGATATGTGTCTGGCAATTAAGGCCTGGTACTTTGGAATCTGAAAATAATATATGAGATCATTCTAGTTCCGGATTCCATTCACCAGTTCTAGCTTTATGATTCATAAAGGCCCTCTTGAGGAAAGCCCTTTGGCTGGATAGTGGTGTTCCTTCTGCCCATTCCTTTAATGCAGCAGCCTGTAATGCTCTACCGTAGGAATATGATAATTCCCAAGGATATCCATCATTCATTTTATTCATCATATTGAGGTGCGCTGTTGCATCTTCATCAGATTGTCCACCTGAAAGAAAAGCAACTCCTGCAAGCTCTTTTGGAACATTCTCAATTAGGCACTTCACTGTTAAGTTTGCAACTTCTTCTCTTGTTATTTCTTCTGAACTATTAATGCCAGGCAATATCATATTTGGCTTTAATATTGCTCCTGGGAGGTGAACTCCTTGTATTGAACATTCTAAAAATGTCATTGCTAATACCTTTGAGGTAATATCAAAGCATATTTTGGAAGAATGATTGCCATCCATCAAAACCTCCGGCTCAATTATTGGCACCAATCCCTGCTCTTGACATATTGCAGCATATCTGGCTAATGCATGCGCATTGACTTTGATACATGCTTCACTAGGAATATTATCTGAAATTTTTATAACTGCCCTCCATTTTGCGAATCTAGCACCTAATTTGTAATAATTAATACATCTTTCCCTTAAATTATCCAATCCTTCGGTAATTTTTTCCCCTTTATGATTAGCTAATTCTTTCGCTCCTGTGTCGACCTTAATTCCGGGATAAACTCCTCTTTGTATCATTGCTTCCGGTATTGTATCGCCATTATCCATTAATTGCGTAATAGTTTCATCATAAAGTATGATGCCGCTAATTGAATTCTCATAACCCGGAGATGAAAAAAGATTTACTCTATATTCTCTCCTGCTAATTTCAGATGCTTTAATTCCTACGGCCTCCAATCGATTTGACATGGTTCCATTACTTTCATCAGCGGCTAAAATTCCTTTCCCTTCAGCAACTAAATCATTCGCAATCTTCTCTAAACTGTTAATATTCATGCTATCCCTATCTTGCCGGAAATGGACTTAGGAAATGAATCCATCGTTCTAGATTGATCTTTTTATCTTTCAGAAGTCAATATTTTATGTTCATTGTTATGAACATCTATGATTTCAGATTGGACTATATATTTTCCATTTTCATCCTTTTTAACTCCATTAGTTCTGCCATCACAAACTCCAGTACCGATGAATATCGCATCATTAGATGAACATAATTCGTCTCGATCCCAAATTTTTTCTATATCTCCATCTATCATTTTCTCTGCTCTTTCTCTATGTCCTTCATTTTTAAATACTAATCTACCTTCAAATGGTGCATTCAACCCTCTTAATGCAGTTGCCGTAATTACGCCTTCAGGTGCTGCACCTATGCCCATCAACATATCAATCTCTGAATTAGGATCAGCAGCATCTAGAGCTGCGGAAACATCTCCATCTCCAATTAATCTGATATCGACATTATATTCTTTCAATTCTTTTATCAATTCAATATGTCTTGGTCTGTCCATAACTACTACTTTCAACTCGCTTGAATTTTTACCCAATGCTGAGCATGCAGCCTCAATATTGTATGATGCGCCTGCGCCTAAACTAATTTCCCCAATAAGTTCCGAAGATCCGGCTATTTTGTCCATATAGCAATCTGGTGCATGCAATAACTCTCCTCTTGGCGCGGCTGCAAGAACTGCCATTGCATTGGGTAAGTTATATGCTACATGATTAGTACATTCTAAGGGATCTACGGCTATATCTATGGAAATTGCCTCAGGGACTCCTTGCATGGATCCCAATGGCTCTCCGATCCATAACATGGGAGCATCATCTCTTTCGCCCTCTCCAATCGCCACTCTTCCATCAAATGGGACAGTATCGAATACTTTTCTCATGGCTTCAACAGCTGCTCCATCCGCTGCTTTACCGTCGTTACGTCCAATCCATGCCGCAGCAGCTATTGCCGCAGATTCTGTTGCCTCCAGAAAATACTTCTCCAAGTCCCTTGTTAACATGCTTACCGCATAGCGACTAGGAATTCAATTGTGCGGTTGCTGTTTATTCTTTTCTAAAATTTTAATATTAACAATTTGTGTATCTGGATATTGGCCATCTATATTTTTTTCATTAGATTTTAGCATATCCCATGCACACAATAATCCTGCCGTGACACCACACAAAGCCTCCATTTCAACTCCAGTATTCCAATGAGAAATGACTGAAACTGTGCATCTTAAATGACTTTCTTCAATATTCCATTTTACATTACAGCCCTCTATCGGTATTGTGTGGCAATGAGGAATCATCCGAGGAGTATCTTTCACTGCTTGAATTGCAGCAACAGTGGAGGCCTCACGAACATCTCCTTTACTAGTTCTTCCAAATTCAATCAAATCTATTGATTCTTTATTCAATTTGATTAAGCCTGTTGCAATTGCAGACCTTTTTACCTTGGGTTTTGAACTAATGTCAATGATGCCATCCAAACCTTTACTCATAATATCGTTTCTAGTAACGTGGACATATATTTGAATATTTATAAAAATAGACTAGTTTTATAGATTTTAACTATAATTTCTAACCTAAACCCTTTTTCCAAATAACTCCATCTTCTCTTACTTCTTTTTTCCACAATGGTGCTTGATTTTTTAACTCATCAATTAGCCAACTGCATGCCATAAAACCTTCCTTTCTATGTGTTGATGCAACGTGGATACAAACAATAGGTTCCTTCGGACTCACCCTTCCAATCCGATGTGAAATAACTACTTTTTTAACTCCAAATTTTTCGATAGATTCATCACCTAACCTTTTTAGTATATTTGGTAATTTTTCTTCCCATGCATCAAAAATTAACTCTCTTATTTTTATTGAATTTTCAATCCCTCTTGTCAAGCCTATGAATGAAACTATGCTGCCACAATCCTCTGAATCTATCATTTTTCTTAACTCATCTGGCTCAAGTTTGTCAGATTCTATTGTTATTATTACGTCCTTCACGTTACTCCCATGGTACGCTGAGACTTGAATACAGCGGAAATTACCCAATTGTTGAAGTTTAGAACTTCCTCCGTCATATCTATGGACAATGCTCCCTTCCATATCTTAGGGGCGGGACTTTCTGGACTTTCAGCAGCAACAATATTGGCAAATGCCGGGAAAGAAGTACATGTATATGATGTCAGGAAAGACAGTGGCGCTCGTTTTGATGGAGATTTTCAAGGTATCGAGAATTGGACATCAGCTCCAGATTTTTTTGATGAAATGAAGCAGTGGGGTCTCAAGCCCGATTACTTCAAGTCTAACAGTTTTGATATGGTAGATTTAGCACATCCTGATGACGTAATTACTCAACCTAAAACAGAATCTATAGCATTCAGAGTTGTCGAAAGAGGTACAGATGAACATTGCATTGATCAAGGCATGAAGCGTATGGCAATAGAGGCCGGAGTAAAAATACATTATGGAGTGCGTAAATCTCCAGATGAATGCGACATTATAGCCGCAGGTCCAAAAGAATCCAGTGCTGTTGCATTTGGTGAAATTTTTCATACTGATCATCCTAACCATGTAACTTTACAATTAAATGATAAATTAGCACCAGGGGCTTATTCTTATCTAATAATAATAGATGGAATTGGACTGATTTGTACCTGCTTATGGCGAAAACAAAAGAAAAGTAGCCGTTATTTGAATGAAACTATTGCATGGTACGAAGATAGATACGAATTAAATCGAAAACCAATAAAGAGAGTAGGGGGGAAAGGAGATTTTTCACTCCCCAAAAAATATGTTCACAAAGGTCGTTACTACGTTGGTGAAGCAGGCGGATTACAGGATTTTATGTGGGGTTTTGGCATGAGATATGCCATCACAAGCGGCGTATTAGCAGCCAAAGGAATACTTGGAGAATGCGATTATGAATTGGAAATTCGTAAGAGGCTAATACCTCTTGTTAAATCTAGTGCCACTAATCGCTTTTTATTAAACAGAATTGGAGACAGAGGATTTAAATTAGCTGCTAGATATTGGATGTGGGACCAAAAACGAAAAGGAGATGGTCTAGCATTTCTTAGATGGCTTTATTCGCCCGGAATTTTTCGTAAATTATTGTGGCCTATTGTAAAGTTAAGTATGTTAAAGAAAAAAGAACTTCCCGATGGCCGTATAGTAAACCATATGCCATTTAGGAAGGCGCTTAAGAGAGATATTTGGGACCCAAGTCCAGCGGCTTTGGAAATTGGTAAACAATGGGACCAAGTAAGGAAATCTGGTGCTCATTTATCATTTACTGAATCCGATACTTGATGTGTGACCTATATTTTCCGTTTGATTGAAATAACCCATCATATTCCCATTATCATGACTTCTTGGCCCGAACTAAAATCAATGCCTAATAATTTGGTTAATTATGGAGTAACAGATAATGGTATTGCCATTATAGAACTAATATCTGACACTGATGGAAAACCTCTTACCGAAGGAAGAACCTCTGTTAATACTTACACGCGTGAAATGTGGGAAGATATAGATCAAGCTATTTTGAATGCTCGTTTTGATGGTGATGTTTCTGTAATATTATTGACAGGCCATGGGGCCAAATTCTTTTCAGCAGGAGCAAGTATAAATTATCTAAATACATTATCTCCAAGATACAAGTATTTCTTCTGCTTGCATGCTAACGAAACTCTTTCCCGCCTCGAGCAAACTCCAAAATTAGTTATTGCTGCATTGAATGGCCATACCGTAGGAGGGGGACTCGAAATTGCTATGGCAGCAGATATAAGGATAGCACACAAAGGAAATTTCCAAATTGGATTACCTGAAGTCTCTCTAGGGGTACTTGCAGGAACTGGCGGAACCGCTCGATTAGCCCGCTTGGTAGGTAAAGCAAGAGCAATGGAAATAATGGTTACAGGTAGAAAATTTTCATTTGAAGAGGCAAGAGATATGGACTTAGTACATGATATATATGATAGCGTTGGTTTGGATGATTTCAGGACAGATGTATTGGATTATGCAGGGCAATTCACACTTCCTCTTGCTGCAGCGAAAGCAATTGGAAATATCAAGAGAAGCGTACAAAGTGGTATTGAGATACCTCTTGAATCCCATCTCGCTTTAGAAAGAGAATTACAATCTGATCTGTTTCAATCAGAAGATGCTAAAGAAGGCATTGCATCATATGTAGAACGTCGTACACCAAGGTTCAAGGGGAAATAATTAACTCAAATTTTCCATCTTTCTATACACTTATTCATATACTAATTACCTGTCCCATTTTTTTATGGCAGACACAGAAATAGTACAGGATTATTCGCCCAACTTTGAAGCATGGATAAATGACTTCAGTGAATGGCAAACTAGAATTGGATTCGACCCGTCTTGGTTGGGAGATTATAGATTTGATATAAAATTTGATTGGGATACCGCAGGTAATCAAATTGAATTTGGAGACTTTGAAGGTATGCCAAAATGGGAAAGGAGGATGCAAATCCCTCAACAAAACATAAGAGATGCCATTATTAGTATGATTAGTGTACAAGGCGACACTGAATTCGCTAGCGTAGAACAACAACATCATCTTTTGGATACTGCCCCTACAGAATATGATAAGAAGTCAGCATTAAGGATAATGTGTGAAGAACAAAGACATGGCTGGCAGATGGCATATGTATTGTGTACATATTTTGGTGAACAAGGAGTAAGAGAAGCTTCTAAATTATTAGAGAGAAATGCACAAGAGGGTACTAGAATTCTTGGTTCCTTTAATGCCCCGATAGATCACTGGTTAGATTTCTTTTGCTTCACTCATTTTATTGATAGGGATGGCAAATACCAACTTAAAATGCTAAGCACATCTTCCTTTAAGCCCTTAGCAGCATCGATGGGGCCAATGCTAAAGGAGGAATCATTTCATCTTGGCACAGGTGCTAATGGTCTAAGAAGGATTGTAAAACAAGGAGTAATACCTTGCGTACTACTACAAAAATATCTGAATAAATGGATTAGCACTGGTCTTGATTTATTTGGTACGGATGATTCTACAAGTGCCCAATGGGCCTATGTGTATGGAGTAAAAGGCAGATATGATGAGAGGGAAAGCGACTCTGAGGCCGATCGGGAACATCTAAATGAAGCAAGTAGGGAATTATATTTCCAAGAACTAAGGGAAGAAATGCGTAGGATAAGCTCTGCTAGAAAAGAGGGGGAACCTGAATTATTTATCCCTTCAGATAAATTTAATCGAGGAATTGGGATGTATTCTGATGAAAAATATACTATTACAGGTGAAAATTTTGTAGGTACTGAAGAAGAATATGATGCATACTTGATTAGTGTATTGCCTACTCAAGAAGATGAAGATAAATTGATGAATGATTATATGAAGCAAGATTGGATTCAATATAGGCAATGGAAAGGTAATTGATGGAATATGGTGATTTAAATGCAGCATGTTTCACTTTTAGCTTTTAATAAAGAAAAATGTAAACCATTTTTTGATAATTTAACTGACTTATTTCATCAACACCATCATTCTGATGTTCAAAACCCAGATGAATACGAAAAACTACTATATACAGTAAAACGCCCATACGATGATGAAATGTTGAATATGATAGATTCATGGATGAATCTTGAACAAAGAGATTGGAAAGAGGAAACTACTCGAGAAGTTAAATTAGCACTCTATGCTATTAGATACCCGGATACTTTACTTATTGATAGTTTTACTCAAAAAGCTAGATCAGACATACATCGATTGTCAGCATATCTTCATTTTACACATCATACTTATGCAATATGGGATGAAGATACTCGTAAAGGCCTCGTAAAATTGGGGATCAATATTCCTTCTACTGATGTTGCGGATCCATTTATTTATGGGGCTTATGTAAGTGCAATAGAACTACTGAAAGATGTTGCCCCATTCACTTGTTTTCTGGAACATGATGTTCCCCGGCAAAGGTTATTTCAGGCTGCTCTAGCAGCATATGGGCGCCAAGATTGAGTAAACCATATGGTCTATTGCTGCAGCCAGTTGGCATGGATGTTAGAATTGTAACCATCATCGGCGCAGGAACAATGGGCGCTGGGATAGCCCAAATTTCTGCCCAATGCGGTTGGGAAACTAGGATTTTTGATACCTCAACTAAAAGTTTAGAAAATGCAATATCTAATATTGATGCCTTCTGGAATAAAGGAATTTTAATTGGTAAAACTACGAAAATAGAAAAAGAAATTTGGAATTCTAAATTGACTACTCATACGGACTTAGAAGATGCACTGGAGTCAACAGATTTAGTCATTGAAGCAATTCCCGAGATTATGGAATTAAAAAAGAATTTATTTTCGAAAATTGAAAAATTAGTCCCTTCTCATACAATTATGGCATCTAATACTTCTAGCTTATCAATTTCAGAAATAGCTGATGCAACCAATAGCCCAGAAAGAGTAATAGGAATGCATTTCTTTAACCCAGTCCCGATAATGAAACTACTTGAATTAGTCCATCATGATAAATGCTCTCAAGAAACTATAGATTCATCTAGATTAATCGGGCTAAAGATGGGTAAAATAACTATTCTTGTTAAGGATGTACCTGGTTTTGCTACAAGTAGATTGGGAGTAGTCTTGGGTAATGAGGCCATTAGGATGTTGGCAGAGGGAGTGGCTTCGGCAAGTGATATCGATACTGCCATGGTACTTGGATATAAACACCCAATCGGACCTCTAGAATTATCTGATTTGGTGGGATTGGACGTAAGAAAAGATATCTTATCTAATCTCGCACTTTCATTCTCAGATGAACGTTATGTTCCACATCCACTTCTTAAAAATTTAGTTGATGCTGGCCATCTAGGTATGAAGTCCGGAAAAGGAATTTACGATTGGTCAAGTGGAACAAAAGTAGAAAGAGACGATATATGAGGATTTTATTTGTCATTTTATATAGAATTTATTGGGTTATTTGCTGGATTTTTAGGAGTCATAGCTTGGATTCCTCAAATAAAAGATGTTTGGCATGATGGTTCGCATGAAGGAATTTCTTTACCTACATTTTGGTTAGTTGCTTCAGCATTATTATTGTGGTTAATTTATGGTATCCTCATGTCTTCTTATGCAATCATAATTTCTAATATATCGGCATTAATTTGTATACTATTAGTAATCATTGGCGTTACTAGACTTAGATCTAAATGATTCGTATCTTTCATAAAATTCTTCAAAAGCATATTGATGAATTTAAATCTGCATACTCCATATGTTTAGTAAATAGCGATACTCTTTCATTATTTACTCCCAAGTCACTAATTCCCATTCGAGATTTCGAATAAATATACATCACAGAAGTATCGTTTTCACAATGTAAATTAATTACAAAATCATCGGGAAATCTCAATATCATAGTTCTAAATACGGCGTGGATTTGATTGTCCCATTCTCCAAGAATTTCAGTCCTTGGTTGGTCATTTATCCAATTTTTTGCCTCAAATATCACTTCACTTAAATTAGAATTAAAACGTAATTCAGTTTTACCCTCACCCCTATGAGGCTGTGGGCCAATCATTGTACAATTCATTGAATCCTTGGGGCATTCTTCTGGAAATTCATTAGGAATTATTAGCGAATCAGGCCCAATTATTTGAATTGATATTACGGCAGTAAAATATGTTACTAGGATAAATATTGTTATGCCTATACTCCTTTTTTTAAGTAAATTTATTTTCAAAAATTTCACCCTTCTGCAACTATAACTTTAGTCGCTCGTAAAACCCTATCATGAAGTTTGTATCCATCTTCAATTATTTCGATTATATCTCCAGGATTTTTTCCTTCTGGGCAAGGCATTGATGCAATTGATTCCATGCTTATGGGATTAAATTTACCATCTTCAGTATCTATTTTATTCACTCCTTCAATCCTCAAGGCATCCATCATTCCATCTATTATCATTTTAATTCCTTCAACTAATGATTCAGATATATTTTCTTCAGTTGAACTACTTTTAATTGCCCTTGATAGATTATCAATTATTGGTATCAATCGAGTTGCCAGCCCGCTACAACCATATTTGATTGAATCATTCCTATCTCTAATGGCCCGATTTCTTACATTCACTATTTCAGCTGCAGAATATTGTAGTTCTTTTTCCAAATTATCAATTTTTTTTTCCATTGCACTAATGGGATCGATTTCCACTTCTAATTCAATTTCTACTTCCTCTTCAGGAGTTGGTACGTCTTCTGAGTCGCCTGACACGACCCTCCGTCCACTATTTCATTCAAGAATTCGATGGTTATTTTATTCAACATAAAAGTATTCTCCTTCAACTTTTTGTTCTCTGTCCTTTCTACTTCCTGGCTTATTGATTCTAGGCCTGTGAGAATCATGATCCCTTCTAAAAGTAATATCAACATTTGCTAGAAATTTATTCATACCTTTCCTAAGACTTAATGGCCCTATAGCATTACCTATTTTACCTCCCTCTCCATCAAAAACTAATAATGAATCACTAACTATATCGATGAAATAAATATCATGATCAATTACAAAAGCAGCCTTTTCATTACTTTCCATAATCCTCCTTATTGCCTTTGCAGTCTCCATTCTAGCATTAGCATCTAGGTGAGCACTTGGTTCATCAAATAAGTAAAGATCCGCTTCCTTACCTAGACATATTGCTATACTTACAGCCTGTAATTCTCCTCCTGATAATTTCTTTGCTTGTAATTCTAACATTTTATCAATTTTAAGTGGCCTAATTACTTGTGTATTGAATTCTCCTGACCTCCATTTCATTCCAATTTCAGTATCCATCCAATTTTGGACACTGCCTTCAAAATCAGTATTTACATGTTGCGGTTTGTATGAAATTTTTGCATTAGTTGTACACCAACCACTATCAGGTTCTAGTTCTCCAGCAATTAATTTTGCCATTGTTGTTTTTCCGGTTGCATTGGGCCCTACGACACCTACAACTTCTGCTGATTTAACTTCTCCTTTACCAGTAATTAACTTGAAATCTCCTAATGTTTTTTCCATATCTCCCCATTTTATTATTGGCTGTCCAATTTCTTCTCCTCTTGTTCTTCCTCTTAGGAATTTTATTGGCTTATCTCTTATTCTAACATTTTCTTCATGTAGAAAACCATCTAGATATGCATTTATGGCACCTCTTGTAGTTCTTGAAGGAGTAAATATCCCATAGGCTCCTCTGTCTCCATAGATTATATGTAACATATCGCAAAGTACATCTAATATTGCTAAGTCGTGTTCTACTACCAAAACTCTTTTTCCTTTACTGGCCAAATCTTGGATTATACTGACCATTCTCATCCTTTCATAAATATCAAGGTACGAAGAAGGCTCATCAAAGAAGTATACTTCAGCATCCTTAAGAATTGTGGCACAAATAGCAACTCTTTGTAATTCACCTCCGGATAGATCTTTTAGTTCCCTTTCTAAAAGATGTTCAATACCAGTCTGTTTAGCATATTTATCAAGCTCCCCCATATCATTAACTCTGGTTAACAATCCACTTACCTTTCCGCTCCATAATTTGGGCAATTTATCGATATATTGTGGCTTCACTGCTATGCTAATTTCCCCTTCTGATACTAAAGTCAGATAATCTCTTAATTCCCCCCTGGGAAATGTTTCAATAATACTTTCCCAATCAGTCGGCGGGTCAATCCAATCTCCAAGATTTGGCATTATAGAACCAGAAAGAAGATTAATTGCAGTAGATTTTCCAATACCATTTGGCCCCAGAATTCCTATTACTGAATCCTGTCTTGGTGTGGGCAAACGAAATAACCTAAATCCATTTAAACTATATCTATGAGTCATATCCGAACTAAGTTCTTCTGGAAGATTGATCACCTTGACTGCATCTCCTGGGCAAAGTTTAGCCCTAGTAAAGCACACTGGACAAGCTTCTTCAAGAATTTTACACTTATTTTCTTCAACCTGGATACATTCTCCTCCGCACATCCCAGCATACTTCTGCAGATATGTAAATGCAGAACTATTTGGTTTACATCTTTCTTGAATTAATACTGCAATTCTAATGTCCTCACCTCTTAAAATTCTATTATTACTTCTTATATTTAGAATAGCCCATTCATAACTTATGTTCTAGATAGCAAGAAATCTATATCTTATATATACATACCCTGCAAGAGTAATTTTTTCTGTCTTTGATAATTGAATTCTACTTGAAAATACGTCCCCATCTCTTTTCTTTATTTTCTTTAATATTGAACTATAGAATGCAGCCATAGCGGCAGGGGAATATCTCGAAGATTTATCTAATAACGGAAGTAGTTTAAATGCCTTATCTCTATACGAATTTGCTCTTTCAATATAGTCTTCAACAAAAGGTTTCCATCCTGGATGTTTGACTAAATTATCATTATTTAAAATATCATCTTCACTGATTCCATATTTTGCTAAATCATCTATTGGCAAGTATATTCTATTCCTCTTTGCATCTTCTGCAACGTCTCTTAATATATTTACCAATTGCATAAATATTCCCCAAGATTCAGCATATTCTCTTGCTTTTATATTATCATAACCATAAATTTCTATACAAACTAAACCTACTGTGGATGCAACTCTATAACAATAGGCGTAGAGATCTTCAAAATTATGATATCTATTCATATGGAAATCATCCTCCATTCCACTAACCATATCATCAAGTAATTGTCTGGGTATTCCAAATGAATTCACAGTATCCTTTATTGCCATAAATATAGGATCTGTAGAAGTAACATTACCATAAGCTGTTGATAGTTTCTTTCTATAATAAAATAATTGAGACATTTTATCATTATATGAACTTCTATCTAATATTGCACCTCCTTTACTTAGATTTTCAATTACCGATCTATATTCTATCGATTCCGGGTCGTCCGATGAACCTCCTGGAAAAATATCAACAAAGTCCCCATCTGCAATATCATCTGCTCTTCTACAAAATGCATAATATGCACATATCGCTTTCCTTTCAAAATCAGGTAGATACTTGAAAGAGTGGTAAAAATTTCCAGCTTCTCTACGAGTTAACTCTTCACAATATTCATATGCAGTTTTAATCATATGAGGAGGTACTTCCGATTCTTTCCAAATTGGTGCATCTATGTATCTAAATGGATTTAATAATTCTCCTCTTGAACCAATTACTCCCATAAAAATTGCACCTTCTCTAATGGTTTCTAAGGCAGTAATGCTAATTGCTCTAGTGGCCTCTTTTGTAAGGTCAACAGCAGCACGCACTAACTCTATTCTCTTAGGCTCATCTTCAGAATCAATCAATGGTACAGTTTGCTTTCTAAAACCGCCGTTAGCGATTCCGAAATCAGAAACTTGCCTTTCTGCCATGACTCTCATCCCTACCGGAATAGATGTCGACTTGAAGTTCACTATGAATTGATTGGATGATAATTTGGTTTTTCTTTTATTTTTAAAAACTTAATTAATTTTTATTACTTATATTTTTTTAACAATTTTAGGCTGTTTTTTTTACTAATGGAGGCTATTGCCGCCCTTCTGACTACTTTTTTTATTTCCGACCTATCAACTTTAATCCTATTATTACTATCTAAGATATTTCTATTTCTTAATAAATTAAGAGTCTTCTGGCCTATTATGACCGGCAACATACAGGATAGGCGTAATCTAAATTGATACTTTGGTATCATTTCAATATATTCAATCGCCTCATCTAAATAATTATCCGTTTTATCAATATATGAATCAAAAATTGGCCTAAATTTAATTATGCTCTCTGATTCTAATAAATCTTCTATGACCAAATCATGTTTGGATAGTTCTTCTATTGGTATGTAACATCGACCCATACGCAAATCTTCAGGTAAATCTCTTAATATATTTATTAATTGTAAAGCCTTACCAAAACTTACAGCTTTAGTAAAAAAATCATCTTCTTTTTCCTGATTTAGTTTAAACTGATGCCCAAGTGTCATATGCGTCCAAAATTCTCCAACACATCCAGCTACCATGTATGTGTATTCATCTAATTCTTTCTCATTTCTGAGTCCAATCATTGATTTTTCAGAGGCTCCGGTGAATCTTTTCAAATCAAGAGTTTGACCAGAAATTATAATTTTCAAGCAATATCTAATTTTCATTCTATCATCATCAGTATATATTTTTGAATTTTCTAATGCCTCAATTGGAATTTTTGAGTTTAGTAGCAATTCTCGTTCAGACAAATTATCTTGTTTATCTGCAAGCTCAATAAAATTAGGTAAATCTCCTTTACCTTGCTGGATTCTATTATTATAAGATTCTAATAATGATTCTAAATATTTTTTATCATCAGTTTTTGAATCTGCAATAGTATCTGAAAGTCTAGCTAATAAATACATTAAACCTATTTGATTTCGAATTTTGGATGGTAAAAATTTTAATGTTAAATAAAAAGATCTAGAAGTACCAATCAACATCTTTTTCATATGTTTCTCAGTTTTTTTCATCTTCGCCCCCTCCTTCTATAGTAATCCAGAAACTAACTCCCATCTAAGTACTCACTAATATTCTACAATCAATCATTAAATTAGTAATTTGTTTATCTAAGTTCACAATCTTTTAGCGCCTTCACTAATACATTACCGATTTCAGAAGGATCTCTTGCAACGTAAATCCCTGCCGCTTCAAAAGCAGCAAATTTTTCTTGTGCTGTACCCTTCCCTCCAGATATTATGGCGCCAGCATGACCCATTCTTTTTCCTTCTGGGGCCGTTGATCCTGCAACAAAACCAACAATTGGTTTTGTCATATTTTTAGAAGCCCATTCAGCAGCCTCCTCTTCAGCAGATCCTCCTATCTCTCCGATCATTACAATCGCCTCGGTCTGTGGATCTTTCTCAAAAGCATCTAAGCAATCAATAAATCCTGTACCATTTACTGGATCTCCTCCTATTCCAACACACGTCGATTGACCTTCATTCACGCTCATAGTTTGTGCTACTGCTTCATAGGTCAAAGTTCCGCTTTTAGAAACAATCCCAATTCTTCCTTTTGCATGTATGAATCCAGGCATTATCCCGACTTTACACCCTCCATCGTCGCCTGGAGTTATTATGCCTGGGCAATTCGGACCTATCAATCGAACATCAGGACATTTTCCAATTTTTGCCACAGCGTTAACCATATCTAAAATTGGAATTCCTTCAGTGATACAAACTATCAATCCTCCACCATTTTCTTGAAATGCATTTGCAGCCTCAATTATTGCCGAAGCAGCAAATCGAGCTGGCACATATATCAAACTAACATTGGCATTAGTAGCACCAATAGCCTCAGACATTGTATTGTAGACATCAACCTCCTTATTTGAGAGCATTATTTTCTGCCCTCCTTTACCGGGAGTTACGCCTCCGACAACATTTGTCCTATATTCTATCATCATAGTGCCATGAAATGTACCTTGTTTGCCCGTAATTCCTTGGATAAGAATTTTACTATCTTCATTTATCCAAATTGACATTATTTATCCCCCCTGGTTAGAGACACAATTTTCTCAGCACCTTCAGCAAGAGTTTTTGTTGTATAGACATTTAAATTACTGCTATCTAGTACAGCCCTCCCTTCAACATGATTAGTTCCCGAAAATCTAACTACAAGTGGAACATCAAGTCCTATTTCCTTGGATGCCTCTATGACGCTTCTAGCTACCATATCGCATTGTATTATTCCTCCGAAAATATTTACTAGTATCCCTTCCACATTCTTATCTTCTAAAATAATCTCAAACGCAGCAGTAATAGATTCTCGCGTAGCACCTCCTCCGATATCTAGGAAATTTGCAGGCTCACCGCCATAGAGCTTTATTACATCCATAGAAGCCATTGCTAGGCCTGCTCCATTAACTAGACATCCTATATTGCCATCAAGTTTAACATAGGATAATCCATGTTCATGTGCCCTAATTTCAACATCTTCTTCTTCTGAAAGGTCACGTAATTGATTTCTCCAAGGATGTCTAAAATCAGCACTATCATCAAAACTAACTTTCCCATCTAGGGCTATCATCTCGTTAGATTTATTTTTTACTAGTGGATTTATTTCAATCATGGAACAATCTTTTTCCAAAAACATTGAATGGAGTGCATTTAGCATAATTACCATCTCATCATGGGATTTACCTGAAAGTCCTAATGAAGTTGCCAGGGAAATTGAATCCCTTTCTAATAGTCCCTCCAAAGGGTCCGCCCAAATTTTATGAATTGCTTGAGGATTATTTTCTGCTACTTCTTCAATATCTACTCCTCCTTCTGTAGATGCCATTATTAAGATGGATTTATTTTCTCTGTCAACTAAAAGTGCTAAATAATACTCATGTTCTATCTCGCAACCCGACTCGACATATAAATTATTGACAATTTTACCTTCTTTACCTGTTTGTTTTGTCACCAATCTATTTCCTATAATTGCAGTAGAATATTCCTCTACTTCCTTTCTTGAGAAAGCTATTTTTACACCTCCTTCCATTATCAAATCTCCAGATTCTGGATCATATAAATTCCCCTTCCCTCTTCCTCCAGCATGTATTTGACTTTTAACGGCTACAATCTTAGATTCTAACTCGTCGTAGGCTTTTAATGCAGACTCTACTGATAAACAATGTATTCCCTTTACTACTTTAATTCCTGAATCATTAAACATAGCCTTGGCTTGATATTCGTGAATATTCATGATAGGCCCACATGCATCTTGTCTTTGAAAGATGCGATAGAGGCCTTCTAAATTATTAAAATATAGAAGAACTCAAATCCTCACCATTGGTCCTAGTAAATATGGAAGTAATTGTACTAGTTGGTGGATTCGGAACCAGATTAAGGCCATGGACTGAAAATAGGGCAAAACCTTTACTTCCAATTTTAGATAAAAATCTGCTTGAAAGAGTAATTGAAGTAATCCCAGAAGATTTAATTTCAAAAGTTATTATTGCTGCTGGCTATGGAGTAGAACAAATAGAAGAATTTTTTTCAAAAAAGGATACTAGTTATGAAGTAATAATTTCTACCGAAAACGAACCACTTGGAACCGGGGGGGCTGTGGGATTAGCAAGTAAGAATTTATCAAAAGATGGTCCAGTAATAGTTTTAAACGGGGATTTAATATCAAGTGTTGATATAAAATTACTATTAAATCATCATCATGAAAAAGGGGCAAAAGCAACTCTCTCTCTTTGGGAAGTTGAAGATCCCAGTAGATTCGGAGTATGTGATTTGGATAATGATGGTTTTATCAGACGTTTCCAAGAAAAACCTGATCCAGGAACGGAATTTTCAAATTATATTAATGCTGGATGTGTGATTATTGAAAAAGAAATCTTAGATAATTTTTCATTAGAGAGGCACAGTATGGAAAGAGTGGTTTTCCCACCAATAGCAGAATCTGGGCAAATGGCAGGATTGCTATTTACTGGTTATTTTGTAGATGCGGGTACGCCCAAATCCTACATAGAAGCAGTCCAAACTTGCATAGATAATGATAGATTTAATTCTGGTAAAAAGATTAACCAATCATGGTATGCAGATAACGTTGAAAACGTGGAATCAGTAAAAAGATGCGCCATAGGAGCCAATGTCTCTATAGATCCCTCTGCTTCTCTAACTGATTGTGTCGTATTAAATAATGCCATTATTGGAAAAAATACTTTTTTAGAAAGTTGTTTAATTGGCGAAGGTGCAATAATAAATGATGGAATTGTTATTTCTGAGGAAGTAATAGGGCACCAAGCAACAAGATAATGATTTATAGGCGATATTCTAAAATTCTAGTTACTCTTCGTGCAGCCATGTCGGGCCCCCTAGTAGTTGTTAACTTCAAGACATATGAAACCGCTCATGGAATTTCGGCAGAAAAATTAGCATTAATTATGACTAGTATCGATACAAATGCTAGATTAGTGGCAGTAGTGTCTGCATTTGATCTGGCTTCAATTGTAGCCCTAGCACCTAATCTTGAGGTATGGACTCAACATTTGGATCCAATCCAATTTGGATCAAATACTGGTTGGCTCCATCCAGAAACTGCAGTAGAAAGAGGGGCCAAAGGTACTCTAATAAATCATGCAGAACATAAAGTATCCATTGAGCATGTTGCAATGTTGTTAGACCAAGTCCCTGAAGATTTTACTGTATGTGCATGTGCTGCAAATATCGAAGAAGCCCAATCACTTACGGCATTAGGGCCTACATTTGTAGCCGTTGAACCGCCAGAATTGATAGGGGGAGAAATATCTGTAACTACTGCTGATCCTACTATTGTAACAGGCACAGCTAAGGCAGTTAGGGAAATTTCCAATGAAGTAGGAATATTGTGTGGTGCAGGAATCAAAAATGGCGCTGATGTTTCAATGGCAATTAAATTAGGAACATCAGGTGTTTTACTAGCCAGCGGAGTTACTAAATCGAGTAATCCTTTGGAAGCATTAGAGGATTTACTTTCAAAAATTTAGATTAATAATTAGATATTTTAATATATCTTATAATTAACACCTTAGTTTATGTGGCCGTTCGGGAAGAAGACATTTGATCTAATTGATGACCGATGGCTTAGGGAAAAGGGTATACCGCAGGAATATAGGGATGCCTTTAATCGTAAAAGTAAAAATCTTAAGATGGAAATTAATAGAAATATGGAAAAATTATCCGATTCCGAAAATATGGTTTCTGAACATGATTCTCAAATCCGTGAAAATGAACTGAAAAAGGCTAGACTAACAAGTCAGCAAAACGAATTAAAATCTAGTGAAGATGCGAAACACAGTCAAGAATTACAAAGAATAACGGCAGAAATAGAATTGTCTACTGGTATAATTGACCGCCTTAGTGCCGAGAAATTAAAATTTCAACAAACGATTGATAATACAAATGAAACAATAAAAATGCTACAAATGATTCAAAATAAAAATGTTATTAATCCGGGGCAATTAGTTCAAAGTCCAATATGGGCGTCTGGAGACCATCTTGAAGACATCCGAGATAATCTTCCTCGAGCAACAGATATCGATAACTCAGATATATTGCACAATGAAGAATAAATGGGGAATTATATGAGTCGACCAATTTATGATCGTTTGGCTAAGTTACCAAAGAAAAAACTCGATAAACTTGAGTATGATCACCAACAACATCTTGTTAGATTTATGACAGCCAAAGAAGGTAAGACAGAGGAAATCCAATCAATGGAAAAAAAATATTCAAGGCTAAAAGATAAAGCTTCAGAAGAAATTAAAGTTTCTGTCCCTAGAGTATTGGGTACTGCTATGGAAATGAGGCAAATAAAAGCTGAGTTATTAATATCACGAAGTATCTTAGCTCTTCTGCGTTCAAACCAATTTTATCATAGATTCATGGTCATGTTAATTCAAGATACCAAAGCGGGAGTTCAATATGATCCAAATAAAGCTAAGAATTTAATCCCTTTAGAATTCTCAGAATTAATTAGTGGATCTATTATATCTACAAATATGGATGGAGTTTTGGGTGAACTTAAGTCTGAAATTGATTCCAGTATTGGGGGTGAGTAATATTATAGCATGGTTTTCCCAAAGTAGAATACGTTCCTTCGTTAAACTTTCTACGAAGAAACAAAATAAAATAAAGGCCGAACTTGATCTTAAATTTGCAGATCAAAAACAAATATTGGATTCTAGACTTTCTTATGCAAAGGACAGTGCTAGAAAAGCAGATAGGTTACTGTCGAGAGGAAAAAAAGATAAGGCTAAAGAGGCTGTTAATACCTTTAAATTAGATTTAGTTTCTAGTCAACCTATCATGAATGCATATGTCAGTACTTCTTTAGAAAAGCACCTTCTAGAAGTAATGTCCATGGAAGGTTTTGAGTTTCCTGATTTGTTAGAAGATATAAGAAAAGATATAGATTTTGGGCTATTTTCGGTCAATGCCTCAAATGAACTTGATGCAATTATTAAAACAGAAGTTGATCCATTTTCTGAGTTAGGAATTGAACTCTGAAGTGTATTAAGAACCAATATATATTCTAGAAACTATTTCTAAAAAGCTAGGAACTTCTGGTGCTAATATTATTAATAATGGAATCCCTATTCTCGGAGTGAAACTTTCCCAACCATCTGCCATAAGGTAGCAAAGATTCCTGATATATGCCCATCTAGTTGATAATAGAAGATATGTCAAAACAATCGAGGAACAAGTTACTGCTGAAAACGAACTTATGTGATTGTTTAGTTCCACTGCCAAAGCAGGATAACCACTCAAACCTGAATGTATCACTACTCCATAAATCACTAATGCACCTACTGTTGTAGTTCCATCTTTTTTAGGTAAAGTTCCGAGTATTGGATCGATCCCAAGTGTCAAAATAACAGAAACGCATAAAATTCTTAAAATTGAAATAATAGTGGCGTCTTCATTTGATAACAATAAAGGAATTAAACCCAATGTAAAGAAAATTATAAAAATTCCTATTATCCAAAATATTTTATTATCGAAAAATTGTAACATCCTATTGGTATAATCTCGTAGTTCCTTTTCATATGTTCCGCCCATACGGCCTTGCCATTGTACCAACCAAATTTCCTGGACTATCATTCCTACTGCTAAAGTAAATATTAATGCATCAGGAATTAGATTTATTGGAACTTCTTCTATGAATCCTACTAATAATCCAATTACAATACTAATTATGAGATTAATAGGCATTGTTTTTACAAGATCATTGCTGTACATCATAGTCACCGATATAGTATTAATCAATCATCACAGCATATAAATTCTTTTGAATAAACCGCAGACCTTTTGTCTATATGTTCATGGGGGATATTGATTGTTATGGGTGCAGACGCCACGAAGAAAATCAAAAAAATTAGTAAAAGGGAATATAATGATGAATTATTTAGGTTACAACTAGAACTAATAAAATTACAAGAATGGGTCAAATTAAAGGGCCTCAAAGTAGTTGTTATATTCGAAGGCCGAGATGCCGCAGGAAAAGGAGGAGTAATTAAGAGAATAACACAATATCTCAATCCCAGGGTAGTAAAAGTAGCCGCATTACCTGCTCCAACGGAAAGGGAAAAAACTGAATGGTATTTTCAACGCTATGTCGATCATTTGCCAGCAGCAGGCGAAATAGTTCTTTTTGACAGAAGTTGGTATAACCGCGCCGGAGTTGAAAAAGTTATGGGATTTTGTACGGAAAAAGAATATGAAAGTTTTCTCAGGGCATGCCCTACGTTTGAAAGAATGCTAATTCGATCAGATACTATCTTAGTAAAATATTGGTTTTCTGTTTCCGATGAAGAGCAATTAAAAAGATTTGAAGCCAGATTAGCTCAACCTCACAAAAGATGGAAATTGAGTCCTATGGATTTGGAATCCCTCACAAGATGGGAGGAATACTCGCAGGCTAAAGATAATATGTTTGCATATACAGATACCAAAAAATCTCCGTGGTATGTAGTTAATTCAGATATCAAAAGACATGCCCACATAAATTGCATAAGTCATTTCTTGTCCTTGATACCCTACGAGGATTTGACTCCTAAAGAGATTGAACTCCCTCGCCGTAAGAAATCGAAAGGATACCTTCGCCCTCCAGAAGATGAACAAACCTTTGTACCTAATTATCATTCCAAATTTATGAAATAATTGAAAAGTGTGATATTATGTCAATAAAATTTAAATCTATATTAATTATAATTAGTATTTCATTATCAGGCTGTACAGGTATCTTGGACGATGATGACGATGATGATGGGTTTTTAGATAATGTAGATGTATTCCCAAATGATCCTGAAGAATGGTCCGATAATGATGGCGATGGTACTGGTAATAACGCGGATCAAGATGATGATAATGATGGTTATGTAGATTTAATTGAAATGGATTGTTTGTCGGACCCGTTGAATTCATCTTCAATACCTTTGGATAATGATGGCGACAGTATTTGCGATCCTATCGATGAAGATATTGATGGTGATGAATTACCAAATGCTTGGGAAATTTTACATGGTTTTGACCCTTATGATGCTGTAGATAAGCTTGTTTGTCACAATGAATCACGTTATTGTCTAAGGGCATATGATGATTTTACCTTTGCCGAGACTCATAATTCATTCTCTACTGTCGAGGACGGAGTTTGGATGGCCGTCAATCATATGACGTCTCTGGAAGCGCAATGGAATGGGGGAATAAGGGCATTTATGTTAGATACTCACCATCTTTCTAAAGAAGAAACCACCGAATCCGATGTACGTTTTTGCCATGGCGACCCAAATTCAGATTTTTTACACCCATGTTCATACTCTGAAGTCAATGCCCATTTATGGTTGGATACATTACACTCATTGATGAATAATAGCACAGGCGATGTTGTTACAATTTTGCTTGAAAATTACATACCTGCAAACCACTTATCCTCATTATTCAATCACAGCGGACTATTGGAATTAGCTTACATTCATGATGTTCATTCTCCATGGCCTACATTAGGTGAAATGATTATTTCTGGTAAAAGGTTAGTTATTTTTTGGGATTGGCAATTTGACCAAGAATATCCTTGGCTACATCATGCATGGACTCACAGTTGGGATACTCCATATGGTGAAAATGATCAGTCTGAAATGTCTTGTAATTTAGGTAGAGGGGATCAAAATCAACCAGTTTGGCACCTTAATAACTGGCTCAGTAGCATCTATGGTTTCGCAGATCCCATACGATCAAATCAAGTAAATGAATATGATACATTATTACAAAGAACACTAGAATGCTGGGAGGAAAACAATAATCGTCCAACATTTGTAGCTGTAGATTTCTGGGAAGATGGGGAATTAACTAATGTAACTAAATTCATTAATAATTTGGATCATTGGTCAGATAATCAATCAAATACCAATTCCAAATAAACCCAAAGCAGATTATGTATTACTGCATCGCATAAGATATGCAAAGATGCGGAGTCAAAGAAGTCTCGGCTGCGTTCAGGTCCAATGAAAGTATTTCTCTAATACTTGTTTTAAGGGATACTCAGAACTCAGAAGTACTAAGATTAATACAACTTGCAAAAGAAAATAATATTCCAATTAAGGAAGGTTCAGAGAGAGATTTATGGAGGATGGCTAGAGATAACAAAGGCGAGATAAAACCTCAAATTTTAGCACTTGTAGGGCGAAACCCCTTTGCTGAAATTGAGGAAATTTTTTCTAATGGTGGTTTAGTTTGGTTACTTGCAGGTGCAAAATACCCTGTAAATATAGGATTTACCATAAGAACTGCTGAAGTTAGTGGGGCGAATGCTGTTTTTATCGATAGTGAACTTAATAATACTGAGAGAAAGGGTGCTGTAAGGGCATCTATGAAAGCACATCGTTTCATCCCAATCCATTGGATCAATGGCGAAACTATCGTAGATAAAGCGAAATCTAATGGATTTAAGATTATATCAATAGAGGATATAGGGACTAAAACACCATGGGATGAAAATCTAACTGGAAATATAATGCTAATAATAGGTGGTGAAAGGGCTGGAATCTCAGATGCCATTCTTCAAAAATCTGATAGTATTTTAAAAATACCAATGACTGGCTTTGTCCCATCTTTTAACCTTCAAGCCCCAATGGCAATCGTTGCAGCAGAAGCACAAAGGCAAAGATCTAATTAATTTTATTTTTCAATTTCTTACATTGTTTGGAAAATCTATTTACCCCTAATTTGATGGTACTTCACCCACTCCTAGGCATATGGAGATACCTAGTGAACTTGCATCAATGCTCAAAGGAGAGCATGGCCCGACTAAGCAAAAAGCAGCACGTTTAGTTGTAGATCTAGCAGCAACTGCATCTGCTACAAAATTCATTAAATGCAACAACTCTCATGTTTCTGGTGTTAGTGTAATAACAGGAGGACACGGCTTACGTAGATTTCTTTCTGACCTTTCAGGAGATCCTCAAGGAAAAGTAGTAATTCCAACAACACTTAATTCAGCTGGTTGTGATTTAGAAAAAATTGAAGACATGGACATAGATTATCCTGATTTTTTAAAATACCAATTTGAAATCGTTCAAGCATATTCTGAAATGGGCATCAATGTAACACTTTCATGCACTCCTTACGATCAAGGAATTGATTCTGGTAATGGATTTGGTTCTTGGGCTGAATCAAATGCAGTATGCTTCTCAAATTCTTATACTTCATTAATCACAAATCGTGAATCGGGTCTTTCCGCAATTGCTACTTCTTTAACTGGATGGGCCCCTTATTGGGGATTACATATTCCAAAAAATCGTATTCCGAATATTCTTGTAAAAGTTAAATGCGATATGTCAGATACAACTGATTGGAGTATACTCGGCGATTGGATTGGCAAGCAAATAAGGCCAGATTGGAATTTACCCTGGGGTCCAATGCCATATATTACTGGTTTACCGAATATAATTTCATTTGAAATGCGTAAAGCACTTACAGCTGCTGCTGCTAATTATGGATGTCCGATGCTTTGGATAGAAGGGCATACAAATTCTCCTGAATCTAACAATTACCAAGGTGAAATAATATTTGATAAATCAGAACTTTCTGATAGATACTTGGAACTTTCTCCAAAAGGTATTGTTGATTTAGTTGTAATAGGATGCCCTCAAGCAAGTGTGGGTGAGGCAAGAGCTACCGCAGCAGCATCTAGGGCACGAATGGAACTTGGTGAACAAATTAATAATAAACGATTATGGCTTTTCACAAGTCGGTATAATTATGATATTTTAGAATCAGATGGGACAGTTGGAATATTGGAAGAAGCAGGCGCATTAATTCTAAAAGATACATGCCCCGAAGTTACTCCATACAATAGAAATCATTACAACCATATTCTAACAAATTCATTAAAGGCTGAACATTATCTAACTAGTGGACTTAATCGTATGCCTACAAGTGTAGCAAATATTTTCGATTGTGTAGCACACGCATTCGATGATAAATTACTTACAGGGCCAAGGCCCACATTAAGTTCTAAATCATCAACAAATATAGATTCGGCAAAAACTCATCAAAAATCAAATATTACAATTTCTGGGCAAGGTCTGCCCAGTCAAAGTGAATGGAAGGTTACTGGTAAGGCATTAGTGACGGATGTCCCAATTACATATTTGGGATATGTAAATAGAGATACAGGAGTAATCGAAGAAAAAGGACACCCACTTGATGGAGTTGCGATTGAAGATACTATTCTAATTTATCCAAAAGGATCAGGTTCTACTGTAGCGCCATTTGTTCTGATGGGCCTTATTTATACAAACAAGGGTCCAAAAGCCATAGTAAATACTGACGTTTGCCCCTTGACACTCCCTGCAACTTCTTTACTGAATCTACCATATTCATATGGTTTCAGTTCCGATCCAACAATGTTGATAAACACCGGTGATGAAGTAGAAATGTCCCTTAAAGATGGAATCACACAGTTAAAAGTCTTAGTACGAAATAGCGAGGATTGATGACTAAAAACCCTGTCTGGGATACTATGCCTAGTCCTCCTAAGCCCCAACCTTGTCAAGATCATGATTTGGGAAAATTCGAGATATTGATTAGAGATGGGGCATCAAGAATTGGTCGCTTACATACTAAACATGGTCCACTAAATACGCCTATGCTTTTGCCAGTTATTAATCCAAATATTAGGACAATAGAGCCAAGAGAAATGTGGGATGAATTCGGAATCCAAGGGATAATAACAAATTCTTATATAATGTGGAAGCATGATAAATTGAAACAATCAGTTCTTTCAAAAGGTGTACATGAACTTCTTGATTTCCCAGGAGTAATAGTCACCGATTCGGGGACATTTCAATCTTATATTTATGGGGATGTTGAAGTTGGAGTTTCTGAAATTGTAAAGTTTCAGAAAGATATAGGCGTAGATGTGGGTACTATGCTAGATATTTTTGGCCGCCCAGATATGTCCCGAAAGGAACTTGAATATGCCGTAGAAGAAACTGCAAATCGTGCTATTGAATCCTTGGATGTTGCCGGAAATAACATGCTTCTAAATGGCCCAATTCAAGGAGGATTACATGAAGACCTTCGTGCATTATCAGGTTCTTTGATGTCTTCTATAGAGGGAGAGCATCGAAATTTTACAATTCATCCAATTGGAGGAATTGTTCCACTCATGGAAAATCAGAGATACAAGGAATTATTTCAAATATTACTAGCTTCAAAATCAGAATTACCTCATAATCGTCCAATACATTTCTTTGGTTGCGGGCATCCTTTATTATTTCCACTTTCAATCGCTCTAGGGGTTGATATTTTTGATAGTGCTGCCTATGTATTATTTGCAAGAGATGATAGATTAATGACTCCTAATGGAACTGTAAAATTAAAAGATATCTTTGAATGGCCAATTAGTTCTCGAGCTCTTTTTGGTACAAGCCCTGAACAAGTTAGAAATATGGATAAGAATGATCGAACAATTCTCCTATCTCGTCATAATTTAGAAATTACACAAACTGAGTTATCTAGATGCAGAGAAGCAATAAGGGATGGGAAAATATGGCAATTAGCCGAACAAAGAAGTCATAGTTCTCCACAATTAAGAACAGCATTCCTTTGGGTTCTTGATCAATTAGCCGACCCAGATGAAGGGCCAGTCGGGGAATCTATTTTGGATATGATATCATCTACTAATCCAGTTAGAAAGGGCGGCGAATCAATAAGTCATGATATAGAACTACGTCCACATATATTACATCTTCAAGCACTTTTGGCTACTAGATGGAAAGCACCTGGTTCTTGGTGGGATGGTTCTACTTCAGATCCAAAAAGATTGTTAATAATAAAAAAAACTGCACCCCCTTGGAGGATAACATCACTAGATAGTATTATCAATTCCCTAATTGAATTACCCAACACTATTCCTCTAATAATGACTCCACTTGGAATAATCCCATTCTCTTTTGAGGATTTGTCCCCTTGGTGCCATCTTGATGGCTCAAATGAGATGTGGAATATAGACTACGATGATGATGAAATAATTGAATTCTTATTAGATTTAGGCTTGGAAGATATACCTTACATTACAATTTCTCCAGAATCAACATCGGAACTAAATCCTCCTAAGAATCAAGAAATTAGAAATTGGCTGGATAGATGTGCTATAGTAGATAAATTGGCCTTATTATGCTCAATAAATCCCAATGATGGATGCAAATTTACAAACGATATGTCTAGCAGGAAGTCAACTACTGATAGGATGGTCAATGTTTATTCAGATGGAGTTCATGTTCTTTCTCCACGTTTATCTGATGGCGGAATTTCTTTAACAATTGACGGTGCCAAAATTCTTTCATCGATGTATCCACAAATTCCATCTTTTGATTCTGAAGTTGAATATTCCGATTTCCAAGGGATTCCAAAAGTTTGCATTATTGATGATGCGGTACCATTTGTTGGCATTGGAAGAAATGTAATGCATGGATATATAACTGGGGCTGATGAACATACAATTCCAGGTATGCCGTGCTTAGTTGTGAATTCCAAAGGAGACCTAATAGCTCATGGTTTAGCTGTAACAACATCATCAGAAATGCAGTACCTGACAAAAGGCGTGGCGGTCAAAGTAAGGGATGGAGCATTAAAGAATAAAGAATGATTGTACACAAGTCGGGGATTGTTTCAAAAGCCCAATCAAGAATAGAAATTTAAGGAATCGTGTATCGGGGTAAATATAATGCTAGAAAATTCTAATCCTGATTGGGTAATTGAGACCAAAAATCTCTCTAAAATGTATGGCCCCCATTTGGCTTTGGATGGTTTAAATCTTCAAATTCCTCGTGGAGCCATTGGAGTTCTTGGACCAAATGGAGCAGGTAAATCCACTCTCTTCAAATGCATACTGGGCCTTATTCAAATTACTTCCGGAAGTGGTCAGGTGTTAGGCTTTGATATACAAAAAGAAGGGGAAAAAATACGTTCAAAAATTGGCTATATGCCAGAATATGATGCACTGGATCCAGGACTATCTGCTATTGATCAGGTAAGATATGCTGGGGAGATATTGGGCATGAATACAGATGTTGCCACACAAAGGGCACACGAAGTATTGGAATATGTTGGCCTCAAAGACCAAAGATATAGGAAAATAGATACATTTAGTACAGGTATGAAACAAGCGACGAAACTCGCATGTGCTCTAATCCATGATCCAGAAATTTTGATATGTGATGAGCCTACAAATGGCTTAGATAAGCGGGCTAGAAAATTTATGTTGGATACTCTTAGAAGAACTGCTGAAGAAGGGGGACGAACAGTTTTGTTAAGCAGTCATGTTATGGATGATGTCCAAGAAGTTTGTAGTAGTATATTGATGATCTATAAGGGCAAAGTTGTTCTTCAGAAGAAAATAGAAGAATTGGTGAACCAAGTAGAAAAAGAAATAGAAATTACGATTTGGGGAGGAGCTTCTATCATGGAAACTCAATTAATTGATAATGGATACAAAGTTAGAAGGCTTGGTAGAATTCTTAGAGTGACATTAATGGATGATAATACTATTAGTGGGATTCTAAAAATTGCTGCAGAGTGCAAAGTACAAGTAAGGCAACTTAAAGAGTATCAACCTGATTTAGAAGATATATTCCTTCTAATAATGGATAAATTAGGTGAAGAAATCAAAGGAACTTCTGACCTTATGACCCCTAAACATATTGGTGGTGACTAATTTGCCCGATGATATTGATATTGAAGGTACTAAAACTAGAATGGAGGTCGCATTTGGTTCTGGTGATGGAGATGAAGATATGACTGCAATAGTGGCAAAAAAAGAATCTAATTTAGGTGCTATTTTTGAACAATCTTACAAGCCATGGAATGGAGAATTAGGTCCACGATGGATGCGAAATTACTCTATATTTCGCCACCATGTTTATGGCCTTTTTACAAGTAAAGGGCATAGGCATTATCATCCATTTGTACGCCTTACTATTCTAGTAATATTTTTGGCGTCATTAACTCCAATACCTATGTTATTCTTATCTTCTTTATTGCCTGGTCAAGATGGTGATTTCTTATCAAAAATGTGGGGGATAAATAGGTTTAATTTATGGGGGCAAATTTTAGGATATTTTCCTAGGAATCTATGTATGTGGCCTTTATTGACCGCGTTGGTAGTCGGTGGAATGATTTCTGATGATCGAAGGAATGGAACAAGTGCGATTTATTTCTCTAGGCCGATAAATCGATTTGATTATACAGCTATGAAATTTATCAGCGTTGCAGTAATTTTAGGATTTGTAATTATATTTTCATATTTTGCATATTATACATCTGCAATTGTATTCAGAGGAGAGGGATGGGCGTTTCTGATAGATACACTACCATTATTCCTCGGTGGCATGTTATCAGGTATTTTTTTAGTTCTTACTTATACATCAATAGGATTAGCACTATCAAGCATAAGCCAAAGTCGGTTTTTTGCTGCAATAGGATTTCTTAGTGTAATTTATGGTACAAAAATTGTCGCATTACTGATAGATATGCAATTTGATACTTCAATACTCTATATTCTTAGTCCATATGATTGCTTAGCACATCTAGGGCAATTTCTACTGGGTATTGAATTAAATTATGAACACCCATTAGCATTTTCTATAATCTCATTGATAATTATGAATATAATATCAATGGGTATTCTTGTATCGCGTATTAGTTCTATGGAGGTTACTAGGGAATGAATGATATTAATCAAAAACCACCTTCAGTATTACTTGAGAATGTCTCAAAATGGTACGGCGAGGTAATAGGGATAAATGACATATCACTTGCAATCGAAGGAGGAGTAACTGGAATTTTAGGCCCCAATGGGGCTGGAAAATCTACTCTTTTCAAATTATTGATGGGGCGATTGAAACCAAGCCAAGGAACAGTTAGGTTGTTTGGCATAGATCCTTGGAAAAGTACTTCTCCATATCGCCGTATAGGTTATGTAAGCGAATCAGAGAGAATGTATGATTGGATGACTTCTCTTGACTTTATTTCTACATTGGCAAGACTTCATGGAATGTCAAGGGATGAAGCCGTTGAGAGGTCTAAACATGTTTTAGATTTTGTAGGATTGGAAGATGTCCACCATAAAGAAATAGGAAAATATAGTAAAGGAATGAGACAAAGAGTAAAAATAGCCCATGCATTAGTCCATGATCCAGATTTAATAATTTTAGATGAGCCCTTACATGGATGTGATCCAATTGCAAGAACAAGTATAATGAGCGTAGTCAGGGAATTAGGTTCACAGGGTAAAACAGTCCTAATTTCAAGCCATATATTAGAAGAAATTGAAAGAATAACTGAGCAAATAGTAATTTTACATAATGGTAAATTACTAGCAATAGGTAACTTACATGCAATTAGGGATTTACTAGATCAGCACCCTCATAGGATACTAATAAAGTGTGATTCTCCAAGGGAACTCGCTCAACTATTTATCACAGAGGAACCGGTTTATGGGGTGCGATTTCCTGAAGATGGCCAATTAGAGATACAAACAAATAACCTTTCTGCAGCCCATGATATCCTCCCTTCAACTATAGTTAAATCAGGACAGAAAATATCTTCAATTGAAAATCCAGATGATAACTTAGATTCTTTAATTGGTTATTTGTTAGGGGGAATTAATAATGGATGAAAAAGGTCTTTCTTTGAGTAAAACAGTGTGGTCTCAATTAGATCGTAAGGCTGGAGCCATAATTGAACTAACTATTAGACAATTAAGGCATCGTATGTCAACTTGGGTAGTTCTTGGAGTTGGAATTCTTCTGATGGCGTTATTGCTTGCATTTTATGTTGATTCTGTACGAGAAGGATTTGAATCTATTGATAATGATGGTGATTCTGTAGATATGGATGGCGATGGATACCCACTAGGTCAAGAAATAAAATATGGACATAGTGATTATGATTCAAGAGAATTTCCAGGATCAAGTGAATATGTACGTGTTAGCAATATAGATTATGATGATCAAAATCGGCGTACTTCAGGAAATTTTTCTTGGGATGGAATTGGTAGATTTGATGCCATATGGATAGATACTGTCTATTCAGGTAGCCAATGGGATGGAATTATAGATTGGAATGCTGCTAATAATAATTCTTGCCCCTCAGGAGATGTTTTCGATGATTGGAGTCCAGAATATTGGGGCTATGCTTGTTATTATTCGGATGATGAATTCTTTGTATTTGGGCAATTCAAAGCAAATGGAACTATCGACGTCCCATTAGATGGTAGCATGAATTGGGGCTACTATACTGAACCGTTCTTTGTTGAACCCGATTCGCAATCAATGTACATAAATGAAGATGATATAGATTGGAATGGCAATTTACTTCAAACTAGCCAAGGTTTTGATGATGATGGAGATTGTACTAGGGAAAACTGGAATGTCGATAATACCGAATCAGCATTCTATTTCGATTATTCCGGTGATCCATTTGATGAAGATAAAAATAATAATGGAATCATTTGTGATGTGTTATGGGAAGTTGATGCAAATGGGGATGAGATATCTTACATATCTCCCGATTCCAATGTTGACGAAGATCCAGATGATGAGAAATATATGGGGGAATCTAGTCACAGAACATTCATCATAGGGGTGGGTAAGATGGCATTCGTAATATTACTAGGATTATTTTTACCTCTATTTCTTGCACTTGGATTAATTAGAGATGAAACCGAAAACGGTACTTTACATTATTTGTTGTCCAAACCTATTCATCGTGGAGAATTTATTGCATATAGGCTTCTTGGGTATTTGTCAGTTACTGGAAGTTATGTCATAATTTTATCATTATTAGTTGGCATAATTACAGCATTATTGGGTCCCGGCGAAGAAATTTTTCGTATATCTGACATTCCTGTTTGGTTGGGAATTGGATTTGCTACTTTCTTAGTCTTGGCAGCATATGGGGCACTTTTCAATACTCTTGGATTAATTTCTCCCAAATATGGTGTTTATGTATCAATATTGGTGGGAGTTTGGGAATTTGTCATGGGTATATTGACAATTGCAAATCCTAATTGGACTCTTTCAGCAATTTCAATAAATCACTGGGCACTTCAGATAATAGATTCAATAGTATTGCTAGCATGGCCGGAAACCCTTCAATTACAACAGATGTCTTCGGCATTTAATTTAGAAACGGGATTAGATATTTTCTGGAAACCTCCAGTCCATACTCTTGGAACATCAAATCCAATAGTTGCTATTATGGTTAGTATGTTCGTCTTAATCGTATTTACGGTCATGATGTTAGTAGTTGGCCAATCTATATTTAAGAACCGAGAGATAATGTGAGGGTTTGAAATGGCATCTGAAATGAAGAAATTCAAGGGCGATTTTACTTCATTGTGGAGATTAGACGTTTTACCTCCAATTCCTAGATTATCATGGTGGTGGTGGTGGGTTATTGTATTCGTTCAAGATAAAGATAATCCCGGACGCTCTAAGCAATTAATGGTACTCTGGTCAACTAAAGAAACTCCTGCAATCAGAATGACGGGCCATTGGTGGCTACCGGGTTCTAGGATGAATATCGATGAAGAAGGTGGATTAGTTTTCCCTGGTATGGTTTGTTCTTGGTGGTATGATGGTAAAACAATGTTTGAGCCACTTGTAATGAAGGAATGCAGAATGGCAGCAATTAATGATCAACATTCATTATGGCCCGGTGAGGGAGATGGTGAAGGCGCTGGTGCAGTAATCCCCCTTGTCCAAGAAGACCTATCCTTTGGAATGAAACCGGGAAATGATAAGTTTTGGTTAAACCTAGTTAGCGATAAAGAAGCTGTAAAAAAAGGTGCACCATCAAGATTTAGTGCTGAATTAACTCCTTGGAGTGGACCTCCTAGTACTTTGACATATAAAAATAATATTTTGGCTATGAATATGGGCTATGACATTTTAAGATTACAGGGGACAAAATGTAAACTTTCTGTAGATGGAGAAGAGATGGAAGGCACTGCTTATTTTCAGAAAGTTTCAGTACAAGCGCCCACTATACCTTGGTTTTGGGGAATGCTTCACTTTGATGATGGTTCATATTTAGATTGGTTTATGCCACACGTCTCACTATCTTCGACTTCCAAGGATTCTTCTCCATGGAGGCTAAGGGATTTTTTCCGAACCCCCTCTAATGGAACAGGCATATTCCACGATGCTAAAAGGGATAGAACAGAAGTTTTCGCCCGTTGCGAAGTAGAACTTTCGGAATCAGATTCAGATTTAAGAGATAATGATGGTAATTTATTGCCTAAATTTAGAATTCGCCTATGGAATGGCCGCACACAAGTTTCTCTAGAAGTTAGGGCTGTTAGCAGGGCAAAATGGGTTTTTGATCAACCTACTAGAGCAGGCCTGGTTAGTCATTTAACATATAATGAATATCCACTAGAAGTTGAAAAAATTGCTATATTGGATGAGAATGGATTACGATCCATCAAAGATTATTCTTGGATACATGGCAATGCAGAGCATTCATGGGGATTCTTACATTAATTGACAAAATTAAATATCAAGATAATATTCATCATTTAATTTATTTCTATAGATTTCTCCAAGTTCTTTATCATTGGATAAAACTTCTACAGTTTTGATATGCATTCTCCTAACCTCATCTTTAATTTCATCATCAAAATAATCTACATTCAATATTTTGTCAGCTATTTCTTCAAAATCTATTAATTCATCTCTGAATTTTTCTAATTTCAAAGGGTGAAACATCTGTGGACGTTTTTTCTGCATGTAATCTAATCTACATTTCAAAGCCATAGCATTATTTTTATTCAGTAATAATGATTTTTTAATAGCTTCATTCATTGAATCATTTTTATTACCTCTTAGTCTATGAAAAATAGCCAATGCTGCATAAATATCTGATTGCTTCTCGGTGGAATTACTCGCATCTTTAAGTTTTATATCCAATCCTTCAATATATTCATCAGCTTGGCTTGCATGAATTTCACCTGCAATTATTCTTTTCTCTAAATCTGGATTAATGATGTCTGTAAATCCATATTTCTTTCCGCCAACTTCCAAGATATCTCTTTGTAGGTCAACCGATATTCCTCCAGTTTGCATCTGTAATGCAGCATCCACTTTTGTCTGAAGATCTTCCCTTTTCTTATTTACTTCCAACTCAATCTCTCTTGCTTTAATGGATTGCTTATCTTTTATCCTATTAATCTCTCCATCATGACTGATTTTTTTACCAATTTCAGAGATTTCTATTTGTTTAACTTCACCTTCAACAGCCATAATTTCTAAATCAATTTCAGCCTCTAATTCAACAGTATCTAATTCAATTTGCCTTTCCTTATCTGCAATTTCGGTTCTATGCTTACCTCGTTTTACTAATTCTTTTGCAATTCTAATCTGTTCTTTTTCAGTAAGTACTCCTTGTAACTTGGAATCTGCCTTTACTGCATCCATGGCATTTTGCCTAGTATCAATTTCTAACTTGTCTAAATCAGTTTCAAGTGAACTCTTTCTCGACTCTATTTTTTCTTTATCAGTCATTTTATATTTAACTTCGATATTTTTTAAATGAAATCCATATCCAGCTAATAATTCTCCCATATGGTCCTTTGACTGAAATTCTATTTGATTTCTAATTTTTCTAAAATTATCACTGTTTAAGCCCTTAAAAATTGTTTTGAGCTCATTATCAAGAATTTCCTTTACAAATATTTTCATAAATATCGAGTCTATTTGATTTAACTCCTTATAATCTATAAACAACTTCTCTACTAATTTTACTGCCCCCATATCTCTCGAACCCGTAGTTCCATCTGTGTTTTTATCTCCAATTGATATCATTAACCTAAATTCTCCAATTAAGATTGGAGAAGTAGCAGAAGAAAGATATCTAAATGG
>JAJPRE010000031.1 GCA_023700245.1 Candidatus Thalassarchaeaceae archaeon
TTAGATATAGTGATTAAGCAGGTACATAATCCTAAATTGATGGGATTAATTTCTATTTCCCAATCATAATTATATAATGAATTAATTTTTTCAGTTCCGTAAAAATCAAAAGAATTTGAATCCAATATACTTCCAAAATGTGAAATTGACCAAGTTACAAATGTTTGATTAAGTTCTGAATTTAGATAACCTGAAACAGTAAAGTTATTTTGAGAAGTAACTGGTTCAGAATCATAAAATCCAAAATTATAGTAATTATTTGTTTCGGCATTTGCATTACCAATTACGAAAGATAGGGGATTGATAAAAATCAAAATAAGTATGAAACTAACGATTCTCACTAGTTACTGGCTTGTGCTATTATTATTGAACCCAATGGATAACTGAGTAAATTACCTTTCAGATATTCTCATACGCCATGATAGTTCATCCAACCATAGATATAAGCCGTCTTTTGAAATAAATTCTTTTGAGGCAGTAGCGGAGAGAATGCAATCACATGCAGCTGATGCAAGAGTTACGGAATCCATTAACGAAAAACCATTACCTAAAGAAACTGCCAAAGCTGCTGCTGCAGCATCATGTAGGCCTATTTGTTGATCTGTTAAAGTAGCATTACAAGGAAAGAAAATTGGAACTTCGCCTAATCGGTACAATGTCATTCCCTCTATTCCTCCTAAAACTAATAATGAATTCCAGCCATATTCTGAAAGTAAATTCTGTGCGGTTTGATCACTATTTTCTAAAACTAATCTTCTTTGAAGTAATTCTAGTCCCCTTATTTCAAAAAGTACTATTGTGGCATCCCTACTTTTCTCTAGACCAGTCAACTTTGGGTCAACTATAATGGGAATGTCTTTTGAATTAGCTATTTTAATTAATTCGATAGCACCTTTTGTTGACACTACTCCTTTGTCATAATCAGAAATAACTAACGCACTGCTATTTTCTAAATTTAATTTTGCCCTAGTCACAAGTTCATCGCAAATTTCCATAGAAAGGGGCTCTAAGGCTTCCCTATCTGCCTGTAATAATATTTGACTATTTTTAAGTAGGCTTTCCCTACTGCCATAAAATCTTATTTTTGTTAATGTTTTTCGATTTCGAATCTTCATAATATTGGAAATATTAATCCCTTCATCAGACAATGTGGAGATTATTTTATCACCTTCAGGATCATCACCTACGCAAGAAAATAATTGTATAGACATACCAAGAGAGTTTAATCCCAATGCTATATGTGCTGCTGCACCTGGAGATTCTTCAGAATCTATAATTTTAATAACTGGGACTGGAGCAGTTGAGTTCAAGTTATTAGCAAAGCCATGATAATACCTATCTAACATAATATCACCGATTAATGTAACTTTAGAATTACCAATATTATCCAAAAGTGATCTTAACCTGAGAAGAGTTTTGTATTGAATATCTTGCTCCGCATTCATAGTCATCAAACCTCCGTAGGTGTTATCATTGTTCATATTTGGGTTAACCGACGGTATGAAATCCTATACTATTACCCGAAATCATGAATACGGATGCTGGTGGAGTTCATTATGAAGGTTCAGCAGCAAATAGACTATGGCATAAATCTGCCATAGGGCGCGTAATCTCCGAAGATGTGTTATTTTTAACTAATGCAGAAATGTTATTCTGTAATGAACATAGGAATATAGATTTACCAAGTGAGAATTGGATTGCTGAATGTTTGAAACTAAATCCTGATTTGATTGAAGAATACACAATATTAGAATCATTAAGAAAACCAGGAAATAAAATAATGTTATGTGAAAATTCAATTAATTTTGATTTTAATATTCAAGGTGAATCTTGGGGACTTAGATGGCCCTCGGACCATCACCCTAGGAACGAAAAACCTATTTCTGAAATTCGGTGGTTTCACTCTTCCTGCCCGCTAAATATTGAAGAATTATATCAATGGTGTGAAAAAGTTACACAAAATGAACGTATTGCAGAAGTATTAATTGTAGATAATGAATTAGCAGTAGTCACATATAGAATCCAAATATTAAGTCCAAAAGGTGATATGCCTATTCCAAAGAAAGAAGATTATATTGAAATTAATCAAATACAGGGTTCCATCATATTATCAAATGGTAATATATTTATGCCATATAAAGATGAATGGGCATGGGAAAATATTGGCATACCTTATTCAGGTGGTAGAATTTTAGATAAGGATATGCAGAACATAATTAATTATGTCATATCAGATGAAGAAGAAATCATTGACATCTCCACTAGTATAAAATTAGATTTGATTAATAGGGGATTACATCCCAGGCCCGGATTTAAATATGGTTCTAAATGGAGATGTTATGATACCGCATTAGGCGAAGAGCATGCCCCTTGGCTTGTTGTACATCCAAATAATGGCCCCATTAACTGGGAAGAAGCGTGCCTTTCATCTAGATTAGCAGCGGGAGTTAATAAAAAATGGTTATATCCTATTAAAAAAGAGATATGGAATTATATTTCAATAACACGGCCACCGGCTGATTCTAGATGGAATAATCCAACGAAACGTTAATTATTTTTTATTTTTTTTCTTTTATTTGTAAGTATAGACAATGCAAGTAATATTGAAATTAAAAATAATCCGTTTCCTGGTTGAGATATCCAAGGTAACCACCCTTCACCAATAAACGGAGATTCTGCTTGTAATGTAATGGGCAGTCTTTGTTCAAGTGAATTACCATCGATAAAGATTAATTCTCCTTTGGCGACCATCCCACTTTCCAATAATCCGTCAGGAGATATTTCAAGAATTATTGGTTCACCGGGATATAATCGACCTTGAGTAATCGTTTCTGATATCCTACTAAGTGCACCAGAAACCGAAATAGAATAAATTCTAGATTCGTTACCAATATAATTTGGATATATCGTTACGCTAGAATCTTTATTCCAAGGGACTATTATTTCTATTTCTTCCAATATTAATTTATGGCCAATTTTAATCCAATTTATTTCAATATTAATAAATGATGAATTATTACAACCAATATATCCTTTTAATTGGCCATTACTTTGATCTATATTAGAATAATTTAGTAAAGGAATCTTAGTAAAGCCAGGATTAATTTCATAATTATCAAAATTCTTGATCCCATTGTATGTGACATTCAGGTGTAATTCACAAGATTTATTGGACATTACATCAATATAAGCTACCTCATTCGGTAATAATTGAATTGGGCTTCTAGGCGGTAATATGTCTATGGATTTATCTTGATAATTTTCAAATTGAATGGTCATGTTGATGACATTACCATTTTCATCTAAACTTGAATTAATTATTGTTGCCGTCCAAGTTACCAAACGTCCATGATTATCTCTAATATAGATTCCTTTGTTACCAAATGAGTCTCCCTTTGAAAATAAATCTCCTGCCTCTCCCATATTTCTTCCCCTTTGTAATGCATCATTGCCATCTGCTTCTATGACCTTAAGCCATGCTACATTAGGATCAGTATTAACAAGATTATAATCTAAATTACCATTATCTAAATCTTGGTGCTCAACCAATAAGCCTGAACTAGGTAGGGAGCTGTCAAAACCATTAGATCTTACAGACATTCTGATTGATTCACTTGGTGAAATTATAATCTTAATGGTATGTCCACCTTCGGAGATAGGGGATAAATGTATTGAAGTTAGATCATTAGGGTCTATAGTAATGGAATTTCCTGCCCCAATTAATTCCAGAGTTGAAGCACTTGGGAGAGAAGGTATCTTCCCATCACCATTCCAGTTACCTCCTGCCATAATATCCCAAATACCCAATCCATTCCAACTAGAAGAAGGTGAATTACTATGCACATCATATAGATCTACTGCTCCCATTTGATGTAACATTTCATGCATAATGGTCCCTAATCCTGATGAAAGAGAAACAATTGTATAATGCTCTATTGACCATTTAGAGACCTCTATTGGTTCATCAATTCCTGAAAAATGACTCCAAATTGATGAAGTAATCCCACTAGACTCTTGAGCATTACCTGAATGAATAACCAATAGACGGTCCACTATCCCATCATTATTGAAGTCCCATTTTGATAAATCAATATTGCTTAATAGTCCATTAACAGCTTCTTTTACTAGATCTTGGACACCATTATTAACTGTTACATCCCTTCCATTTTCAGAATCTTGGCCCCAAAATGATTCAGATTGATCAGTATGCCATACCTCATCGATAATAGTTACATTTAGATTAGATTTAGGACTTATAGATTTTATATACGATAAAGCAGAGAATTCACCTACAAATATATCAGAAAGTAAACTAGTGTCAAAAACATTATCAGTAAATTCTATTTTCAAAACTAGCCATTCTTCTTCCTCTTGGATTGGAATCAAACCACTATCACCTTCAACAGTGACATTTGCTTTTATCCTATTTTCTATATATTCAGAATTTAATTGAGCGAACATTCCGCCAAGGATAAGCAAAGTAGCCAGCACTACTCTGACTCTGTTCATATGCCAGCCTAGATGATGTAAGATTTTAATTAATTGTAATGATGTTTGTCAGGATATAGAATCATATAAAGTATTTAATTTCCAAATTTCATCATCAGAAAATTCTGAATCCATCCATTCTAGTCCTAAAACCTTACAATTATTAGTTTCTAAGATATTTTTGAAGTTAGCAGGAAGAGGTAGGCCGTCACAGCCAGTAATTATTATTTGAGATATATTATGCCCAATAACCATTTCAATTAACTTATCTTGTTCTTCTCCATTTAGACAAATGGCACTACAGTTTGGCATTGCAATCCCCGATGGTTGGAAGTTGGTTGGAAATTTTGGGCATGCACCTTCACATTTACAATCTATAATTGAGTACTTTTCAGAATTACCTTTGCTAGATATACGTTCTTTTACACTATATGATCTTCTACCTATTGGATAATTAGGGATAGTATGAGAAAATAAATTAGCCATGTAGATTATAAAAATTGTAATTATTATTTTTAAACCTTCAAATTCATCTGGTAAAGATACAATTATTAAACTAGCAGATAATAAAATAATCTTTTCATTTAAAAAATTACTATTATTTTCAAATAATCCTAATAAACGTGCCAAACTTATCGAAATTGTGCTGAATGAAAATATCATAAATATCCAGGTTATTCCTATCGTAAACTTAAAAATCGTATTTACATCATAACGATTTTCTATTCCATAAATTGAGACTTGTGCCGATAATTCATTAATAAAATTAGGTATAATAATGAACCAGATTGACAATAATAATACTGGCACCATTACAAGATTAATGAATAATAATATAGAAAGCCAGGATTTTTCACTAGGAAGAAGCCCATTTTTGAAAAATTTGAAGATTGAGTAAGATAAAAACGGCATAATGGAAATTAATGACAATACAAATATCATTGACCATTGAATTTCAATCCATTCATATGGTCCATAAATTGTAAGTTTTGAATTAATATTTTCAATACTTATAGAATTGGCCCAATGTGAAATTATGTCCTCAATAAAAAATGCCCAAAAAAATGAAAAAATAATAAATAGAGTGAGATTTATCCTTAATAAATAAATCAAATCATGTAAGTGTTTACTAACTGATTTTTTATTATCTTTAGATACTAAAACAACCATATCACAAAATGTCCTTTACCTTAGGTTCCGTTGAAGCAGATCTTATTGTACGATAAACTCCATATGCCGACCATGCGCTAATAAAGAACATTGAACCAATAATAAAGTAAGTTAAATCAGTAACTCCGGCATCTTCACCAACTAATGCTTGCGGAGGGAATTCCAAAGTTGCATCATTTACCAACCACCTACATCCAAGATAAAATGAAATAAAAGTATATGAAACTCTTCTTAATGCTTCAGGATAAGCTAATTCTTTAGCCAGATATTCCGGTCCCTCTCCATATCTTCGTTCAAGTATTTCCCTTTGGAATACTCCGCCAACTATCAATGCAACTAAACTTGTCCAAAAGAACATATTACCTTGTGTGAACATTTTTTGGGAAAGTGCATCTTGTTTTTCTTGTTCAATTTGTTCATCAGTTATCTCTAAAACGAAAAGTGAATCATAATCGCCAACTGAAATGGTTCTTGTTTGGAGTGTAGAGTTTGATTCATCAGTCGAAATAGTACCAGGTGCATTTATTGAGAAGGAGAGTAAATTCCAATAATCATTCTCATCTGGAATTCCGGCTCCATCGACTGAATTTCCTGCTAACCAAAAATTCACCTGACCAACATCTTCCGAAGGTGCTGTCCATTTGATTTGCCAAATCCCGTCAGAGTCGGTATCTGAATGAGAAATATCATCTATTCGATCTTCTGCTTGTCTAATATCTTCGCTATCTTCCCAAGAAAATGTCCCCACTGCATCAGATGATAGTAAAAAACCTGCTTTAACATTACCATTACCACCAGATAGTGTCAAAGAATCTGCAACAGTTATTGTAAGATCATAATCCAAGTCAATATCATACATAATTGGAACGCCTGTAATCATTACGACTACTCGAGCAGATGTAGCGCCATTATTATGACATGAACATCCATATTTAACCGTTAGTTCTTCATCTGAATTTAGCGCGGATGGCCCTCCACTCATACCAAATACTGGTATAATTAGTAATCCAATAATGAAAATTACAATACTAGATCTTTTCATAGTCTGTTTCATCGCACCACCTATTTCATTTTCGAGAGCCAATGCCACATAACTATTACTAGAAGAGGACCTCAAAATTAACCATTATATCATAAATCCTTAAGTGCAGAATTAAGATTATTCATCATTGCTTTACCATCTCCAAAAAGCATCATTGTCTTGTCTTCATAAAATAGATCGTTATCAACGCCAGCATATCCTACTGAAAGGCTTCTCTTGATTATGACAACAGAACGCGCCTTATCTGCATTAATTATTGGCATGCCTGCCAAGGGCCCTTCTCCACTGCGTGCTGCCGGATTACATGTATCGTTTGCACCAATTATTACTGCCATATCACACTCAGAAAATTCTTGATTAATTTCTTCCATCTCGATTAATTGTTCATACGGAACATTAGCCTCTGCAAGTAATACATTCATGTGACCCGGCATTCTTCCAGCGACTGGGTGAATAGCATATTTTACCTCTGTATCAAATTTACTTTTTAATAAATCAGCAAACTCCTTTACTTGATGTTGACATTGACTTACTGCCATCCCATAACCTGGAACAATTATTACTTTTTGAGCACCATCAATCATCATAACTACTTCTTCGGCATCTGCGCCGACTTTTGTCCTAGTAAGAGTGACCTTTTCAGATCCTCCAAATGATTTGAAGAGCACATCAGGTAATGTCCTATTCATTGCTTTGCACATAATAAATGTCAGAATTAATCCTGATGCTCCAACTAATGAACCTGCTACAATTAAAACACTGTTAGAGATAATAAATCCTGTAAATGCAGCTGCTATTCCCGATAGTGAATTTAGTAATGACACGACAACAGGCATATCTGCACCACCAATTGGTAGGACAATCAATATACCAAGGATGCAAGAAATTATTATAATTGCCCATAAAAGATTTTCATCCGTGGGATGCTGAATTGACATATATATCAGGATTAGTGAAGATAAGAACAATGATACTTTGACAAAGTTTAACCAAGAAGGCCCCCAAGTTGGAGTTCGATACCATTTACCAAAGATACTAACTCCACCCTTTAGCTTAAACATTGCTAGTAGCGAACCAGTAAGTGTCATCCATCCAACAAGAGCGGATAATCCAGCTGCGACATAAATAACTGTCAATTCCAATCCACTAGGAACGATATCATTTTCATATATGTATCTCCAACTTTCTGATAATGCCACTAATGCAGATGCTGCACCACCAAATCCATTGAATAAAGCAACTAATTCTGGCATTCCAGTCATCTCTACCCTAATCGCCATTATGTAACCTATAACGGAACCTATTACTAAACCAGAAATTATTAATTCCCAGCCTATAATTCCCTCGTCAAGTAAATTCATTTCTAGTATAGTAGTGAAAATTGCTACTGCCATTCCCATTGCCCCTAATCTATTCCCCCTTGGTGCTGTTTTAGGATGGCCTAAATTCTTTAATCCAAATATAAAAAGAGTAGCAGAAATGAGATAGCCTATTGAAACCCAATCACCAATCATAACTAATCCTCCCTTCTCTTTTTACCAGCTATCATCACTAACATTCTGTTAGTAACTACAAAACCGCCAATAACATTAATCATTGCTAGAACGATTGCAACAAATGCCAAGATTCCAGATAATTGAGTATCTCCGTATTTAAAAATAACATTAGCGCCAATTAAAGCCCCGACAACACTAATTCCAGATATTGCATTTGCACCACTCATTAATGGAGTATGTAACATCGAAGGAACCTTTGTGATCAATTCAAAACCAAGAAATATTGCTAATACAAATAAAGTTATTGATCCTATTATTTCGACTTCTGTAATCATTTAATTAAACCTCCTAACTTAGATTGTTTTGGATGGATTTGGCCATTACTGCATATTAAGACTCCACCCATTCCCGATATATGAAAATCGGATCCTTCTGGTGCGCCTACTAAAATATCATCATCTTCTGAGAGTTGTATCTTACCTTCCTCAAATATTGAAATTATAAAGTTTGTAAGATTATTAGAATATAACATACTTGCAGAATTTGCAACTGTACCAGGTAAATTTGAAGTTCCAACAATTATTACTCCATTGTCTGTAGTAATTATCTCCCCTGGGATTGTTAGTTCACAATTTCCACCAACATCTGCATTCATGTCAACAACTACCGCCCCAGATTTAAATTTAGAAATAGCGGATTTAGGTACTGTTATTGGTGCAGGTCTGCCAAAAATTCTAGCAGTCGTAACTATGATATCTGCATCTGCTGCTACTTGGCAAACAGTTGAATTAACTTTTTGAATAAATTCTGGAGTAAGTGGTTTGGCATACCCGGATTCATCTTCAAAATCATCCATTCCATCTACTTCGATAAATCTTCCACCTACAGATTCTATTTGTTCAGCCGCAGATTTTCTAACGTCTGATGCATAAACTACTGCACCCAATCTTTTTGCAGTCGCTATGGCTTGTAATCCTGCTACACCACTACCCATAATAACTACTTTAGCAGGTCTAATGGTACCTGCAGATGTAGTCATCATAGGAATTCCCTTTGGAACATAGGAAGCACCTAAAAGTACTGCTTTGTATCCTGCAAGGTTATCTTGACTAGAATTAACATCCATTGACTGTGCCCTTGATAGTCGACGTGGTATCATATCCATAGAGAACAAAGTTACATCCATATCCATACACATTTGAATCTTTTCAGGCTGTCTAAATGGATCTGCTACGCATGCTAGCATAATTCCTTTATGTAGTTCAGTTTTTTCCAATATTTTTATTGTGATTAATAATTCACATGATAAAACATCTTCTCTTTTACTAATAATCGCTCCTTGATTAGAATATAGTTCATCAGAATAATTAGATTGAATTCCAGCTCCCGATTCAACATATACTTTAAAACCATTTTTTGATAGTTTTTTAACGGAATTGGGCACAATTGCAACTCTATTTTCACCTTCTGGTTCCTTTAAAATTCCTAGTCTCATTAGTATCCCTCCAATTAATCAACAAGTCGCTGACAAATTATATTATTGTCCAAAAGTGAATACTTATTGAAACCGCCGGCATATAGAGTACAATCATAGATAGCACTATTGAAATAATATATTATACCCAATATAAAATACTACGATGTCACACAAACCATGAGAAATCCAGCAAACCCAAATAGAACGATATTTCAGATATAGCATTGACCATATGGCAGCTGCTGATAATAGTCCAATTGAAGCAAGAAATGTCTGCCACCAAAGGAATCCAAAATAATGCAAAGCTAGAGTATGATGTAAAGTGAATAATGATGCTGAAAATATTATTCCAGCATTATTATTATTAAATAAAATGCTAGATTTTGTAGTTATAAACCATCTAAATACATATTCTTCCAATAAACTATTTATGAAAATCCAATATATCATGCCAGCGATATAAATTTTTGGATCTGAAAGTCCTTTAGCGTCTAAAGTATCTATCATGTAGATTAGATCGATACTATTTTCAAAAATTATCCAAGTTACATATATAATCAAAGACATTGCAATACCTGTTATAATTCCTAATCTTATGCCTTCATTAGATGGAAAAATAATGGATATAGTTTTTTTTTCAATTTTTATATACCAAATAGTCGGAATAGCAAATATCAAAATTTTACATAAAATGAAAAAAACTTGTGATGATAGTTCATCTTCCAATATTTTAATGCCAAATATTACTGATATTGAAGGAATAAAACCTACTAATAGTATCCCTATTAAGGCCGACATTCTGGATTCCATATCGATATTAAGAATTGAACATAGATTAATATTTCCCCGTCCGAAATTTACATATCAAAATTCCTAAAGGCTAAGTCCTATGGCTCAATCGTATCTACTAGAGAATACCATGGCGAGAGAATCAAGAAAAGTAGCAGTTATTGGAGCAGGCAATGTTGGAGCAACGTGTGCGTTTGTTTTGGCTGAGAGAAAAATTGGAAATGTTGTCCTTCTAGATATTTATGAAGGATTTGCAAAAGGTAAGGCATTGGATATGAGTCAAGGCGGGCAAGTGTTGAATTATGACGGTAAGATTACTGGGACAAAAGATTATGCAGATATCGCAGGGGCGGATGTAGTAGTTGTGACATCAGGATTTCCTAGGCAACCCGGCATGAGCAGGGAGGACTTAATAGGTAAGAATGCAGATATTATATCTCAAGTTGGACGAGGGATCAAAGAATATGCTCCTGACTCTGTAATTATTATGGTGACCAATCCATTAGACCTAATGACTTATCACATGCAAAGAGTAACTGGTTTTCCACACAATAGGGTAATTGGTCAGGCAGGGATTTTAGATTCCGCAAGAATGACTCATTTTGTTTCAGATGCAATTGGATGTAGTAACGAAGATGTACAAGCAATGGTACTAGGGGGACATGGAGATACCATGGTCCCGTTGCCAAGATATACTACAGTTGGTGGAATACCAATTACTCAACTATTATCTGCCGAAGAGATAAATGCAATTAGTGAAAGAACGGCTAGTGGCGGTGGAGAAATAGTAAAATTATTAGAACGAGGAAGTGCGTTTTATGCCCCCGGTAGTGCTGCTGCCATTATGGCAGAGTCGGTCCTCAATGATAGACGAAGATTACTGCCATGCAGTGCTTATCTTAGTGGAGAATATGGGATGGAAGATATTTACATCGGAGTTCCCGTCATATTAGGAAAAAATGGGACTGAAAGGATAATTGAATTAGAATTACAAGAGTCAGAACTGTTTAGTTTACAGAGTTCAGGTACATTTTACAAAGAACAATTAAAGGATATATTAGGTTATTAATAAAAATTGGAAT
>JAJPRE010000032.1 GCA_023700245.1 Candidatus Thalassarchaeaceae archaeon
ATGAATATTGAACCTAAAAAAAAGGAGAAAAACATTTTGCGAAATTTAAAAATTAGTATTTTAATTATTTCAGGCACAATCATTGCCATTTCAGGTTTGATATTTTTTGATTTTCCAAATTAAACACCTCTTTATTCTAACCATTTTGTCAATAAAGGCAAAATTTCTTGATTGTTTGTTAGTATTCCCATATGACCACCTAAAACTTCTATTAACTTTATATTTGGGATAGAAGAATTAATAATCTGACATACTTCAAATTGATGAGGAGGGGTATTAGATCCAACTGTCATGAAGACAGGATGTTCTACTTTATTCCAATATGATGATGGAGTTTTATCATAGCATAAAAACCGAGCTTCTGCAAGTATTTTTGGTTGCAATTTTCTCCAATTTATTTTCCTTTTTTCTGACATTTTATGCCATGTCCCTGATTCATTCCAATAATCAATAAAATCTTCTAGGAATTCTTCGGGAGTCAATTCTTCTTTGAAGAATGTTTCAACTACCTCGCCAAAATCATTTCTTAATTCACTTAATTCTGTATTATCTAAACAACCCCATAATATCGGTTCGTGTATAGAAATCTTACGAATTCTTCTTGGATGTTTTATTGCTAATTTAAGGGCCAAAAATCCTCCATATGAATGGCCTAGAAGATCTACTGGAGACCCTTCCTGAAGAAGTAAATATTCTGCAGCTTTAAGATCAATTAATATGTCTGGAGGATTTTTAATATCCCAACTATCAGAAGGAAAATATCCAAGATAATGTAAGCAAATTAACCGCCTATCTGGTAATAATTTTGAGACATTTTTCCATTGTCTTGAGTCCAATCCGGTACTACATAACATCATAACTGAAGGTGTTTTTCCATCTTTTATTGAATAATAGAACTCGTGACCTTCTATATTTATGCTCGGCATACAGCCTATGACGTGTTTATAATTTTTAATAATAACTAAAAGTTACCAATTATTAGCTTTGAAGCCGCTATTATTAGGACAAGGGATAAAATACCTTTCAAAGATTCTTCTTTGGCCATTTCTGAACCATATCTAGATCCTATCAATCCCCCAATCAAGACGGCAATAGCAAAAGGAATGATATTATCAAATTCAACCAATTGGTTAGATAATCCTGCTCCTATTAATCCTGATAATGAATTGAACCATATAAAAATAGCAGATGTAGCAGCAGCTGTTTTGGTATTAGCCCATTTTTTAATAACTATAATTGGAGTTAATAATACGCCACCACCAATTCCTAGAATGCCACATATATACCCTATTAATCCGCCAATAATCAAAAAATCTCGTAGTTTGGGCGACTTAATTTCAATTATATCAACATCATTTTTAATAATTACTAATTTTATAGCCGCTAGTATCAAAAATGTAGTTAATAAAATATCATAAATATTTCCTTCAACTTGCACATAACTTCCTAAGATCACAAATGGGACACTTGCAAGAATAAATGGCAACGTTAGTTTAATATCATGATATCCTTCTTTACGATAATATAAAAATGCTAAACCCGCTACTATCAAATTCAATGTCCATGCATGTTGTTTTAACCAAATGTGGCCCTCTGCTGAGAAAGATGTCAATGATAATAATGCCAAATAACCCGATGCTCCACCATGGCCCACTGATGAGTATATAATGGCCATAAAAAATAACCCAATTATCAGAATCACCAATTCTGCATCCATGACATTTCCCAAAGGAAGAGAACTTTAACAACTTCCTCTTCTCAATAAACATGGAAATAGGAGTCTCAGTAGAAACTGCAATTGAAATAGCCTGTAAAAATCCTCTTAAAAAAACAATAGAATCGGTCTACTTAGAAGAAGCGGCGAATAGAATACTAGCAATTGATTTAGTATCAAAAGTTGATAATCCACGATTTGATAATTCATCTATGGATGGCTGGGCAGTAAAGTTTGATGATTGTAAACATGGTTCAAAGTTAAGAATAATAGGTACAAACCAAGCAGGAAAAACAGATAATAAATTATTAAAAAAGGGAGAGGCATGTAAAATAATGACCGGGGCATCTATCCCAGACGGGGCCGATTCAATAGTAATCATAGAAGATTCAATTGAAGGTGATGGATTTGTTACAATAAAAGGTCCTGCAAGAAGAGAATATATAAGAAAAAAAGGTGAAGATATTAAAAAAGGAGAAACTATAATTTTTGCAGGAACGCTGATGACGCCACCCGCTATCTCCTTATCCGCAACAATGGGATATAGCAATTTAGAAGTAGTGTCTATGCCCAAAATAGCCATTATAAGTAATGGAGATGAATTAATTCAACCAGGATTACAATTATTAGATGGTCAAATATATGAATCAAATTCTTTTGGGATAGCATCACTAATTCAAAAAATCGGAGGTAAACCAGTTAGATTTGATGTAGTTCAGGATTCAATTGAAGGGTTAAGAGATACACTAAATTTAGCCGCTAGCAGTTGTGATGCCATCATAACCAGTGGTGGAGTTAGTATGGGAGATTATGATTTAGTAAGAAAAATAATGGAAAGTGAAGGAGAAATAAAGTTTTGGAAAGTTTTGATGAGGCCAGGTGGACCACCATTATTTGGGAAATGGAAGAACACACCTATTTTTGGATTGCCAGGGAATCCGGTTAGTAGTCATGTAGTTTTTACTATGTTGGTTGAACCGTGGATTGCACATTCATTACAAACACATGCCGAATACGGGCCGAAACTTGCAGATAAAGTAAGCGTAATACTTCAAAATCCATTAAGAGGGGCCCCTGGTAAGATTTGCCTCAGAAGAATTAGAATATCAAATCAAGATGGAAAATTAATTGCCAACGCAATAACTCATCAAGGTAGTGGCAATATTCATAGCATGGTGGCTAATAATGCACTTACTCTATTGCCACCCGATACAAATGCGAAAGAAGGCGATCAAATTGAAGCATTGTGGTTTCGATAAATCTTAAATTTTGTCTCAAATCCTAAACCATGAATTCAAGTCCAATTGTGAGTCCGAATAATTATAATTGGAGATGAGGCATGCCATCTAAGAAGAAAAATCAAAATCAAAATGGTTGGATAGAAGTACGAGGTGCACGTACTCATAATCTGAAAGATGTCGATGTCAGTATCCCTAGAGGCAAATTCGTAGTATTGTCCGGAGTCTCGGGCTCTGGCAAATCTTCTTTAGCCTTTGACACTTTATATGCAGAAGGACAAAGAAGATACGTAGAAAGCCTAAGTTCCTATGCTAGGCAATTCTTAGGACAAATGAAAAAACCTGATTGTGACTCTATTGAGGGTTTATCTCCAGCGATAAGCATTGATCAAAAACAAGGTAGTCATAATCCTAGATCGACGGTAGCAACCGTAACAGAAATGATGGATTACCTAAGATTACTATGGGCAAGAGTTGGATTACCCCACTGTCCAGAATGCGATAAAGAAGTTGCACGTAGAACTACTCAAGAAATTGTAGATGACGTATTATGGAGATTCGAATCTCATGCATTAGCAGTATGGAGCCCTGCTATACGTAATAGAAAGGGAACACATTCTGATTTATTTAAAGCACTTGTAGAACAAGGATATATTGAAGGAAGAATAAATGGAAGAGATGCTAGTTTTGAAAAACCTCCTATTTTAGAAAAAAATCTAAGACATGATATCGATGTTAGAATAGACCGCCTTAAACTGACGAGAGAAAACCGTCAGCGATTAACTGAAGCTATTGATGCAGGATTAAAATTAGGTGGTGGAACGGTAGCTATTGAAAGCTTAAAAAAGCCTAAAATGACCAATAAAGACAATATAACAGATCAAAAATTCATAACAAATGAAGGAGAACATATTGCGTATTCAGAAGAATTTGCCTGCCCTCTACACGGAGCCTTTCTTCCAGAGATGAGCCCTCGAGTATTTTCATTCAATAACCCCTTAGGGGCGTGCCCTTCATGTCAGGGATTAGGAGTCCAACGAACATTTTCAGCAGATTTAGTTATTGATAGATTTAATTCCGTGGAAGAGGGATGCATCATTCCATTCAGACGTTCAATGATGTCCGGATGGTATAAGAAGCAAATGTTACAGACCTGTTTTCATTATCAAATACCAATAAATGTGCCATTTAATGAGCTCGATGATGATCATAAAGATATTTTATTACATGGTTCTGGAAGCACAGCAATAAATTTTGAATTCAATTCTGATGGTGGATCTTCCTACAAGATGGCAAAACCATGGGAAGGTGTCTTTTCTAGACTAAATAGGACTTACACAGATACTAGCTCTGACCGAACTCGTAATCGCTTAACCTCCTATATGACTGATGAACCATGTTTAGATTGTAATGGTAAAAAATTAAATCCAGCAGTAAGTAAAGTAATTGTGGGAGGTATCTCTCTTCCTGACATATCTTCATGCAGCGTTCTGGAGGCTTTGGCCGTAGTTCAGCACTGGAGATTAGGAAAAATAGATCAAACATGGGTTAAATTGGGCCGAAATAAACCAGAATCAAAAATTATAAATTCGACTAATAAGTTGGATGATAGATCAATTTTTATCGGTCAGGATATAATTAAAGAAATTGAATCCAGGCTCAGATTTTTAGCTTTAGTTGGTTTAGATTACTTAACGCTAGATCGTCGTGCTAATACACTGTCAGGAGGAGAATCCCAAAGAATTAGACTTGCAACTCAAATTGGTACTCGTCTAACTGGAGTAATGTATGTATTAGATGAACCAAGTATTGGACTCCACCCGCGCGACAATGGCCGATTATTAGAAACTCTAAGGGAACTAACAGGATTAGGAAATACATTACTTGTTGTTGAACACGATGAAGCAACTTTACGGCAAGCAGATTGGATTGTTGATATCGGTCCAGGCGCTGGTAAAGAAGGAGGAGAGATATTAGTTAGTGGATCAGTAAATGACTTATTAAAAAATAAAGAAAGTATAACTGGGGCATATTTATCTGGAAGAATGAAAATCCCGTTACCAGAAGATAGACAAAAACCACGTGATGATTACTGGCTTAGGATTAAAGAAGCTAGGCAAAATAATTTACAAGGAATCGATGTAAATATACCCTTAGGATGCATGGTAGCATTTACCGGCGTTTCTGGTTCTGGAAAATCATCCTTAGTCACCGCAACTTTGGCACCGGCGTTACTAAGACAACTTCACGGTTCTGATGCTACACAAGGACGACATAGTGGCATAGAAGGAATCGAAAAAGTAGACAAAGCAATAGTCATAAATCAATCTCCAATAGGTCGTACTCCAAGATCAAATCCTGCTACATATACAGGATTATTTGGTCCAATTAGAGAATTATTCGCACAAACAAATATTTCCAAGCAACGTGGTTATCTCCCAGGGCAATTTTCATTTAATGTTAAAGGAGGAAGATGTGAGGCATGTAGCGGGGCCGGGTCCTCAAAATTAGAAATGAATTTTTTACCGGATGTTTGGGTTACATGCGAGGTCTGTAAAGGAAAAAGATATACGAGAGAAACACTTGAAGTATTATGGAAAGGTAAAACAATCCATGAAGTTCTAGATATGAATGTAGATGAAGCTTGCAAGTTCTTTAAGAATCAAAAATTAATTTTTAGAATATTATCTACATTACAAGATGTTGGCTTAGGTTACATAAGATTAGGGCAACCAGCAACTACACTTTCAGGAGGAGAAGCACAAAGGGTCAAACTTGCTACAGAATTACATAGGCCTGCTAGGAAACATACTGTGTATATACTAGATGAACCTACCACTGGATTATCATTATCTGATGTCCACCAATTAATCGAAGTATTACTCAGGCTACGTAGAGTTGGCCATACTGTAATAGTTATCGAACACCATCTAGATGTGATAAAATGCGCAGATTGGGTAATTGATTTAGGACCAGAAGGAGGAGAAAGAGGGGGTAAAATTGTTAGTCAAGGTACTCCAAATGAAATCACTAAGAATTCCAAGAGTCATACAGGTAAACATCTATCGTATTTAATGTGAATTAATGGCGGGCGATCCAGGATTTGAACCCGGGTTCTCGGCTTAGGAGGCCAAGGTGATATCCAGACTACACTAATCGCCCGTACTTCCGAGAGTGTTTGCTTCAAGAAATGTGCTGATGATTAATCATGCTTTTTTCAATAAGATAGCCGATGCCATCAAGCACCAAACGTCCTTCGGAGATATGTGTCCAAGGCTCCCGAGTTGCCAACACCCTACGGAATTGGCAGCAGTTACGGTTCTAGCAATCAAAACTCATTATATAGAAGAATACAAGCTAGAGACACAGGTAGGAAACTCTGGACAAAAATAGCATCTTATAGAATCTTACAGCAATTACGCATTTTATTAGCATTTTTAATACCTATTTACTTAACATTAAGCTATTTCAACTTAAAATATACTAGTATAAAAATTTGTATTATCTTGTTTGTGATTTTATTTATAATGTTAATACCAAGTTTTTTTGCAATAATTTTCGCTCAAATGTCTGCTAGAGATAGACTTCAATTAAAAACTACAGATGATAAAAATTCTATAAATTCTATTCCGGGAACAGAGCGTATCCTTAATACATTACGTGAAAGAAGAGTTTTGGAAACAACCAGACTACTCGCGGCTTTAGTCAGTGCAATTTTACTATATTTTATTAGTTCTTTTCAAACTGATGCGATACTCGGATCATTGATAATAGGCTCTTCAATCGTACTGGGATTACTTTGTCTATTATTATCAATCTCATTAGATTCAGGAGAAATACCGATGCGGGACAATCAATTTCCATTGCTGTCGTTGCATGCTCCAACTTTACACCATAGCGCACTTGAAAGAGTAATTACAGAGATTCTAGTAGCACATTTAGATCCAGAGACTGCAACATATTTTGAAGAATGGATTAAATCATTAGAAAAAAAAGTTAGAAGGCATACTAATCCCGATGAAGCTGTAGAATATTTATTAAGAATCTTACATCTTAACTCCCTAAATCTTCTAGACGAAGAAAGAATGTTTAGGGAAATAAAGAGAGTTTTCAAAGTATCAGCAGTAGATAGTCTCAAATCCGATGCAAAGTTTAATCTCGAATCATTACAGATACTATTACAACATACTAAAAGTTGGCAACCTTCATTTTTCAGAGTTATAGACAGGTTAGTTGGAGATGTACAGAGAGGTCACAGTTCAATAATTGAAGATAAATGGAGAATGGATCTGGAAATACCTCCAGTTGCATCAGAAGGCCAAACTGATGTTATAGCAATGGTGCATAATTTTTCTGGTAAAAGTCAAACTATAGAAATTGAGATAATATCTGCTGAAGGAGAGCCCGCTTCACAAGTTATAAGGCTACCATCACCATCTTCAAAGAGGTTAAAATCAGCAGTAGCGCTTGGAATTGAAGGAGAAGATATCGTTAATGCTTTAACGGAAAAACTAGACTCATGTGTAACTTTGTGGATAGGATTAGCATGGCCAAATACTGTTTCTGGTAGCCGACCAGTACAAATAAACTTACATCTGGCTTCAGGCGAAACATTACTGAGTACAGTCTTACATACGTCTATTTCCGCAGGAGCACATGCTGAGAGCGCTGGATACAAGATGATTGATGCCGCAGCATCTGTAAGGAAATTAGCACTCAGCTTTGCTGAGTAAGTTTTAAGTTAATTTTGAATCAATTTAAGCGTTATGTTCATGACATTATTGTGTTTGGCGTAGTCATGGAGTCTTGGGAAGTAGTAGTAGTAGGCGCAGGGCCAGCCGCACTTCGTGCCGCCATTGAATCCGCAGATAATGGTGCTACTACGGTATTAATAGATAGTTTAGGAATAGGGTCAAGACAAGGTAAAGCTACGTTATCTGGTATCGCATCAAGTATTTGCGAAGTAAATTCTATTTCTCATCGAGATGATACAATAGCAGCCGGCGGTGAGATTACCAATAGCATCATGGCTGCGGCAATATGTGGTGAATCAGTATCTATTATTTCTCAATTAGAGAGATGGGGTTTGGTCTTCCGTAGAGATCGAGAAGGAATGCCTCATACATCTAAAGTACCCGGGCATTCTAAACCTAGATTAACAGGATGTGGAGACTCATCTGTCAGAGAAATCACAAGATTATTAGAAGAACAAGTAATAAAAAGAAAAATAACTAGGAAGTATGATTGTTTAGCAATCTCTCTAATAACAGATAATAAACAAATAAGAGGGCTAACATTTTTAGATGTATTAAATGGAGAGGTAAACGCAATACAATCCAAAACAGTCATACTTGCTACAGAAGGTTATGAAGGCTTATGGACTACACCTTCCGAAGGAGCAGGAACAGGAGCAGCTTTGGCTGCAAAGGCTGGAATAACTTTGGCAGGAATGTCAAATTTTCCCATACACCCGTTGACAATAAAGGGAACAAATATTCACATGCCTGTAGAATTACTCGATTCAGGGGGCCTTTTAAGGAAGTCAAACGGTGATAACGCATCCTTTTCGGATGCCATCGACGAAACTTGTGTTCTGGATTTGAGAGAACTGAATAGTGATTCGAAAATTTGGTTTTCGAATATTTTATCGACAATAAAAAATAGGACAGGATTAAACATAGATGTAGACGTAATACCAATTAGTTGTAGTATTATTACAACTGGAGGGATTCCCATAGATTACAAAAGCAGAGTTACTTTTGATGATGGAAAAATGTGGTTTACAGGTTTATATGCCGCTGGTAGATCAGCAAATACAGGCATGCATGGTGCCGGATTACTACCTGGAAATATTCTATTAGAAGATTTATTTACTGGAGAGAGAGCAGGAGCAGCGGCTTCTACATGGGCATTGAATGAAGAATTCAATAATTCAGGCTTAATCCAAATTGAACAAAGCAATATTAAAAAAGAAATTCAAGATTTATATCTTAATGATGGCAAATCAGTCGGACAAATTTCATCAACTGTGTCCTCATTGATAAGTAAAATAGAAGATAATAATAATGAAAAGACCTTAAAATCAGTAAATAAAAATCTTTCTGAAATAAACAAAAATGGCATTAGTTTAACCGATAAATCAAAAGTGATGAATACCGAATTACTCATGGCAGTACAAATCAAAGGTCTTTTGACAATACTAACTCAAATTGCATCAAATTAAGAGGAGAGCACTTTGGTAAAGGAAAATATATTTTCTCTGATTCTTGATAAGAAAGTGCCATGCTACAAGATTTATGAAGATACATTGGTATTAGCATTTTTAGATATCAATCCATTTAGTTCAGGACACACTTTACTAATACCGAAAGAAAGAGTAGCAACCTTGGATAAATTATCTGCAGAATCAGCATCTGCAATTGGTAAGGTATTGCCAAAAATTTCAAAGGCAATATTAGAAGTAGTGAATACTAAAGAATTTAACATAATTCAAAATAATGGATCCAATGCATTTCAAACTATACCTCATGTACATTTCCATATAATACCTAAATTTGAAGATGGATTAGGATATCAATTTCCATCCAAAACTTATCCAATTGACCATAATGAGGCTCTAATTTTAGCAAACAAAATATCTTCAATACTTTCAGATTAAGGTTATAGTCTAAACCTAACTCCTCCAAACGTATCTATGACCGGCAATAGTAATGTTCCCGAAGATATTGCTGTTAAACTATCAAAAAGAGCTAAAAAAATTAATATTAGTAAATTAGAGAGTGTCCCATGGGCACATGATGGTTCGCACCCAAGTCCCGCATGGTTTTGGAAATTTTTTATTCTTATCTTATTATTTCCATGGACCTATCTATTTAGAGATAAAGAAGTAGAAAAACCACACCCCACAAAGGGAGGAAGATTATGTGTGGCAACACATGTAAATGGATTAGTCGACCCAATTGCAATTACATTGAGTAATCCAAAACAGAGAATGGTGACACTTGGAAGACATGATTTAACCACTTCTGTACCAATAATTAGTTGGATAGCAAGGCGCATCGGTTCACAACCTGTTATTAGAAAAGCAGAACAACTCGAAGGAGTTGCAGAAATAGAGTTTGCCAAAAAATTAAATCAACGTAGTATGTTGACGGTTTCTCATGCTTTATCAGGAGGATATCGAGCAATTATTATGCCTGAAGGGACAGGACACCAAGATTCTCGATTACGTCATTTGAGAACAGGTTCGATGCGGTCTGCAATTAATGCAGCATCTATAGCCAAAGAACGAAATTTACCTCTTCCTGTTTTTCAACCTATTGGTTTACACTTTAGAACACATTACTGGTTTAGAACTGATTTATATTTGGAACAAATTGCGCCAATCCCGGTTCCATTTAATCCAAATAAGAAAGAAAGAGAAAAATTAATGCAAGGACTATGGGTAGAACCACCTGAAGACTTAGTTCTCAAACTAAGGGATGAGTTAACAATTAAACTTGCCAATATTTCAAGAGATGCACCTGATTGGACAACTTACAGGGCGTGGCAATTACTAGCCCATTTAGTGTCCAAATCTAATAACCAAGATTTAAAGTCATACAAAGAAGAAGTCCACGCTACAAGAAAAGTAAGGGAAAACCTCAAGTCATTTGATTCTAAAGATATTATTGAAAATGCCAAACTAGCCTCAGAGATATTGTATTCTTATGATTTGGATGGGCGCGTCTTGAATTCAAATATGTCAATTAAAAAACAATCTAAATTAATTAGAGGACTTTTTGGATTATCAATTATGATACTATTTTCTCCAATTACATTCTATTCAACAGGTATTCAGACAATTTTAGCTTGGTATTTTGGTAATAATACTGATGAAGGAATTGATGCCAGAACCACATATCATATGATAGCAGCCTTAATTTCACCACTAATATTTTGGCCAATTCTTTCTCTAATTAGTTTTTTTATAATTTCTGAACTTATGTATACTATCCCCTTCTTTATATTACCA
>JAJPRE010000014.1 GCA_023700245.1 Candidatus Thalassarchaeaceae archaeon
TTGGTAAAATCAAGTTTGAAGTAGAATCTAAATTATCAGACAATTTAGCATCATTTAAGGAAGTATCAATTTTAAGTGGCATTCTAACTTTTAATATTCTTTGGTGATCAATGCGGACATATGATATCCCATGAGGTATACTCGGGTCGGCTACTTCGGATTCGGAAATAACTGTTAAACCGTGATTCGGATCTCTGAGTTGTTTTGAAATATCTTCCCCATCTTCGATACCTGCCCATTTATCAACTTTAGAAATTTTTCTCTTTGCTAATTCTATTCTCCTTTCGATAGTAATTTTTTTCTTTAATTCGTCCCTAATAATTCGTTTTTCTCTGATAAAATTATCAATTTCTGATTCCATCAGTGATTGAGGATCTGAAGAAGCAACATATTTCATGGCTATATTTTTACCACTTCTATTTTCTAAATCATTTTCTGATAAAATTTCAGGAGTAGGCGTATCGATTAATTTTTGATGATTTTTAGGAATATTTTCTTCTGAATTTGTAATTTTACGAGTGCGTCTTAACTTTTCCTCCCGACGGTAACTTGGCCCTTCTAATTCTAAAACTGGAGCAGGTAATTCCAAAGGTTCTATTTTTTTTTCTATTTGAGCAGAGTAATTTATTTTTTGTTCGGTAATTTTTACTATGGAATTTCCACCTCCGAACATAATTAGTGAAGTGAGAGATAATATTAATATTCCTCCAGCTATCTGAAATTCAATACCTTCTTTTACAATATAAACTAGATAGAGGGGGATACTGATGAATAATGAGGACCAAATAAGTACTTTTGTCATTGACGGCATGGACTCACCTCTTGTCATACGAGAGGATTGTTCTATTCACTCTAACGGATGTTGTAAAGATGATAATAACCCTCTTAGAGAATTACTACGGTGCGATATTGATGATTTTTCAATTTTGGTCATTTCGGAGAAGGTTCTACCGTTACCCTCGTGAGGAATAAAAATTGGATCATACCCGAAGCCATTTGTACCTACTTCTTTTTTTCCTAATATTCCCTTACAGATTCCATTTGAATGATACATTTTTCCATTCCAATCTAAAATGGTAACACATCGATATTCTGCACCTCTATCTTGAGAAGTTTCCAATAATTTTAAAATACCAGATAATCCTATTGTTTCAAATATAAATGAAGAAAATACACCTGGAAAATTTTCTATTGAATCAATGAAAATCCCTGAATCCTCAACTAAAATAGCACTACCTTCTAAATCAGAATTCTTAATCATAGAACGTGCTTGGATAATTTTTGATAATGCTACTTCCATTAAACTATTACATTGAGGTTCAATAAAATTTGGCCGATTACCATTTACAAGTAGCCCCTCAACATCATATCCTAATTCTCCGAATAAAGTGCTTGCTTCTGCTATCTTATTTTTGTTTCCAGTTGCAAAAAGTATTTTCATTTTTTCACCTATGCATGGTATCTAACTCTACCCCTAATTTCGTTAAAGCGGGATATTACTTCTTCGGCACTTATCATATCGGGTAATTTTGAATCGGATTCGGAATATCCCAATAACATAATATCTACAGCATTTTCATATTCTGAATGGCTGGCAGTGAGGCACTCATTGAGAACTTGTAAATCTAATCCCAAATGCTCTAATTCTGGAAGTATTCGTGCCAATCCAAAATCGATTAAATGTAAATTATTATATTTATCTATTAGTACATTATGAGTAGTTAGATCCCCATGGGAAATTCCAAATTCATGTAATTTTCTTATTAATTTACCAAATTTTTTAATCTTTTCCAAAGAATTTGAATCCTCATTTAATGAATCATAAAGTGGTTTACCTTCAAATCTGGAAATTAAAATCCATCCATTATCTAGATCCATGTCATATAATGAGGGAGAGGGGAAATTATTCAATTGTAATCTTCCCAAAACTCTAGCTTCTACCGAAAGCCTTTGACGTGTTAATTTTTGATCTAATTTTGGTGTACGGTATCCACGTGGTGACCTCATTTTCAAGACTGCTGATTTACCAAGCCATGATCCACTTGTAACTGTTGCTTCGGCACCCTTATGCATGACGGTATCTTCTATCCACATTGGAATAGTGGCGCCATCCATACCATTCGGATGTGACATACCTTCAAAGCGGTTTCATTCGAGGAAGGATTGTAGATATGACGATTGAGATGCCATCACCTCCCAAAATCAAAAAGGGAGTTATTGTAAAAAAGTATTCAGAAGAGGATATTTATGCAGAATCTGAACGCCTATACAATAAAATTAATCAAAAGGAAAGATGGACCATAGATATTTGTAAAACTATAGCACCTTTGACATTGGAAATAAATCAACTAAAAAGAGAAAAGGATGTTTTTTTAATAGCACATTCTTATCAAACCCCCGATATAATTTATGGAGTTGCTGATGAAGTTTCGGATAGTTATTCATTATCAAAGTCTGCGAGGGATGCTTCGCAACAAACAATTCTTTTTTCTAGCGTAAGATTTATGGCTGAAACAGCTAAAATAGTGAGTCCATTAAAGACAATTATTCATCCATCTCCTGATGCTGGATGCTCCCTTAGTGATGGCATAAGTGCCGGAGATGTAAGAGAATTAAAGAGGCTATTTCCAGGAGTTCCTGTGGCTTGCTACATTAACACCACTGCGGAAGTAAAAGCTGAATGCGATGTTTGTGTTACCAGTAGCAATTACCTAAGGATTTGTGAGAGGCTTCCTGGAGATAAATTAATTTTTGTTCCAGATAAATTTATGGGTAAACATCTACAAAATTCACTTAGAGGGAAAAAAGAAGTTATCATTTATGATGGCGAGTGTGAGGTTCACGCTATTTTTACCGGAGAAAAAATTAGAAATTGGAGAAAAAGAATGAATGACCAAGGAATTAATCTTACAGTTCTTAGTCACCCCGAATGTGATGCTGAAGTATTAGAAGAAAGTGACATAGTTGGAAGTAGTGAAGTTTTGATAAAGAAAACCATAGAACTATCTGAAAATGGCGAGAAAAATGTAATGTTGATAACAGAATGTGGAACTGTAGATAGAATATTAGCTGAAACTAAAAATGATTTGAATGTCATAGGAGCTTGCGTAATGTGTAAACATATGAAAAAAACTCATTTAGAAGATATTTTACAGTCTTTAAAAAATCCAACATCAGAACAAATTATTGAATTGGATGACGAAATAATACTAAAGGCTAAAAAAAGTTTGGAAGAAATGTTTAGATTGGCAGAATAATTAAGTTTTATTTTCTTTTATTGATTGCGAAGACCAAACAAATATTAATGGAATTAACATTAAAATTGCCGTTTGGATTACAACTGAAGAATATGGTTGAAAAATTTCTTCTAGTGAATGTACAATTAATACAGGACTGGAACTAGGCCTATTCTCCAACCATGCCACGCTTCCTTTGAGAACTTGTGGTTGTTGTTCATTTACTTGGTCAAATGTTAATTGAGTTGATAAGTTAGTATCGATATCATATATCCAAACATCATTATTATCTGGTTGGCCATCTATTGTTAATGCAGGGTTCCAACTACTAATTTGTAAAAATGCAATATTGTCATCTGAAATACTAGGAGATGAAGATTGCCATAGAGGATCTCCAAGAATAGTTTGATTACCAGTAAAGATATCGATTAAAATTAACCTATCAATTGGTCCTAAGTCAACGACTGCAACTAACCAATTACCATCCATTTCTAACTCACTAATAGTAGAATTTTTATAATCCAAAACTATATTTTCGGACAGTAGAGTTTGGTCGGAAAGAAAATCTTTGGACATGATTTCTATATTTGTATTTATTAGAAAATCTAAAGAAGTGATATTAACAATTGGACCAAAAGTTGAGTTTGACGCCCATGCAATCATATTATTTGATGATGTGATTGCAGTAGAGTTCAAGGCGTCAGGAATAAGAATGGCTTCTCCATTTTTATTTACTATCTTAACAGAATTATCAAATAGTATTATTATATTCACCTGATCGTTATCTGCGGCAATAGAGATATCCAATATTATATCTTCAGTATAAGTTCGGAAAAGTGGTTGTAATATTCCTTTTTCATCATCAAATTCAAAATAATCTATGCGTTCATTTGTAAATAAAGCAAAACCTAAATCAGAAGTGGTTACTTTTGGAGTAGTCGCCCACGGCTTAGTTGAGATAGTACGATTATCTAGTGAAGTAGTATTCCAAGCTATAACAAAAATGGTTTCATCCGGCAATTCTTCAATTGTAATTAGCCACTCTCCGGAACCTGCCGTTGATGTTGGCCATTCTGCACCCTCAAGTGGAAGATTTTGATGTGTAGCATCCCACAATAATATTCCACTTGTTGATATCAATAGAGTTGCAATGAAGAGACTTGTTTGTTTTTTACTCGGTTCTTGGTAGGGTTCAATTATTTTTTTGAAGAGTTGTATTGAACTAGAAATAGAATCTCTTGGATTATTAAGTATGCGAGCTAGGCGGTGGGAAAATCTTCTTTCATCAAAAATCCTCCAAATTGATTTATGAGTTTTTTTGGACATTTGTACTGCAAGCATTGCAATCAGCATCCCCCCTATTATATCTAATAGCCAATGAATGCCAAGATATATGATAGTGAATGCAGTTACTGTAATGAATAGTAAAATAAAATTAGAAAATTTTGTCCATCTTCCATCTTCATCCCATTTTTGTAAAGTAAGCCAAACCGCAAATGGCAAACCTATGTGCAGACTTGGCATACCATTTGTAAATGGATCAATTCGGGTAAACCAATTATGAATTTCAGGCGTCAAATCATATGCAATAGTTTCCATAGCTGGAATATGGTCGCCAGTTACTCTTACATTAAATAAAATATAAAATGGTAATGCGAGTATGTAAACCCAAAATATTGACAAACAAACCCTATCTGCCATATGCCTATCATCAAAATATATTGGATATATTAATGATGAAAATGTTATTGACATAAAACCCATAACATAAAAATGAGTAAGGAATTGATCTAATAAAACACTCCTAAATCCTTCTTGTATCCATAAAACAACATCGCCCTCAATTGCATAAACATACGGAGTCATGTCTATCCTTGTATTGGCCATAATTGATCTATCTAATCCGTCAAATATATCTTTCCAAACATAAACAGAAAATACTAAAATTATGTGAGCCCAATAACGTCTGAACATATCGATTAAACCATCGATTGTTAATTTAGCATAAGGCGGCTTGAAAATTGGCATGAATGCCAAACTAACTATAATTGCCCCAGTTACCCAGGTTATGTAAATCCCAGTCTCAGCAACCATCGTATCATTATACGGGAGTGGCTTTTATGAAATCAAATCGACCCATAATTACGGCTAAATTAGATGATTTTTAGAGTATTAGTAGAATCCTGATTTAATGAATTAAGAATATTTTCAACTATAATATCAAATGCTTTTGCTGTATCGCCATCGGGTTCGGCAACTATTCTGTGTACTCCATCATCGCCCCCTCTAACAATGCCTGGATCAAATGGCAAGGAACCTAAGTAAGGTACTTCTAAATCATTGGCTGCTAAGAGTCCGCCACCTTTTTTGAATAGATCTAAAATCATTGACCAATTTCCTTCTTCATCGCACTTAGATTCAATTGGCGTTCCTTCAGGGCCTATTAGTGAAACTATTGAGTTGGGACTTCCCTTACCTTTGATAGAGTATCCACTCATATTTTCTACTACTCCCAAGACGGGGACAGAAAGAGTTTTTGCAAAATTTATTGATTTTCTACTGTCCAAAAGTGCAACCTCTTGAGGTGTTGTAACTATGACTACCCCATCTATTCCAGGAAGGTGCTGACTGACTGTCAAGGGTTCATCACTAGTTCCTGGCGGAAAGTCTACAATTAGTGCATCAAGTTTCCCCCATGCCACATCACCAATAAATTGTTGAATTGCTCCTAATTTTATTGGCCCCCTCCATATAACTGGTTTATCTGGATCTTCGATTAAAAATGCCATTGAAATTACTTTGACACCATGTGGCCCTATTGCCGGATGTATTTGTTCATTTTCTACTGTTAAATCAGTATTATCCAATCCTAACATTTTTGGAATATTAGGTCCAGTTATATCAATATCCATAAGGCCTACTTTCATACCTTTTATTGCTAAAGAAATAGCTAATCCTGTGGCAACTGTGGATTTACCGACTCCTCCTTTTCCCGATAAAACTAGGATTTTATGTTTAATATCTTCTCCAAGTTTGGCAATACGCATTTTTCTTTGTAATTCCCTATATGCCTGTTCCATTTGTGTTTTTTGTTCGTTACTGGGATTTTGTTCCGGAGGTTTTGAGGCCCCTGATTGATTATGTTGACTAATGGGCGAATCACTCATAATCTCTTGCAATAGTCGAGTGTACTTCAAATATAGCCAAAGAATATTATATAATTATTATGAAATTTTATAAAAATATATCGAATAGATTCGTTAAGTTAATTAAGTTCAATAAGAACAATGTTTTATGAGATTACTATTCATATGTGTAGGAAATACATGCCGCAGTCAAATGGCAGAGGCCATAGCTAAAAATCTTGGACATTATGCAAACTCTGCAGGAACGCATCCAGGAAATAAAGTGGCAATTAATACCACAGAGGCGCTTTTGGAACTAAATATAGATATAAATAGGCAAAGACCTAAGTCAATATCGGAAATTGATATAACAGGTTTTGACAAGATAATTAGTATGGGTTGCGAAGTTGAATGCCCTGAAATAAATATCGATATTGATTGGAATTTAAAAGATCCTTATGGCCAAGATTTGGATTTTTATAGACAAACTAGAGATAGGATTTCAAAATATATTCATCAATTATAATGACATCATACCGGCGTCTAGAAAAGCAAATCATTGCTCCCGCATGTTAGACGAGTGTAGTGTAGTGGTTATCACCGGGCGTTGCCAACGCCTGAACCCGGGTTCAAATCCCGGCACTCGTACCATAAGAAAATTGACATTAATCATATTTCTGATTTTCTAATTAAATAAAATGCGCCACCAATGCCAGAGAATAATATTAGCATCATACTAAGCATAATTAAATTCATTGAATTATTCTTTAACCAGTTATTATTAATATTTTCATTAGATGAAACCTTCTCTAAGATCAAAGTATGAGATTGTAAATCTGATGGAGTCATTGACAAGTAGTTATCGGTTGCACGTATAAAAATAGTAAAATCTCCTTCCTGGAGAGTACTACGTACGTCAAATGATATTGTATAAATTCCATCGTTTGCGACTCTATCTTCACCCGTTCCATCATCGGACATTAATAGCCAAGTATTTGAACTTCCAATTGGTGCTAATCTGCCTATTTTGATTTGAGCAGATGATATATCGTCAATATCCATTATTTGCACTTCTAAGGAGTGAGTGATTTGATTTCCCATATTGGGAATTGATATGGTTTCGACAATTTTATTGTTCTTTAAAATTGTAATATTTTGTGTACTTGGGGGCTCGTTTACTATTATTAATTTACGTCCCTCTATAAACTTCCCTTCCGAGTAAATTTTACTGGTCAATCTAGATTCTCCATTTTTATCTGTAAGTTTGACGTTCAAGTAAATCTCACCAGGAGATACTGTATCTTTGATTATTAATTCACCTACCCATGCATCTCCATCATATTCCAAAAAAGTTAATTCTCCACCATTTGCGAACATATCAACTACAATTGATTCAATACCATGGCCGTCAATTGCCTTAATTTTAATAGAAATATTATCTCCTCTGAGGGCAGTAAGGGGATTAAAATCCATAGATAGCATTCTTGGTGCTGAATTAGTTACCTCTATGGAAACAGATTGATTCACCGATGACCAAATATCATTCATGTGTACATTAAAATCTATTATTCCATATTCTAAACCATTATGAATAATTTCTGAAGTCCAAATTCCATCCCTTATTACTAAGTCTCCATTTAATCCAGAATCCGATAAAGGCATCATTCCTAAACCTAATTGAGATAAATCAGCATATACTGAAAGCATATCTGTATCTATATCTTCAACTTTAATCTCAAGATGTGCAAATCCCCCTTCGGTAAATAGAATGCCTTCTCTAAATCTTACTGATAGTTCATTTGAAATGTCAATACTTGGTAATGTGTTTTCCGCTTCGGTAATTATTGAAGGGTATATTATCTCATCTATTGATTGATATTCAATAAATACCGTAGTTTGATTATTTGACATATCTTCAATACCTAAATCCACATTTCGATACACTTCACTAAGAAGTCCAGCAAGTAAGCCTTCATTTATAATACTCCCATTTGCAAAAGCACCATTATCATATTCTCCTTCCCAAATGGCAGTAGATACCAAATGAGAGTCAATAATTGCAGAATCGAAGTCTTTTATCTCAACTTCGAGTGTAAGTATAGAATTGCCCAATAAAGTAAATCTATCACCAATGAGGACGGTTTCCGGACATAATCCGGTCTCCCTCGATATAGGATTGGAGAATATTGACTCAGAGGAAGGTGCGATTGGTTGTAAAATAGTTGGAGAGTCCGGAGGAAATTCATAGTTAACTGAGCCGTTATCTTCAATATATTCATATTTTAATATTCTATTTTCCCAATCTAATTGCGGTACCGTGTACTCATATGTGAGATTGTGTTCTGCACTAAATTCTTGATCTATTGGGCCCAGAGGAGTGGCTGAAACATTGAACCAGAATTCATCCTGTATCTTATTTGCTTCAAAAAATTGCCCACTTTCATTCTGATATGCGCCGGAATCAACAATTTGCCTAACAAGGCCAAAACTACCTTCGGCATCACCATCATAATTCCCATCAACAATAATGGTATCAGAAATAGTTTCACCCCCTTCTGATTCAATATGTATTAGTGGAATAGTGCCATTAACTTCTATATATGGTGATTCTGAGGCAATAAAATCAAAATCTCCAGAACCTAACATTTTCAGATATTGATCTTGTTGTAAACCATTTTCCCATTTATCTCTAAAAAAGAAGTCGTCGAGATCGAACGAAAATGTTCCTCCTGCGCTTATCCTTAAAGTCATATTTGCTTCTAATTGAGTGTCTTGTAAACGTCTAACTCCATCCTCATCCCATGTTTCATAGTAAAAAAGAGAGACTTCTCCAAAACCACCTTGTGAACTAGTATTAGAGCCTTCATTGAAAGAAATAAATCCGGAGCCTTCGACACTTATTCTTTCTGTTAGAGTATCGCCAGATAATGAACGTAAAATATATGCATCCTTTATTTGGGCTTCGATGAATAATTCATTATCCGCATCATTCGTTAAAATAATTGAGCCACTACCAAACATTTCAAATTCTTGTTTCAATAATTCAAGTCCATCATAAGTCTCATTTAACCATATCTTTTCTAAATCTAAATTTAATTCTCCAACATTGGATCCATCGGAAATATTCAAAATTATAGAACCATTTCCTAATTCATTAGATTCCATCAATGAGGCAGTTCTTTTCTGCCATCCCCTGCCTTCAAATGACAATGATTGGCCATCTTCCCCTTGTCCTTCTTCAATTGCCCATATTGTTTCCCTTGTTATTTCGTGATCAGCGATTGGTTGATTCCATTGGGTGACTTCAATTGATCTAGAACATTGTGCCTCACTGGCATCTAAATTAATTGATATTATATCAGCAAATTTTGGTTTTATGTCAATTACTATGTCAATAAAACCTCCTGCATTAACTGAATTGTAGTCGTTATTTTCTAGAATATTTATGCCGTCACGAAATTGTTGGATTTGAATATCAACTCCCCCAGGAGAATCTCCATCAGAATAAGGAGGATCAAAAATGACAGTATACCTATGTAGAATTTCAGAAGTATAATTTAGATTCTCAAATTGATTTATAACATCCCAATCTGCAATAATTTCACATGAAACATTAGATTCAGAATCTTCACCGAGTATTGAAATTGGCATTAAACTAAATATTAATATTGTAACAAATATTATTGAGGATTGTGACTTCATAGTCTCTCTCTCTTTATTCTGTTAAGTGTGAAAGTATATCAAATTATTTTTTCCCTGATTATAATTGCTACGGCTTTGTTTTTCATAGCTTTTAAATAATGGTAGTTAATATAAGGAGATTGGGTCTTTTTTTGATACAGTTGAACTCTTTAAGAAATACAGTTTAAAAAAATAATTGATTAATGTAGGTCATTTGATTACTATTTCAGAATTATTAGATATTTTAAAACAGTGGTTCGATATAATCATCATCTACTCCGGAACGCTCTCTCCATAGTGATGTTGGTACATCGTCATAAATTCCAGCATAAGGGTCGTTTTCCTTAGTACTTCCTTTGTTCTTTGCGGCTTCAGCAGCGGCTAGGGCAAATGCTTCCGCATTTGCTTTAAATTTCCAATAATGAATTCTCCACTCCCGGCCATCCCAAAGGGTTGTTTCTTCCGATTCAGTAGTTAATAAATCATAATCCTGTAATTGATAAAATAAATTTCTATCTGTAGGTTCTAAAGCGTTGTCGATAATTCTATTAGAGAAACCAAAAAACCCTAAAGCATGTTCGGCTATATTTTCAGCTACGACAGTTTCCATATCCATATCGACTTTTGTCCTTATGGCCTGAGTGAGTTGTGCTAGTGTCAAACCCATCCCATAGTACCTCAGTAATCTACAGAGGAGACGCCTCGTTATTTCAACCATGTCACATAATGTGTATTTTTATAGACTAAAACATCCGAAGTGATTAATTTTCATAGTGCCCTCCGATACGCTGTGAGTCAGACGGGCAGTCAAACATTTCTCGGCCTTAAAGAGTCTAAATATGGACCATGGGACATCGTAATATTACCAATTCCTTTGGAGATAACTACAAGTTGGAAAGAAGGGACAGCAATGGGCCCTAATGCATGCTTGGAAGTAAGCTCTCAAGTTGAATTATATGATGAGATATTGGAAAATGAATTACCTTGTGGATTATCATTTCACACATCTATTCCTTGGAGTTCAGATGAGGGCACTTTAAAAAAGCAATTAGATTCAATTAAAGAATACGTAAAACCTTGGACTAATGGTAAACAGTTTCCACTTATTTTGGGAGGTGAGCACGGCATCCTACTTCCGATTATTGAAAGCTTATCCGATAATTCTAAAGTAAATTATTTGCAAGATTTAACAATAGTTCAAATTGATGCTCATGCTGACTTAAGGAATGAGTTGAATGGAGAAAAATTTTCACATGGTACCGTAGTTAGAAGATGTTTAGATTCAGGTATAGGGAAGGTGATTCAAATTGGAGTTAGGGCATTTAATAAAGAGGAGTTCGATATAATTAACGATGATGTTAGAGTCGATACATGGTTTGCTAGAGACTTATTTGGGCTACGAAATAAAAATAAGACATGGGCCAAGTTACTAAATAAAATTGAGGAATTGAGGGGGCCAATTTGGTTGAGTTTTGATATCGATGGACTTGATTCATCATTAGTTCCATCCACTGGAACCCCGATGCCAGGTGGTTTATCATATTGGCAAGCAATAGAATTAATTGAAAAATTATTTTTTGCAGATGGGACAGAAATAATAGGTGCCGATATTAATGAAATAAATCAAGGCAGTACTGATTCATTGACAGAATTTAATGCAGCTTTAATAGCCACTAAAATTGTTGCTTGCCAAACATGCTTGATCCGGGCACAGAAGGATTGAACATGCCTAACTTACCCGCTTAGGTCATACATAGTGTAATCAAAGTAAAATTAATTATACGGATTGTATATAGAAAATAAGGAAATTGTGAGATATTATGAAGTGGAATAGTAGTGAGTTTATAGATATAGGAATGCAACTAATATTACCTGTTTTTGAAGGTATAGAAAAAATACCAGAAGAATCTCTTAAAGGACTTAATGCATCTCAGAAAAATTTGATAAAGGAAGCTATAGTTTCCAAAGAGTTCCACGCTAAAATTGATCAAAAAATATCCTTATGGACTCCCGACTGTAAAATTTTATTAGTTGGCATGGGAGATAAGGAAAAAATAACTCATAAATTAATTCGTAATTCAGGTGCAAAAATCATTGCTTTTTTATCAAAACGAAAGGGACTAGATGTTACGGTCAGATTTACTGATAATTGGAGATTAGAAAATATGTTAAATTTTGCTGAAGGTATGATGTTAAGAGATTATAATTTTGATAAATATAAAAAAAAATATAAAGACGAATGTTTAGAACAATGGAATGTTAATTTTCAAGCAGAAAATAGATTTCAAGAAGATCTACAAAAAGGATTGAATAGAATCACTCAGATAACTGGTGGCGTTCACATGGCTAGAGATTTAGGTAATGAACCCGGAAATATAATGTTTCCAATGGAGTTTGCTAAAAGAGCATTAAATTGGGCTTCAGGTAAAGAAAATGTAAAAGTTGAAGTTTATGACTGGGAAAAGTTACAAGAATTGGAAATGGGAGGATTAGTCAACGTTGGCAAAGGAAGTGATAAGAAGCCTTGCATGGTAATATTTACACTTAATCCGGATGCAGATAAGGAAGTTTCAAGACCGTGCGTAGTTGGAAAAGGAATAACTTTTGACACAGGAGGAATATCAATTAAGCCCACTAGTGGCATGTGGGATATGAAATATGATATGTGTGGTGCTGCCACAGTTTTTGGATTAATGGAAGCACTATGGGCAACCGGATATGAAAGAAGGGTGAATGGGATAACTTGCTTGGCAGAGAATATGCCTGGATCTGGAGCATATCGTCCAGGAGATGTTATTTCGACCTATTCTGGTAAAACTGTAGAGATTTTTAGTACAGATGCTGAAGGCAGAAATGTCTTAGCAGATGGATTGTGGAAAGCAGGAGAATTTGATCCCGAATACATCATTGATTTGGCAACTTTAACTGGTGCAGTTGTTGTTGCACTCGGCAATCAAATAACTGGAATGTGGGGCAATGATGATTCATTGATAAATAAATTTAAAAATGCATCCATCAAAGAAGGTGAAGATGTTTGGAGAATGCCTTTAAATTCTGATTTTGAAAGATACATGACAGATTCAGCATTTGCGGATACTAGGAATGGGTCATCTGGAGGTAGGGCAGGTTCATCTAATTCTGCAGCTGCTTTTCTGAAACAGTTTGTTCCAAATCGTAATTTTGAAGAAAGTTCGGAACAGATATCATGGATACATTTGGACATAGCTGGAACAGCATGGGGGCCAGGGAGTAAAGCAAAATCTGAAGCTTCAAATCCTTTATTCCAATATGGAGTCTCAGGGGTTCATGTTAGAACTCTACATAGATTGATTGATGGCAATTAATTAAGATTCTTCATCATCGTCGGAATCAACAACTTCGAAATCTGCTTCCACTACACCGTCTTCGCCATCATTAGTGCCTTCCTCTGATGTTTGCTCTTCCGCCATTTCGGCTGCTGCTGCTTCATATATTTTAGTAGATAATCCGTGCATTAATTGCTCAACTTCGGATAATTTAGCTTGTATTGCTGCTTCGTCAATATCCTCCAAGGGTATGGCTTCATCGCCATCCATAATCAAGGCCTCTAATTCATTTAATTTTTCAGATACTGGAGTGGTATCTTCCTCTGAAAGTTTATCGCCAGTTTCTTCAATAGTTTTACGAGTTTGATATATGATGCTATCAGCTTGATTACGTAATTCAACCCTGGCCTTCCTGAGTTTATCATCTTCAGCAAATTTTTCGGCTTCTTCGATTTTTTGATTTATTTCATCTTCGGTTAATGATGTTTGACTTTCAATTTTGATAGATTGTTCCGTACCTGTTCCAAGATCCTTAGCAGAAACATTTACTATTCCATTAGCATCTATATCGAATGTAACTTCTATTTGTGGTACTCCCCTTGGTGCAGGAGGAATTCCGACGAGATGAAATTGACCAAGCGTAATATTATCTTTTGCAAACTCTCGCTCACCCTGAAGAACATGAACTTCTACTGCAGGTTGACTATCGGCGGCTGTTGAGAAAACTTCTGATTTACGTGTAGGGATCGTAGTATTTCTTTCAATCATTGGAGTAGTGATTCCTCCTAATGTCTCGATACCGAGCGATAAGGGCGTAACATCCAATAATAATACATCAGTAACTCCTTCGTCGCCAACAATTATTCCTGCTTGTAAAGTTGCACCTACTGCAACTGCTTCATCTGGATTTATTCCTTTGAATGGGGCTTTTCCTACTTCTTTCTCAATAGCTGATTGTACTGCAGGAACTCTAGTGGACCCTCCAACTAATATTACTTTGTCTACATCTCCCTTTTTTACGCCTGAATCTTTCATAGCACGGCGAGTAGGGGACATTGTTCTTTCAATCAGATTACTAATTAATTTTTCAAAGTCAGATCTGGATAAAGTGATATCTAAATGTTCTGGTTGGCCATCTCTCATAGTGATAAAAGGTAAGTTGATTTGAGTTGATGCTGAAGATGAAAGTTCTATTTTTGCTTTTTCAGCAGCTTCCCTGAGTCTACTCATTGATTGTAGATCTTTACTCAAGTCTATACCTGTAGATTTCTTAAACTCACTAACTAACCAATCAACTACTACTTGATCAAAATCATCTCCACCTAAACGATTATCTCCGCTGGTAGCCTTAACCTCAATTTGTGGTTGGCCGTCTACTTGATATATCTCTAATACCGATACATCAAAAGTACCGCCACCCAAATCATATACCAAAATAGTTTGATCATCAGCTTTATCAACTCCATAAGCCAAAGCGGCTGCAGTAGGCTCATTTATTATCCTAAGTACTTCTAATCCTGCGATTCTTCCTGCATCTTTTGTTGCTTGTCTTTGGGCATCAGAGAAATAAGCAGGACATGTTATTACAGCTTGCTTAACTTCTCTTCCCAGATACTCTTCGGCATCTGCTTTTAATTTTTGAAGAATAAATGCTGAAACTTCCTGAGGTGAATATGTATCTTCATCGATTTTTTTAGACCAATCAGTACCCATTTCTCTTTTTACTGAAAGAATAGTCCTCTCAGAATTTGTTACTGCTTGACGCTTTGCAGTAATTCCGACTAATCTTTCACCATCTTTTGTGAATGCAACTACACTTGGAGTTGTTCTGGCTCCTTCCGAATTGGAAATCACAACTGCTTGGCCACCCTCCAGCGTAGCAACGCAACTATTTGTCGTACCTAAATCAATTCCTATTACTGGTCCACTCATTTTTTTCATCTCCTATTTTTAATTATACATTGTTGAATTAATATCAAATGTGACATCCAATATTCCGTTATTATATGTCCATTTGATAATTCGACTTGCTGTTTCTGGTAACTTAAACTTCTTGAAAGGTCGTAATTGAGTAGTTTTCATAATTTGGAGCAAATTTCCAGAGCTGGCGAGATTTAATTCCATGGAATCTTGATTGATATCTGTATATCTAGATATATCGACAGTTAAGTACATTTTATCTCCATAAATTTGAACATTATCTTGAACAAGTTCTTCGTCATCATGGGCATCATTAATTTCTGCTTCCATTTCAATTACTGGCTCATCTAGCTTAACATCGACGCCGATATTTTTTAATAAATCTCCAAATCCTTCAGGATTATTGATATTCATCATTTGCTCCATCATTTTTCTTAATTCCTTTGGATCTAAATTTATATTCATTTTATTGACATCCATGTTGACATTAGTTTTTGCCATATCTTCCATATTCATGCCCATATCTTCTAATCTACCTTTTAACTGATTCATAATTGATTTAAGCATGTTAATATCTACATTCATGCCCATTTCAGAAAATACTTTAGCCATTTCCTTTAGCATATTTTCTTCCCATTCATCTCTATTTGAAACGCTCATAATAATCACTAGTGAACCTTAGGTTGTTTAGTGGGAGAAAGGTTGAATATATTAATACGACGGTTTGCAGATTATACTAATCAAGAACAATACAACAAGCGGATTCAAAAGATATTATCCATTGGGATAAATGATATGACCGAATCTGAGCACGACATAGCATTAGAAGATACGGATCGTATCAAAGGGCACGCGGCCCTCGTTAATAACGTAAAAGCCGCTGTTGCACTGGCTGGAGCAGTAAGATCAACACTTGGCCCCAGAGGATTAGATAAAATGCTAGTTGAAGAGGGAGGGACTACTATTGTTACTAATGATGGAGTTACGGTCCTCGAGAATGCTAAGGTCGAACATCCCACTGCTCAGTTACTAATATCTACTTCTTCTTCACAGGACAAGTCGGCTAGAGATGGGACTACAACTACAGTTCTATTAATGGCTGAAATTTTACAAAATTCATTAGAATTAGTAAGGATGGGCATTCACCCTACCGTAATTATTAACGGCTACAGAATAGCCTTAGAAGAGTCAATTCTAGAATTGTCTAACATTTCAAAAGAAATTTCTGAAGATATTTCTGAATATGCTATAGTTTCAACCTCATTAGCAGGTAAAATTGAGTCGTCAGTTACTTCTATGCTAACGAATTATGCCATAGAAGCCGCAAATATACTTTCTTCCGAAGAAGGAGGAGAAGATTTAGAAAGATTACGAGTAAAAAGACTGCAAGTTGGCAATGGAGGAATTAAAGATTCAAAATTAATTCATGGATTAGTTTTGCCAAAATCAAGATTAGACTTGGAAACACTAGCATTCTCGAATGGCGGTAAAATCGCAATAATTGATGGTGGTTTGGAAAATAAAAAAATAGATATGGATGCTTCGATAGAAATAACAAGTATTGGCTCATTAAAGGAATTTCATAATAGAGATTTAGAAAAAATAAAAATATTAGTTGAACATCTTAAATCGTTTGGTATTGATTTATTAATTGTTAGAGATGGCGTGGCCGACGAAGCCATTACTCCATTGAAAAATGCTGGAATTACTACTTACAGGAGATTAGAGAGGCGAGATTTAGAATTATTATCAAAGATGACTGGTGCTAATCCAGTAAGAAATCCTTTAAATTTAAAATTTGAGGATATAGGCAATTATGCTAAACGTTCAGAGAAGTTAATTTCGGATGTTAAGCATACCACCATAGAAGGAGATATTGGAGGAGGTATGACATTTGTAATTAGAGGATCTAGTCCAGAAATTAGAAATGAAATGAAGCGAGCATTTGATGATGCTTTGGGCGTGGCTCATAGGCTCAAAAGAAATCCATCGATATTACCCGGAGGAGGGGCAACTCACATACATCTTGCTAGGCACCTTCGTATATTTGCTACTAGTCAATCCGGCCGTGAACAATTAGCAATTGAGGCTTATGCAGCCGCATTAGAAATAATACCAAGAGTTTTGGCAGAGAATTGCGGCATGGATCCAATTGATGCCATCTTATCATTATCTGCTGCTCAGAATAATGAATTAGAAGACGGTCCGTGGATAGGGCTAGATGTTCAGTCAGGTAAAAATATCAATATGATGAACGCAGGAATATTGGATCCATTATTTGTTGCAAAACATGCATTAACAGGTGCGACTGAAGCGGCGATAAATGTTCTTCGTATAGATGATGTATTGTGGGCAAAACAGGATGCTCAGACTCCAGATTGGCAAAATGAACTAAATGAAGAAGATTAAGTTAATCGCTAAGGTTATCGAGCATAGAGTCGACGATTCTGTTCAAATCATATTTTGCTTTCCAACTCCAGTCTTCTTTTGCAAATGAATCATTGATTGAATCGGGCCATGAATCAGCATATTTTTGCCTAATATCTGGAAAGAAATTACATGTGAAACCATCAACTTTGTCTTTTATTGTATCGACTAATTCTTGAGCAGTAAATGATAATCCAGATACATTATATCCTGGCCTAGATTTTCCAATCGATTCGATTGGAGAATCCATCAGTTCCAAGGTGGCTCTAATTGCATCATCCATATACATCATCGGCAATCTTGTTTCTGGCTTAACAAAGCAATCATAATGTCCGTGATTTAATGCAGCTTGAAAAATCTCGACTGCATAATCAGTAGTTCCTCCTCCAGCCGGAGATTTCCAAGAAATTAAACCAGGATACCTTAGCCCCCTAGCATCTACATTATATTTTGTCCAATAGTCATTAATTAAATTCTCACCAATAACTTTGGTCTCACCATAAACAGTAGTTGGATTCAGAGGAGTATTTTGAGGAGCATGTTTTGGGGCGTCTGGGCCAAAAACAGCTATTGAAGATGGAGCATAAACTTTCAGATTATTGGACTTGGCTGTTTCCAACACTGAAATCACGCCCCCGATATTTATTTTCCTGCATAAGTCTGGCTTTTTTTCACCAACAGCAGACAGCATTGCCCCCAAATGAAATATTTTTCTTATATCATAATCTTTTACAATTTTGTCCATAGAATCAATATCAAGAACACTCAATAATTCAAATGGCCCATTAGTTACTCCGGAGTGGTCAGAAAGTTGTCTGATATCTGTTGCCAAAACATTTTCATTACCATATCTTTGTCTCAATTCATCTACTAAGTCAGTACCTATTTGTCCCAAAGCACCCGTGACCATGATACGGTTTGCTTCCGGCGCGAACATGTTCCTCGGTTAGGTACTCGATAAATGAACCTAAAGTAACATTGTTACATTTCGTCATAGACAATGTTGATATGTCTAGCATACACGCTTTTGACCCTGTTGATTAGATGAAGTATGTTGTTGTAACCGGAGGCGTCCTGTCAGGACTAGGAAAAGGAGTTACTGCGAGTAGCATAGGAGTATTACTAAAATCAGCAGGATTAAGCGTTACTGCAATAAAAATAGATCCATATGTAAATAGTGATGCTGGGACCATGAGTCCGTTTGAACATGGAGAAGTTTTTGTCTTAGATGACGGAGGCGAAGCTGATCTTGATCTCGGTAATTATGAGAGATTTTTAGATATTTCACTTTCTAAAGATAATAATATTACAACAGGTAAGGTTTACTCGTCAGTCATAGAAAAAGAAAGAAGAGGAGATTATTTAGGAAAAACAGTACAGGTTGTCCCTCACATAACAGATGAAATTCAAGACTGGATTGAGAGAGTATCTCATTTGCCGAGTGACAATACAGATTCCATCCCAGATGCTTGTGTGATTGAGCTAGGAGGTACAGTTGGAGATATTGAAAGTGCCCCGTTTATTGAATCTTTAAGGCAGTTTCAATTTAGAGTAGGGAAAGAAAACATATGTTTTGTCCATGTTAGCTTAGTTCCTGTAATGGGGCCTGTTGGTGAACAGAAGACTAAACCTACTCAACATACGGTCAAGGAGTTAAGGGGATTAGGAATAATTCCTGATATTTTGGTATGTAGATCTGAAGTTCCATTAATTGAAGATACTCGCGAAAAATTAGCTGCTTTTTGCCATGTATCTCCCAACGCTGTTGTCTCTGCCCATGATGTTTCAAATATCTATCAAGTACCAATTATGATGGAAAAACAAGGCGTAAGTGAGATACTATCTAAAAAACTTTATTTTGAATTGCCAGATGATAGGAGTTTATTGGTTGATTGGAAAATTATGGCCGATCACGTTGATTCATTGGAAGAGGAAGTACATATTGCAATGGTAGGTAAATACACTGGATTATCAGATTCTTACCTCAGTGTAATAAAGGCCTTACAGCATTCATCTTATAGTGTAGGTAGAAAATTAATTATTGATTGGATAGAGTCAGTGAATCTCGAAGATGAAATTAAAAAATCGGATTCTAAAATGTATGATCATTCTTGGAAAATATTAAAACAAGCCGATGGAATCTTAGTTCCTGGAGGATTTGGAAGTAGGGGCATTGAAGGTAAAATTCTTGCAGCCAAGTATGCCCGAGAGAATAAAGTACCATATCTAGGGGTGTGCCTAGGATTGCAGATTGCAACAATTGAATTTTGTAGGAACGTACTCGGAATGAAGAATGCTAATTCAACTGAATTTGTTGAAGATTCAAAAAATCCTGTTATTATTTTTATGCCAGAAATATCCAAAACACACATGGGAGGTACGATGAGACTTGGAACCAAACCCACTCTATTTTTGGTTGAGGACTGCAAAATACGTAGATTATATGGAAATAAACCATATGTTGATGAAAGGCATAGACATAGATATGAAGTTAATCCTGAGTTAATAGGCAGAATTGAAAGTGCTGGATTAGTTTTTGTTGGCAAGGATGAAACTGGTCAGCGATGCGAGATAATGGAATTGAATGATCATCCATATTATATCGGTACGCAATATCATCCAGAATTTAAATCGAGACCCAATAGGCCAAGTCCCCCTTTCCTTGGATTATTAAAAGCAGCGTGCGGTATCGAAATCTAATCAATAGAAACTGGTAAAACCCGGGTGGTACGATATCCTTGCAGCACCTTCATGTACTTTTTTGAAGCAAAATCTGAGTCCAAGGCTTCATCTCCCGTCTCTATTCTCAATTTTCTTACAGTCAAAAGTTTTGCAGGAGTAACTATTCCCAAAATTTTATCAATTCCTATTTTACGAATTACGTTTGGAGATAATTGTAAATTACCTCTTCCAATCAAAAAACCTTGCCCCCCCATTGGAGAAAGTAAAACTATTATTTCTCCCTTGTGTAATGATATTATTTCTAATAATCCCTTTTCATCCAAATCCAATCCGATTATTTTTTTCCCAAGTGTTGCATCCATTCCAAGCGTGGTTAAAGTAAAACCTAAAAACTCTCCAATTGTACTTAATGTTCCTCCTGAACCCCATATTATTAATGTATTATCATTAATGAGAATTTCATTTATATGATCTGCTAAACCTTCAATAATCTCCTCTTCACCAGATATTTCAACTCTCTGTTTGGAACCTTGCATCCAACGAGGACTTGAGGGCGTAATGGCTTCTGCATAATGCCTAACAACCCAATCACCATTTCTGTAACGCTCTTCATCTAAATCTAAAACTTCAGTACTTGCAACTAGCAAGTCGCCTCGCATCCAAGCAGAAAGAACTTCAGCAGCAGCCTTAGGAGAAGCAGCGAAAGATCCAGAATACATTTTTACTCCCGTGGGAACTCCTATTACAGGTTTTTTAGGGCAACCCAATTTGTCTAATTCCGCCATAATATCTCGAGTAGTTCCATCACCACCTGCATAAATAAGTAAATCAATTCCATGCTTAATTACACCTTTAACAGCATTTTGAGTATCATTAAAAGTAGTATCTCCTGAAGATTCGTGAACTTCAATTATTGATCCAATATTAGTCCCTAAAGGTATCCAGTCTGTACCCATTCTACCCTTACTAGTTATCCATGATATTTCTTCAAACTTTCCGCGATATAGATTTAGAAAATGATTTAGAAATAATTCAAGTCTTGGCCCTGATCTATCGCTGGCTCCAAGAGATCTGGCGATCTCTGCCTGGCCGTCTGAACCTTTGAGACCAAGTTTTCCCCCCAATCCTGCATCCGGATTTACAATCAACCCTAACCTAAACATAGTATCCGGTAGGGATAGACGTTATTATCGCTACATACCCGTTGCGCATGACATGAGAGTTGTTGTTGCACTAGGAGGAAATGCACTCTTGCGTAGAGGAGAGGCTTTAACATCTGAAAATCAAAGACGAAATGTGAAGATTGCTGCAAAATCAATTGCACCTCTGATTAGTAAATATCAGGTAGTAATAACACACGGTAATGGCCCACAAGTTGGCCTATTATCACTTCAATCATCAGCATATAAAGAAGTCAAAGCTTATCCTTTGGATGTTTTAGGAGCTCAAACAGAAGGTATGATCGGATATATGATTGAGCAAGAGTTGGGGAACTTGCTACCAATTGAAGTCCCCTTTGCAACAATATTAACAATGGTCGAGGTTGATCCAGAAGATCCTGCATTTGATAATCCGACAAAACCAATAGGTCCAGTTTATACAAAGAAAGAAGCACAAGAATTAGCAAAGGAAAGAGGTTGGACAATAGCGCCTGATGGAGATAAATGGAGGAGAACAGTGCCTTCCCCAATTCCTCAAAGAATTTTTGAATTAAGACCCATCCATTGGTTATTAGAAAAAGGGACAGTAGTAATTTGTGCTGGTGGAGGCGGGATTCCGACGATGTATGAAAAAGATGGTACATTGAAGGGTGTTGAAGTAGTCATAGACAAAGATAGAGCTAGTGCGTTATTAGCAATACAAATTAATGCAAGAGTATTAATTTTGGCGACTGATTCCGATGGAGTTTACTTGAATTGGGGGACTAAAGATGCAAGAAAATTGGATAAAATTACGCCACAGGAAATTGAAAAATATAAATTCGACGAGGGGTCAATGGGGCCCAAGGTCGAGGCTGCATGTGATTTTGTAAATAAAACAGGAGAAAGAGCTGTGATTGGATCTTTAACAGACTTAGAAAAAATGATTACTGGCGAGGCTGGTACACAATTTATTATGCCTTAATCTATAGTTTGGATATTGTTTTGTATAAATGTCTTCATATCATAAAGGTTTCTCGCCTTTAATAGAGGAGTGTCCCATGTCAATACTAAATGTTGAAATTGACAATAATGAAGTTCGTCAATATGAAGCTGGAATTACTTTTGGAGATATCATTAAAGATGTTTTTGGACGTAAATCTGGTTCAGTCGCAGTATTAGTAAATGGCATAGAAAAAGATATGTCACAGTCTCTTAAAACAGACTGTAAAATAGAGCCAATCTATGGTGAATCTGAAGCAGGATTGTATATCCTAAGACATTCATGCGCACACTTACTGGCGCAGGCAGTAACAGAATTATTTCCAGATGCTAAACCTACAATTGGCCCTCCAATCGATCATGGATTTTACTATGACTTTTATATGGATTCAATTGGCGATGAAGAATTAAAAAAAATTGAAGAAAGAATGAAAGAAATAATGAAGCAAAATCAACCAATTTCAAGAGAAGAACACAGTAATGAATCATTACGAGAGATATTTATAGATAATCAATTTAAGATAGAAATTATTGATGAAAAAATAGGACATGAAACAGGTTCATCAATATATAAGCAGGGAAATTTTGTCGATTTATGCAGGGGCCCCCATGTTTCTTTTACATCGCAATTACGATGGTTTAAATTAACTAGTACAAGTCAAGCATATTGGCGTGCTGACTCAAAAAAAGAATCATTAACAAGAATATATGGTATGTGTTTTGCGACTAAAGAAGGATTAAAAAATAGAGAGAAGCAACTGCAAGAAGCTGCTAAAAGAGATCACAAAAAAATAGGTAAAGAAATGGAATTATACATGATTGATGAGATGATTGGTAGAGGATTACCAGTGTGGCTCCCAAATGGAGAAATAATAAAGTCTTCAATTGAGAAATTTGCTCTAGAAACAGAAGATACATACGGATACCAGCGAGTAACAACTCCTGTGCTAGGGAAAAAACAACTTTTTGAAACAAGTGGCCATTTACCTCATTATGCAGAGGGGATGTATCCTCCAATGAAAATGGACGATGGAGAATATTATCTCAAAGCAATGAATTGCCCAATGCATCACTTGGTTTATAGAAATAAAAAACGTTCCTATAGAGATTTACCGATTAGAATTGCAGAATATGGTACAGTTTATAGAAATGAATTATCCGGTACTTTAGCTGGATTACTAAGAGTCAGAATGCTATCAATGAATGATGCTCATATTTATTGTACATTGGATCAGGTGGCTGGAGAGTTTGCTAATAATATAAAGATGGTACAAGATTATTACAGAACATTTGGATTTGAAGATTATTATTTTAGACTTTCTTTATGGGATCCTGAAAATAAAAATAAGTACATTGATCAACCGGAAAACTGGGAAGCCACACAAAACCATCTGAGGAGTATATTGGATGATTTGGGAGTCCCTTATACAGAAAGTATTGGCGAAGCAGCATTCTATGGTCCGAAAGTTGACATACAGTTTACAACAGCAATAGGGCGAGAAGAATCAATGTCCACAATTCAGTTAGATTTCGCAGCTAAAGAACGTTTTGGATTGACATATACTGATGAGACTGGGTCAGATAATGATGAAGTTTTCGTAATTCACCGCGCACCTCTTTCTACTCATGAAAGATTTGTTGCCTTCTTAATAGAGCATTGGTCAGGTAATTTTCCTACTTGGCTATCTCCAATTCAAGTACAAATTATAACAATCTCTGAGAAACATCAAGAATATGCCAATAACTTGGCGCAGATGCTTAAGGAAGTAGGGGTAAGGGCAAATACGGATACTTCAGATAACACCATTGGCAAGAAAATAAGAATACACAGAACCATGAGGCCGGCCTATATGGTAATTATTGGTGATGAAGAATCCATCAATGGAACTGTTTCAATTAGAGCCAGAGATGGGCGTCAGAGGAATGGAATGGCATTGAATGAATTTATTGAAGAAATTTCATTAGAAAATACTAATCGTAAAACTACATTAAATTTGGTACAAGATAAATGATATTGATAGCATGATTGTAAATATTACAGGATATAGATTTGTGGACCTCCATGATCCTGAAGAAATGAAAGTACGTTTCTTAGAAGAATGCTTAGATTTAGAATTAAAAGGAACTGTTTTGTTAAGTAATAATGGAATAAATTTTTATGTAGCAGGAAGTCAAAAATCGATTGATGAATTTGAAAAATTTATTGGACAGGATGAGCGCTTGCTTGACATACCTCTAAAAAAAAGTTACACTGAATATCAACCATTTAGAAGGATGATTGTAAAAAAGAAAAAGGAAATAATTTCATTGGGACTTTCTGATGTTAGGCCAATTGAACATACTAGCCAGTCCATTAGTCCAACTAACCTTAAGCAATGGTTGGATGAAAATAAAGATTTTATCCTACTTGATACAAGAAATGATTACGAATTAAGAGTAGGGAGTTTTGAAAAAGCCATTGATCTAAATATTAAGACATTTAGAGACTTTCCTAATGCAATTAATGATTTAGATGTAGATAAAACAAAAACTGTAGTCATGTTTTGCACTGGAGGAATACGATGTGAAAAAGCATCAGTAGTTATGGAAAATGAAGGATGGGAAAATGTCCTACAGCTTGAGGGAGGAATTCTAAATTATTTTCAAGAATGCGGAGGTCAACATTGGGATGGCGATTGTTTTGTTTTTGATCAACGAGTTGCAGTTAATCCAAATTTAGAAGAAACCGAAATAGAAATGTGTTTTATATGTAGAGAACCATTAACATTGGAAGAGCAAAATTCAGAAGAATATGTAATAATGAAACATTGTCCGTATTGTATAAATGAAGAAAAATAGATAGCACATATTAACAGAGTTTATGTGTTTTGATTACTTCGAATTATAAAACATGTCCGAAGAAACGAGCAATGAGAAAATCTCCAATCAAGAGATTATCGATTCCATGTTAGTTTCTTCTCGTTCCATAATCAGAACATGTATGGAAATTAGGAATCATGAAGATGTATTAATAGTTACAGATACTGAAACTTCTGAAATCGGTCGTTCTTTGTACGAAGCTGCTTCTGAAGTTACAGATAGAGTTCTCCTGATAATGATGCCTCCAATGTTCAAATTGGGAAATGAGCCCCCTAGCCCCGTAGCTGATTTAATGCGCCGTGTGAGAGTAGTATTAATTGCAACTAAAGATTCATTGACACATACAAAAGCAAGAATTAATGCATCAAAGGCAGGAGTAAGGATTGCTTCAATGCCGGGAATCGATAAAAATATGTTTATTTCAGGCGGAATTACTGCAGATTACAATGCATTACTAAGAGAAATATCAGCAATGAATGCAATTTTTAGAAGACGAAGAGATGTACATATCACATCTCCATCTGGTACGGATATAAAATTTACAACTGGAAGTAGATGGATACTTGAAGATAATGGAATATGTAATAGGCCCGGGCAGGTTACAAATCTACCTGCAGGAAGAATTTTTGTTTTACCTAAAGAGGGGTCAATGAATGGAAAAATTATTTTTGATGGATCTTGGGAAGGTAAATTATTGGAAGATAATATTGAATTTATAATAGTTGATGGTTTGGTTACAGATGTAAAAGGAGATTTAGAAATTAATGAGTTTTTTAAAATAGATAAAAATAGTACCAGAACATCCGATGGGGGCCTCATTAATACTGTAGCAGAGTTTGGTTTTGGAATGAATTCAAGGGCAAGGCTTGTAGGGAATAAACTTGAAGATCAAGTTGTTAGAGGTAATTCATATTTTAGTTTTGGAGATAATACTGCACTTGGAGGCAATTCAAATATTGGTTTACAAGTAAGGGGAGTAGTACAAAAAACTAGTATCTACCTGGAGGATATTGATTTGGTCTTAGATGGCAAAATTATAGCAAAAAAAAGGTGAGTAACATAAAAAGAGTGATTTTATGGTGTAATGGCGATACTCCCTCAGAAGAGTTGGTTAATAGTTTAATAAACCAAAAAAGTATTGTATATGGAGTAGATAAAGGTGCAGATGTTGCTAATTCGATGGGAATAATAATTCAAAAAGTATTAGGCGATTTAGACTCAGTTGACACTTCAAAATGGAATAATAAGTCTAAGAAAATATATGATCAGGAAATCAGTGATTTAGGTAAATCTATCAGATACTTAATAGAAAATAAAATCTATGAAGTAGATATAATAGGAATTGATGGAGGTAATCCTGAACATATTTTAGGAATATGGGGCAATTTAGTAGAGATGCCAGGTAATATCAAAATAAAATTACATCATGAAAATAGAATTACAGAAAGAATCCATCCGGATGAAGGGCAATTAGAAATTTTCATTAATGAAGGAAAAGAGTTTTCTATTTTTGCATTGACACTTTGTAAAAATGTACATCTTACTGGCTCCAAATGGGAAATAAATGGGGATAAAATGGGATTATCCAGTAGAGGATTGCATAACGTCGGATTAGGAAGAAAAATAAAAATCATTGCAGATGGAATAATTGTTTTGATAACTGAAAGGTAGGTTATTCAGTTTTGGGATTCATAGATAACATCATTGCAATTGGCCTTGTTCGCGGATCGCTTTCTAATGCTAATTTCATGATAACTGCTAATGGTACTCCTAAAACCATTCCTAGAACGCCCCATGCCCATCCCCAAAATGCAACAAGTAACAAAAGTACAATTGGAGACATGTCTAGGTTTTTACCTGCTAATTGAGGCTCTACTAAACCTCCCCATATTTGTTGATTTCCAATCAATAATATTATCAATACAATAGCTGATGGTGGAGAAAGAATAATCAATCCTAATAAGATTGGGGGGATAACCGAAATTAGAGCACCGATGTAAGGTATAAAGTCCATCATGAAAGTAATAGATGCCCACAAAAACCAACCTGGAATTCCATAAGAATAAAGAATAACGGCTGCGATTATTGCTTGTCCAAATGCAACACTGGCCCTAGTTAAAACATAGATATTGATGCTATCTGAAGATGCTGAGGCAAGTTTGGTAATCTTATCTGAATCCTCCGGATAAGCTGCTTTGATACGTTTTGGAAGTGTTTCTGATTCGAGTATAATGAATAAAAGAAATATCAATACTGTGACTGAACTAGCTGTGAAACTTGCTAAAGATCCTACAAGTCCGGTGGCAAAGGTTTCGATTTTTTCTACAGTTATTAAATCAATAAGCGCCGGAGCACTGAATGTAAATCCTAAAAATGATAAATCCTCAAACCATAAAATTTTATCGCTTAATTTAGCAGAAAGAAATGGGACCTCATCAGTAAAAGTTTGCATATTAGAGAATAAAACATTAGAAACAATAAGTAAAACCCCGACAACTATTGTAACAAAAGCGCCGTAGGCTAAAAATGGGTGCCCACCAATTTTTTCTCCCAGCCATTGTGCTGGTGGCCTTATGAGGAAAAATAGTAAAATTGCAACTACCAATGGCTGTATTATAGATTCAAGATGCTTTATTGCTAAAACTGAAACGAATAACATGATTGCTATATTTGATGCAGTATTAAATTTTAATTTTCCTAATTTTACTTGCTCTGACATACTATCACCACTGCGAAGGAGAGTTTTCGCATCAAGTTTTTCATCATATAATAATTTTATTTGATATTATCGCCATATATTTTTAGAAATTCTAATGCATTTTTTTTGAATGTAAACTTATCAATTACTAAACGCCTTCCTGCTTGTCCTTTTATGGAAAGAGCTTCTTTAGATTGTAGTTCATTCAAGATAGTTTCAGAAATAGAATCGGTGTCACCCATTATAAAAAGTCCTCCGACATTTTCATCAACCATTTCAGGCAATGGTCCATGATTTACAGTCACTACTGGAGTAGCAGACGCCATTGCTTCAAGGGGAATTAATCCTTGGCCTTCATAATAAGAAGGGTAAACTACTAAGTCTGCACAACGATATAGTGTCGCTAGATCATCGAATTTCATACTTGATTCAATAAAAACCGAACCTTCTAAACCTAATTTTTTTGCTTTTTTGAGTAATCTTGATCTTAGGCCACCTCGCCCAACGATTACTAACTTTGTATCAGGAGATATTTTTTTTACTTTAACAAATGATTGTAATAATATTCCAAATCCTTTCCTTGCTGCTAAACGACCTACTGCCAATAATAAATTAGATTTTTCAGTTAAATTATATTTTGCACGTATGGATTTATTAATTAAAATTGAATCTTTATCATTTACATCTAAAGGTATGAACATATCTGTATCAACCCCCCAATGAATAACTTGGCAATTCCAATTGTTTGGAGGGCTATATCTGTCCATGAAATCAGATTTAGTGGAAAAGGAATTTGGAACACAAACATCTGAATAATTTATGGCTATATTTTCAAAATTAGCATATCTTTTGGCTGTAATTCTCATTATTAAATCATTAGGATTGGCCCAAACTGCTGATTCCTTATGTTTAGATGCGAGAAAAAGTCCATCCCTCTCCCCTAGCCATGTACCATGTAATGAGGAAACTATAGGTGCAACCTCTTGCTTGCATATCTCAAATTGTCTTTTATCCCATGAAATCATTGGGCAGTGTAGATGAACAACGTCAACAGGGTCTTGTAAGTTTAACTTTTTTAATGCTTTAAGCGCATTTCTACCATAAGAACGTGTAAACTCCATTGGAATCTTTTTCCAAGAAACTTCAATAACATTTACGCCATTTATTTCAGGTGCCTTGTTAGGCCCTTTACGAGTTATAATAGTTATTTTATGCCCTAAATTAGCTAATGCAAAAGAAAGATGGTATACTGTAGAACCCATTCCACCCCATCTTGGAGGATATTCTGCAGACAACATTGCGACATGCATGGGTATACCTTGACATGTCCTAGAATGTATTCTTTCAAGATAATATTGGTAATTTAGCAATAGCATCATTCAAAATGTATGACTTCTTCCGGAGTAATGATAGATATGGGAAAAGTATTACCTGTTCATGTTACTGTCGTAATCCCTACACGTAATGAGGAAGAAGCGATTATAGATACTATACGATCAGTACCTAATGACGGTTGGTGTGAAAAACTAGATTTTTTAATCATTGATGGAAACTCTAGCGATAAAACTAGAGAATTAGCAGAAGGTGAAGGTGCAGAAGTTTATTTAGAAAAGAGAAAAGGATATGGCCGTGCATATAAAACAGGATTTTCAATGGCCATGGGAGAAATAATTGTCACCATGGATGCAGATTGTACATATCCTGGCGAGGAGGTCCCTAACTTAGTTAGAAAATTAATAGATGATAACTTAGAATGGATAACATGTGACCGATTAACTAAGGCTGAAGAAGGAGCAATGTCTGGAATGCATAAATTTGGGAATTGGACTTTAGCCACTACTGCAAGACTATTATTTTGGTATGGAATTAAGGATTCTCAAAGTGGTATGTGGGTATTTAGAAAATCTATATTCGACAATGAAAAAGTAAGGCCAAAACATGATGGAATGCCGCTGTCACAGGAGTTTAAAATTAGGGCAAGAAGATATTTGAAGAGGGATAAGACACTAGAAATTAGTGTCCCCTATAGAGTTAGAGTCGGACCTGCAGAAATTAACACATGGGGAGATGGTTTACTCAACCTTAGAAGTTTATTTTGGCTAAGATTTGGAATATTCGGTAAGAGTACTAAATGGGGAAAAGAGGATTAAATATTTTTCTCATTATCAAATTCCTTATCTAATTCTCTTGGATCAAAACCTGACCAAGATTCGATTAATTCTAAATCTTTAGAAATTTGGATACGTCTTTTATTTACGTAAATTATTCCTAAGGTAATAAAAATAATCATAAAAATCACAATAATAGGCAATGCTACATTGAAAAACCGATCTAGTGAATCGACATCACCTTCATTCAATATTGGAATTATTTCGATTTGAGATTGGCTTACTGAATCTCCATCGATTGCCCACACTTCAACTCTAACATAATTACCTTCTGATTCTTGCCAATTAGTTCTATAGGTCCATATATCGTCATTGGCAACTTGATCGCTACCAAGTCCATCGTCCCTCAAAGTGAAAGCTGTAGATATTCCCCCAGCAGTCATTTCTCCGTTGACAGAATTAGTAGTACGATCTGCATCTTCCAAAGTAACATAAATATAAACCTCAGTTGGCTTACTATTTTTAATGGAATCAACGGAAATTATCAAATCTCTTAAAATTGGATAACTTGAGCCAATGGTTAGATTTACAGAAGTAATATCTTGAACCCCTCTAGAATCCTGAACCATTAAGTTGATTTGAATAATTCCAGGATTAAAATTAATTAGTACTTCTTCCGTATCTCCAATTATTGTTCCATCATTTAAAAACCATTGATATAATACGATATCATCATCATAATCATACGATTCTGATGCATTCAATTCAACTTTTTGACCTGGAGGAATATATTGGCCATTGGTTATTTTAGAAATTTCTGCTAATGGTGCAGACTCCAATACAAAAATAAATTGATAGTATGTCCTTTGCATTAAATTTTCATCTACTAGAATTATAGTTAATTTATGATTTCCTGCAATTAAATAATCATTATACCAGTAATTTATACTCTTATTTTCTAAAATAATACCCATTAAATCAGAATGAATACTGACTGTAAAGTAATCGCCATCTGGATCAAAGGAATTTCTAAAATCAAATAAAACTGGAGAATTTGAAAGGACTTCAATATCAGGAGTTGGGGAAGCTAAAATTAATAATGGAGCAGATTCATTAATTACTATGTTGATTGAATTACTAATAACTTCCACACTTCCATCATTTATTATTAATGAAATATTGTGATTTCCCGCAGGCAATCTGGATTCAAAATTCCAATCTGTACCTATCGGCTCTGCTAATTTATCACTGGCCCATATGATGCTAACTAGGTCATTACTGGAGGCCAATATTGGATTGCACAGTAAGTTACTTCCATTATTTGGTAATTCATTACATGAAACATCCCAATCGCCAGAACCATTAGCATCAAATTTTATTAAATCCCCTGATTCCAATATTAATCCATCATTTGGGATATTTATTAGAGCAATCGGAGGAGAATTAAGTACTTCTAATTCAATAAAATCATATGACCAGTTGCCAAAATGAACAGGTTGATCATCTGAAACTTTTAGCACTATATCATGAATTCCCTTAGATAGATTTCCCGACCATTCGATATCTGTCGATGATGTTATTCCTGATGATAAGAGTCCATCTAAGTTACTAATAAATTCGAATTTAATCTCATCACCTTCGGGATCTATTGAGGATGTACCATCGAGATTGACAAAACTAGAAGATGTATTATTTACCCTAAATATTTGTAAACTAGCAGTAGGCATTTCATTAATTAAAACAATATCAAATGACCATTGCCTACTTGGATTTATTCCGTCTGATGCATAAATAGTAATTGTAAATTGGCTTGGAGCCCCTATGAATGAACTAATAATCTCAAATGGGCAAGATGGTTCTTTATCAGTAAATACTTCAGAATATTCAAGATATGAAACTTCAATCCAACACCACAAGTCATCCCCTTCAGGGTCGTAGGTGCCTTGTAGCATCGTGGTTAAATTTGCTGTTTGTCCGAGATATAAAACACCCCATGATTCTATGGAAGGTTCTGTTTCAACCGAAAGAATGGGTGGAAGATTTTGTAATTCGATTTGCCTACTTTCATTAGTACATTGACTAGTTATATCGCATACTTCCAAAGTGATGATATGTAAACCGTCACTTAAGGGGCAAATTCCTGAAAAATAATCATAATTAGCCCTGAAAAAACTCCTATTATCATTTATCTCAAAAATTTCTTCAGAGTTACAACCATTCAATATATTACCATCTGAACTACTAGTCCAAGAATAATTCAATACATCGTTATCTAAATCCCATGAATTACTAGCATCAAATATAATTTCACTATTCGATGAATAGATTAGATTCTCTTCCGGAGATTCCCAAATGATAAATGGTGCCTGATTTGAAATATCTAACATACAAATTATTGATTTATCAGAGTCCAATAAGAAGGATGCAGTATCATTATGCACCCCGTCATAATCACATCCAGAATTTACAGTATTGTTTTCTGACCATCCTTGATCATTTGTCCAACGCATACCTACGAATGGCCCATAATTAGAACGTCCAGAGTATGGCATAATATTAATTAAATCATTTTCATATAAATCGAAAGAAAAGTTAATTGCAGCGTACGGGATATTCATAAAATTTTGATTAATTGTTTGTAAATCTATATTCCACATTATATCAACAATATTTTCTGAATCTTCAGCATTTGAGAGGAAAATTTCTGATGATGAAATCCATCTAATATGATTATCGGACATTAAATTAAATGAGTTATTGATATCATGGTCCTGTATTAGTATGGAATTGGTAAAATTAATTATACTATTGGAAAAAACTGGTTGGACATTATTACATATCAATGTAGTGTTGGAAACAATTAATTCATCATGATTGGCAATAAAGAAACAATTTTCATCATATCCTGATATTTCACTATCTAAAATTGAGGAAGATGTGACTCCTTTTGCTGACCAACTGAGGCCATTATTTTGGCCATTTATGATTAAATTGTTGATATTAGCATCTACCTCAATCATTTCTATTGCAAAATCACTATTGTTATCATATATTTTAACATCATCAAGGATTATAGTTCCAAAATATGCAACGTTGGAATTATCTATATTCAAAGAAGGAGATGAAATTGAATCTTTAATTGTTATTAAATTTAGTTGTAGATCAATACTATCCCTAACAACTATTCCATATTTATCTCCAGAAGAGATGCATGAATTACAACTAGTATTTTTCCCTCCACTCATAACTATATTAGATTTATGAAAAAGAATACCTGCACCATCTTCCGGATTGGATTGATTTAAGCCGTTATGAATAGTAGATACATTAGAAATTTCTACATTTGCTGAATCATAAATATATATGCCATTTTTAGTATTATTTTGACTCACTATAGAATTTACTCTAGGATGAAATTCACGAAAATCGATACCATTTCCACCATTATTTGATGCGGACCAATTATCTCCTATTACTCCACCTTTCATCATTAAAATACCAGGTCCTGACGAATTATTAACTATTAAATTATTAACTATTGCAGGACCTTTTGTTGACCAACTAGAACTACGAAAATAGAGTCCTGCACGATCGCTCATTGCAGAATTGAATGATTGTTTACCATTATTCAAAAATACTGCATTTTCTATTTTTGTAGAAGAGTCGATCATATATCCTCTAAGTCCAACGACTGGATTATCTGCTATAATTAATCCATCAATATTTACTCCACTAGTGTTTAAATCGAATGCTGCATAACCTAGACCGGGAGTTTTGGCGTTTGGGCCGCCCGTTCCCTTTATCTCTAAATTATTGAAAATAGCGTTGGTTGGTAAATTGAAATATTGGCTATGATTATATTGCTCAACCATAACTCCCCTATATTGACTATTTTCGATTATTAAATTTGAAAAAGATGGTCTAGTTATCCAACTTGGAGTTTGATGCCTTACGAATACACCGTTGTCCGCACGATTTATATTGACATCAGTAATTAATGGTATTGAATCTTCTACCCAAATTCCTGCAGGAACAGAAAGAGTTGCTCCAGTGATATTTGAAATATTTATATTTGAAAATAATCCTCCAGAATTGCCCCAAAAATTAATTCCTCGAGTCATTACGCCATTTATATTAATTCCATTTATAATTGGAGCAGAATTATCACCTATCGATAATCCAATTCCATATCTCCATGATGTAGATATTGCATGTACGTCTTGGCCACCTTGTTCGATTGTTAAATTTGATATTATTGGAGAAGCTCCATCGAATAAATCAACACCTACATTATCGGCATTTATTATTTTTAAATTAGAAATTACAGGATTGCTACCATGCATCGTGATTCCATACTTAGAATCAGTTATTGTTAGATTATCAATTATAGAATTCAGGCCATAGCTTGTTGAGTTGAATACAATACCATTATGATTACCATCTAAAGAATCTAATATAACTGGAGAAGTGGTTGAGCCTTCGATATTAATTCTCCCATCAATAATAATTTCTTTATCATCGCCTAAAAAAATACTAGTACCTTCTTGAACTATCAGAATATGCCCAGTTTCAACATTGTAACTATCATTTAAAAAAACTGATCCAGACCATACAGTTGTTGATTTTGCATTAAGAGAAGCGTTAACAGGCATGATACTCATACTAGAAATTAACATAATTAAAACGAGTATGATTGCACGTCTTTTACAAACCAACGGAGGCGCGTACATATTTTAGCGACTCAATTAGACTATGTAATATCTTACACATAGTGATTATTGTATATCTCTTTAATCGTAGAAGTCATAAGCATATATTGAGGGGGTGTGTTTGTATAAGTATGAGTACAGCTTTTGTTTTAATTAGGGCGGCCCCAGGAAGTGAGAGAATTGTATATCAAAAACTTCTAGAAATTGAAGAGGTAACTGAAACACATGTTGCATATGGGGAATATGATTTAGTAGCAAGAATTGATTTTGAAGATGAAAGAAAAATGGCCAAGATATTGATTGGTGTCATGAGAGCAATCCCTGGAGTTCAACATACTGAAACTTTAATTGCAGTGGAGGCTGAATAATGGCAGTTGGATTTGTGTTAATTACTACAGAGCCCGGTAAAGAAATTGAAGTGCGTGAAGCAGTTAGTAAATTTGAAACTGTAGTCGGGCAATGGATTGTTTTTGGAATGCATGATCTATTTGTAAAAATTGAAGCCGAAGACGAATCAGAACTTACTCGATGTATAATCCAAGATATAAGAAATCTACCAGGTATTTTTGAAACTCGCACATTAATTGGTACTGAAATATAATTATATTAGATTAGATATAAGTTTCAATAGCTCACTTGCTGCATTACTGCATTCTGCAGATTTAAATTTACCCAATGCTTCTCTCCAATGAGATAGTTTCTTTTCTGGCTCCAAAATACCTTTCCAATACCATTTTTGAGCAGATAGTCGCCTATAAGTTGCTATGTCTTCTGGCAAATGTTCCTCAGATATTTCTGAATGTAGTTGAATTATCCATTCAGGATATTTTGGCCCTGATGCTTCAAGAATCATATGAATTAAACTTAATTTATTTAGTAAATTATATGATTTGTCTATTTCAGATCTTGCATCCTCTATTGCCTTGGGAGAAACATTGTCGTTTATCTTAATTGCAAGCCTGGATCTGAGGTCAATTATTTTTAATTTTTGATTATCGTATCCCAATTGAGATTCTAAGAAGCCCCTAGATACTGCTGCAGAACGTAAATCTTGGGTCTCTAAAGCGATTGAGTTTTGTAAAAGATTAATTGATAATGATGCTACATTACGATTTTCTATTGGTAGTGAAGATATATCGATCAATTTAATTTTCTTCTTCAAATTATTAATTAAATCTGGAGGCATTTTTCCAGGTAATCTATCATCATGGAGTCTTACAATTTCAGTTATTTGTGCCTTTATTTTTTCAATTGGATTGAGTTGATTAAATATTTTTAAATCCAAATCTGTGGCTAATCCGGTATTTCCACTTATTCGAGCAATGCGTGCTAATCTTTTTGTTTTGTTGATTCCATCTGAAAGCGAATTAATATGGGATGAAGCAATCGATATTTCTCCTCTTTCTAAGGCTATATCAGAAGCAATCTCTCTGAATATTTCTTCATCACTATTATGTATTGCTTGTTCGAAGATAATTGCTGCAGCTGAACTATCTTTACCTACTAATATGGGAAGATTTGATATAAACCAATCAGAATCAATTTTATGCCCAGATTGAAGTCGGTGATGGGCTTCCATCCTTATTGCTCTAAATCCTTCTTTTTTTGCCCATTTTTTAGCCATTTCAATGTGGAATTCTTGCGTTTTTGCCTGAGTAAAAAAACTACGCCTGACGTTTTTTATTAAATGATGAAGTTCTATTTCTTTGCTATGCCACTTCAAGATTGCTGAATTATCTAATTCATCTGTCCCGATGGATGAAAATAATTCATCAGTACTCAAAGGTAATGGAGATAAAGATAATTCATCTAAAGTTTTAATTCCTTCGTCACTTAGTCTTTTTATTACTGTTGATTTGACATATTCCTGGACTGCATCATTTTCCTCCGGGAGCTGAGTATCTGGAGCCCATAGATGTAGGGCTAGAGGGTGTCCGCCTAATGATTGAATAATTTTAGTAGCTAGAATATTGTCTATATTTGAAGGTAAAATTTTCTTAGCACCTTCAAATGGTAGTCCTTCAAGCCTAATATTGTCAAAGTCAATTAAATTATCAAAAGGACTAGGTGCCCTTACTATTATCAAAATTGATGCTTTTGTCATTGCGGTATCTGAAATTAGTTGATTAATTGAATTAATATGTCTATTATCTAATTCTTGTATTTCATCAATAATTAGTAGGTTTCGAGGATAATCTATTGCTGCAGATATTGCTTTTGATGAATACATTCCAGATTGATTTAACCACATTTTTGCAATTGCTGAGATGTCCGTATCGTTATCGCAGGAAGCCCATCTTAACGTCCATCCTTCTTCCATCATTTTTTCTGCGATAACCCGGGCTAAACTTGTTTTTCCAATTCCTGGTAAACCATTTAATAAAATATTTTTATTTCTTTTTAAGATATTAGAGATACCTAAAACTTCTGTATTCCTTCCATGTAAATTTATTAAATTTGGAATAGGCCCAAAATATCTAAATTTTTTAATTTTCTCTGGGAAATCAGCCTCTGAAAGAGTTTCAAGGCCTAGTTGTGTAATATGAATAACTTTACGTCGGCGAGAATCTTTTCCCGTAACCTGTGCATTTTTAGAAATAATTAATTTATCTTTTTCTAGAGTTGCTAGTGGATTATGAACTGCCGATCTGACAACTCCTAATGCTTCGGCTATTCCTGGGAGTGATTGTTCTCGAGGAATATTCCATTTGTCATCAAAATTACCATAATATTTTGATAAATGGGCAAGAATTCTCAATCTTGTCCCGGACACCATGAGACACGGGGCATGTCTAGGGTTCATGGGTGTTAACTTATTGCGCATCAATAGGCATGCCAATTGACTCTCAAAAGTTAGATCTTCCTTCTAAACCAGGAGTATATCTTTTTCGTAGAAATGATGAACGAGTTATGTATGTAGGAAAGGCGACAAATTTACATTCTAGAGTTCGTTCTTATTTTTCTGAAAATCCTGATAGGATAATGATACCAAAACTAATCCAAAATTCGGAAAAAATTGATTGCATTATTACTCAAACACCTACAGAGGCTTTGATACTTGAGAGAGAATTGATACGTAAACATAAACCTAAATATAATTCTAGATTAAAAGATGATAAATCATATCCCTTTATATCTTTGACTAAGGAAAAATTTCCAAGAATTATTTATACAAGATCACCAGCAAAAAACGACCTTTCATGGGGCCCATTTCCAGATGCAGGTGCAGCAAAAAGAGTGATTCAATTAGTAAGGAGGCAATTTGGAATTAGAGATAAAGATTGTCATGGAAAAAATGGATGTTTGGCCAGCCATATTGGATTATGTCGAGGACCATGTATTGATCCAGAAGGTTATCCTCAAAGAGTTGCTGCAGTAACTAAAGTTTTTGATGGTGATGGTAGAATATTAATTCAGAAATTACAAATAGATATGGATATGGCTTCCAAAGGAATGTATTATGAAAAAGCAGCTGAGATTAGAGATATGATTAGAACCATACAAACAACAATTTCTCAACAAATAATTCATAGTAGATTTTATCAAGATTGTGATGCAGTTGGATTTGCATTTACTGGAGATTCCGGCTCTGTAACTATTTTACATACAAAAGATGGCATAATACAAGGTCAAGTAGATTATCCAGTAATCCACAGTGGTGATACCTCAGAATCGATTTCATGCGTATTAACAGAACATTATGCAAAAAGAAAGCCTCCAAAGACTCTACTTATTCCAACAAAATTAGATGAGGCTTTGGCTAATTGGTTAACCGAACGTAGAGGAGGGGCAATAAAAATAAAGGTTCCAAAACGCGGAGAATTAGTTAAATTAAGAAGTATGGCAGACAAAAATGCTAAAATGAATGTATTAAGAAATCAAAAAAATCGTACAGGAAGTTTGGAACAGAATGCTGCAAATGAATGTTCTAAGCTTCTTGGTTTGGCGGCATTGAATCATGTAGTATGTTTTGATATGGCTCAAATGTTAGGAGAAGAGCGAGTTGGTGCATCAGTAGTTTTCAGAAATGGAAGATCATCAAATAAGGAATATAGGACATATAGAGTAAAAACTGATGCTAAGGATGATCTGAGAATGATGTCAGAAGTTATTTTAAGATGGATGAAAAGGCAAGATGAATGGCCGGATTTGTTACTACTTGATGGAGGTAAAACTCACTTGACTACAATTGTAAAAGTTTTAGAAGAGCATGGAGTAAAAAATATGTTCGTAATCGCTGCACTGGCAAAGAAGGAAGAAACATTACATAGAACTGATAAAGAGCCAATAGTCCTAACACGGGAAGGTAGATTATTAGTACATGCAAGAGATGAAGCGCATAGATTTGTAAATAAATATCATCGAAAACGTAGAGGAAAAAAGGCATTATTGGACCCCTTGGAGGAAATAGAAGGTTTGGGAGCTAAGAAAATACAGTCATTGCTAAGACATTTTGGAGGAAGACAAGGAATAAATCATGCTAAAGTTAATGATTTGATGGCGGCACCAGGAATAGGCAAATTCATGGCTAATAGAATATTTGAGCACATTAATGAGTGATATCATGATAAAAATTACACCATATGATGATTTAATTTTATCATTATCAGAATATCTTTATTCCAAGGGATTTTTAGAAACCAACATAGAAGAATATTTGAAAGATATTCCCAAAAAATGGGAAAAGTTTTCTGATGTACTAATTCTGCCTAATTCGTCATTTACAAATATCA
>JAJPRE010000033.1 GCA_023700245.1 Candidatus Thalassarchaeaceae archaeon
GAACCTGAAAGCCCTAGCCGTTTACCTGGATTTAGCTCTTTAATAACAATATCTTCTCTTCTGATAGTTCCAATTATTCGAAGAGATAAGAGAAATAATTTAACATAGCATAATGTCTTAATCATGTCTGAAATCAATAGTCAAAATTTCTTTACATATCTAGAACTAAGTATTCATCTTACTAGTCTAGAAGAAAAGATATTATGGATTCAATATCTGGTAGAACCAGAGAGTTAGACATGAGACTGCCTATCCTATACTCGTTTATTCGATGTCCATACGCTATGCGAGCTCGTATGTCCATAGTTCGATCTGGATTCCAAGTTGAGCATCGAGAGGTTATCCTGCGAGACCGTCCGGCCCATATGATGGCAATCTCGCCAAAGGGAACAGTCCCCATATTACTCTTATCCGATGGAACAGTCATCGAAGAGAGTCTGGAAATCATGGAGCATGTGCTCTCGTGGAATTTAACGCAAAATGAGGAAGAATGGTTAAGGCGCAATGATGTCGAATTCAAATTTCATCTCGATCGTTATAAATATCCAAATCGATATGATGGCATAGATGAGTTGAAACATAGAGAAGCAGCATGCAAATTCATAGAATCGCTTGAGGAAAAGATCCCTAGCGGCAATCTGAGTGATGCTATTTTCCCCTTCATTAGACAGTTTGCCAATCATAATCGTGAGTGGTTTGATGGGCAGAATTGGCCCAATGTGCATCAATGGTTAGCAGCAAATTTGGAATCAGCAGAATTCTCTGAATGTATGACTAAGCACAAACAATGGGTTCCTGATTATTAATCAGGAGTTGACGCCTGAAAGTACGCACTTTTACTATTAATTCATTTCATAATAAAATATATAATCCAAACAAATAAACCTAAAAAGGCAGTAATCCGATTATTTCGAATAGCATTAACTACTTCATCATCATGTTTAGAGCAAACTTTTTTGTTTAGTATAACCTTGTTTTCACATCCATTAACTTCACATATATTCTCAGTCTTACTAACATTTGTTAATATTATCAAAAGAATTATTGCAATGATGAGTGAAATGGTGGAAATCGCTGCTATTTCATCCCAATATTCTGGAAATAAATCAGGCAATAGTAGGAATAAAGTAGAACTTGCGAATAATATAATTAAATTTATCATAAAAAATTTAGTAATTCTTAATCCAAATTTAATCCGTGAATCTTCATCTATACTTTCGTTAGTGTATCTTAAATTTATAACTCTTAACCATGCATCTATAAATTCAGTATCTAAGATTAATTATTCAATACTTACTCGGCATCCTTGACTTTGCCAAATGATACATTCTGAATCATTCGACACTTGGACAAGCCATTGGTTCCAGTATCCGTAACCCTCTAAAGAAAGATGTAATTCATCTTCTTGGTATAATGAATTAGGATTTCCAATGTCCTCAAATCCTTGGTATACGTCGACAATATTTAGTGGAGAATAGGAATCATTAGCAAGGTTTACTGCAAATTCTTGAATACGGCCATCATAATCTCTGTATTGGGCATGGAGTTCTGTAGTTCCAGGTTCTGGTTTAGTCCCCATATAGGTCACTGAGGCCCCACTTTCAATTATTTTGTTGATTATATCTTGAAAGTCTTCAAAAGTTTCTTCTACAGTCCTATCTTCATATAAATCATTTTCACCACAAACTATGACAACATGAACCGGCGTATATTGCCCTAATATTTCATCGATAGAAGAAAGAATATCGCTACACATAGACCCACCTTCTCCAATGTTTGATGAATCTATAAATTGTGAAGTTTCCCATCCTTCGATATCTGAATCTCCAATAAATAACCAATTAGAGTATTGTACAAGATTATTCACACAGGTATTTTCATTATTATCTGAATTTGTTCCATCGGGACAGATTGTATCGTACCAATAAACCCTACTAAGGTCGACGCCGCTCAGGTCGACGCCGCTCAGGTCGACACCACTCAAGTTAGTACGATTATCCTCAGCAGTTTGTTGCCATTGGGCAACTAGATTTTGCTGCGCAACTAGATCAATTTGTAACTGCTGAGCAAGAGTTGAGTTTTCAACTAAAGAAACATATAGATCAGCCATTGTATTATTCATCGTTTCAATCACTCCCAATATTTCATCCGTAAATTCACTTGACTCGTTTAGAGATGAAGAAAGAAGATATCTATATTCTTCGAGACTAGATATTGATGATTCTAACTCAACAATATTTGCATTATATGATAAGATTGAAGTTTCTCTAGTTGAAATCATTTGAGTTTTTTCATCCAATTGAATTTGAAGTTCTATATTAAGTTGATTTTGTTGATTGATAGTTTCATTCATTTTATCATTAGATTGTTGTAAATCAGCAATCTGTTGTTCGAGATCAGAGGTATCAGTGCCAGTACATCCGGTGAGAGCAGATGTCAACATTAATAATAAAATAATCATAGGTTTTAGTTGATGCATGCTTCTTGCTTACATCTTAAGCATTTAGTTATTTTACTAACCATGTCAACTAGGAGAGCCAAATTGAGCCATATCCTAAAAGGTAGATTTGCTCAATCAAAATAGTTTTTTCTGAATAGTCGAAGGTCTGCTAGCATCATTGCGTCTACTTCTACTTCGGCTTCCATGCGTCTTTAGGACCTTCTTACTTATTCTACGTGCATCTTCTCCGGTTCTTGCAGAATAGCTTTTACTAATGCCATTCTTTCTACTTACAAGCTCATTAACTATGGGTTCTGGATAATTTATACCGATTCTACACATAATTAATTCTTGTAATGATTTTGGCATTTGCCATGGATTATGAATAAAATCAGTAGGCACCATAGATAACTCAGGTACCCATTTCCTGATATATTCACCATTAGGATCATGATCTTTACCTTGTTTTGTCATAGAATATGCCCTAATTGTATTTATTCCAGTTGTACCTGACTGCATACCGACTTGGGGCCAATGTATTCCTGGCTCATAATCTAAAAATTGTTTGGCCAAAAATATGCCTGTATCCCTCCATGGTAACCAAAGATTGTATGAAGCAGCAGACATCATCATTGCCCTCATTCTAAAATTGATCCATCCAGTAGCATTCAACTGCCTCATGCACGCATCAAAAAAAGGCCATCCAGTCCTTCCTTCTTTCCATCTAATGAATTTTTCTTGATCTAATCTCCTATCCAATATCCCTTCAATAGCAGGATTTTGAGAAACTAAATCAAGATTAGGTTCCATCTCTAGTTTCTGTATAAAGTGACACCTCCAAGCCAACCTTTGTCTAAACGAATTTAGGCTCTGAATCCATTCAAGATGGCAATCAATGGCTGATTTATTTTTTCGAATGTATTTAATTTTAGAATTAGTTTCCTGAACTATCCTTCTCATAGATAATGCACCTATTGTAAGATATGGCGATAGAACAGAACCGTGCTTTGTAGAAAGAGTGGGGCTAGATATTGACCTACTGTATTTTTTACTGTCATCGTCAAGAAATAAACGAAGTCTTCTCAAAGCCGCATCTTCTCCAGGTTCAGGCCTACTTACTAGATGCCTTGGAGTCAAATTGAGATCGGCCATACTAGGAATTTGCCCTTCAAACGTCACACTTTGACTAAACATTGGAGGTTCAACAAGAGGAGTACGCATTCTAGAGTCTCTTTTCCTCTTCCATTGGTCTCTATTCTTTAATCTCCGAATTACTCCATTATTCGGATATTCTATCCAATTAATCATTTTTTCTTTACACCATTGAATGACTTTTTTATCTCTATCATAAGACCACGAGTTTCCTGTTTCTTCATGAGATAATATTCTACTAATATGATGTTTATTATTTATATTTTCTAGAATATCTAAGGCATCTCCTATTTCAAAGTGAAGATCAGAGCCTGATTTTTTAAGAGTTTTTGATAAATCTACTGCGCTGTCTAATTCCCAATTAATATGAATTGGATCATTGTCTTCTTGCTTAAATCTCTCGGGTTCTAAAATAAATAAACACAATACTGGCCTTCCTGAAAGTATAGCACTGAGAAGAGGTACATGATCGCGAGTTCGTAAATCACGCTTGAACCATACAACATCTATAGCCATATCATATCGAATAAAATTGTTTTATTGATGGTTCATAAAGTAATGCCTAAATGAATCATAAATTCACAGGCATATCAATAAAAAGAAATGAATTTTATTAAGTCTAACTTACCTGATTATCTTCATTGGGATTGCTAACAAGATTAAATCAGTTCTGAGTAAATCAAAATGTAATGAAGACTAGCAATCTCATAATTATTTAAATTTACCAGGACCTATCCAATTAAACCCTACGGGCGAATAGGACGGACTGGGAATACAGGTGTGGCATTGTACGGTTGCAAGGGCGCTGGTTTTGACGCATACGTCAAGAAGGGCCGCCCTAGTACATAGTGGCAGTAGAGGATTAGAATGAGTTATATCGTTTGGTTGAAGGAAATGTTCCAGCAGGAATTAGACCTCAGACCACCATCCCTAGCAAAAATTAACGATAATAGCATAATACTGCAAGACAATAACAACCATCCAATTGGTTATGCCACTAGGTCAAACAGATTGACCGGATTTGAAATAAATAGCTTCGTAGTTGATCCGGCGCACAGAGGCAGAGGAATATCACATAAATTGTTGGAGAAATGCGGCCACGGGCGACTTTTTGTATATACGCGAGACATTCGGCTTCAATCTGTGTTGGAAAAAGCTGGATTTGAAAGAAGGCTCACACCGGGATTTTTAGCCTTGTTAAGTATATTTATTAGTCGCTTAGTAATGGTATTTTGGATGGTAATTTCATTGGAATTTAGACGACTCCTACACCAACTGAAATATTTACCAAAATACAAACTATACACTCGGGAATAATTGAATCAATGGGTCGCCTCTGAAAGAGTCCACAGATAGCCCACTAATTCGGCAATTACAATCGGATGGGACTACGCAGAAAGCATTGATTTGTATGTTAGTCAATTACACTGATATTAATACTGAGCCATTCTCAAATGATTATGAATAAATGTGGATGTGGAAGATCACCAACAGGAATGTGCAAAGGGTGGCATGGCCTATCTCAAGAAGAGTTCGAGGCAAAGTTAGCAAAATTTGAATCAGAAAATAACGGTGAATAATCTGTTAAATCTTACGACACATCATTTCCGCGAAGCCGTAAGGGGGCCAAAACCCTCAAGACGTTATGGAAGAGTACAATCGGTGCCCAGCCCCCAGTACACTCTCTACCCTTTGATTCGCACGAGGAGATGGGTGCCTATGTGCTCAGCAGTAGAAATTAACCATTAATCCGGTGTAACACTTATTTCCCCCCCCTCTAACTGGTGGTTATGGCATGGTGGGAAGGATTGAACAATGGTCCCAAATCCAAACTCCAGCGCTCGGTGAAAAAGGATAAGAAGGCGGCCAACAAGCAGACGAAGAAAGACGACTTTGGAAGTTGGGAACCATATACCAAAGTCAGACCATACATCCAACTGAAAGTCTTCATCTGCCTCTTCATACCATTCTTGGGTTGGGTGGCATACAATCATGTTGCCGGCAATTGGCCAGATTCAGGAGGTCCATTTGCCCTCGCACTCTTCGCGGCGATTGTAGGTGTACCGATCTACCATATCGGCGCGGCACTGTGGTTGATTCAACCGGGTTATTCCCATCCAGGATGGATATACCTTCAGTGCCCTGGTTGTAATTACAAAGGTAAGTCCGGTCAGGATGCCAAAGGATATGCAGAAAACTTCGGACAATTTCTTTGGAATCGTGTAATGCCAGCGACATGCCCAGAATGTCAACTCGAATTTGAAATTGCCAATAGATCTCAGTTCTGGTGGCTCTATGATGACGAACCGCATCCTGGAAAGAAGTACGGTGACTCCTCGAAGATTCGTGTCAAGCCGAAAGTACCGTTCCGCTTTGGAAGCTTCATCCTGATGAAGAAAGAAGGTTTCTCATCATCCCATTACGAACTCATCAAGGTCGCCCCAGCAACAGCAATTATCCTCGGTATACCGTGGTATTTCGGTTTTCTTGACTTGATTTTCTTGGTGCTATTTGCTACAGTTTGTTTTTACTTATTCGTATGGAATCATAAAATTTTCCAAGGTTTCCGCGAAGTTGTGATTAAGCAACTCAAGGAGATGGGAATACTTCGCAAAAATTACATCATGAGGTGGTGGGAGGAATTGATTATCAATTTCATTTTCATGCTCATTGCACTCGGCTTTGTTTGGCTTTCACTCGTTGAAGATGTGCGATTATTCGACGGTTTTGCAATTTAGGAGGTAATTGAATGAAAGGAGAAATGGACGATTATGATGAACACCCGGAAGACGAATATCCCGAGCAACAAGATGAGGCGCTATTCGGTAATGCGAATTTCGAGTTCAGTTTCGGTGAAGGAAAGGAAGTCCCGACTGCGGTTTATATCGTTGCTGGGCTGATTATCATGGGTGCCTGTGCGGGCCTATTCACCTATACCGAAGGCTTCGGCGTGATGGATGAATGGAATTCAAAGGATTGGGTGAAAGTTGATGCTGATGTGGATGAGAAACACTTCTTCACTGACGGTGGCCAAAGAATTCTGTCAAGTAAAACAACATGGGTGTGGAATTACACAGTTGATGAAGTTCTGTATGAGGGTGAATGGGTTTGCTATAATTCCGGTAGTAATCAACAGCCAGCATGTTTCAGGAGTGCGGGTTTCTACGGTCACCATCAGGTCGCGTACAATCCCGATGACCCCTCTGAATCAGACCTTCATCCGGGTTTCACCCGCCAAATATTCTGGGAATCAGTACATTTCTTAGGATTGATTGGATTATTCGCTCTAATTGGATTCTTGATTTTTAGTAAAGGAGTTGGAAAAATGCTAGGTATTTCATTACCGGGCGTCGAAGTGCTATCTTCGCTTACGCCGACAGAAGATGACGATGATGGGGGCGAAGATTTGGCTACCCCGCGCGAATCGGATTTTCTACCTTAATTAGCGAAGAAGCGAGGAGTTGGACGAAGGCGAGTAAGGTGAATTCTACTGGCATCAATTGCCCTGCCCTTAGGGTGAAACCCGTAGCATGGGTATCCCTATGATTCACCCATGGAGGGAAAGGTACCCTTTGCTTCAACATGAAGTCATTTATGTAGGCATGAGCTATAGGAGCCCTTCGCTGAGGATATTATTAATAACTAATTCTCCAAGACCACTGATATTATGAAATAACATGGGAGTATCACCCACATCAGTCTCCTAAACCATTTTCTAGGTATTTGATATTCAGTTCCAAAAAAATCTAATGGAATTGAATCAACCGAATTTTCAACGGGAGCACTCTCATCGGTTGTTTTTGAATCTTGAAGGGATGTGTTCGTATCCTCAGTACTTTCATTTTCTTCCCACCAATTTTCTTCATTCATTATCAATCTAACCTTTATATTTATTCTCTGATTAAGTAGACTAATTATACTTATTTATACATGGGTAGAGATCGATAAAATTATTGGATATCTTAACTTATCTCAGTTTGAAATATCTTTTATTTTCTCAACCAAGTTCATCCGACGAAGTCGCCACATTCCGATTGGCGTCATGGCCACAGCAATGAGAATGACTCCGGACATCAGTTGCCATGCAACGCTCGGAACGATTGTAACAGGTACAAAGAATTGCCATGAAGAAAAAGCAGCAGCAAGTCCAACTGCCCCCCAATAAGCAAATAAAACTCCTACAATACCTCCAATGATGCCTATGAGCAAGTTCTCAAACAGAAGCATTGCTCCAAGACTGCGTGTAGAAGCACCTAGCACTCGTAATGTAGCCAATTCAAAATCACGTTCTGCAACGTTCATAATCATTGTATTAAACATCACAACAATGGTGAACAGTAGGCCAAGATACATCATTGCCTGAAATATTTGAGTCTGTTGTTTGAGTAAACTATTGATGCCATCAAGTAATGTTTGACGTTTTACGATACCTGTTGAAGCCTCGCCTAAATCAGAGTCGATCTGAACACCTTCTGGGAGATCAAGATAGATAGAAGTTGCATTTATACCGAGAATTTCACTCAAGTCTCCACGTAAGAAGTACATAGTACGGGCTAACTCTGCAGTCGAAGTTCCAACAATTTCTACATCCTGTTGGGCGCCGTTAAGACTCACCGAATATTGCCCTCCAACGTTCCAATCTAGAAATTTCATACTACCTTCATCCATCATCACTTGCGTTAAAACCGAATTGCCTGTTGGAGTATTTCCCTCTAGAACAGATATTGAACGCATCCCATTTTGGAATGAGTCAATCCCTACGAGAGTGAATATTCGTTCAATTCCGTCAGAGTCATCTACTGAGCCAAGTGGCATTTCAATAATCATCTCATAGTTGGCTAAGTTGTTATTTGCCCAATCTTGAACGGGCCCTTCTGCATCTGGCATAATATATATCTGAGCATCCCATGATTGGTCATCTTCAAGGCTACCGACGAAAGTCTCTTGTAGGCCAGCGGACATCATTTGAATTGAGCCGAAAAGCATCAGTGAGATGCCAACTGCGATAAAAGTCATGCCAAGACGTTTCGGTTTACGGGCGCACGAACGAATGGAAAGTCCCAAAGTTGTTGGCATCCATGAAGTAAGTTTTCGAAGAAGATTTGAGCCCAATCGCATTTCATTTTGACCGCTCAAAACAATTAACGGATCGAGTCGGCTTGCTTTCCAAGCAGGAAATGCCCCGGATAAGAATACAATGAACATAGTAGAGCCGATGACTGTCAAATACAGAGATAGGGGGATGACTCGGACAATAATCGGCACACCAACTAGATTTTCATAGAAATCCAGCATTCCATTCATACCATATGGACCAGCCAAAGTACCCAGTACGGATCCGATTCCCCCTATTCCAAGAGGGGCAATGAGATATCCTGTCATGAGCGAAGAACGCTTAACTCCAAGCGTACGTAATACTGCAATTTCCTTGGCTTGACTTTGTACTAAACGCTGCAGACTTAATACAATAGTTATGGCTGCTATTGAGGCAATCATCACTGTAAAAGGAAATATCGTCCGCTCCGTACCTTCCAAATCCTGCCGCATGATTTCTACAGGTTCATTTTGCCCTCTATCCCGTACACGTGCATCTAATTCAGTAGAGCTTAAAGAAGTCTCAACCATCTCCTTAATAAAGTCAATTTCTTCTCCTTCATACTCTTTAGTGTCAGATAAATCAAATGAGGGCGTACCTTCGACATCCAAAACAATCATGTTACTTGTGCCAATTAATTCGCCTGTAATTCGAGCCATTCCAGCATCAGAGAGGTAGCCTACAACATATTGCCCCGGAGTCGGCGGGAACAGAGTACCTTCAGGTGCCATGAGAACATGCATTGGATGATAACCCATACCAACAATAGTGAAGTCTAGAGTTGCATATCCACCCCCAATACTCACAGTATCTCCAAGGCTGAGATTAAGTGCATCGGTAACGTGATAATCGATAACAATTTCATCTGACGCGACTGCAGTTCTCCCTTCAGAATACCCTGCTGGCATCCATACGCGATCAGCATTTGCATCGGCAGGAATACCATGCCAAAGAGCGTTGATGATGTGTTCTCCAGTATGATTAACGTGGAACATTGCTCCTTGCGTTACGGTGCGCCCTTCGCATGAATCAATAGAAGAAACGATAGCCGAAGAATTCATAGCATATTCAATATCCATACAGAATTCTTTAACTTGTTCTGGAGTCCAAGTAGCACTAAAGTTATCGATCCACAGGTCTGCAAGATTGGCACCTTCCTCATCGTCAGCTTGCATAGCATCATACATCCCCCCAAGATTATGCGTATAACCTCCAAAAGTGATACCGGCAAAAACGCCGACAAATACCATTAGTATCACGGCGAAAAGTCTCATTTTGGTTCGCCAGAGGCTTCTTGCTAAGCGTTTATTAAGTAATCCAGACATAATAATACCTCATTTAAAAGAATTAGAATTTATACTTTCATCGGACATGATCTTGCCACTATCAATACGAATAACTCGTGTGGCATACTTGACTAATCCTTCATCATGGGTAACAAAAACTGAAGTTATATTTTCCTGCATACATGCGCTTACTAATGCCTCCATTACTTTGTTTGAGGTCTCTGTATCAAGGTTTCCAGTTAATTCATCGCCAAGCAAGAGAGTTGGGCGTTTGGCAATGCTTCGAGCAATGGCGACCCTTTGTTGCTGACCCCCGCTTATTTCTCCAGGAAAACGATCAATTTCAGCATCTAGGCCTACAAGTTTCAATAATTCCTTCGCACGCTGAGGATCTTTATTACCTGATAATTCCTGAATCAACAATATGTTTTCAAGTACTGTGAGATCTTGGAGTAAGTTAAAAAATTGGAACACGTAACCAATGTTTTCTCTTCGAAAAGAGGTCATTTTTTCTGAGTTATTACGGGGAACTTGGACATCAAGAAATGAATATGAGCCACCAGTAGGGCTATCAAGAGCAGAGAGGCAATTTAGCAGAGTTGTTTTTCCAGATCCTGAAGGCCCAAGCAGAATAACTCGTTCTCCCTCTAATATTTCAAAAGTCACGCCATCGAGTGCTTTTACAACTCCTGCAGGTGTCTTGTAGTACCTTTCTAGGTTTTCCATTTGTAATAATTTATCCATATTTACACGTTCTAATCTCAAATCATATTGAATTCATTAAATAATTTTTAATTTACAAAATACATTGATAATGTGACAATCGACAAGACAATCCAATATAAATATTTTTAAAAGAAATGAAATCGTATAAATTGATTATAATTTTAGTCAGCGATTATTGAAT
>JAJPRE010000034.1 GCA_023700245.1 Candidatus Thalassarchaeaceae archaeon
CAACTGGACAAACAACACAAACAGAATGTGCAGCAGGAACATACCAAGCATCTACAGGGCAAACGTCATGTGATAATGCAGATACAGGATATTATGTAGATTCCAATGGTTCCGAAAATCAAATGCCATGCGAATTAGGAACATTTCAAAATCAGACTGGTGAAATATTCTGTATAGTTGCGGAGCCAGGATATTATGTTGATACTAATGCATCAATTACTCAAACTGAATGTGCCGAAGGAACCTACAGTCCAAATTATGGGGCCTCGAATGCTTCTGATTGCATTAATAAAAAACCCAAACTCATTATAATTATACCGATTATTGTAATTATGGCATTAATTGTACTTCCAGTGATGTATTTTGGTATTGCCAGTAGAAGAAATGAAGAAGAAGAATAATTCTATAATATGCCAACATAGAGATATTTTTCATCCCCATGTTTCAAAAGACTCTATAATTAGTAAAGTTATGATAAGTTGAAAAATGATGACAAAATTTTCTGATCATTGATCACCTAAAGTAATAGCAGAAAAAGAATGTAAAATCATGATTGTAGAACCCCGAAGAGTGGTTAATACTGGGAAAATACAAGGAAATTTGACGGCATCTAATGATGTGTGGATTTAGTTTTTGATACTCTAGATTCTTCCTTAATCGGTAAGTGAATAAGTGCAGATACTATTCCTGCTGCAATTCCAACCCACCAAACGAAAGTATATGTTCCATACATATCATAGAGAACTCCTCCAAGCCAAACTCCTACAAAACTCCCTAATTGATGGGAAAAAAATACTATGCCATATAAAGTACCCATGTACTTTAACCCGTAGATATGGGCTACTAAGCCACTTGTTAGGGGTACAGTAGCAAGCCATAAGAAACCCATTGCAAAAGAAAATATCAATACTGAATTAGCAGATACTGGGACTAAGATAAAGCAAGCTGCCGCTATTGAACGCCCAACATATATCCCTGAAAGAAGCCATTTTTTTGGATATCTCTTTCCTGCCCAACCAGCCACTAAAGTACCAAGAATATTTGCAAAACCAATTACTGAGATAGCAAATCCTCCAAGTGCTGCTGTACTTTGAATGCCTAAAGGCCCACACCAACCAGTTGGATCTATAGGAGAACTCATTTCAGTAACTAAGGCTGGAAAATGTGCCGTAATGAAAGCTAATTGATATCCACATGAAAAAAATCCAATAAAAATCATTGAAAAAGAAGGGTCTTTGAATGCTAATTTTAGTATATCTCCCATACTTTCTTCCAGTTCTTCTTTACTGGCTGATACAGGTGAGCGCATGAATGGCAATAATAACAAAGTCATTAGTATTGCAACAGAAAAAATTAGGAAAACTGATTGCCATGGCATTTCTGATAGGAGTGCAATTGCAACCGGAGGTCCGACTACTTGACCCAAAGATCCTGCTGCAGTGGCTATTGCTAGACTCATTGAGCGATGTTCATCAGCACTTGCTCTACCAACGACAGCAAGAATAACTCCAAAACCAGTTCCAGCAATTCCAAATCCTACTAATATTTCGTAAATTTGATGCTCTAATGGAGTAGTAGCTCCTGCAGAAAGAATTAGTCCCAGTGAGTACATTATTGCACCGATTATTATCGCCTTACGATCGCCAATCTTCTCAGCAATTGCTCCAAATATTGGTTGACCAAATCCCCAAGCAAGATTTTGTATGGCAATTGCAAGACTAAATTCAGATCTAGGCCACCCATATTCTTCCGCTATTGGTATCTGAAATACTCCATATGAAGCTCTAATTGAAAATCCAACTAGAATTATTATACAACCAGATATTAAAACGGGACTGAATAGAGGCTTCCTACTATCCATAAACATGCGAGATTTATAATACAAATAAGTATATCCAAAACTATAGCCAAATTATATAATTTTAAGGATTAACACATCACAACGTTATTTTGTATATGCTCTTTCCAAGATACATGAAGGATGACGGGAACTACAAAAAAATTATCTGTTATTTTTTAATTCTTTTATTTTTAGGCATTCCAGTTCTCGGTATAATCACTTCAGATTTAGGCTAATCTCCTAGAGATGAATGATTCTGTAACCAATTAATATGGATGAATTTTCCCATCCCATGTCTCAAAACAACCTGTTGTTTTGATTGATAACTCTGAGAATCTTTCTATTAGTCCGTCTGCAGATTCTGTAGGAGTAAGCCTTCCTTTATTCCTCGTCATGTCGGTTTGTACCCATCCAGGATGATATATTCCAACTGAGATTCCTTCAGATTTTAAATCAGTGGCCAAGTTACGACCAAGATTCAATGAAGCTGCTTTTGAAGATCGATAAATGTAGGAACCTCCTGGGGCAGTAGTATCACTACCCATTTGAGAGGAAATAATTGCAATTTTAGAATTTTTTGATGCCCTCAGCGCTTCAAGTTGTGTTTCTATTGTTAGATATGTTCCAGTAACGTTTGTGGCGAAGGTATCTTCCCATAAATTAGCCTCAAAACCAGATCCAATTTTATCACCTCTATCTAGGAAAACACCTGCATTACAAATAAGTAAATCTAATTCTCCTTTTACTGTAATATGATTATCTGGATCTCTAACATCCAATTTCATCCACGTAACATTATCTTCTGACTCTTGTTCATTACGAGACGTTGCCACACATTCCCATCCTCTTTTTAGATAACCATCCAAAAGAGCACGACCGATTCCACGATTGGCTCCAACTATCATTACACGCGGCATATACTAAACTCCTATTTTCTAATCCAGAGGTTCTTATTGTTTAAGTTTCATTCTAATTTACAGATACAATAGGCGGAGAACTACTTATTAATGGTTGAACTTTACAATGTACATGAAGAAAAAAGCGCTATTGATTTCAATACTTTTTGCGACATCTATTCTAGCAGGTTGTATGGGCGGCGATGATACTTCCAAAGATGAGAAAATAATTTCTCTTGAATCTGAAATAATCAATATTACTGCTGAAAAAGATGAGGTATTAGAAAATAATTTAATCCTCCAAAGTACTTTAGATTCTTCTGATATAGCATTAGAAGCTGCTAACAGCGAAATTGATAGTTTAACATTAAACTTAACTTCAATGAAAGCACATAGAGATAATCTTTCAACATCTCTGTCTGAGACAATGCTTGAATTAAATCGGACTCAAGATGAGGGATTATTAGCGCAACTTGAAAATCAAGTTAGTAACCTTACTATTCAGATTAATAATGCAGATTCTGAAATTCTAAATCTAAACGCAGATATCTCAGAAAGACAAATTGAAGCTGAACAATTACTTGCAACTGTCACTGCCCTTGAAAGTACAATTAACAGTTTAACTTATGATATTAGACAAAAAATTGATAGTTGCCCAATGGATAATCCTGGTGTAGAAATTATCGGAGGTTTTGATGATGGAAGTGGCACAGCTATTGCAGATGATCAACAATTGTCAGATGATGAAATACAATTTTCAATTGGCGAATGTCCTGGAAATTATGGACGAATATTAAACATGTCTGAAAATAGTTGGGGCCCTCAATTATTGGTTAAAATGGGTAATAAGTTGATTTTTGCTGCTGATGATGGTATTCATAGTTGGGAGCCATGGAGGACTGATGGAACTGTTGAAGGAACTTACATGATAAAAGATGTCAGGCCTGAAGAATGTTCTACAAATGATGACGGAACGGAAACATGTGAAAATTATGGTAGTCTAACTGTAGCAGATTTTACAGGTATTAACAGAGGATATTACACCCCTGAATTAGTTGCAGGTAATAATAAATTCTTCTTTACAGGTTACGAAGATGCACCTAGTTTCTATATGGCAGAAGTTTTCGTTAGTGACGGCACAGAAGCAGGAACTCATTTAATTCAGGATCAGTGGACTCATGATTATTTCTCAGATAATGATTGGTGGGAATTCTTTTATGTTGGGCCTACTAATTTACATGTTATCCCTTCCCATGGAAATTACCCTGATAGGTTGGTTTATTCTGGATTTTGGGCCCATAGTGGAGATGTAACCGGTGAAGAGCCATACTTGACTGATGGTACTACAACAATAAGAATGGCAAATATCGTACCTGAAATTACAGAAGCAGGACCATATTGCTGTTTTGATTTCCTAGGTTCAATGCCTCGAGATTTCATACACAATGGTAATTTGATTTATTTCAGTGCTACCAGTAATGATAATGGAAGAGAATTGTATCGCTATAATCTAGCAGCATTTGGAAATAATGGCCTATTTTTGATTGAAGATCTAAAACCCGGTGAGGAAGGTAGTAATCCTGAACAACTTACTTCGATTGGTAATGGCGAGATATTTTTCACTGCAGATACTGGAAACGAGACAGGTAGGGAATTATATTTCAGCCAAGGCAGTGCTTCAAATACTGATATAATAGTTGATATTTGGCCCGGAATTGGTAATGCTAGCAATCCTGAAAACCTAATCTCTCATAATGAAAATATATTTTTTACTGCTAATGATGGAGAAAATGGTAGGGAATTGTGGTATTCAGACGGCTCCATGTCTGGAACTTTCATGATAAAGGACATAAATGTAAACGGATCAAGTGATCCTAGGCGTTTTCTCCTTTCTGATGATACATTATACTTTACCGCATACAATGAAGAATATGGAAGAGAATTATGGAAGTCAGATGGAACCGAAGAAGGTACGACTATGGTAATGGACATATACCCAGGACAAAGCTCAAGTTTTGATTATGGGGCCCCATTCAGTAACTTTGGAAACCAACTAATTATACATAAAGAAATGATTTATTTTACAGCTAACTCTCCAGAATATGGGTATGAAATATGGTATTCTGATGGTACAGAAAATGAGACTCAAATCCTTCTCGATTTAAACCCAGGAACAAACTCTAGTTACCCTTGGTGGCTAACAAGTTTTGGAGATAAATTATATTTTACTGCAGCCGAAGAAGATCCATACCCATTTAACGGTCGCCAAATGTATTACTATTGGGATAATACCGGAGCAATAATTGATACTAATTAGTTTATTTGTACTTCGATTTAAGGGACATCTAACTACTAAAAGATTAATCTAGTATTCTTAAGTGCGTGGTTTAATGGTTAACTGGATGCTAGGATATGGAGCAAAAGATCGCCATATTGAAACCGCCTTGGCAACTTTTCTTTGCCTTTCTGTAGCAGTTTGGTCTGTTTTCTATACTGATTTCTTAAATCACACTCCAAGCATAGAATCGGTTGTTTCTTCAGATTATGTTTCAGATGAAATTCTTGCTTTATTTAGGACTGCATGTGCTATTTTGAGTTTGATAACCCTTGGTTGGATTGTATTTGACCCCAAAGGTGCCCCTGATAATCCTCTATACTATAAAGATCGAAAAAACCATCCTCGACATAGTAAGGGATTTACTCGCCTTGCAGCTTTTACAATGTGGCATTTCGGTTTATTTGGAATCAGTTTTGCCATTTCAGCTACATGTTCTTGGATTCATATATCAGGAGGAGATGTTCCAGAATGGATGCTGATTGCATCTCCTGCATTATTTGCTACTACATATGCCTGTGCAATTTTGGTAACCTTTGTTGTTTCTTATCATTTAATTGGAGATTCCATAAAAAAGAAATATAATTTAGATAAGCTGTTTTGTTGGTATGAAATTGTTATGCATAATTTCAATGTTATTTTGATGGGAATTGCAATTATTTTGAATAATTTTGAAGTAGATTGGAGATATTTTGCCTTACCAATAATTTTTGGAATAATGTATATTATATGGGCGAGAATTTACGTAAGTATAGCAGGAGTTTACATTTATTCATTCATAGATCCAAGATTAAATGGTGCACCAATTATCCATGTTATTCTTCTAAGTATTCTTGTAGTTTCATTTGTAATCGTCAAGCTTTTGGAACTTATCTCCGATTGGAATATTATTGCGGGAATTATCATCATAACCATACTTAATGCAATGATTACAACATTTAAACAACCAGAAACCGATTATTAATTATCAATATTTTCTTCGAAAGGAGTATATGACCAAATTTTTGTTGTAACAAAAGCCATTACTACAATTTTGGCGATATCCCATGCTAAGAATGGAGCAACTCCCCACTCATATGCCTGACTAAAACTAACATCATATGAATATGCTAACCAACTGGTTCCAAATACATAGACTGGTATCATTGCAACCAACCAACAAATGATTTGTGCTTTCAGATCTGTAACTTCTGCTTTTCTAGATCTATCAAGGCCTTCAGCAATCAATGCAGATGCAAAAGGAAATGCAAGTAAATACCCTCCTGAAGCTATCAATGTACTTTCTGAAAATAACATATTTCCACCTTGAGCAAATACTGGAGCACCAATAGCACCTGCTATCAAATAAATTGATCCTGAAAGAAATGCATCATTACGGCGTAAATACACTCCTGTTGCTAATACGGCAAATGTTTGTAGAGTGTATGGAACAGGTGACCAAGGCATAGTAAATGCAATTTGAGCACATAACGCCGTAAATCCAGCAAAGAAAACAATAGAGATAACTCTTTCATTATTATTTAATCCTTCATTACTTAATGCTAGATGCCATTTTTTAGGTTCATTCATTTTGAACTGGTCGAACATACCCTGTCGATAAATAACGAGCACTTAGTGATTGACATTGATTAATTATCTGGATTTGGCCACTGATGAGTTTCATCATCCCAATTTATCCATTCAGCCACCCATGGCTCCATGAAAGGTTTTACATCAAATCCAAGCCCTTGCATAACAATTTCAGGGTCTATTGTTCCATTTTTATCTCTGATACCTGTTCTAACTATTGCTGAAGAAGATACTGCTCCGTTTTGTTGAATGGCATGATGGAAGTAGAAAAATTTCTTATTAAATCCAACAAACTGCGTGACAATCTTTGATTTTCTGAAAGGACGCAATCTCTTACGGTATCTTATTGTAGAGCCACCTACTACAAACAGAAATTTCTCTTTTTTAATGTACTTTACAAGACCAGTTTTTAATGCAAAATCATATCTAGCAAGATCACAAAATACAAAGTGACGCCCATTATTCACTTCGGGATACAAATCAATATCTCCTAATCCTGGTCGGAAATGAAATGTATATTTTTGAGTTACATCTTCCACTTTTTTCCTACGGCCAAAGATATGTTTTCCAGCGATTATAACTAAACGATGGAATGGGTACATAGCACTCGCAAAGCAAACTAGAAATGAAGGCTTTGTAATTATATTTAAAATATATATTTTAAGAAAACCACTTATGTTTACCAAAATGATTTTTTGGAATTAGTTTACCTGTTTCTATAAACCAACCAAATCCGCTAGTTACTGATTCTAGATAATTACTTAATTTAGGTATAATCAATCTTTATAATTTTTAAAGGGATTCAGCCCATTCACCATTTCTAAAAACAGGGATTTTCTTACCATCTGCAGTTATTCCATCAATATCTAACTCTCCTGAGCCAATCATCCAATCTACATGTATCATTGAAGAATTTCCTCCTGCTTCTTCAATAGTTTTTGGATCATTTCCAATTTCTCCTTTGAAACACTTGGAATAACATTGCCCTAATGCAATGTGACATGCTGCATTTTCATCATACAGAGTATTATAGAAAAGTAAACCAGATTGTGATATTGGCGAGGAATGAGGTACTAATGCAACCTCTCCTAGTCTGCTTGCACCTTCATCAGTATCCAGTAATTGAAGAAATACTTCTTCACCTTTTGAGGCCTTAGCTTCCACTATTTTTCCTGCTTCAAATCGTACCTCTATTCCATCAATCAATGTCCCTCTGTGGACAAGGGGCTTTGATGCCCTGACTATTCCATCTACACGGTGTGCGTGAGGCGTCGTGAATACTTCTTCAGTAGGAATATTTGGTGAGCATACGATTCCATTCTTTGCCATGCTGGCACCTCCTTTCCAAGCATGACCGTCTGCAAGGCCCAACACTAAATCAATACCAGGGCCAGTATAATGTAAGGATTCAAACGCATAATCATTCATCCATTCTTGGCGTGCCTTTAGAACTGCATGATGTTCATGTAAATCTTTGAGCGGATCTTCACCATCTATCCTTGATGCAGAAAATAGAGCCTTAGCAAGACTTGCTACTGCATCCCTTTCAGATAAATCTGGAAATACTTGCTTGGCCCAAGCTGTACCAGGGTATGATACAATATTCCAATTAGTTTCAAAATTAGTAATTCGCTCCATTGCAGGTTTAGCCGCAATAGACATTGCTTTACCTGCTCTAGATATCTTTGCAGGATCTTGCTCAGAAAGCAACATTGGATTATCTCCTGAAATAGCAAGTCTTGCAGTATTATTTCCAAAGGCTTCTGCCATACCTTTAAACAGCCATTCTGGAGCTCTATCAAAGCTTTCGTCATTACCATATCTGTATTTAGCAAGGCTTAATTCTTCATCTGAAAGCATTGTTGTAACTACACCTGCTCCTGCCCTATATGCTTCCTCAGTTATTCTTCTTACCAAAGGGAGCGATTCTACTGTTGAAGTGATAATAAGGTCCTGCCCACTCTTAAGATTTAATCCAAAATGTACGCATACAGATGCCATTTGGTCAAGCATTTTGGTGTCAAAAGGAAGGTCTTCGTCTCGAGTCATAACCACGCCTCGAGATATAATTGATTTAAATTCAACTTTTTAGTACTCTCCAAATAACTCATATTAACAAAAAGTTATGAGCCATAAAAGACTAACTTCAAGGTTGGTCGAAACTTCTCACTGGAATGGAATTGGGGGCATTACCTAATGGCCCACTTGATTTCGAAGCCCATTGCTTGGGCTCACCCTTCTTCTCTTTCTTCCAAGACCGATAACAGGCCTTACACAGCGACACCTTTCCTATCTTACGAGATACGCCCGCAACTCCCCATACCTCCACGGCTCGGTTATAGGACATCTTCCTGCCTCCAATTTTCTTGTCAGCCCATTTATCGCATTCGATGATATCGCATTTGACCTGCCCCTCATACACTTCAGAATCCTTGTCTTTTGAGGCGACTTTACCAGTTTCTCCACGATTCTTACGAGCCTTCGACTTGAATCCCATGACGGTCAACCATAGGAACTAGACATTAAAGAGATGTTACTTTAACCTTATAATAGTGTATTTTTACGTTATATTACAAAGGTACAAATGATTAATTGTAGAAGAAGGCACTTGACTTTCTCATATCTGTTTCATTTCAGAAACTCTCCTATTATATTCAAAAAGCATATGAAATTGCCGGAATCAACAAAAGTGGATCCTATCTGGGGTAACTATGGTATTCTTTGCATCGATTAGCCGCGGATGGAAAATGAGCAAATTGAGTATGTCTGTGGTCAAGAAAGATCCTGAACTTATGGTATACATGTTTATTTCAGGATTTTTGAGTCTATTAGCTATGATTGGAATGAGCGTGCCTCAGTACCTTGAACAAGCATGGGCCGTCGATGCTGAAGGGCAAATGACGCCTATGTACATGGGATTCGTTTTTTTAGGATACATGACAATCTCCATTGTTGTAACCTTTTGGAACAGTGCAATTGTGGCTAACTCACATATCAGACTTACAGGCGGAGATCCTAAATTCATGGATGGAGTATCTGCGGCAATGAGTAAACTTCACATTATTATTCTCTGGGGATTAATAGCAGGTACTGTCGGACTATTATTGAAGATTTTGAATCAAGCAGCAAGAGATCAGAAAGGAGGAGGAGCAATACTTGCAATAATTCTAGCATTCATTGGAGCAGCTGTTTGGTGGATGATGACTTTCTTCATGATACCACACATGATTATTGAAGGCAAAGGTCTTGGCGAAAGTCTGGAATCAAGTAAGAAAATGTTCCGTAATTCTTGGGGAGAAAATATCACATCAGGCCTCGGAATTGGCCTTATTGGATTCTTCTTCATGGCTGTTGTCGTATTAGTTACGATTGGAATAATGATTGTATTAGGCCCATTGTGGTTTGTAGGATTAGCATTCGGCGTAATTGGAATTGCCGTAACTCTTGCATGGATGAATGCGGCCGAACAAGTCGCAGTAACAGCACTTTATCTTTATTCCAAGAATGGAGAAATGCCCCAAATCTATCAGGATTTAGGAATGAAAAAATTTGATATGGCTTCTCCGTTTCTCTAAAAACAATCAACAAGCGTTTGCTTTAGCTTTGCATATTGAAAGTCATA
>JAJPRE010000048.1 GCA_023700245.1 Candidatus Thalassarchaeaceae archaeon
AATTTCAACTCCAAAAATATTTGATGATTTTGGAAATATCTCTTTTAAAATTTAATTTAAAGAATTGGCAAACAAGTTATTAGAAAATACGAGAGTAATTAAAAAAATTAAAATTACTCTCATAAATTTATTGAAACTGCATATCAGAAGATGTAATCCCAGCTACTTCAACTGGGGCTTTCATTGCATCTCTTCTAAACGGCTCTCCTAATTCTTGATTTAAAATAACTTCAATAAAAGTTGTAATACCATTCATCTGTTCAACGCATGAAACTTTTAAAGCTTCAGTTAATTCTGATTGGTTGGTTACTTTTACTCCCTTAAATCCACAAGCATCTGCGATTTTTGCATAACTTAATTTTGGATCAAGTTCTGTGCCAATAAAGTTATTATCATACCAAAGGGTTGTATTTCTTTTCTCTGCACCCCATTGATAATTTCTAAAGATTACCATTGTAATATCAGGCCATTCCTCTCTATTGCATGACGTCATCTCACTCATGCTAATACCGAAAGCACCATCTCCAGAGAATCCAACAACTGGTGTATCAGGACAACCAATTTTTGCACCTAGGACTGAAGGAAAGCCGTAGCCACATGGTCCAAACAAACCTGGGGCTAGATACTTTCTTCCTTTTTCAAAAGTAGGATAGGCATTACCAATTGCACAATTATTTCCTATATCACTTGAAATAATTGCATCTTCAGGAAGTCCTGCTTGAATTGCACGCCATGCCATTCGAGGAGACATTCTATCAGGGTCTCTTTCTCTAGAATCTTTATTCCAGCTAGTACCTTCATCATCTTCCTCATGATCAAGACTTGTAAGTGCCTGAAGCCATGAAGATTTAGTTTGGTGTATTAGTGCCTTTCTATCCTCTCTTCCTGAGTCTCCTGCAGTTGAGGATAGTTGACTAAGGATTTGTTGAGCTACTAATTTTGCATCTCCACAAATACCAACTGAGATTTTTTTTGCTAGTCCTATTCGATCAGAATTCATATCAACTTGAATAATTTTTGCTTCTTTTGGCCAATAATCAATTCCATATCCAGGCAAAGTTGAAAATGGATTTAGTCTTGTGCCAAGTGCCAAAACAACATCTGCTTTTGAAATTATTTCCATAGCAGCTTTAGAGCCATTATATCCTAAGGGCCCAATGGCTAGTGGGTGCTTGCCAGGAAAACTATCATTATGCTGGTAACCACATGCAACAGGGGCGTCTAGTTTTTCTGCTATAGCTTTACAATCTTCTATAGCGTCAGCTAAAACTACTCCAGCTCCAGATAAGATAACAGGGAATTTAGCATTAGATAATAATTCAGAAGCTTCTTTAATTGCTTCGACTCCTCCAGATTGTTTTTCCATTCTGACTATAGATGGAATCTCAATATCAATTACTTGCGTCCAGTAATCTCTTGGGACATTAATTTGTGCAGGAGCTGATCCTCTAATAGCTTTTTCAATAACTCTATTTAGTACTTCAGCCATCCTAGATGGATCACGAACCTCTTCTTGATAACAAACCATATCTTTAAATAAATTCATTTGCTCAACTTCTTGAAAGCCACCTTGACCAATCGTTTTATTTGCTGCTTGTGGAGTAACAAGAAGCATAGGAGTATGATTCCAATAGGCAGTTTTAATTGGCGTAACTAAACCAGTAACACCGGGTCCGTTCTGGGCTATACACATTGATATTTTTCCTGTTGATCGAGTATAACCATCGGCAATTAATCCACCGTTAGATTCATGAGCTACATCCCAAAAAGTGATGCCAGCTTTAGGAAAAAGATCTGAAATAGGCATAAAAGCAGATCCAATTATACCAAATGAATGTTGTATTCCGTGCATTTGCAATACTTTTACAAAAGCTTCTTCAGTTGTCATTTTAGCCATCTTCTAATCTCCAATTAATATATTATCTTATCTATTTAGACT
>JAJPRE010000049.1 GCA_023700245.1 Candidatus Thalassarchaeaceae archaeon
GTACTTTCGGAGAGATAACATGGTAGATAAGGCAGCAGTTTTAGAATCTTTAATAATAGTTGAAGACCCAGAAATGAAAATATCGGTCATTGATTTAGGGTTGATTTATGATGTAAAGATTGATGATTTACATGCAGAAATCGATATGACTTTAACAAGTCCTGGTTGCCCTATAGCTCCTGAATTAATGGCAGCAGTTCATAGAGCTGCTCTATTAACGGAAGGTCTAGAAAGTGTTCACGTCAATCTGACATTCTCACCTCTATGGGACCCTAAAATCCATGCTAGTGAAGATGGAAAATTTGAACTGGGTATATTCTAAGCAAAAATATTTTGATGAAAAGGGGTTTTTATGGAGATTCAGAGAAGATCTAGGTGGCAATGTGTTAGCTACTGAAGATCGAATTTTTTCATGGAATAGCATCCCTAAGTCATCTCGAACAATTTTAATTTCTAGTATATTGATTATATTATTTATAACTCCAAATTTTGCAGAGGGTTATGAAAGCTCATGGAGTTTAGTAGGAGAAGAGTCAGATAATAATTATAATGCCGCAATAATAGATGAGAATGGAGACGCATGGGTATTTGGGGATAATGGGACGATTGTTTTTGGAGATAATCTAGAAGAATGGAGATATTTCAATTCACCAACAACTGAAACTCTCACTACCGCATATGCTAACGATGAAATGGTTGTAGCAGCCGGAAATAATGGTGCTGTAATATATAAACAATATAACTCTGAAAATTGGGTTGAGATAAATACGGGTCTACAACTTGATATAAATTCAATTTCTATAAACTCCGATAATGAAATATTCATTGTACTGAATGAGGGAGGAATTTGGTGCTTCAAGGAAGAAAGTTGGATTCAAAAAGAAAGTTTAGTATCTGAAAATCTTTATGACATTACATTCGAGGGTGAAAGAGGCTTAATTTCGGGTTCTTCTGGAATGATATTAGGTTCAGAAAATAATGGTGAAAATTGGGGTATTAGGGAGACACCTATTGAGGTTTCGAGTTCAGACATTATATCAATTGATTTTTATAAAATAAATAGGGGTTATGCTATAACTTCTGATGGTCAAATACTGAAATCAACACAGGAAGAGCTCACTACTTCAGTCGGATACTATTGGGATTTAAAAGAAATTGAATCAGAAAATATGAGTACCAGTTTAAATCTCAATTTGACATCATTAGAAGTACTTAGTACAACTAAAATATTACTTTCAGGTGAAAATGGATATATTGCTTTGAGTAAGGATGGAGGGAATATTGTAATCCCACAATTATTACCTATCGAAAGCAGTTTTACAATAAATGATATTGCAATGAAAACTGCATTCAAAGGTATAATCGTGGGAGATAATGGAACCATATTGTATACCGAAGAGGGCGGAGAAGATGAGGCAGTAGGATTCGAAATAGTGGACCTAAGTGATTTTAGCGAATTTGTAGATTTCACAAAAGATAACCTATTAGATGGTTTGAAAGCGACTCTTAAGATAGTTATTATTGGAATCCTGTTAGGTTTTTTCATAGGTATTGCATTAGCAATGTGTAAAACAGCACCAACCACTCTGAAACAAATGATAGAAAGTGATCTTGAAAAAACAGTTCTCTTATTCTGGTTAATTTTACCTATTACAATCTCTTTTTCAAGATCATATGGAACTGGTTCAGGAATTATTTCTTTCTTAGGATTAATTAGTTTGCTTACGATATTTAATTATTACATAAATAAAAACCGTCTAATTAATGAAGGCTTTTTAGGGGTCACAATACCTAACGAATACAGAAAACACATAATCAGTATTCTAGGAGTCACATTACTTATTGGATTGCCTTTAGGGGAACAATTTGGTATAACTGGAGGTATCGAATTAATCTATAATTCAATCATTGATTTCCATGCATTTCATTTA
>JAJPRE010000035.1 GCA_023700245.1 Candidatus Thalassarchaeaceae archaeon
CAGAGAGAGAATTTGAGTCAGATAATTCTGATTTTGGTGGTGCAAATCCCGGAGGTGGCGGTGGTGCAAATCCCGGAGGTGGGGGTGGTGGTGCAAATCCCGGAGGCGGAGGTGGTGGTGCAAATCCCGGAGGCGGCGGAATGATTATTTCAGAATCTAAGAGATTGATTACATTATCATTTAATTCTAGTTTTTTAGGTTTATCAGGCTGATTATTTACATCAGGAAACCTAGGTAGAGGCGGTGGTGGAGGAAGTGGAAACCCGAGTGGTGGCGGAGGTGGAGTTTTGTCAGACATGCTTAAACGCCCCTTGGTGGTAATCCCTCCCAATAGTCCGAGGGTATAACGATTACCTGTTACTATTCTAGTTTATACTAATGACAGAATAGTTGAAACTAGAGGAGTGTTGGGGTTAGTATGAGCGCGCAAGATAGTACAAGTCCACCAGTAGTTTTTGTAGTCGGGACTGCAGGTGCAGGAAAGAGTTCTCTTGTAACTGCTTTCCAAAGATGGGCCAGATTTTTAGAAGTGGATGTCATGGCAATAAATCTAGATCCAGGTGCAGAAAGGGTTCATTATGATCCAGAATTTGATGTAAGGGATTTAGTATCTTTATCTGATGTTATGAGTGAATATGACCTAGGGCCGAATGGGGCACAAATATTGGCTGCAGATTTAGTCGCATCTCAAGCAGAAGACGTATTTGAAGAAATAGAGGGATTATCGGGAGATATGTTGATTGTAGATACGCCTGGACAAGTGGAATTATTTGCATTTAGAGAAGCGTCAAGTCATTTAGTAGAAGTTTTGGGCCAAGGTAGAGCGTGCCTTGTATTCTTATTCGATCCAATGCTCTCTAGAACTCCAAGTGGTTTTGTATCACAGATGTTATTATCCTCAATAGTACACTTTAGGTTGGGCCTTCCAACTGCTAATTTCTTATCAAAAACTGATTTATTAGAGCCGGATGAGTTAGAAAAAATATTGGATTGGGGAGATAATTTAGACATACTAGAAGTAGCACTTTACGAAGAATCAGAACAACAATCTAATGATGCAAAGTCCGGAAGTCAGAGGGCAGAGTTTGCCATAGGTCAATTGAGAATGATGCAAAATGCTGCCATTCAACCGGGACTAATTCCACTTTCAAGTGAAGTTGAAGATGGATTGGCTGATGTTTTAACATTTGCTCAAAGTATATTTGGCGGTATGGCCGATACCAGAGATGGATTTGCAGGAGACATAGACGATGAGAAATCATGAAGATAAAATTGACTTGTTAGCAATAGATGACTTTCAAAAAAATTTACCTGATTTAATAGATTGGGCCCTTAGAATAAAAAATGGCGAAGGTTTAGTTGAAGAATTTAAGCCCCTAGAGGGCATGTCAATTGGGTCTATTTATGAAAAACCTTCTACTCGTACTAGAGTCTCATTTGAAGTAGGAGTCAGTAAACTAGGAGGTCAGCCAGTTACATTATTATCAAATGACATACAATTAGGTAAAAGTGAATCGATAGCTGACACAGCCGCTGTTTTATCTAGATTTTTAGATGGAATTACCTATAGATGCTTCAACCATCAAGACGTAGTAGAACTTGCAAAGCATTCGACAATTCCTGTGATTAATGCACTTTCAGATCTTCACCACCCTTGTCAAGCTGCTGCCGATCTTATGACAATTACAGAACATAAAAAAAAGGTAAATGGTCATATATCTTGGGTCGGAGATGGCAATAATGTATTTCATGACTTACTGCTAGCTAGTGTTTCAATGGGCCATGACGTAAGTTATGCGACTCCTGTTGGATTTGAACCAGATTCAGAAATTCTCATCAGAGCTAAAAAAATCGCCGAAGAAACCGGCGCCAAAGTAATTGGAACAAACGACCCCATAGAAGCAGTAACAGATGCAGGAGTTATTTACACAGATATTTTTGTGTCAATGGGTGAAGAACATATCAAAGATAAATTTCAATCATTTGAGGGTTTCCAAATTAATAATGATTTAGCCTCATATGCTGATCAAGATTATCTATTCATGCATTGTTTACCTGCGCACAGAGGCGAAGAGGTTACAGATCGAGTAATTGATTCAAAAAACAGTGTAGTCTTTGACCAGGCAGAGAATAGAATGTGGGCACAAATGTCCTTGTTGACATATATGTGTAATGAAAATGCATGGCATAGCTTTAATGAATTGTATTAAATCAGTGATATGATTAGAAAACCTAACATACACAAGGATAGTGATTTTTTAAGTAATTGCTGCGCATGATAATCATGACCCAACGCTAATTTAGTTTTTACTCTAAGGAGTAGAAAAATTGCAGGAATATTTACAATTAGGTATATGGATTCAAATATATCCAATGCAAATGGCATAATTATAGAAATTAAAGTAATTAAGGAGATCATATAGGCAATTATTCTAGTTTTTTCGGGACCCATTTTCATTGCCAGCGTATTCCTTCCTTCATCACCCTCCATATCTTGAACATCTTTTACTATCTCTCTAGATAAATTGTATAAGAATCCAATTATTGCTACGGAAATAACTCTAATATTTGTTAGCTGGAAAACTCCTGCAGCGCCCAATATGACTACCATTGCAACTGAGGCGCTGATTGCTATATTACCCGGTAATCCCTTATTCTTTAGATTCAGACTATATTTGGATGATGATTCATAGTTTATCAAAAGGAATACGGCGAAAAACCATATAATTATTGAAGGCCACCATTCAATTATTCCATTAGCCGTAGTACTTGCAACATATGCAGCAATAACCATAGAAAGTAATGATAGTCCCATCATTAAAATTATACCATTTTTTGCATTTTTTAATGATATTAATCCCGAAGGTAGAGGTTTTTCTGGCCTATTCAACTTATCTATTTCATAATCAAGATAGTCATTAAGTGCATTCCATGATGCCATGAAACAAAAAACAGAAGCTGATTGTAAAATAGTGATATTGAGAATTTTCCCGGTTGGAATATATTCAAGTGCCATTATCGCACCCAAAAAAACCCCTATTATGCCAATTATATTATTCCCTAATCGAAAAAGTACAGACCAATTCTTGAGATTAGTAGTTTTTTCCACAATCATTCGGAGCGGATTTAAGACTTTACCTTATGGGATAACAATTGGATTCACAGTATCGCTCAATCCCCAGACGCATACAGTATATACACTTCCTCTGAATTGCCCTCTTGTATGACCAATTTTATCAAATCTAATATCTTTTGCAAGAATATTGCCGACTTGATTCATAGTTGCTCCCCATCTGAAGCGACTATTCAAATGATCAAAAATTTCCACCGTATTGGCAGTTTTTTTCTCATCCAAATAACGTCTGACCTCTTCACGTAAACGGCGAGTACCTGACATTAAAATACCCCTAATCGATTAGATTTTGAATATTGTAATCTTTGTCTTAGTCCTTCCCAGCTATTGGCATTAACAGAAATTGGTATAATTTGTTTTTGAATTGGGTTCCAATTATCATCATTTTCTGGTAAAATTCCATTGTAATTTACTAGAATTCCACCATCCATATCTCTTTTTTGATCTTGGCCATCGTTTGTCTTAACTAATGAGTTAAGAGTTACTATTCGGCAGGGTTCTAATCGCTTCCTGTAAACTGTTACCATAGTATCATATTCCTTTTTCTCCATATTATTATGAATAATGATTAGCATATCAAAGGAAGCATGAGAGTCTACAGTGAAAGTGAAAGTGAAATAATCAAAGAAACGTACATTGTTTTGATAAACATATGTCATTTGGAATGGGATATCGCTCGTGTGGTGTAGTTCGGCCCATCATGTCGCCCTCTCGAGGCGACGACCCGGGTTCAAATCCCGGCACGAGCACCATTTTTTATTAGTTATTTAATTCATTAAATTGTAATAATATAGATACATATAGCATAAATTGTTTATTATTTAATGCAATTATTCATATGGAATGATTAGTTCAGTCTAACATGGAAATAATTAATTCTAGTGATATCAAAAAAGTTTCAGAACATCAATTAATTGTACCTTTATTCATTTTGGATTCACTAATGATGCCGGGAGATAGTATGATGATGAGAGTTTTTGAACCAAGATACAAACAAATGTTAGATGACGTTGTAATTGATTCGACACTATACGGGCATGTAATGGCTAATTCATCCATACCACAGATAAAGGGCTGGGATGCTCCTTTTGATGTTGGCACATTAGTTGAGGTTGGAGATCTAGAAGAAAATGGTTCAAATCTATTATATTCAGCCATAGCAGGGAATAGATTCAGAATAATATCATTAATTACTCCTGAATTAGAAAATGTTGATTTTGGAGGAATCTTTCCTTCTGCTCATGATTTAGAAATGGAATATCAAGATAAAAATCCTAATGGTAAATTATATCTAAGGGCATTAATAGAAATTCTTCCTAAACTTAAAGGAACTGTAGAAAGTAATAAATGGGATAGTTTAATTGCATTGTGGGAATCATATATAATACAGATTGCAGATATTACTGGATTTGATAAGGATGATCCTAAATTTGCAATGGAATTTAATGATAAAATTAAACTCCAAAATGAAGAAAATATATGGAGATTGGCATCCATGGTAATTGATACACTTGATGGGCAAGTCACTTGCTTGAAATCTCAAAATACTAAAGAAGTAGTGAGCATGATAGAATCAAGTATACAAAAGAAGTTAGGATTGATAAAATTTTTCCAGCAATCGAATGAATAATAATTGATATAATTGTTATGTATTAATTAAAAACAGTCTTAAGCCGATGAACTTACGATAATTAAGGTAATAATGCGTATAGAGCAAGATGTTAAGCTAACTTTTGATGATGTTTTAATAAGACCTAAGCGCAGTACGCTTGTTTCGAGATCTGATGTAAACCTCGAAAGACAATTTAGTTTCAGGCATTCAACAAAAAAATGGACAGGCGTTCCAATAGTGTCTGCCAATATGGATACCACGGGACTTTTTTCCATAGCAAAAGTTCTTCAAAAACATAAAATGATAACATGTACTCAAAAATTTTATTCTACTAATGATTTTTCTGAAGCATGGAAAGATGGAGTGATATCAGAATTTATAGCAGTAACATGCGGCTCTACTGAAAGTAGTTTTGAATTAGTAAAAAGAAAGGTAGCCACAAATAATAATTTACAAATGATTTGTATTGATGTTGCGAATGGTTATAGAGAAGTTTTTCTTGAGTTTGTAAAAAAGATAAGAGAAGAGTTTCCTTCAAAAATAATAATTGCTGGAAATGTTGCAACCCGAGAAATGACTGAAGCATTAATTTTAGCTGGAGCTGACATAGTTAAGGTAGGAATTGGCCCTGGATCTGTATGTACTACCAGAAAAGTTGCAGGCGTAGGATATCCACAGCTATCAGCGATTTCGGAGTGTGCCGACGCAGCACATGGGCTGTTAGGGCATGTCATGGCTGACGGTGGTTGCTCATCCCCCGGAGATGTTGCAAAGGCATTTGCTGCAGGAGCAGATTTTGTGATGTTAGGCGGAATGTTTGCAGGGCATGATGAGTCAGGAGGAGAGATTGTAGAGGGCAATAATGGGAAAATGTACAAGTCATTCTATGGAATGTCATCATCAAAAGCCATGGAAACTCATTATGGAGAGGTAGCAAAGCATAGGGCCCCTGAAGGGAAAGAAGTTAGAGTACCCTATAGAGGAAGTTTGGAGGAAACTATACAATCAATTCTTGGAGGACTAAGATCTGCATGTTCATATGTCGGTGCTAGAAGAATCAAAGATTTACCTAAATGTACGACTTTTATTCGAGTAACGCAAACTACTAATGAAGTTTATCAAAGATTCAATGTTGAAGAGTGATTAGATATCCAATACAACTTGGGCAAGCCAACCTGGACCTTCAAATGACGGAATATCAGCACCTACTCCGGGGAAAACTTCACCTTCTTTAATTTCCCTAAGTATCAATTCATGCATAGTTACTGCCTTAATTTCAATCTCCCTAGATAGAAAATTAGAATCAACCCAAGAAACTTGTGCATTAATTGATAAATCGGATATCTTGAATGAGACATCTACAAGCCACTGGTCTTCCGTTGTACCTAGATATAGGACTTCTTCTAGCCATCTTACCATACCTCTTTCTAAATCTGAATTAACCAATGGTATCGACCAGTGCCCTGTATGAATATTAAGAGAATTGATTTCATAAATTTGTTCATCTGAAAGTTGTATTGATTGTAGTCCGATGGTCATTTCTTTGATAAGATCAGCAACATTTGAAGAAAATGCTCTAATTCCTATATCTGCAGTAGTTGGTAAAATCCACCATGACATAATTAAAAGGACTCCATTAGATATCGATAATAAATTAATGCATTAATTATAATTATCACAAAGTTCACCCTGGGAAGGAAAACTAGTAGGATCTTTAGGATTGGTATTCCATTTATTCTCACATTTATTTATGTAACCATCTCCATCTGAATCTATAGTTGAGTCAGAAGCATCATGAGGGTCAAAATCGAAGAAAAATTCCCATCCGGACCACATTCCATCATTGTCCTGATCTTGGTGATAAACTTCTGAACCATCTGACCAACCATCGGGACAACTAGAACCATCTGCACAAAGATCTGAATCACTCAATATTGGATTAGTGCCATTTTGATATTCCTCATAATTGGTAAAATTCTCTAAATCATTATAAAATGTTACTCCTATGCCATTAGGATCTATATGACATTCTGAATTTTGCGGATTAGCCCATCCTGGACAATATCTATTCAACAAATATGTACGATTAAGTCCATCATTATCAAAGTCCTCTTGTCCATCGTTGACACCATCCAGATCTGAATCAGGCATTCTAGGATCCATAGGGCCCCTTGATCCAAGTGCGCTTAAAGAATTATTATCAACTAATCCTAGACTTAATGCTTGTTCAGTTTTAGAGACTTCCCAACCATCAGGAAGTAAATCTCCATCGGTATCGTCATCAACGGGGTTGGTGTTCCACCTATTGGGTGCTTCCAAAGAATTTTGAAGAGTATCATTATCAATATCATAAATAGAATCAGATATCATACTGGAGGGATTAAGCGCCCATCTGCCTTGTTCAGGGATAGAAAACCCAGATAAATTCATTTCTGAAAGGAAATATTTTGGATCCATTATTCCATCACCATTACGATCGCCAGATGTGGAAAAACCTGAATTAAAATTGGTCCATACCCATCCACCTGGTCCCAAACCACATTCCAGCATTGATTCACAATTTGGAGGAAGCCAATTAGAAGTACTAATCCACAAGCTATGACTATTTGTATTCTGTTGTACTGAGAATATTTGCATCTCCCACCCATCGGGCTGACCGTCCCCATCAGTATCATTATTTAGGGGACTAGTTGGACTTTGCCATGGGCGTGGAATGTACAAAACTTCTCCACCATCATTGAGGCCATCATCATCAGTATCTGCATTATTTGCATGAGTTACATATGTATCTGAGCCGTCAATAACTTCTTCACCATCTTCTAATCCATCGTTATCTGTATCAAATGCTGACGCATTGGTAAAATAGTGTACTGTTGATCCATTAATTTCAATATAATGTCCAGTTATTGCTTCTCTGAAATCTTCTAAACCATCGTTATCTGTATCTCTGTCTGTAGCATTTGTAAATGTAACATAATATTCCATTGAGTCATTAAGTCCATCGTTATCACTATCATAGGTGCCAGGATCACTACGTACTATTACATCCCTTACTCCATTATCTACGATTCTGATTACCCACCCCATTACTTCGATGCCATCTAGTAAACCATCATTATCAGTATCTGAATCCAATGGATCTGTAGAACGGCTATCCAAAACTCCGTCAAAATCTCTATCACGTGCATTGTATTCGTCTAAATTAGTAAAACGTTCATTATCTTCAAGGACAACTATAAGATCTTGCAGTCTACTAGTTATTTCATCTCCTACTTCTACATTAATGTAATATACCCATCCTTCAGTTTGTGTTTTAATAGGGATATTTATGTAATTTCCTTCTTGCACTGTACGGACCCACAATACAGTTCGATTTTCTTGAACAAAATCTCCTAATTCAACATTTATTGAATGAATAGTAGTTACCCCTAACATCTCAGTATATCGAACTCCTCCATCATTATCCAAATCATATCCATCATAATCTGGATCATCATCTGCATTGCTCCCATCATTAGGATGTATTCCGCTTTGATATTCCCATCCATCTGGCATTCCATCATTATCTGTATCTGAATCTAAAGGATTAGTAAAATTAGATGCCCCCCAAACATATGAGACTTCAAATTCCTCAACATTATTGAGGCCGTCATCATCATTATCCCCATACGCATCAGTAGCATTTGAAGGATTCAATAATTCTCGATAGCAGTATTCGAAACCGTCTGGCATTCCATCTCCATCAGTATCCCAATCCCCTGGGCCATTGAGCCTACCATCGCCATCCATATCTTGCTCAAACCATGTTAAGTCACCAGCGGCTTGCATTTTATCAGTATAAGGGGCTTCTATAGTAATGGTTCCAAAAACAGGGACTCCACAATGAACTCCTAAACTAATTTCGCCGAATGCAATTTCATAACGATCATCTATTAAATCGTTATCACTATCTTCTTCAAGAGGGTTAGTATCATAACGCTCTTCGACATAATTCCTTAAACTATCAGGCTGAGGTTGTTCTAAATCAAGAACTGCATCACATGAATGGCCAAATTGATTTCCCATTTCATCCCATTTACTTTTTCCAATATCTTGTTCTATTTCTGCCCTAACAGAAGCGGTGAGTAAATCACAATCCCAATTACCATCCAGAGGATCCAGAAGAATTATAGGACCTTGTGCAGTAATAACTTCGTATGTGTATCTGGATTCCCAATTATCATTTAGGCCATCGCCATCACTATCTTTCAAGTTTGGATTAGTACCTAAATCGGCTTCTTCTAAATTTGTTAAGCCATCTCTATCTGGATCGCCGAGAGGCCCATTATCAGGATTTGGAAAAGTCTCATTTTGTTCCCCAGTTTCTTGTTCTGTATCAACAGAATTAATTGGAATATCTTGGCAATCACTTTGGTCCAGAGACGCATCTCCAAAAGAAATACACGGCTCACCTGTATCTAGTGGGTCCAATCCATTTTCAATTTCCCATCCATCATCGAGACCGTCGCCGTCGGTATCTGATTTTTGCCAATTTGTACCATATAGGGTCTGCTCCATTCTATCAGGAATTCCATCGCCATCCCAATCGCAGCCAACTGTGGGCACACCCTCAGGGCATTCCTTTGGATTTTCATCTTCAGTGAGTAATATATCATCAACTGCAGACTCAAAACCTCCTGCATCCGTATTAGATATTGCTGCACCTACTATGGTGTAAACTCCAGCTAAACACAATGTTGCAACTATAGCTGCTACAGCGTACTGATTATGATTTAGAGTCATTTAAAAACACCCGCCTCGCACTCGAGGATAACCCATTGGATTTGAGTTCGGCTATAATGTTTGACGATTCACGATTATGAAATATCCTCTGAGGTAGATTGATTGGAAAATATTTTCAAAGAAAAATGATTTTCATTTTTAGTAAATTCTAATTTCCCATTACGGCCATTGGCTCTCTCCCAACAGGCCAATAATATCCCACAAGTTATGGATGGATGGAACAGCGATTGTAGAGTAAATATTATTCCACCATTATCACCATAATTCTCTACGTCAATAATTGCCCCAAGCCCCGTTTTTTGTAGATGATTATATCCAACTTTTTTCCAATCCTTAATTTCTCTAATCATGATGTGAAATGATTGTAAGATAAATAATTCCCTTGACGATTCAGCCGATGCAGACCACCATTTAGAATTTGAATCATCAATATCATTCCATATGTAATTATCATATCTATAGTTATTTTTTAACTA
>JAJPRE010000004.1 GCA_023700245.1 Candidatus Thalassarchaeaceae archaeon
CTCCAAAATCTGTAGTTAGAAAATTAATAGAAGATGATGAAAAATCAATAAATTTACCATCTGAAAATGATGATTCCGAAGTCTTTGTAGCAGAAATAATTCAATCAGATATAACTAAAAAAGTAGATAAAATTATTCAAATGGAAGATATGTCTCCAACTGTTATTACTCTACCATCTTTAAAAAATCTAAAATTAGATAAAAAAGTCATTGGTGCAATATTTGCAGTATTATTATTAGTCGGTGGAACTGTATTTTTTGTAATAAATAATGATAATTCGTTCTCCCCTAGGGCTTTAAAATATGGTGATGAAATGAATTTTAATGTAGAAGAAGCAAAGATTACTATTCTTGGTGATGATATGGTGAAAATATTCCGTGATTCATCAGGAAGTATACTTGAAGATGCATGTGGAGAGTTAGAAATTAGTATGAATGGAGTTGGCAAAGTATCCGTTTCTAGGGAGGAAAAAATTTCTACGGATAATCTGGGACGTTCGGGATTTTACACTGCAGAAAAAAAAATAGAGCATACTTTAGTTGTTGATTTTGAAGGTAAAACTTGGAGAGATGTCGATGAATGTGGAAATCTGGGATGGTCAATGGCAGGAAATTCCCTTGATATGATTACAACATCATGGACGGAACTAGAAGCCAAAGAATTAAAACGTACAAAAACAGATATTATCTTTGTAGACATAGAGAATAAAATTACAAATATGCAATCAGTAACTTATGGTTTAGACGGAGTGAGTGAATTAGATGTATTACTTCCAGTACTAACTTTACCATTAAAACCCATAGAATTAAAATCATTTTTTGGCGATAGAAGTTTATCAGAGGGTTCAAATTCCATGGGAGATGAATCTTGGAATTCTGATTGGGAATGGTCAGTAGGCAAGGAATTCAAAAGTTCCAATCATGGACTTGTCCGTACGATAAATATTTATCATTCAGAAATCGGTAAATGTATTGGTCATGCAAATATCGAGATTCAAGTAAAGGAAAACTATCCATGGCCAATCAGGCAAGAAGTAGATATCTTAATAGATAAAAATGCTCAAAATAATGAATGTAATTTTTTAGTTAGTTCTGCAACTGACTCTCTCCTGCCAGATGGAAAACTCACAATTAGATTAAAAATGGGTGAATCCAGTAGCGTTACCGGTACTACTCCAATTGATTGGGGTAAGGACTATCTAAAACCAGAGGCTTTTGATGATCGGCCAAGAAGCTCAGATAAGAAAAAATGGATAGATTCTATGTGGGATGAATCAGATATTCGTTCCTTTAATCTTGAAGATGCTAAACAATGTCTGATAAATAATCATCCTTCATCCGACATTTCAATTGCAATTATTGATGGGGGATACATCTGGCAAGCAAGTTATAATAACCCAGAAAATTCTATAAATCCTCAATGGAATCTATCTTGGGTTGATCCAGATGATAAATCTGGTTGGCTCACTTTAAATGGTATTGACTCGGAAAATTGTACTATAATAAATAGTGAAAATAATGCCCAAGGAGAAATAAATTGGAATAAAGACGCAATTCCAGATACTCCTACATTAAGCCTTTTAGAACAAAGAATATTGGACGAAAAGAGGTATCCTGATTTACATGATAGCATTGCAAGCCCTCAAAACTCATGGAATTCTGATTTAAAGATGGGATATCGTCTTTCTGTTTCTGAAGAGAGTGAATTGTTAAGTTTAATTCCGATAGATCTAATCGATGGACAGGTATCAATGACCGGCACGCGTCAATGGACTAATTCAGGAAAGGATAACACAGTTTCTTTCATCCTAAATGCACAGACTGGAGAGATGATTGCATGGTATTTGTTACAAAATTAGTTGGCTTAAAATAAACTACTTCAATCTACTATGAAGATACATGTTCTATGCGGCATATTCAACACCTTGCCAACACTCGTGTAATCCGTGAAGAAATTTAAAGATAAGAAAATTCTTCCAAAAGTTGAAGAAGCACCTCTGATAATTGATATCGAATTCATTGAAACAGAAGATGATCATAGTATACCGAATATTGATACATATGAAGAAATAGAGACTTCTAAATCAATTAATCCTATTCATTTACCTAAATCTTTGGCAACGCCTAAAGGAAGAGCCAGAATTGTTACAGTAATCAATCAAAAGGGAGGAGTTGGAAAAACAACTACTGTGATAAATATAGCAGCTCAGTTAGCACTCAGGGGATTTAACATATTAGTAATTGATTCAGATTCACAAGGTAATTGCGCAACTGGGCTAGGTGTCGATAAAAGTAAAGTTAAGGAAACTACTAGAGATTTAATACTAAATCCAGAAACAGCAATTAGTGCTAGACATGCTACAGCAGTTGAGAGATTACACATTATAGTTGGAGATAAAAATCTCATAGGTCTAGAACAAGAAATGCTTAGACAATTAGGACGTGAAAGGCGACTATTGGAGGCATTAAAACCTCTATTGCCTCATTATGATATAATTTTTATTGATACTCCTCCATCTTTAGGGCTAGTTACGATAAATGCACTAGTTGCTAGTGATGGTTTATTGATTCCTGTTCAAACTGAATATTTTGCTTTAGAAGGACTTGCATTATTATCAGGCACCATAAGAGAAGTTAGAAATCTTCTAAATCCTAATTTAGGAGTAGATGGTGTGCTTTTAACTATGCATTCTTCAACAATTTTAAATCAACAAGTTGCGAATGAAGTACTAGAAAACTTCCCAGAATTAGTAGTCAAAACTCCAATTCGTAGAAATATAAAACTTGCAGAAGCCCCTAGTCACGGAATACCAATTCATCTTTATGATCCCAATAGTACTGGAGGTCAAGATTATCAAGAAATAACAACTGTATTAGCAAGACGTTGGGGCTTAATCTAATGTCAAAGCGTGGATTGGGAAGAAATTTAGATTCATTATCCAGTCTTGCTGAAGACGGGCCCAACCTTTCTAGTTTTACAGATCATAACACTTCCCCAATAGATTCACCCAAAGTTGCCGTTTTTTGGATGATTTTTGGAAGTATTTGCTTTGGTACGATGAATGCATTAGTTAAGTGGACAACTTCAAACGCAGATGTTTGGATGATAATATTCATCAGATCAGTCGTTATTGCATTAATTGTAGTAATTATTGCTAATTTGAATAATATCACCTTAGTACCAAAAGATTCCAAAACTATGTTTTTAAGGTGTTTATCAGGCCTAATTGCAATGATATTATATTTTTCAGCACTTGCAAGAATTCCAATAGGGCAGGCTGTTACTTTACAATATACTGCGCCTTTATTTGTAGCCCTTTTATCAGGTCGAATAATAAGAGAAAAAGTATCCCCTTCAATTTTTATTCTTCTTATTTTATCTTTTTTCGGTATAATTTTAGTTGTATCGCCGACAACTGAAAAAATTGAACCAGATGCATTTTTAGCTCTAGGGTCAGGATTTTTTGCTGCATTAGCATATATTTTCGTAAGAAAACTAAGACAAACCGATTCTCCTACAAGTGTTGTTTTTTGGTTTGCAATATTTTCTATTCTTGGAAGTGTAATACAAGCAGCACCTGATTTAAATTCCCTAACTCCTAAGATTTTACTTGCATTAGTTGGAGTAGGAATTGGTGCTGGAGGGGGACAAATTGGAATAACAATGGCTTATCACAAAGCAAATGCAGCCTGGGTAAGTGCATTTTCATACCTTACGGTGATAATTGCAACATTTTATGGATACTTAATTTTTGATGAAACTCTTACCATTACTAACATAATCGGAGGTATTATGATAGTTTGCTCCGGTATCGCTTTAGTATTTATTTCTCCAACTGTGAAAAAATAAAATATCTCACTCCTTCCATTTGATGACTTCAGACATATTTTTACGGCTAAGATTCGGGACCTTTGCATCATCTGCGGGATAACCAACTGGCATTAGCAACATTGCATGTTCGTGTTTTGGACGATTCAGTATATCTCTAAGAAAACCCATTGGGGAAGGAGTATGGGTCAAAGTAACAAGTCCCATATTTTGTATGGCAGATATAAATATCCCAATTGCAATGCCACAAGATTCCTGTGAATAATAAGTAGGCCCCCATTCTAAATTTTTACGTTGTCTTTTTGTCTGCCTAAATATGACGACTATCCAGGGAGCATCTGTTATGTGTTCTTTGACATAATCTGTACCTAGTGGCTTTAATAATTCAGACCATGATTCTGGCATCCTATTACTGTAAGTTTTTATTTCTTCTTTTTCAGATGCATCACGTATTTTTTTCTTTAATTCTTCATTCGAAATTACAACAAAAGTCCAAGGTTGAAGATGGGCGCCTGATGGTGCAGTACTTGCCGTTCTAATTGCAACTTCTATTAATTCACGTTCAACATTTTTATTTGAAAATTGTCTTGTAGTGCGCCTCCTATTCATCATTTTATAGAATGATAGCGACCGTTCTTTCATTTCTTCGAATGGCATCTCATTAAAATCTAAATCAATAAAATCCAATTCATTGTCTGGCACGATTAGACCTCCATTGTTTTGGGTTAATCAATAATGCAATTAAGATTGAAGTTATTACAATCAAAACTTCAAATCCAGGAATACTACGATTATTATCTTCTGAATTACATGAATCTTCAGATCCCCCCCATTCTTTTCCGTCAAACCAACAATTCGACCAAACTTTCCATCCAAAACCATTTTCGGGAACATTTGTTTCTTCACCATCACTCCAATTCATCTCAATGCGCCAATTCAGGTAGCTCGCATCTTCAATTATTATTAACGAACTCTCCCATACTTTCCCATTATCTGATGTTGTCATATCATTATTTTGAGGTGGATAGCAAACTCCAGAGTTTATGCAAATTTGAGTTACCCAAATCATAGATGTATTGTTTTTTGCTGTATCATCATCCAATGTTATTGATATTTTATAAATCTCAGATTCAATAACTATATTTTGATATTCCATCGATGATATCCCAGTTCCTTCAAGACTCATATTTTCATTTGTGCCGCCCTCAGATCCTAGTACATTCTGTAAAAGTATCAATACAATTGCCAGTGACATTACCTTATGCATATTATCTCCAATAATTTAAATTAAATTAACCCTCTTCATTTAAGTTTCTAATTCCCATAGTTCATCGCCAATCCAATGTATAGTTTCTATTGCTTTTCCTTTGACCATATTTATCATGTCTAAGCCACTTACAGTTGCCATTCCTATGGCAAGTGGCTTACTATGTTCTTGATCTTTTATCCAAATTAATTCACCCTTTTCAATTGATTCATGTGCAAGATGAATGCCAGCTCCCATGCAGTCAGCCCCATTCATCAAAAATGGTATTGCACCATGGTCAACTGCTGCCCATCGAGTATCGGGCATCCATTCTAGGATTCCTCTAATTGTTGGAAACCAAATTTTCTCATTTCCAACAGAAATTAAAAACGCCAATATTTTCCTATCAACTAATAATATATCCTTCCCATCAAAATGTCCTTTTTCTAAAAATTTGGAAGAAATATCAATATTTAACCCTATATATGATGTTATTTCCTCAATTATATGTTTAACTTGCTTATACCTTACTGGAGTACGCCTTCGCAACCTCTTCTCACTCACGTCCTTCCGAACAAATCATAGACGAATAAGATATCTTTTCTTAATTTATTAAATTATATTTTTGCCAATCTATTGAAATAAGGGTGGACGGTCGGCGGGAGGATGGCAAAGTGGCATGGCATATCTCGTCGCAAACCTAGTGGAGGTCGTTTGAAGCGCCCTAGTAGATACCGAGGTAAGAGAAAAACAGAAATTTCAAGTGAAAATCAGTTTGCCTTTGTTGGAGATAATGATATTCGTAAATTATATCGTAAAACCGCAGGATCCCAAACTGTTCGTGTCCTATCAGTAAGTAATATCAATGTCAATAAACCCAAAGAAGGAAAAACAATCCGAGCTAAAATTACCAATGTACTCAATAATGATGCAGATACTAACTATGTTAGACGTAATATTGTTACGAAAGGAGCAATAGTTGAAACTGATATAGGGCAAGTCAAAGTTACTAGCCGTCCGGGTATGCATGGTGTAGTAAGTGGTGTTTTACTCGAAAACTAAATCTTGCAAAATACTAAAATAATCTCACCCATGAGGTTCTCAGTAGTATGACTCGTGACTCAAGAAAAATGAGAATTTGGACTCGTTATTTTGATTCAAAACTCAGTCGTTCCAATGGCCGTCGTGTTCCCAAAGAAGCAAGTATTCCAAATCCTTCCTTGGATGCAATAGTTTGGGCTGCAAGAGATGCTGGAATAAGTAAAATGAAGCGAGAAGAAGATGCAAAACATCCTTCAAGGCCATTTTCCAAAGAGGGTATGTTGATCTTATCGACTAAAGATGCTTTAGAATCCACCAAGGCTGAAAGTAAAGAAGGAGTTTTACAATCAATTGGATTAAGGTTAAGAAAAAATTACTCCAACTCAAAACTAGAAAATAAATCTACAACTATTAACAGACCAGGAAACCGGCAAAAACTTTCTCAGAGAAAGTCATTCAAAAATAAAGCTAAATCTTCAAAGCGTAGGAAAAAATTTGGCCGTTAGACATCAATTTCCATCATCCAGCCAAATATATCTTCTGATTTCCTATTTTGTATTGATATCAAACTATCATAGATATCTCTAGTGATTTCACCAACTCCTCCATTACAAAATTCTACAACAGTATCTCCATGTTTTATCGAACCAATTGACGATACTACTGCTGCAGTTCCTGCACAGAAACATTCATCAGCAGTCAGTGCATATTCAACATCTATTTTTTCTTCTCTAACTTCATAACCCTTTGATCTTGCAAGTTCTATAATTGACAATCTAGTTATTCCTCCTAAAATTGTTCCAGTTAGTTCAGGAGTAGATATTACACCATTTTTTATACAGAAAAAGTTTGCTGCTCCAACTTCTTCTATATATTTATGATTAACAGCATCGAGATATATTATTTCTGCAAATCCTTCTGATTTAGCATTCATAGAAGGTACCATGCCAGGGGCATAATTCCCTATCGCTTTTACACCACCGGATCCTCCCGGTGCGGCTCTATGATGATTTTCAGAAATCTTTAATGAAGTTGGTTTTAATCCCCCTTTAAAATACGGTCCAACTGGTGAGACATAAACTAAAAATGTATATTCAGGTGCAGGTGATACCCCCAATATTGGGCCACTTCCCATTAACAAGGGACGGATATATAGTGTACCTTTTCCTGCCGGTGGAATCCATCTTGAATTTTCTTGAACTGACTTTATTACTGCATCAATAAATATGTCCTCGGGAACTTCTGGCATTCCGAGTCTTCTAGCTCCCATTTGCATCCTTTTTGCATTTTCCTTTGGACGAAATAATACTACACTGCCATCTATGGACCTATATGCTTTCATTCCTTCAAACAATCCTTGTCCATAATTAAGTACGCCAGCGGCAGGGGAAATACTTAGATTTTGGAAATCTTGCATCTTTCCAATCCTCCATTCTTCTCCTTGTTTACAATTCGATATATACATTCTATCCGTCTCTCTAAAACTGAATGTAAGATTTTCCCAATCTATGGGAGAATATTTTTTTTCCATCACTTCTTCGACTCCAATTATATATCACGCACAGGAGTAAGTTTTCAATAATTCCTATTGCTATTGCTCTTTAGGCATTATTTTATTCGAATCTTACACATAAATTGAATATCTTCCAGTCACCCCTAAGATAGGGTTGAAACCATGGCATGGCAAGAAGAGTTGTGTATAATTTCTGGAGATAATAGAAGCTGGGAACAAAATAATACTTCAAAAACAGTTATAGAATTATGGTGCCGTTCTAAATCAGGCCATTCTGTCTTATTATTAGTTAATGGCTTACGCCCTTATTTAGAAATATTTGATCCAAATACTAATTCTGATTCTATTAAACCAACTCTCTCGTTAGATAAATTAAATGATGTAAAAGAACTACACGGCCAACCAGAGAGAATAGGAAATAAATTATTTGAAGGAGAGATGAAGCCCTTCTGGAGACTCTACATAAAAGATACTAGATATGTTAGAAATGTCAGAGAAAGATTAATGAAAATTGGATGGGGAGTAACTAGTGCAGATATTCTATTTGTACAAAGATTGCTATTGGATTGTGATTTGGGCCCCCATATAAAGGTCAAAGGGAATATTTTGTGGGCTGGTGACAGAGCGCCGGAGAATACTAAAAATAATGATAACACTGATATAAAAATAGCAAAATCAAAAATTAAGGACGTAGGAGGTGCAGGGATTTATCCCCTAGATATGATAGTTTCTTGCAGGTATCAAGATTTGGAAAGGGCAAAGCCATTTGCAACACCTTTTGTGGTATTTTCTTTCGACTTGGAGACCAGTATAGCTACTAATGAAATTTTATGTGCTGCCGCAGTTATTGAAAGAAATAAAGAAAGAACAGAATATCGATTTAGGGGAAATGAAAACTCTATTTTGGAAGGATTAACAACACTAATAAGGCATGAAGATCCAGATATTATAACTGGATATAATATTGATAATTTCGACTTACCAAGAATGGATGAAAGAGCGAAAGTTTTAGCAAGAAAAAATAAAATGACTGAAATTTCACTCAATGGTTGGGGCAGAGTTCCTGCCATTGAAAGTGAATATAAACGACTTCTACCTTCACGTAAACAAAATAGGGTATGGCGTATTCCTGGCAGAATCCCCCTCGATGCTTGGTGGCAAGCACGCCAAACATTAAGGCCGCAAAGAGAATCTCTCAGATATGTGTCTCAATTATTATGGCCCGACAATAAAGAAATGCATAAATTAGATGTCGACTCAAGTCAAATGGATAAAGAATGGGCAGATCGTCCAGATGTAGTAATGGAATATTGTGTAAGAGATACTATTATTCCAATTGATATCTTAAATCAACTCCAATCAATTGGCAGAAAAGAAGCTTTAGCATCAGTGGCGATGACAACAGTTGATATAGCTGCAACAGCGACTACAAGTTGGTGGATAGATTCCCTTGTAATTAGATTAGCAGACCGTTCTAATATTGCTATTCCGATGACTAAATCTGGCCCAAGGAGAAGAAATCAAATTGCCGGAGGATATGTACATGAAGTTGAGGCTGGGATGCGGCCATGGATAACAGTACTAGATTTCAAATCTATGTATCCATCAATTATGATTTCTAATAATATTTGTTCGACTACCTTAGTTAGGAATGATAATGAAATTTCAGAATCAGATAATATTTCACCAGTTACGGGTACAAGATATATTTCTAATAAAATTAGAAATGGACTAGTGCCTCAGTTGCTAAATCATTTAATGACTAGTCGTGACAATCATAAAATTGCATTCAACAAAGCAAAGATATCTGGAAATGAAGAACAAGCATTTCTCCAAGATCAGCTTCAATATGCGGTCAAAATTCTTATGAATTCTTTTTATGGAGTTTTTGCTTCAAGTTTTTATCGTTTCACAGATCCTAAATTGGGTGCTAGTATAACCGAATGGGCAAGATATAATATTAAAGAAATAATAAGGCAATTAGAAGAAGAAGGAAGAGATGTAGTATATTCAGATACAGATTCAATTTTTGTTAGAGCACCAGTAGATTTAGCTGCACCAACTAGTAAGCCTGAAGTAGGAACGGAGGAACTACAAAAATGGGAAGTTGCTAAACAAAGGACCTTAGATTTTGGTGAAGAACTTGCTGTAAGATTTAGTAAAGAAGGAGCAGAATTAGAATTTGAAACTGCCTTATCTGCATTTTTTAGCCACGGAGCAAAGAAAAGGTATGTTGGTAGGGTCATATGGCCTAGAGAAGAATTATTAATTCGAGGATATGAAGTTAGAAGAACAGACTCTTTTGAATTATTGAGAGATACTATGAAAACAATGTTTGAATTAATTCTTGATGATGAATCTAAAAAATCAGTTGATATGACTAAAAAGATAATTGATGACGTCAAAGCGAAAAAAATTAATCCTTCTAAATTAGTAATAAGCAGATCATGTAAGGGCAGATGGGATACCAAAAAAAATCAATGGTCATTTGATATGTATACTAATGAAAATTTACCTTATATCCGTGCAGCAAAAGAAAGAATTCGTAGGGGATTAACTTTTACTCCTGGAATGAAAGTAGGATATATAGTTACAGACGCAAAATCAAGTCCTATGAATGTTGAACCATGGCTTGTTGATGAAATAGGTGCAGATCCTCCAGATTATGATTCACAATATTATGCAGCCCGTTTAGCCAAAGCACTTGGTAGAATCACTGAAGCATTTAATTGGAGTGAGGATGAATTATTATCTGGCTCTAGGCAGCAAACTTTATTTGACTTTTAATCTATAATTATGGATAAAATTCAATATTTCAGGCCGTGGGTTTAATTTTGTTTAAACTATGCGATAGGTTATGGTGAAGCACACCCGGCCACTCGCTTCTTTGATGGTTTTACTCTTATTTTGTCCTTTTTTTGCTGGATGTACGGATATATTTGATGAAAATAATCCTCCAACAGTTGTGATGACAATGGATCCCTCAGGTACGATTAAAGCCTCTGAATCTGTAATATTTAGTGCAGTAGGAACTTCTGATTCAGATGGTGATACTTTAACTTTTAAATGGGATTTCGGAGATGGAAATACGGGGCAAGGTCTAACTACCAGCCATTCTTATGCAAATAAAGGTGAATTTACAGTACAATTGAATGTTGGAGATGGAATCCATGAAACTACTGTAACTAAAAAAATTAATGTTGTTGGCTCTGATGCAAGGGAGCCAAACGCCGTAATTAAATCCGAAAAACAAAATGACTGTGAAGATGAAGAACCTCCTTCAGGTGATTTCGTACTAATTTGGGTTTGTGAGGATGACAAAGAAATTGATGATAGAGATATAGAAGTATCAATTAACATCATTTTAGATGGTTCCAAATCTTGGGCTGGATGCAATCCTGATGATTCAGAATGTTATGCAGAGGAATACCTAATTAGTTACAAATGGGATTTAGATACATACATAGATTCTGATGGTGATGGAGATACGGAAAATGATGTTGATGCAACAGGCGAGACATATGAATGGAAAGATGTCCCTACGGGCGGATATGAAATAAGATTGACAGTTGAGGATAATAATGGATTTATTGATTACGATGATTCTATGGTTTACGTTAATTACAGGGGAGTTTGGAATAACTTTGTTTTAGGAAGAGTAGCCAATAATCCACAAAATGAGGATGCGGCTTGTGCCGATAATGAAAATCCTTGTGAATTAACATGGGAATTTCCTTTAAATTATGGCCAAGATAACAAAGATAGATTAAGATATTACAGGGCAAAATTAACATATCCTCAGGAAGATGACGATCAACAAATTGGCACAATTGGAGATACAGATAATAAATTAGACATGTATCTAAAAAATAGTACTGAAGAACCAGTCTCAAACACCACATCCCTAGGTAATGACAATAGGGATGCTGGAGATTGTAGCAGCGAAGATTATTGCGTTTGGATCCAAATAGGGGGCTCAACAGTTCGCTCAAAAGAGCCCGGTATTTGGACAATAGATGTAAAGAATGAAAAAACACATAATACGGATGTCAAACACCTGATAATTGAATTGGAATACCGATAATTGCGTTTTGGTGCTAATTATTGGCATATTGTTGTAATCCTCACTTTTTTTATTATGGGGAACGATTCATATACGCCCCATTAGTCGGCGGGATTACATTAGAGGTGTATATAATGGGTTCACAGTGGGAAGATAAGAAAAAAGATCATTTGAATATCGTATTCGTAGGGCACGTTGACCACGGAAAGTCTACAACTGTTGGAAGATTACTTCTAGACAGTGGACATATTGAACAACACGTTATTGATAAGAATGAAAAACTTGCTGCTGAAAATGGAAAAGCTGGTTTCGGCTTAGCATATGTTATGGATGGCCTAAAAGAAGAACAAGAGAGAGGAATAACAATCGATGTTGCTCACAAAGAATTCTTTACACCTAATTACTACTTTACAGTCATCGATGCACCTGGTCACCGTGATTTCGTTAAGAACATGATAACAGGAACTAGCCAAGCAGATGCAGCAGTACTCTGTGTAGCTGCAAATGATGGAGTCAATGCTCAAACAAAAGAACATGCATTCTTAGCAAGAGTACTTGGTGTAAAGCAACTAATTGTTAACATCAACAAGATGGATATTAGTGGAGTAGACTATTCCGAAGATAAATACAATTCAACAGTTACAGAAGTAAAAGATCTTTTGAAAACAGCTGGATTCAATCCAGCAGATGTACCATTTATCGCTGGATCATCATTCTTTGGAGAAAATATATACAACAAGAGTACAAATATGCCTTGGTACAAAGGAATGACTCTTTTCGAAGCAATTGATAGCATTAAAATGCCGCCAAAGCCAACAGATCGTCCACTTAGACTTCCAATTCAGGATGTTTACAAAATTAGTGGAATAGGAACCGTACCTGTAGGAAAGGTAGAAACTGGTGTTTTAAATTCAGGTAAAACAGTCGTATTCAATCCAAGCCAAAAATCAGCAGAAGTAAAGAGTATCGAAATGCATCATACTATTCATGAAAAAGCCGAGCCTGGCGATAACGTTGGATTCAATGTTAGGGGATTGGCTGCAACTGATATTCGTAGAGGTGACGTTGCTGGATACCCTGAAACTGCTCCACAATTTGTAAGGCATGATGAGACATTCGTTGGCCAAATTCAAATTATGGATATACCTAAAGCAATAGGTGCAGGATATACTCCTGTTTTCCATGCACATACTTCTCAAGTAGCAGTCAGATTTGTAGATCTCCTAGAGAATGCAAAAACGAAAGAAGCAAATCCAGCATTCCTAAAGTCCGGAGACGCTGCATTAATCAGATTTATGCCTACAAAACCTATGGCAATTGAAGAAATGTCTAAATTCCCTGAACTTGCTAGATTTGCAATTAGGGATATGGGTAAAACAGTCGCAGCTGGCGTCTGTATGAAGATTGAAAAGAAAGCATAATATTTCTAAATTAAATAAGTGGAGTGAACATAATGCCTGTTGTGACCACTATAAAATTAACTGGAGATAACCATACCGATGTTGACATAGTATGTCAGCAAATTAAATTAATATCGGATGAAACTGGTGTAAAACTTAGGGGACCAATTCCTCTACCAACTAAAAAATTGTTAGTTCCATGTCGTAAAAGTCCTGATGGAGAAGGGGCAGAAACATGGGATCACTGGGAAATGAGAGTTCACAAAAGATTATTGGAATTAGTTACAAATTCTTCTAAAGATGAAAAATCATTAAGGAAAGTATTGCGAATACCTATCCCAGATAGTGTAACAATTGAATTATCATTACGTAATTTAGGTTAATCCTAGTAAAGATATTAACTTAATATCAATTTTAGAATCGATTAATTAATAATTATCTGTTTAAAAATTCCTTTGCTAAACTGCCCATTGGGTCCCATGCAGGTAAAACTTCTGGAGTAGTATTTAGGCCGGACAACATTTCGTCAGTTAGATATGATTTTGGAGCTGCAATTTCAAACATATATTCGTCAAACCAATTATCATTCATTGTAAAAAATCCTTTCTCTCCACTTTTATCTGATCCCCATGAATTTTCAACTCTCCATCTTCTAGCCTCTCCTTCAACTACGTCTACTCCTGTAAAGAGCATAGCATGAGTCATCATAGTTTGTCCATGTTGTAATCTATTGGCTTTATCCATTCCAAATTCAATCCCATAGAGTTCTTTATATTCAAATAAGTTAGCATCCCATAATCCTTTTTCTCTTTCCATTTGTTTTCCTACATCGCATCCCATCCAGACTGGCAAACCATCTTCAAGTAGTTTTTGAGTTATTTTTTTCATAGATTCTATATCAATATTTAGATAAATCACGGGAGGACCTCCTGATACATTTTGTAAATAATCAACTGTATAAGTTTTCATAGTTTTATTCCTTGGATCATGAACAAGGCATACGTAGTCTTCCCAATCTATGTCAACATACTCCGATGCGAATTCTAACGGAGTCATCGTACCTTTACTGTAAAATTTATCATCTGTATCTCGCCACTGCCAATCAAAACTTTCAGGAGGTGTACCAAGATGTATGCATAATATCTTCCAAATATCTCCTACTCTCTTCTCTTTATGCTCTCTAGCTTCTTCTATTGTACCACCATTATCAATTATTTTACGTATTTCACTTGCTGAAGTCCTAAGAATATCCTTTAGCATTGTATTCATCCATCTAGTTGAACTGCTGCTTTGAGATTCAGGATATGCTGATTTAGGTACCAATCCATGCTTTCTAATGAGATTGGTAGCCATATTCCATTGACCACCATCTCCTATTGGATCCCCAAGTAAAAATCCAATGGTTCTATCGTCAATTTTCCTGTCTGATGTTTCAATTATTGATTCTAATAAATGATTAGACCTTTCAAATTTATCCCAAAAATGTATATGTGCCTGACTAAATTCAAAATCTTTAATATTCATTTTTTCCATGGCACCTGGTCTAAATAAATTCAATGTAGCAAATAGCCAACATCTTCCACTACTTTTTTGATTAGTAACAGACCACTTATCCAATTTTATACTAAAAGACGAATCCATTTCTTGTACTAAATCTCTGTTCAAAGTTAATTTCGGTAATGGAACATTTGTAACGGCATTTTGAGATATTTTAGATTTATCATCATTCTCAAATTGTTCTCTATATTTTTTGATCTGATTGGCAGTTATTTCTATATTCATACATTCACTTCTCGTTCATATTGGGGCCGCTTCTGCTAAACCTGCTGCAATAAGGGTTTCAGCAATTAATGCTGGACAGGATTCAATATCTCCTGCTATTAGTAATATTTCTGTCCCATCTTCTGTAATTATTGGATCACTTAAATCTTTCAAAATCTTTATTCTAAGTAAATTATGTGAATCATTATTTCCCATTATATCATTTATTGTATCTGGAGGGATATGGCTAACTTGATACGGGAAATCTTCTATCTCTCTAATTCTATCTTCTTCATCATATTCGGGATCCTCCCAATCACTTTTTATTTCAGGTACCTGAATGACTATTTCTTCATCTTTTTCTTCATTAAACTCCTCAAGGTTCTTATGTCCAGTTGATATTTGTACTTCTTCAACATAACTTTCTATTCCTTTCAATAAACCATCCCATTGTACGTCAATCTTGTATTTATTTGTATAATCACAAACTCCCTTGTAAAATATCCTTTCTGATGGATCATGCCTACCCCAATCAATTTTTTGTAAAACTCCAGTGAAATCAGAACCTTTTCCGCTACTCTTAACTAAATTTGATAGGATTGCATGTTGAGCAAAGGCATTCATCCTCAATCTAGTTATATCATTTACACATGTTCTAAGTACATTTAATCTTCTAGTTTGTAATTGTGATTTTGTAGTATGCCCTCCTTCTTTACGTATAGTCTCAGAGCACTCTGAATCTAAATGATACAGTAATTGTTTGACTGCCGACCAAAAATTTTCTCTTGGTAAATCGACAGGAGTAGTTTGAGTTTTTTGTTTCCTAGAAACTTCAAATATCGTCTTTTCTACCGCTATAAGTTCATAATTACTCAATCTAAGGACATCATCATTGCCTAGCATGCGGGTAACCTGTAACCGCTGGATGGCAGGAGATAAATGAACAATCCCCTATATCATCTCATTTCTATTCTTTATGCGTGAGTATCAAGAAGTAGTATTGTTTCGGTGTAGTGCAGATGTACCCGAGTGGTCAAAGGGGATGGGCTCAAGTTCCATTGCGTAGTGCTTCGCAGGTTCAAATCCTGCCATCTGCACCATTTGATTCTAATATGTCAATTAAATCTTCTAAAAATTCAATTGTACCCTCAATTCCATTTTTTTTTGTACTATAATCAGCAGCCGCAACAACCTCTTCAAATCTATCATCAATTGCTACTGACCATCCTGAAATTCCGAACATGGGAATATCATTTGGGCCATCTCCACAGGATATAATTTTACTAGGATCAATATTTCGTTGCTCCAATGCAACATTCAATCCAACTGATTTATCAATTTTGGATGAAATTATATGAATTGCAAAACCGGTTTTTACTACTAGTAAATCATCCCATTGACTTGAAGATAGCAATGAACACATTTTATCATAATCTTCATCAGGATACAGGCACCACTCCGTTTCTCTCCATCTATTAGATTCAATTCCATCCGGATTAAAACCATCAATCTTTGTAGAAAGCCATAATGCTGCTTCTTTAGCCCTAGAACCATCTGCTAATACTCTGATGTTATGACCTTCAATAGTATCCCAAACTATGCCGCCATTTTCGGCAACTATGAATCCTGATAATGCTAATGATTGCATTATTGGAGTAATATTGGGCAATGTCCTCCCTGAAGCTAAAGAAACAATTAATCCCAATTCTTCTAATCTTCTAATTAATGGAATCATTTTTGGTACAAATCCATTAAAATCCATTAATGTTCCATCAATATCAAAAACTACCATTTCCCAATCCCTGTCTTTAGGAAACTCTTTCATATTACTCCGAGGATGTTATACATCAAGACACCACCGATTAAAGTCCTTCACTCATCATCTTCAAGGAGGTGTTCCGTTTGGATATATCATGGATGAAGGGGATGAAGATTTTTTAATCCTTGAGGATGAAGAATTTTTGATTCCACAAAAAGAAATTATTTCTGAATCACCATTTAAAAATATTAAAACTATTTTCTCAAGAGGTAGAAATGAAGACAATCTTGAAAATAATAATATTTCACCAAATGTAAGCAAAAATGAAGATAATATTATTTTAGCAATAGATGGAAATTATGAATTTGATTGGAATATCAAGGGCATGGACTGCCCTGATTGTGCATTGAAAGCATCCAAAGCAGTAAAGAGATTACCAGGAATTCAGGAATGCTCTGTATCGGCCACAGAAGGTAGAATAAGTATTACTTTGGATACTTCCAGAGGTAATGCTTCACGAACTTCATCTGTTTTAGAAAAACTAGGCCATCCTGCCGATATAGACTGGGTTACAATTAGTAACTTATCCGCTTCACAAATTGAAAATAAAGTCGGCATAAAAGGTTCAAAATTAACCAAATCAATTTCTAATGTAATGGGAGTGCTATCGTCTAGGATTAAAAAAGGAAGAATTGAACTTCAGTTATTGGATATTTCTGATCCAAATATTAAATTAGCACAAAAAAAAGGCCTAGAATATTTTTTTGGTGAAAATTACTCTATTTCAGCAATTTCATACTCAGATATTACCAAAGATCATTTGCAATTGATCGGAGCAATCTTGACAATCCCAATTATTATAATCGTAATACTAATGAATTCAAATAGTAATATACCTAATTGGTCCACATTATTAGTTTCATTAGTTGGATTATCATTTTCATCTTATTATATGTTTAAAGAAGCAATTGCTAGTATCCAACATAGAGTTTTAGGATTTCAAATACTGACTTCATTGGCTGTCATAGGGGCAATGTTACTGGGTGAATACCCTGAAGCATTAATGGTTTCAGGGTTAGTTGCCCTTGCTGCACATTTAGAAAACAGTGCATTAATAAGGGCCAGAAATGCAATGCAAGGAGGTTTTGATAGGATCCCAAGATATGCAAGAATTCATGCTTCAAGTAATATTAATCAATCATTGCGTATAGATGGCATAATTCCCTCAGAAGGAATTTCACTTAGTGTCAATGCCCCAGTCTGTAACGATATGGACTTATTGCCAATTGAGGCGGTAAACATTGGCGATAATATAGAAATTAGGTCGGGAGAAATAATATCGATTGATGGAATAGTTATCGAAGGAAATGGCGCAGTAGATAAAGCACCACTTACAGGCGAACCAATACCCGTAATCGTCAAAGTTGGAGATTTTGTAGAGGCAGGATTAGTCTTAACTCGTGGCCCTATTTTAGTTAAATGTGAAGCAAGAGGCGACGAAACACGCCTATCAAGTCTTATTGAACTTGTAAGAAAATACAGGGATAAACCAACTAAAACACATACATTGATTGAAAATTTTACATCTTTATGGGTACCTTTTGTTTTAGTAATGGCTCCAATTATTGGAATACTTACTGGAAATATATTTAATACATTGATTCTATGGGTTGTATCTTGTCCTTGTTCTTTATTATTGGCTTCTCCAGTTCCGCATGCGACTGCTCTTTCTGTTGCTTCATCAACAGGCTTAGTCGCTAGGGGGGGAGATGTTTTAGAAGTCGCTGCAGGCATAGAAATCGCATTATTTGATAAAACTGGTACTTTAACTAGTGGCAAATCTAACTTGGAAGAAATATTTACAATACCCAATTTTAAATTAGAAAAAGCGCTTAGTTTAGCCTCGGGAATTGAGCAAAGATCCAACCACCCATATGCAAAAAGTATAATTCAAGAATCTGATGATCGTTCGATTATCCCCGACAAAATAACATATATTAAAGATGGTGAAGCAGGTATATTTGGTAAAAATGAAGATAAAAAAGTAATGATAGGGAGACTTGATTGGTTAAAAAAATCCAATATTAAAATTCCTAAATCAATAGATGATTCTGTTAAAAAGATGAGAGATAAAGGATTTGGAATTAGTATTCTTGCAGTTGAAAATAAAGCCGTTGCAGCATTTTCATTTTCTCACGATGATGCTAGAGATGGGGTAATGGAATTAATCAATGACCTCCAAGAAAGAAATATAGAAATTGAAATATTAAGTGGGGATGAACAAAAAAGTGTAGAGTTATTTGCAAAAAATATTGGTTTAGATTCAATTGTATGCAGGGGGGGCGTAGATCCCGAAGGAAAAGCGAATATAGTAACTGAAAAAGTAAAAAGTCAAAGAACTTTAATGGCCGGAGATGGTTTTAATGATGCTGGAGCATTAGCAGCGGCAACTGTAGGTATCGCCGTAGGTTCAGGAGAACAAGTAAATTTAGATGCTGCAGATGTCCTTATACCTGGAAATAATCCTCATGCCATCATCAAATTGATAGATTTAGCCAAAAAGACGAGAAATATAGTATTCTTAAATATAGCTATTTCTTTAGTTATTACTACTTTCCTAGTTACAACTGTGGTTTTAGGATTCCAGATAAACTTAGCACTAGGAATAGCTCTTCATGAATTTAGCGTTTTCTTAATAATACTTAATGGAATGTGGATATCCGATTCTGGAGTTTCAAGATTTTCAATATTACTGAGCTTACTCAATGATTTGAGAGATGATATTATAGAATCATTCAAAATTTTCTTTCAAAGTTTTTTTAGGAAACCCCCTGCCAGCACTTAATGAAGAGAGGTGGACTAAACATGACCGACGTATCATATGTTGAATCAAAATATGCTGTTCCTTTAGCCGAATGCCCTAACTGTGATCATATGTTGCCACAAGGATTAGGTGAGATAACTTGTGAAATTTGCTCTGCAGTATGTAAAATAACCCATGAACCAACTGTTCAATCATTAATTTCAGAATCATTACCGTGTCCAAGTTGTAGCACTGTCTTGGTTGCAGGAACTGATGAAAGGCCAGTCAAAATGGAATGTAGCGCATGTTCAATTAATTTTGTTTTAACTCAAAAAACAATTAAAGTAGAAATTGATTGTCCAAGTTGTGAAAGACAACTAAGAATCAGGCCCCGTCCAGGTACTAGGGAGTTAGATTGTCCTGCATGCCAAACATCATTTAATGTAACTTTTTAATTTCTCTACAAGTATTTAGGGTACTTAAAACATCTTTTGAAAGCAATATTTACCCTGCGTAGTCAAATATCAAAAAACTACCGATATGCTGGGGATGAATATCTATGAGTGAAAGCAAGTCATCCAAAAATGAAGATAATCCACCATCGGATGAACTAGCAGTACTTAGGGCACAACACTCACTATCTACGTCTTCTACTATGGAATCATTGGCTAGAACTAGGGACAGACTCGATGAAGAATCAAGATTGAGATCCGGAATTAGACGCGAAAGAAGGATGCGTATTTCTGAAATGTCTGAAAGGTTATCTGGGATGCATGGAGCAATGAGAAAAGCTAACGAAATCTTATTTGAAGATAAAATTCAACAGATAGAAACAGATCTAAGGGCTGAACTAGAAGATGAATTAGAAAGACTCGAATCAGAGGCGTTGGAGAGAGAGGAAAGACTCCTTAGAGAAGAAATGTTACATCGTTTAAGGAGAGAAGAAAATAGACTAAGGGAGCAGTTAGATCTTGAAAGAGATCGTAGAATAGAGGCCCACTCATCTAAATTGAGAAATAGACTAAAGGATGAAATGGAAATAGAATTCAATAGAAGAAAGGCATTTTTGAGTGAAAGACTTGAATTAGAAGCTACACAAAATATTGAGCGTATGGAAAGAAGAGTTAAAATGGATTTACAGGAATCTATGGAATCACAAGTTCATCGCAAAGTTGAGGCATATCGATTAGATCAAGAAATACAGATGAGGGAAAGGCTTTCAGTAGCCCGTAGAGAAAGAGAATCCGAATTAGAAAAATTAATTGCCAATGAGAGAGACTCTCTCGAAAAAGAATTATTATCTGATGTAGATATTAGAATAAAATCACTTGAAGAAGAATCTGAAAGAGGTGCATTAGCAGAACTAGATCGTAGATTTCGTTCCGAAAGAGAAACAATGGATGTATCCTTAGCATTACGTAAGCAAGAAATGACTTTAGAAAAAGAAGTTGAAATGGAACAGAGAATTGCATCATTTGTAAAAGAAAGAGAATTAGAGATGCTAAATATTTTAGAAAATAAATTCTCTAAAAGAAAAGATTTATCAAAAAAGGAAATTAAAGAAATAATTAATTCTTTGGAATCTGAAATCAAAGTTAAAATGGAATCAGTATTGTCTGATGCTCGTCAAAGTTTACTAGAAACTTATGTAAATGAGTACTAAACATTTAGTATTCTTTTAATTCTATTATCTGCTTCTTTAGCAAAACGCCAATAAGCTTCACTTCCTTGATTAGTTTTATTTGGTTTTTGTGCAATGACAATTGGTGCTCCTTCCAAGGGAGATTCAGCAATTGAGATGGAACGTAGTATTTGGGTTTTAAAAACACTTTCTCCAAAATACTTACGCGCTTGCTCTACAACCGTTTCACATAATTTACTTCTAGTTTGAACCATAGTAAGAAGAATTCCAAATAACTTTAAATTTGGATTAACTGCTTTTTGTACATCTCTTATTGAATTCATAAGCTGACCCATGCCTTCTAATGCATAAAATTCAGATTGAATTGGAATCAATATCCATTCTGCTGCTGCTAATGCATTAATGGTTAATAACCCTAAAGATGCTGGAGTATCTATTATTATGACATCAAAATCTTTCTTTATTTGTCTAATAGCAATTTCTAATCTATTTTCTCTTCCCAATCTAGTTGCCAAATCAATTTCAATTCCTGCCAAATCTAAGTCAGCAGGCAATAGCCAAAGATTATTCACAATAATATTTTTTGGTATACCTCTAGTTTTGTTAGGATTATGTTTTTCCCAAGCATCTTTCATAGATTTTGAAATTATTTTGGGCCCAATTAAATATTCATTAATATCGAGACTATTTCCCTCTATTTCACTCTTAAATAATTCATTCATAGTCAATCCAATCGTCTTTTTATCTAATCCGAAAGTAGTTGCAACATTTCCCTTGGGATCTAAATCTATCAATAAAACTCTTCTTGATAAAATATCCATTTTTTTATTTCCTGTGGAAAGAGAAACTGCTAGATTGACCGCAGTTGTAGTTTTAGCACAACCTCCTTTATGATTAACACAAGCTATGACGACCGCCATATTTGTTAAGCCGCAGATAATGGTTAATTGGTATTATCTGATTATTGTATTACTGGAACATGTACTTCACCCAGAATCTTCCTCATTATATGTTGACCAGTCACGCCTCTAATTTTAGATTCTGGTTTTAGAACAATTCTATGACTTACGATTTGTAATGCTATATTCTTAATATCATCCGGAATCACATAATCTCTTCCATCAATCGCAGCAGAGGCTCTACAGGATTTGAACAAAGATTGACTGGCCCTTGGAGATGCACCAGTAATTATTCTATGATCTTCCCTTGTTCTCCAAACTAACTCTACTATGTATGACATAATGGCGGGATCAACATGAACTGTTTCAAGTGCCTTTTGCATAGCTACAACTTTATTTGGTGATGTAATTTTCTCAGTTTCATGATCATCTTTACCTCGTAATTTTCTCCTTTGTAGAATAGCCTTCTCTTCTTGTCTATTAGGGTACCCCATACTCATTTTCATCAAGAAACGATCCATTTGGGCTTCAGGAAGGGGATATGTTCCTTCCTGTTCAATGGGGTTCTGTGTTGCCATAGTTACGAATGGCGCAGGTAATTTATGCGTAATGCCTTCGATGGTTACTTGCTTTTCCTCCATTGCTTCAAGAAGTGCTGCTTGCGTTTTTGGTGGTGCACGATTTATTTCATCGGCTAATAAAATATTAGTAAATAGAGGGCCAGGCCTTAGTTTAAATTCTCCAGCTTGTTGATCATACATGTATGTGCCCATTATGTCTGCAGGTAGTAAATCCGGAGTAAATTGTACTCTCTTAAATTTACATCCCAAAGCCGATGCAAATGTATTTGCCATCAAAGTTTTAGCTGTTCCTGGAACGTCTTCAATCAAAATATTTCCGTTTGATAATACTCCTACTGTAATCCTACGTAAATTTTCCTGTTTGCCAATTATGACTTTAGAAACTTCATTCATTAGAGAATTAGAAATTTGAGATACTGTATTTATTAATTCTCTAGATTTAGGATTACTGCCATTTGCCATAGTCATTGCACACACCTCTTTAATCCGACCCCACTTTGTTGACTACTTGAGTGTTCGGTGTTTATGAACCTTGAATTCTTCATCTCATCTTCCCCAAAAATGATCTTTTTTCCGATGAATAAATAATAATTCATCTAGAACCTCTCTTTCCGAAGATGTTAAATCCATTTTATGTAATTTTCTCGCATGAAACTCAGGAATATCTACTAATAATTCATCTCCTTCTTCGATTTGCCTTCCTATAGTAACTCCATCAATCGCTACTGCTACTTCAGTACCTTGAATGGACTCTTTAATACTGTCCTGTCCTGTCCTAATTGATTTTATTCTGCCAATCCTATTTCCATTTTTTAATAGGCGCTGTCCGACCTGAATTCTACCTCCAAGTACTCTAACTCCGACTACTGCTGGCTTAGATGCCCTAAATGTATGATCTGGTAACAATCTTATCCTTCCTGGATAGATGACCTCCTCTCTATTTTCTTCTTCAATTTCCTTTTTCCTTATCTCAATCCATTCTTCATGCTCTTCAAGAATTCTATAAATTATATCCGAACTTATATATTTCACATTATTTTCAGAATTTTCTATTTCATTTTCAGCATCAGATAATATTTCTGTATTAAATGCCATAATGACTCTATGAAATGGATCTGCAGATGTTTCCACACTTCTGATATCCCTTCTTCCAACTTTTCCAATAGTGGCACTACGAATAGGAATCCCTATACTCCCTAATTCCTTTGATAATGCTTCCAAACCTCCAACAGTATCTGATTTAATACAAACTCCTTCTTCACTTAACTCGATAGATAATTCTGACTCATTATTAGCCTCTTGCATTGCTTCTTTAATTTCTAATTCATTGTGTACAACTCGCAAGGTCGTGCCTGCTAATACGCCATCTAAATCTACGGCGCTTATTTTCAGTCCAGATGCAGCATGAAGGATATCTACATCGTCCCATCTATTTCCAGCATCACGCATTTCACTCATCCCGCGAGGACTAAACATCCCCTTTACTCGGGTCAAAACTCCTCCTTCATTAGTTACTAAAACTATTTGATCCCCTTTTTTTATTGATCCTCGATGAAGTATTACATCCAATGTTTTCCCCAAACCTCTTTCTTCTTTCATTTCAAGAACGGTCCCTTCTCCTGAACCTTCAATATCTGATAGTTTTTCAATCAAATATCTTTCTGCAAGGCCTATTACTACGGCCAATAGGTCCTGTATCCCTTCTCCTTCTCTGGCTGATATTGGGACAACTGCAACATCTTTAGTAAAATCTTTAACTTTATCATATCTTTCTATGTTAAATCCATGTTCTGCAAATTGGCCTACTAATTTCCAATATTTCTGTTCAAATAAGTCAAATGCATCTTTAGACTGCTTACGAAGTGAATGCGCCATAGACCTTTCTTTTTGACAATTCCAACCATGAACTCTGTCTACCTTATTTGCAGCGATGACAAATGGCGTTTTAGATTCTTTAAGAATACGCATGGATTCAATTGTTTGTGGTTTACAACCTTCATTTATATCTACTATCAAAATCGCAATATCTGCCAAGGAACCTCCTCTTGAACGCAATGCAGAGAATGATTGGTGGCCCGGCGTATCTATGAATAATAGTCCAGGAGAATCAAATATTTTTCCTCCAAGAAGTTCAGCACATAATTCGTTTAGAATTTTCGCAGGAACTTCTGTTGCTCCGATGTGTTGAGTAATGCCACCCGCTTCTCTATCCATTACTGATGATCGAGACTCTAAGCCTAGAGATCTTACATGATCCAGAAGGGATGTCTTACCATGATCTACATGGCCCAATATGGCAATAATTGGCTGTCTAGTTTTATCCAATCCACCATCTCCATAGTTCCATCTCTTTAACTGTATCTTACTCATATATTTGTTCTTCAATATCTCTCTTCCAATCAGAAATACCGTCAGGAAACCATAAATTTAATTCATATTTTGCTGTATCTTCAGAATCTGATCCGTGTATTAAATTATGACCGATGTCCATAGCCAAATCTCCTCTTATTGTCCCCGGGAGCGCATCTCTACCATTTGTAGGGCCAATTAAGTTTCTTGATACTTTAATTGCCTCAACTCCTCTCCATGCCATTGCAATAACTGGTCCAGAAGTAATAAATTTTATTAGACCAGGATAAAATGGTCTTTCCTTATGTACTGCATAATGAGCTTCTGCTACTTCATTTGAAGGTATTACTTGATGTAAACCAACTAAACGCAATCCCTTATTTTCAAATCGGGCTAATATTTCACCAACTAATCCTCTCTGAACACCATCTGGTTTAATCATTATATAGGTAGTCTGCATATCTCCCATATTCTGCCCGACTAACCTCCCCTATTTCAACGCAAAGCCCAACTTGGTACATCTTACACTCAAAGAGCCGAATTATTGATTTGCTATCAGCACTTCGAATGTATATGCGTGTACTACATATATTACTCATTTCTATGATAATGACTACTTCAGGTTGCTTATCTAGTGTAGAAGATACAATTAATCCTGAACAGGAATTATTTGACGATACAGTTTTTATTGATGAAGATGAACATATTAAGTTGACTTGGACTATTGACAGTGTTAGAGTTATTCGAATAAATCTTGAACTCTTAGATGGCCCTAATATTGATCTTTATACTATGACTGAACTTAATTATGCGGATTATAAAGAATGTAATGCATTCAATTATATTGTTAAACTAAGTGATCCTAATACTTCTAATGTAGATATTGAAGTTACTGTGGACGAAGGTACCTATGTTACGGTATTGGATAATACTGATTGCGGAGAAGCACAACCTCCAGACCAGTCAGGTGGTAACCCATTATTAAGCGACGATAATGATCGGGCCAGAGTGGAATACAAACTTACTGCTCAGTAAAATGAAAATATATTATGCTCAGTAAAATGAAAATATATTATTAATGGAAAAATAATTACTTAAAATTTAAGGTTAAGTTATTTAATTCCACCTTTCACATAGCGCTGTGTCCATTTTAGTCTTCGTGGATTACGACGTAACTTTAACGCATTTTTTCGAGCTTTACTATCTTTGAACCACATTACTGAACCATCTTTTTTAACAAACATCATGCCTGTCCCAGGTTCAATTTCTTCATGTGAGAAACTACAAATTCTTCTTTCTGGCATTTTAATAACCTACCTAGTTCCTAATCTACGGGCTTCTCGTCCAGTATCTCTTAACATTAGGATATCTCCTACTCGAATTGGTCCAACAACATTACGTGCAATTATTCTCCCAATATCTCTTGGATTATTTGAGTCATTAACTCTAACCTTGACTTGAGTAGCTTCTCCAGTCATCCCGGTTCTACCAACAATTTCAACAACTTCTGCTGGCCACGCTTCTTTTGCCATATCATCATCTCCCGAGGTTATTCTTACTGTGACAAGGTCTCAAAGTGACCTTTAATTTCATTAAATCTGTCTTGAGCATCTTTTTCCATGCTAATTACAGCTACTGCTGCAGTTTTGGTTCCATTACTCATTCCTGCTGCTTCAGCAAGGAATGTTTGATCGGCCACATATATGAATGGAATATCTTTTTCTTTACAAATCATTGGAATATGGGCTAATAATTCTCCTGGACTTACATTTTCCGCCATTACTATCATTAGTGCAGTACCTCTCTCTGCAGCTTTGGTAACTTCATTTGCACCCTTCTTCAGTCTTCCACGTTCATTCTTCCCAACGGCCTTCACCATTTCATAGACTTGCTCTTGTACGTCTTGCGGGGTTTCAAAAGATATATGTACACTCATTAGATAATCTCCTCATGTAGGTAAGTCGGCGCACGACTTGGCTGATATAAACGCAACGCATTAAAAAAAAATCCAGATCTAAGTTATATTAATTTTTTAATGCCCCTAGACAATGCATTAGCAGATTCTACAACTGCCCTAGGATTTGATAAAGAGTCGGTACTGTAAACGCCGTCTACATGATTAGCCATTTTTGTAATTGCACCACCAGTAAAAAGACCATGCGTACATGCTGCATGAACTTCTAATGCACCCTGTCTTCTTAGCGCATCGCTAGCTCTACAGATTGTTCCACCAGTACTAATCATATCGTCAACTATGGCTACAATTTTTCCTGAAACATCTAAATCTTTAGGTGTATGTTCTATAGTGTGAGCATCAATTCTAGTTTTTTCCAAATAAGAAAACTCACAACCTATTATTCTAGCGACTTCTGAGGCTCTCTTTATTGCACCTTTATCTGGGCTTAGGATAAAATCTGGCACCACATCTCTGCTTAGTTTATCAGCAATTTCTGGCATAGAACTAACAAATTCTATTGGAAAATTCAATTTTTCAAGTACAGATTGCTCGTGCAGGTCTAATATCACCATTCCATCACAATAATTAGTCAATAACTTACCTATGACTTCTGCTGATATTACTTCTCCTTTTGAAAATCTTTTATCCTGCCTAGAATATCCATAGTATGGAATTGCTAGAATTATTCCAGGCCCAACATCCTCTAGATTTTGCGGTTCTTCACCTTTTAAATTTACTAAATCTCCCTTTCTAACATCTTTAATTGAATTTAATAATAAAATAGTTTTTAATATCTCGGAGTCAGGAAATGTGTTGGAAACTAATATGACTTTTTCAGATCTTACGGATTCTATTGCATCATTTGGCAATCTGACATAACCTTCTCCATCAGGAAATCTCCTATCTTCCATTATTACATGTTCCATGTTCATTATGTCAGCCAATGAACTCGCAATTTTTTGACCATTAGCACCGCTAACTATTGGCATATTGTTCTGGTCGAACAGTTCACCCTTCATGACTATGTCGATTAATATAAATTGTATTTGGTGGACATGACAAGATTTGAACTTGCGACCTCCCGGTTATCAGCCGGGTGCTCCAGCCAGACTAAGCTACACGTCCTTGTGTGACCTCGCGAGTTATACTTTGTTTTTGAACACTACTCACAAAACTTAGTCTTTATCAAAAACTACATCTTCGCTGTTCAATTTTATATAACTGGGCAATGTACTCAATCTTTTAGCAGAACATTTCAGTATTATTTCATCCAATCTAGCAGTTGTTCTTGATAACTGCCCAACTGGCACGATTATCGTTTCAGGTAGTGAATATTTAGTTTTCATCATAAAATGAGGTTTTACTATTAATCCCTTGTAAGTTCTTTTTATCTTTACTAATCCTATTACATTGCCTATGTCAGATCCATCATTATCTAATACTGCACGGTCTTTTAGTTCATCCGGGGCGAATAATTTTTCATTAATTCTAACTGTATTTCTCCATCTTCTTTGTAATTCTCTCATAGATTTTGATAATTTTACGGCTCCATCTGATCGAATGCTATGTACTAATTCCTTTGACAAGGGGGCATATTCAGCCGGTTTTCGCATATATTCATTTGCTACATTATCTACAACTTGGAGTCTCATGGATTTAACATAATCATCACTTGGATGAAACCTTTCTCCTGTTATAATGCCCACTAATTTATCTCCAACATATACTTCTCTTTGTAGCAACTCTTGTATTCTAAATTCATCATTCATTGTATTTCCTCTGAAAGGTGTTTCTGCACTCCCGCCGTCTTCCTCAAGTAAGCCAAGGTAAGAAAGGCACTTATATATATTCCATAAACTAGAATAATTTTTCAATTAGAATTTTTATAATAAAAGTAATTTTTCAATTGAAAAATCAAACTGACTTTAATTATTTGGTTGATTATCAGAATTTAATTTTTAAAATATTTTTCAATTAAAAAATCATTAATTACGGAAAAAGAGATTTTCTTCAGAAAATGTTGATGAACGGTAACACTCTCGGACGATTGATGAACTCTGTCCTTAACCAATTAGATGTAGTCCGTAGTAAATCTGGAAATGCCAATACAACTGGTCTAAATGATAATTTTATTACAAAATTTAGCAAATTGGATCCTTTACTGTCCCAAGCAGTCGATGAAGCAGTAATCAATCAAAATAATTTAATTAACGACTTTGGTTCAGAGGTTCTTAAAATGGATGAACAAGATCTTATTTCTAAATTACAAAGTGATTATGTTAACTTTTATTCTAAGTATACCATTAACCCATACGTTGCAATTGCTGCAAGAGGTCCCTGGATAATTACTTCGCATGGAGCTGTTTTGCATGATAACGGAGGATATGGGATGCTCGGAATGGGCCATGGGCCAATTGATATATTATCGGCAATGAAAGAAAACTGGGTTATGGCGAACGTTATGACACCGTCTTTCAGCCACAAAAGACTTGCTGATAGGCTAAGGAAAGAAGTCGGCCACAAGAGAGACTTTTGCCCATTTAGTAGATTTGTATGCTTAAATAGTGGCTCTGAATCAGTTACCATATCTCTTAGGATATCTGATGTAAATTCATTCAACATGACTTCAAAAGGTGGAAGGCACGAGGGCAAAACTCCAAAATTACTTGCATTGACTCAAGGATTTCATGGTAGAACCGATAGACCCGCTCAACTATCAGATTCATGTAAAGAAAAGTATGATTCCAATCTAGCCACATTCCGGGATCGTCAAAATTTAATTCTTGTTTCGCCGAATAATATAGTCGAACTCAGGGAAGCCTTCTCAAGCGCAGAATCGAATGGAGATTTCATAGAATTAATGGCAATTGAGCCAGTTATGGGAGAAGGAAATCCCGGATTATGCATAACCAGGGAATTCTATGATGAAGCAAGAAAATTATGTACAAATAATGGTACTATGCTTTTGGTAGATTCTATTCAGGCCGGATTAAGGGGCCAGGGATGCCTTAGTATTGTTGATTATGCTGGTTTCGAAACCTGCAAAGTTCCAGATATGGAGACATGGTCCAAAGCCCTTAATGCAGGACAATACCCTCTCTCGATTGTCGGACTAAGTGAAAATGCAGCTAATTTGTATGAGGTTGGAATATATGGGAATACTATGACTACAAATCCTAGAGCTTTGGAGACTGCCGTGGCTGTTTTGGATAAAATAACTCCAAAACTAAGGAATAATATTGTTAATAGGGGTGCTGAATTCCTAGAAAAATTGAATTTACTTTCGGACGAGTTACCTGGATGCATAACTAAAATCCAAGGTACTGGATTATTACTGAGTGCTGAATTAGATCCAACTAAATTGACTGTCATTGGTCCTGGAATGGTAGAGGAATGGTGTAGGTGCAATGGTTTAGGAATAATTCATGGAGGTACAAACGCTCTAAGATTTACTCCACATTTTGAACTAACCTCTTCTGAAATAGATCTTATAATATCTGTGTTGAGGGACGCTTTAATTCATTTTACAAAACCTAAAGGTGCTGAAAATTTATTGGCCCAAGTGGTATGATGGGCAAAGATATTTGTATCCAAGGAACTAAAGATTTCTTTTATTTAGCACTCGAAGATAGGTTAAAACGTTCCGGAATAAATATTACTTCAGATGCAAATAACGCTAGTACTACAATTGGAATCGATACTAATGATGAAGTTGACTTATTGATTATCCCTAAAGGTAGTAAAAATAATAATGGCAGACTAGTAATTACTATTCATGATCTCATAATACCCACAGGTTATTCCAAATGGAGCCCAAAAGATATTTATTTATTTGTGGAGCAAATTAAAAACAATGAAATTAATATCGTTGACAAATCAAAAATACATTACTTAGTTCATATCAGGGATGCCATTGAAGCGATATCTATGATATTATTATCTAATAATTTTCAAGATTCTAGAGGTACTATGAATATCTGCGGAAGAAGGGCATGGTCAAATGAGTCTATTTTCAATGAAATAAAGATGTTATGGACAAGATTTCATAACTCAATAAATTATACTCATACCACTGAATCTTTATCAAAAATACCAAGTATTATTAAAGAAAATAATAGGAAAAATAGAGAAAGGCCGAGCCTTGATTCACTAAATAAAGAATTAATAAGAGCGGGAGGAGATGGCTGGCATCCCCTCACGCCTTTGCGTACAGGACTAATGGAATTGCTTGCACAAAACCTTTGAGTCCACTCTGAACTATATTTTTTATTAGTTTAAGAAATAATTAACGAGTGTTCTTATCGTTTTGAACAGCTAGACGAACTGCTTGAGCATGAGCCTTCATCTCTTGCATAGCTTTTCTTACACGTGTTCCAGCAGCAGAGTTGCCACCGTCGTGTTTACCAGCATCTGTGAGTGCTGCAGTCAATTCATCAATCATTCCTTGTACCATATCGCTAACGGACATATCTCATCGCACCATAGTGCCATTATTAGCCATTACTGTTACTTAAAATCTAAATTCATTGTTTATTGAACAAATCTGCACCTAATATTGGAAGTATAATACTTGCATCTCCTTCAACTACTACTTGTGGGGCAGTAGGTCGTATTTTACCCCAAGAAATGGCTTCTTTCAACCTTGCACCTGATAAAGACCCATCATATTCTGGAGCAGTTGTTATTCCAACAGCTGAATCCAAACCCCCTCTATATTGATTCCACCAAATAACATGGTGCTTTGAAATTCCACCACCTATCATTAATGCATGACTTTCTTTCGATGTCCACGTTAAATCAGATAGTATTTGTTCATCTGCAAGAAAATCAATCATAAAATTTGGACTCTTTTGTCTGTGCATAAATAGTTGAGCACCAATCGCCCCATCCGATAATCCCGGAATAACAATGGGAATTCTATTTTTTGCAGCCCAATATAAAATTGAAGTTTCATCATCTATTCTGTCTCCAAGCTCCCAACAGAGCTCTACAGAGCCGAAGCCAAGCCAGGGATTTTCAGGATGCTCAATTTTACGCTTGTCTTCAATTTCCTTTAGCCATGGTAAAACTGTTTTTTCTAATATTTCTCCATAACATTCATTCGGTATCACCACATTCCCTAGTCTATTCAAACCTTCATCGCCTAATGCAATATCATCTAGATCAAAATCTCCATGAAAATAATCTTCATATGTACGCGCAATATCGTGGTCTAAAGTTCCACAAGTTGTAATTATAATATTAAATTTTTTATTTTTGATTGCTTCAAGAAAAAATCCTCTTGTACCTGTAGCGCATAAACATGCAGGGAAAGAAAGCCAATTTATTACCCCTTCTTGATCTGTTTTAGCAATAGAATCACGCAATATATCTCTGGCCTTTGCTAACTTGCTAGCAGTAAATCCTCCTGCTTGTCCCATTTGATCGATTAATGAACTAACATTATTAACAACGGAAAAATCATAGTCCTTTACTGGAGTATTAAAATCACCTTTAGAATATTTCGGCATAATGAATCCGACTAAGGTTCTAAATTTGAATCCGTCGCATTTTTCATTTGATATATTCTATCTCTAATTGTAGCTGCTCTTTCAAAATCTAATCTTTCAGCAGCCTGTTTCATCTCTCCCTTTAATTTTTTAATTATTTTTTCTAGCTCTTCATTTTTTGAATCATCAAAATTACTAATCTCTTCATCAATCCAATTAGGTTGAGATATATTATCAACTAATGAATTATTACTACTCCATGCACCTACTCCTAAGTCAAATTTATTAGTAAGTGCCTTAATTCCCTTCTTTGGAATTTTCCCAACTAATTTCCTACCTCCTTTTTCACCTTTACCTGCTACTCCTGCCATTAAGTCTTCAATTTCTAATCCCATCTTTGGAATACTTTTTTTGATAGTTTTAGGAGTTATATTATTTGCTAAATTATGTTTATTTTGCCTACTTCTTCTAGATATTGTTTGTTCAATGGAGGCCTCCATTGCAGGAGATATTGTGTCAGCATAGAGTATGACTGCCCCATCCTCATTTCTAGACGCTCTCCCGATTGTTTGAAGTAAAGCACGTTCATTCCTTAGAAAACCCTGTTTATCAGCATCAAAAATTGCTACTAATGACACTTCAGGTATGTCCAAACCTTCTCTTAACAGATTAATTCCTACAATTACATCAATATGTCCTATTCTCAGGGCTTTAATTATTTCAGTTCTTTCTAAAGTATCAATTTCACTATGCAAGTAATGAGCTTTAACGCCCATTCTCTGAAAATATTCTGAAATCTCTTCAGCAAATTTAATCGTCAGTACTGTAACCAAAATACGTTGATTCAATTTTATTTTTTCATTTATCATGCCTAATAAGTCCTGTACCTGACCTTCAGTTGGTCTTACTTCTATTTTAGGATCCAATAATCCAGTTGGCCTGATTTCCATTTTTACGATGCCATCAATTTCTGACAAGACTTGTTGCATAGTTCTTTTTTCTTTTGATTTTTTTATTTCTGAAGGAATGGCTCCTCCTCCGCTGCTAACATGTAACAAACCTTCTGGAACTGCCTGATTAGTAATTTCAGCTAGGTGACGTAACTCCCTCTCTCCCGGAGTTGCGCTAACATATAGCATCTGAGGAATCAGTTCTTGAAATTCTTTTATTTTTAATGGTCTATTATCATAAGCTGAAGGAAGTCTAAAGCCATGATCAATTAGATTTTTTTTCCGTGAATAATCTCCTCCATACATTCCTCCAACTTGAGGCAAACTCACATGAGATTCATCCATAATTACAAGATAGTTACTTTTTCCTCCGTGAAATTTAGTTGCATTTCTAGAAAAAAAATCTAATAAACAATAGGCACGTTGTCCTTTTTCCCTACCATCGAAATGTAAAGAATAATTTTCAACACCTTTACACGATCCTACCTCAGATAACATCTCCAAATCAAATTTTGTACGTTGTTCTATTCTATGACTTTCCAATTCCATACTTTTGGAATCATAATATCTAATTCTTTCATCCATTTCATCTTCTATGTCTCTCAAAGCATCATTAAATCTTTCCTCATCAGTCATATAGAATTCTCTAGGATGTATCCATGCCTCCTCAATTTCATCCAGTACTTCCCAAGATACTGCTTCACAAACTTGAATCTTTTCAATTCCTTCCCAATTGAATCTTATTCGTAACGGATCATCCCTACTAGGCATCCAAATATCTAGTATTTCTCCCCTTAATCTAACATCCCCTTTAGTCAAATCTCCCTTTGTACGCCTATATTGAAGTCCAACCAAATCATGTACGATATTTTGAGGGTCCGATTCTTCCCCTGTACACAAACGTAAATGATTTTGCTCAAACACTTCTGGAGGATTCAAACCGTATATTATAGATACCGAACCTACAGCAATTACATCCGGCCTAGATACAAGGGAGGCAACTGTCGAAAAACGCTCTTGTTCAATTCTTTCATTCATTTGTAATTCCTTATCGATAAATAAATCTCTCCCTGGTATGTATGCTTCTGGTTGATAATAATCATAATAACTAACAAAATATTCAACTGCATTTTCAGGAAACAAATCTGACATTTCTTGCCATAATTGTCTTGCTAATGTCTTATTATGGGATAATATTAGTGTAGGGCGTTGTAATTTTTTAATTATATTGGCCATAGCAAATGTCTTTCCAGAGCCAGTTACGCCTAGTAAAACACAACGCTCTTGACCACTTTCAATTTGCTCAACTAGTTTATCAACGGCTTGTTGTTGATCCCCAGCCGTTCCATAATCAGATTTCAAAACAAACATAATTACCACTTAACTGATTAGTTTCAAACTTCCCAAAATTAATGAAATCAATAATAACCATCCTGTAGACATAGATACTCTGAATAATACATTTTGAAAATCATCAAATTTTTCCTGAGATAAAATTACATAAATATTTACCAATGCCATTATTCCTGCAGTTGCTATGAACCATATCTCATTTATTGGATCCGCAATAGCAAAGCAAGTAAACCAAAGTAATGTTAACTGTACCGAAGTTCTAGTTGTTACTTTTTCATTAAATCTTGCAGGAAAAGAATATATTCCATTTTTTTTATCATTTTTAATATCCATTTTTGCATAATTAATATCGAATACTGTAATCCATAGCATTACTCCTACTGATATGAAGAAGATCTTAGGAAACCAAAGCAATCCTGCATATCCTTCACTAATCCCAGTTATCGCGGACCATCCGTGTACGTCAGCAGCAACTGCTAACCAAGCACCCGCTGGTGCCAATGCAAGACAGATTCCTAACCATAAATGACATAGCCAAGTAAATCGTTTTGTGTATGGATAAATAAAAAATACTAATACTGGCAACCAAGACATCATTAAAGCTACTTTATTCAACATTCCAGCACCAATTATCAATATAAAAAAGAACATTATTGATAATATCCAAGCACCTTTTATAGATATCGATCCCGATATAAGATGACGATTTTTAGTGCGAGGATTGGATGAATCAATGTCTTTATCTATTATTCGATTTAACGTCATCGCCAAACCTCTAGCACCTATTGCTGCAAAAAATATCCACAAAATATTAGAATTTGTATCAGGAAACTGCTCTATTGCTATGATGTAACCAATAAGAATGAAAGGTAAAGAAAATAAAGTATGCTCTATCTTAATGAAACTTAAAATATCTTTTAATTTCATTAATAACCCATCCTTTTCATCATATTCTGAACTTTTTCTAACATATCTTTGTCATGTAATGTCACAGCCGGCCATCTTCTAACAGGTAGTGGGCCATTTTTGGATGGAATGGGCGCCGTTGCATCCCATGCCACTCTTTGTTTAGTTTTATCAAAATGAATATCTCTTCCAACATCAAACCTACAAAATAATTGCCAAAGTAATTTCCTTTTCCAATCATCTCTCTTTAGATTAATATCATCATCAGTTATGAATAACCATCTTAAATTCTTTGAAGACTCTAAATTCCAAACTTCTTCACAAATTTTTCTTATCTTGTTCCGTTGTTTCTCTGCAGCCTCTTCGTTATATTCTTCAACATTTATTTCCGGCTTCGGCCCACCTTCAATATTGGTAGTAACTACCATCATCGAAGGTCTCAACATTCTAACATCAATAATTCCTTCTATTGCAGATGCGGATATTGCAACCGAATTAATATTTGAATTATTTTTATCAAATTCCTCAACTTCTGAATTTTCACTTGTTGCATCTATTAGCAACTTGGTATGAATATTTTCAATTGGTGAAGCATGTTCTAATGTGTCTGCAACCATTCCTTCAAGAAATACTAAGTCATTTGGAATATTAACATTCGATTCTATCGCATCTAGAAGGCAATCTAAATCTTTAACTGGATGATTTTTATCTACTGCTATTATAGTTTTCAAAAACATCATTTGTCCTGCACCCAATAATCCAAGAGCAGTTTTTCTACTCTGTCTTGGATATCGTTGCTTGGAAGATACAATGGCAAGATTATGAAATCCAGTTTCAAGTGGTAAGAATAAATCTATTACATCCCTATGTTGGAATTGTAATACGGGCCTAAAAGAATCTCCAATCGCTTCCCCTAAATACCCATCTTCCATTGGAGGAACTCCCACAATTGTCATTGGAATAATTGGATCTTTTCTATGAGTAATTTTAGTAACATGCATAACTGGATAATAATCTGCTAATGAATAATGACCAAAATGGTCTCCAAATGGACCTTCAAGACGAGTCTCACCTGGAATCATGTAACCTTCAATTACAAAATCACATTCTGCAGGAACAAATAAGTCATTAGTTTTACATTTGACTATCTTTAATCTCTTTTTACCTAATAATCCAGCAAATTCATATTCTGATAAATTATCTGGCAGGGGTGAAATAGCACTAAAAATAATCTCTGGTGGCCCACCGAGGCAAATCGCAATCGGCATTTTTGCATCTTCAGATTCAGCCGCATGATCTGCACCATGCTTATGTGCTTGCCAATGTAAACCTAATTCTTTTGATCCAAAAACCTGACTTCTGTACATTCCCATATTATGTTCTCCTGTTTTAGAATCAGCAGTTATTACAAGTGGCAATGTCATAAACGGGCCACCATCTAACGGCCATGTGGTGGGAATTGGTAATTTATTGAGGTCAGGATCATCAATAACGATTTGCTGGCAAGCAGCTTTCTTAACCCTTTTAGGGGCCATAGACATACCTTCCATTGCCAAACCCAATCCCTTCCATGGTGCCTTCAATATGCCACCAATATCAGGTTTCATTAGTGCAACCATTCTATCTCCAATCTCCTTAGGTTCTTTAACACCGAGAGCAAGATTAGTCCTCTCTCTTGTTCCAAATAGATTCATGGCTAGGGAATATTTACTGATACTGCCATCTGCCAGCCTTGGTTGATCAAATATTACTGCCGGCCCCCCATTCTTGACTAGATAATCTGCAATACAGCCTGCTTCAAACTTAACATCAACAGGATTACTAATTCTAAGTAGATCATTTCTGGCTTCTAGTTCGCGGATGTATCTTGCCATATTACCCCACTTCATACAACGTCGAAGCACTTGGAGGATGAGAATGTTCGCTTTTTAGCGTAGACATTTGACCGAGAGATTCTTTGACATAAACTATCTCCGAGTGCTATGGCTGATGGCATTAAGGCGTGTGATGTTTTGGTAATAGGTGCTGGCCCAGGCGGTGGAAATGCGGCTTTACATAGTGCTAGGGCCGGACTTTCTACAATAATTATTGAAGATCATGAAGAAATAGGGACACCTGTTCATTGCGGTGAATGTATTTCTGATGTTGCATGCGACAATCTTGATTTAGAATTGCCCAAACATGTAATCAGTAAACGAGTAAATGGTATAAGAGTAATTTTTCCTGATGGCACAGAAAAAAAATTAACTGAAAAGGGATATGTATTAGAAAAACACCTCTTTGAGAGATGGATATGTGATGAGGCTATATCTGAAGGTGCTGCAATACATCTGGGACATAAATTAAATTCAATGGAAAAAATTTACAAAGAAGGTAAATTTTCTGGATGGAGATGCGACGGTAAAGGTGATAATTTCCCTATTGAAGCAAAAATTGTAATAGATGCGTCTGGTGTAGCGGGTATTTGTTCCAGATTACTTAGTTTAAATCCTAGGCCGAAGGTTATAGCTGGTATGCAATATGAGATGTTGGAGGTTCCAACAGATGACTATCTAGACTTTTATATCTGGCCAAAATATGCTGAGAAAGGATATGTCTGGATGATTCCAAAATGTGATGGCAGGGCAAATGTAGGCCTGGTTACCGAAGACAAATCTAGGACCAAAAAAGGTCTTGATGAATTCATTGCAAATACGCATTTCAAAGACTTAGAACAAGTAGCACCTCCATGGAAAATTAAAGGTAATCCTGCTTTTGGAGGAACAATTCCTATTTCCGGACCTCATGAAAATACATATGCAGACGGACTAATGCTTGTTGGTGATGCAGCTGGATTCACATCTCCCTTATTCGAAGGTGGATCCCACCTCGCCCTAAAATCAGCAGTTTTTGCAGCCCAAATTGCGTCTAAATCCATATCTTCGGGAGATATCACTTCTTCTTCTCTGGCTGAATATCAATCATTGTGGAAAAAAGAATTCCCCCCTTATTCTAAGATTTTAAGTGGTAAATCAGCTCTATTTGATTTATCTGATGACGATATGTCATTAATGGCTAGATGCTTCCCTGATGAAATGAGTAATATGGGGCCACATGGAAAATTAGCGGTTTGTTTCAGAATCTTAGTTCTAAGGCCTTCATTATATGCAAGAAAAATAATCCCTGCCATGTTATCTTTTGGATATTCTCGTGCAAAGCATTACGGCTGGTGATGACATACTATCATTTCTTGGGCAAATGCTGCTCATAGTCGCATTTTCTCTATCTATTTATCACATTATAAATAATAAACCAAGAAAATATACTCGTCTTAATGATATAACATTTATAATACAGTCTTCACCTTTTTGCTTACTTGTTTTTGCATTTTTAACCGATGCCGATTCTTTAAAACTGGTGGCTGAATATGGAGGTTCTGAACTTCCAGTTTTGTATCGTATTTCAGCAGTATGGGGCGGTAGGGCTGGCCCCTTACTCCTGTGGGCATCATTAATGGCAGCAGTTACTTGGATTATGTCTCAATTAAATAATATTGATGACTTAACATTGAAGATAATGCATTTTTGGGTCACATATCTAATATTTATTTCTTGGTTATTAGATCCTTTTTCACCATATCAAGGAATTAATGGGGAATTAAATCCATTACTTCAAACAAATCTTATGGTAATACACCCACCACTGGTATTTCTGTATTATTCTCTTTGCATGGCTACTGCGACTGTTGCCCTGGCTGGAATTATTCAAAAAAATCATAGTAGAACAATTCATGATCAATTACTTCCTTGGGCACGTTCTGCTTTTTTTATAGGGACTCTTGGAATTGGACTAGGTGGACTTTGGGCATATACTGTTTTGGACTGGGGAGGATACTGGGCGTGGGATCCAGTCGAAACTGGATCTATACTTCCATGGATGACTTTACTTTTGATAATACATGCACGTTCAAAACCAAACTCCAGTAGTGCTTATTCTATTTCTCCGGCACTGGGGATAATTACCGGAGTTTTAGCCTTACATGCTACTTTGGTGACACGTGCCAATGGAGTATGGGCATCAGTTCATGCATTTGTCGGTAATGAAGCAAGTACCTTATCTAAGGATCCATATTTGAGGATAATAGATATTTCCGATTTTACTCCAGTAGGAATTGAAGTCATTTCATACCTTATTGCAATAATTATATTGGGGTTATTCTCAATTATTCACCTCTACAGGGAACAATCTTCTAATTTGCTTTTAGATGGAGAAAAATCATTTTTTGAGTCAAATAACTATATTTCATTAGCATTACTAATATTTTTCTTCGTGATAGGAATTGATATTGGTTCAAGTGCAATCTTGGTACTAGGTATGGTTATTTTATTTCTAATGCTTCATGAATCATCTGAAAGACCTGCGTTTCATTGGATGTTAGCAGGCATAGTTTTGATGTTATATTCTAATTGGTCATGGTCAGCAAATATTTATCAATCATTTTTAGGAATGATTCCCTTTCTTATTCCTTGGTTCTTATCGGATGTTGAAGATGATATCTCTGTCTTGGTCAAACCCTTCAAAAATACCTCTCATAGGACCCAATTAGCAAAAAATATTCCTTGGTATGGCGGTGCAACATTTCTCTTATTGACATGGATTCTTCTAACAGTCGAGATAGAAGGTAGTAATATTTTAGCACACGAATTTTATGGTGCACCATTGATTGGTTTACTAGCAATTGGATTAACGCTATATTCATGGGGAAATTCTGTTACATCCCGTGATGGAAATATATTATTATTTACATGTTTATTAATTTCTATAATTTTGGCATATCTTTCAGACGACATATATCTTCCTGGAGATCCAAGCCTTAGCGTTACGCCAAGTATTTCTAGGGGCGCTTTAGGATTATTTATGTTAACTTGGCTAATTTTTGCTTTACCTCCAACATTTAAAAAATTATATTCGACATCAAGAAATATAATTTATAAATTAAATAAAGATGGTTTTAAGGGTAGAAATTTATCAAAAAGATTTAGATTATTGGGATCCAACTTAGCACATTTTGGAATATTATTATTATTAATAGGGCATGTATTTACTACGACTCTAGTAGATAGAACAGATCCTTCCCACTTAGTTACCTTGGTAAAAGATCAACCTATAGAGCATAGAGGCTATGATTTCATTTTTACTGATGTAGAAACAATAAATTCTAGTGATTCTCAGTATCCATTTTCTATTGGTGATGGATATATTGGAATAATAATTGATGTTATGAAAGATGGCGAAAAGATAACTCAAATATCTCCTGGTATGCTCAGATTTACAACTGGAAATTCAGTTTCTCCAAGGTCTGAGGTTGATAGATTCTCTACATTGTATGGAGATACAATTGTCATTCTTGATTTTTATCAGTCTCAAGAATTATTAGAATGGATGACATTTGGGCAGTCCGAAGAAGTTGATAGAGTTAGAATAACTGTACATTCTTTGCCAGGCAGCCATTTAGTATGGTCAGGTTGGGCCATAATCATGCTTGGGAGCCTTTTTTCGCTATCTTCTGGAGATATTAGGTCTTCAAAAGAAGAAGAATAGTTAGATTTATTTTTACATTTTAAACCGTTTGAATGAAAAAGGGTGAGCAAGTCGCCGGGTTGTCCGTGGAGGCTAATAGAATGGAAGAAGGCTCAATTATTCACATTGATTATGATCTATTTAACGCAAGTACCGAGAAGCTCATTGAGACTACTCGGGAAGATGTAGCAAAAGAACACGAGGTATTTGATGAAAATCGTACCTATGCTCCTATGATATCAATAGTAGGCTCGGGAAGACTCATCAAAGGGTTTGAACTACATTTGGCTGATGCAGAAGTGGAAACAGATTATAATTTTGACATCGATGCATCTGATGCATATGGCGAAAGAGACCAAAGTCTAATAGAAACTATTTCTCAAAACGTTTTACTAAAGAGTGTTAAAGATACAAATACGCTACATATTGGTGGACCTGTAGAGATTGGCGGAAGAACTGGGATTCTACAATTCTTGAGTGCAGGGAGGGCAAGAATAGATTATAATCACCCATTAGCTGGAGTAACTCTTAGGTATAAATACAATATAGTAAAGGTTGTAGAAGACCGTAAAGAACGTGTTGAAACATTATTGAAGATGAATACTGGTCGTGAAGATTTTGAGGTTGAATTCGATGGTGATGATATGACAGTAACATTACCAGAAGAAATCTCCTATGATCAAAATTGGCCATATGCAAAATTTTCTTTAGTTCAGACAATAAGGGAAAACCTTGGAGTGGGAATTGTAGTTTTCCGTGAAGTACACAAACCTCGTGTAATTGAAGAAGAAGAATAATTTTCTTATAATTAACATTCGTAGGTTTAATGTCACATGACTTCTTAGCAAGAGATGCCTCAATGACGACAAAAGGGTTTACTGAGCCGAAAGGCATTGACGTTCCCTATGAGTACCGAGAGGCATTCAATAAATGGATTCAAGTTATGCTACTCTTTCCGCATAGTTATGGGAGATGCTAATGCACTACGTCCACTTATGGCAATTATGTGTATTTGTTTGTTAACTAGCGGATGTCTTGGCTTAGCAATGCAAAGAGAAATAATGGAAGGTATGCGTGATCCTGTTATAACTATAGAGAAGTCTGATAGATTTGGTTGGGATTATACATTTGATTCTTCATCGGACTTAAATGCAATTTTGTACTCTAATGAAACTCCTATTATTTTTGATGAAACAGTTTCAAAATTAGTCATTGAGTTTCGTGCCCAATTTCCTTACTCTTCTACAATTGAAGAAGCCGTCGGAAACGAAACAAATGAATATAGATATGTAGAAGTAAGGCTATGGCAACCTGGTCAAAAATCTGCTGGAGGGAATCCATTTTGGGAAGTGAAGGCCACTCAAGATTACTCTTTAGAAAGATTTACATTTGGTAAAAGTGATTTAATATCAGGTGAATGGAGTTTTGAAGTCGAAGCCCGAGGTTATGGAATTACTGCCCCTATAGATCAACTATCTTTCCATGATCATTTCGAAGTATATGCAACAATTACGAAGCCATGTGTACAATTCCCCGAAACTCAAGAGGGTTTAGAGTGCACATTTATCTCTGAATTAGAAGAATAAAATATTTTCAGTTATGCGTAGCGCTTATGAATAGAAGGCAGGTGGCCGCGATACCGAGGTTTAATTATGGATGAAAGCATGGCCCCTTTGGTACCTTTTGAAACATATGAGCAACATGCTGTACATATAGGGACTAATCAAAAATCTGCAGACATGAAAAGATTCCTTGACACAGAACGTCAGGATGCCGCGGGTCTTCATTTAATAGATATTAATCAAACAGATTCAAGGATAAGGACAGTTGCAAAATTCCTTTCAAACTATGATGCTGATAGGATTCTAGTTGTTAGTGCCCGACAGTACGGACAACGCCCGGCTAGAATGTTTGCTCAATCTATAGGTTCTAAACATATAGTTGGCAGATTTATCCCTGGAACATTAACAAATTCACGATTACGTACATACATTGAACCAGAGGTAATTATAGTTACAGATCCAGCTGCAGATTCTCAGGCCCTAAATGAAGCAGTTAATACTGGACTTCCAGTTGTTGCAATTTGTGATGCAAATAATAAATTGAGAAATGTTGATATCGCTCTTCCAGCCAACAACAAAGGTCGACGTTCGTTAGCACTGATATTTTGGTTACTTTCTCGTGAAATCCTCAAGATTCGCGGCACGATTACTGATGCAGATTGGGAACGTTCCCAAGATGTTTCAGATTGGGAATCAACATTCTAATTTCCGACGTTCTCATAGGTGAGTTATTTTTCGGCTCAACAATGGCGGATACTGCTATCCCACTTTTCTTAGCGCCGATGGCGGGAGTGTCTGATTTAGCATACCGATTACTTGCACGTGAGTGCGGAGCAGACCTAACTGTTACAGAATTCACTGCAGCGGCCGGATTATCAAGAAATGCTTCCCATTCATGGTTGAAAGTTGAAAGCCATCCTAGGGAGTCTCCATTCATTCCACAGATTTTTGGAGGAATAATAGAAGAAATGGTCCATACAGTAAAATTACTTCAAGATAGAGCAGATATTATAGATATTAATTTTGGTTGTCCTGCCCCAAAGGTATGCAGAAATGATGCAGGGGCTGCATTATTAAGAGATCCTGATCGAATTGTAAAGATGGTCAAGTCTTGTTTAGATGTTGCCAAAGTTCCAATTTCTGTTAAAGTAAGATTAGGTACTGGCAACGGACCTAATACTGCCCTTGAAGTAGCACAAAGATTAGAAAAAGAAGGCATAGAGAGAATCTGTGTACATGGAAGAACTCTTAGACAAAGATATTCAGGTTTAGCTGATTGGGATCAAATAAAAGAAATTGTAGATGGAGTAGATATACCCGTAATAGCAAATGGAGATATTGTAGATTCTAAAACAGCAAAGATGTGTATGGACGTTACTGGAGCAGCAGGTCTGATGATAGGCAGAGGGGCAATCGGTGTACCAAATATATTTCATGATATTAAGCGAGATCTTCGTTGGGATCCCAATCCTCCACCTTGGAAAAATCAAAACCCAGCAACTGCTAGACTTTGGTGTTGGAATAGGTATTTAGAAATTAGTAAAGAAGTTTATGCAGGTCAAATAAATAAAAATCTAAAAAGGCATGCAATTTCTTTTACCAAAGGATTATCTGGGGCATCAGCAATGCGTGTAGAACTCCATTCAGTCAATACTCAAGAAGAGCTTGGTAATAGAGTAACCAAATATTTGGAAGAATTAAACTATCAGGAATTGACTGCCTAATCTTCTAAAAGCGCTTTATCTAATCTTTCAGCAACTGTATTTAACCTTCTCAGTATTCGTTCTACTTTGGTCATTACAATTTGTTTTACTTCTTCTCCATCTTGTCCTGAAATTATAAATCCAAATGGCATTCTCCCTCCTAATGTATTCAATAATATTTTTTGTGATCCAATGGGCAAAGGTTTCAAACAATCCTCTACTTTTTTTATACTAAGATTTTTAGATTTTGTGGCATCTAATAATTTATTAGCAATGTCATCATCTATTCTTCCAAGTCCACCCCTGGTCCTCAACCAATCTTCACCTCTTGCATCATATTGGCGTGTTATTCCTGAAAAAATATCTTGTGCTATCCTGTCAAACATAGGTACTCTTTCAACAATTCCTGAACTTCTGAATCTATCAATAGTTCTTTTCACCCTAGACCGTGTTTCAGATAATTTTTCAGCAATTGATAATATCGTTATTGGATTAACAGAGGAGGATAATTCTATGAATATATTCTTGGCTAATTCATCTTCATTTTTTGTCCTATCACCATTTAGCCCTAGATCTTCAATTAATGAATCTAGTCTATCATGTCCCTTTTTAGATGGTGAAGGCTCAGATACTTTTATTTTGAAATTAATTTCTCCTCTCTCATTTAGAAACCTCATCCTTTCTTTTGATGGATGAATATATTTACCTAATTCAAACATTCTTAATTCCATAATCCCTATTGCTTGTATGGATAATAAATTAATGGCTGCAGTTATACTACCACCTCTGAGGACATAAATATGCCATCTTCCATAACTTTCCGAAGAAACCAATCCCGAATCTCTTAACTTTACCATTTGATGATGCATTCCTGTTTGAGATAATCCACAAACATCTCCAAGATCCCGCGTATCCCAGCCCTTTAAAGGCTCTAAAAGTAATGCCTCTTTCATTATCCGATGTAACGCACCTAATTCTGCATCTTCCCACGATTCCGATTTACGTTTAACTAATCCAATTGCATCTAGGATCCAAGAAAGTAAGATATCGGGATTTTTACTACCTGTTGGCATAGGCATCTCAATTAGGTTTAGCCTAATCACATCATTACTCGCGTATCGTAAGGCACAAGAGCATTGGCTATGTTATTGGCAATATTATGCTATTTCTTTACGAATATCTAACCACGGGTAATCAACTTTAGATCGTGCAAGACTTTCTAGATGGGGTGCCAAAGAGATTTTACTTTCACATAATATCCCTCTTCCTCTTAATACCGAAACAGCTGAATGAACTGAAGCACGTGATCTTCCTAAATCACGAGCCAATTGAGCTTGTGATACTGGATTAGGAGATTTAGATAATCTTGTAACTATATTCTTTTGAACAGTGGACAAGCCTACTGGTAGCATAGATGCAGCCGTATATTCATCAGTAACTCCTGTTCCTTCTAGTATTTCCACTTGTGCTGGTGCACCTGCATAGTAACATGTTCTGCCATTTACAGGTACTACTGTGACAGTTTTTTCGTTAGTTAATACTCTTAAATGATGCCTTAATGTGCCATTTGCAGCATCTAGTTGTCTCTGTAGTTCTCTAAAATGTATTCCAGGTGATTTCTCAAGTGTGGATATAATTCTACTTCTTAATGGATGAACATAATTCTCATGTTGCGGTGCAGACAGTGCTCCTTGAATAAGTGGAGTCGGAAAAAAGGGAATAATGGTACAAATGCCAAACGCCCCACCCAGCATTGCTGTCAAAAAATCAGCAGTCAAAGGATAAGTACTACGGAGTTGTTCTAGCACAGCCATATAGCAAATCCTCCCATTCTAACCTTTAACTATACATGGTCTTATGTTTCATCAATGCTCATATTTTAAAATTATTTTTCCTTAACAACTCTACCTTTTTGAATCTTCATATATGCTACTAGGGGGCTCAGTAATCTTCCAGCATTCCTGCCATGTTCCGTTAATTGATATCTGACTCTAATTGGGGGCCCTTCATCCACAATTCTATTCACAAGTCCTAACTCTGCACAGTGAGTAAGCTTATCAGAAAGAGTTCTACTACTAATCCCTGTTAACAGTTTCCTCATCTCATTAAACCTACGATCTCCTGCAATATATAATGTAGATAATATTTCAATACTCCACCTTGAGCTAAAACTAGAGAATGCCTCAACTGCAGCACTTACCTCCCATGCTATATCGTAACCTTCACTTTCGTTATATGACGCAAAAGTTTTTCTTATTTTTGTACCACTTTTTCTAACGTCCTCAATAGCCGAATCTATAACTTTGAAATCTTCATCTGTAACAATCATCGGTTCCCTTACCATAGTATCAAGTAACTCGCACACTATCTAGTGTATAAATTACACCTCGCTGTGTTCATTAATACTTATCTATTAATATAGGAATATTCTTGCGTACGGTGTAGAATTAACACTTAATATATGAGGGGAAAAAATGGATAAATTTTTAGAGAATTGGGTTGAAGAAGTATTTGAGATAACTGAAATAGAAGAGAGTATTGCAAACTCTTAAAATTCAAATAAATAATTAAATTTTTCTGAATATTATAATAACTATGAATTTTTATATTTGGCTCTTCTTCCTTCAATTAAAGCAGATAAGCCTTCTAACGAATCAGACGTACTAAATATATGTTCTAAATTATCTAATTCCTGTTTCAATCCTTGATTAAATTCTGTATCCTTATTATTTGCAATATCTAATAATTTTGACGCGATATTCAGGGCTATTGGTGCAGTGCGAGATAGGGACTTTATCTGTCTAGAGACTTGATTATCACTCAGATCAAAATTTTCTAAATCAGATCCATTTAGGATACTGTATAAATTTTCATCAGTGTAAAAACTTCTTGCAAATTTAACTATTGAATGACTTTCGTCTATTGAATTTTTAAGGTATTTATCATTATTTTTACCTAAATTAATAATTTCATCAATAGATTTATCAATATCATTTACATCAATAAGATGGGTCAATAAACCAAATGCCTTGGCTGTTTCAGAATTTAAAAAATTACCTGCCAGTACTGCATATCTGGCAATCTCTAATCCGCAAATTCTAGTTGTTCTCTGAGTACCTCCTAGGCCAGGATATATTCCTATATTAGTTTCTGGAAATCTAAACTGCGTTCTATTTGTGCCTATCCTGTAGTCACAAGAAAGAGCAAGTTCCAAACCTCCACCTAGGGCTAAGCCAGTAGTTAGCGCAATAGTAACTTTAGGACTATTCTCAATTTTATTTAATACTTCATGGCCGTGAGCAGTAAAGTCATATATTTCTTGGAATGAATCCTCGTTTATCTTGTCTACGAAGAATTTTACATCTGCTCCTGCTACAAATGCTTTACCTGCACCTTCTAGTACGATTGTATTTACACTATTATTTTGATTCAATCCATCTATTACCTCACCCAACTCAGTTACCAATTTAACATTCAATGCATTCATTGCTTCAGGGCGATTCAACCTAACTATTGCAATACTGTCATTTATTTCAACATCAATATATGAGAATATAAAATCTTCAGAAATATTAAATTGATTTTCTAATGTAACTGGGATCTTAAAATTGACTAATTTACAATACTTTTCAGCCATACGGTACGCTTCTTTAATCCCAATCCTATTAGCTATCTCGAATGGGCCCTCATCCCATCTAAGGCCGACTTTAGCACCTCTATCTACATCTTCCTTAGAACATATTTCTTCATCAACTATTTGCCCTGCTACTGCAAAAACTTGCCCCAACAACCTCTCTTTTACAGTTATAGATAAGTTTTCATCATAATATTCTTCATCTCCTATTTTCCATAATTCTCCGCTATCAACCATTTCTCTAAGATTTTTAGCACCAACATATCTTGGAGTATCTAGTTGCTCTGCTAAATAATCAGTGGCATGTAGGGCAATAGTTGGCCCTGTTAAATTCATTAGTGCAAAAGGTCCCATTCCTATATTAAATGCTTCACGTGCTATTGAGTCTATTTGTGCTGCTGTAGCTACACCTTCTTGCAGTAAGATACACGCCTCATTTAACCAAGGAACAAAAAATCTGTTAACTACAAATCCAGGTCTATCTTTACAAATTATAACTACTTTACCCATTGTTTTACAATATGTTTCAACAGCCTTCAAAGTATTTTTTGTCGTACTTTCAGCAGGAATTATCTCTACTAATCTATTTTTTGCAGGATGGTAAAAGAAATGTAATCCAATAAAACGATCAGGTCTACCACTAGATTTAGCCAAATTATTTACAGAGAGTGATGATGTATTACTTGCTAATATTGTATGTTCATTACAAACTTGATCGAGGATAGTAAATACATCCTTCTTGACATTAAAATCTTCAAAAACTGCTTCGATTACCAAATCGGTTTTTGGATCTACATTTTTAGTCCCAACAACTCCAGAGATTTTTTCTTTTATTGCGTTAACTTGATCAATATTGAATATTCTTCTTTCTAATGCTTCTTCCAATAAATTTGAAATTATTTCTTGTCCATGATTGACCCACTTCTCTTCTCTATCTACCATTTGTATTTCAAAATTCTCTTGTGCAGATTTTTGAGCAATGCCTGAACCCATATTTCCGGACCCAATGATGGCAACAGTCTTGATTGAACTCATATACCGCCCAAAGCAATCTTGCCCATATATTCAACTGATAAACGACCTCATTTCACAATAATTTATGTCAACTCCCTCTTTCCGAAAAGAATATGCGCCATGCTAACCGAGTAAGTATGGCAATTGTATTCATTCTTGTTGTATCAATATGTAGTCCTGTAATAGCGAAGGAAGATGGTAAATTTAATTCATCAAATGGTTGTAGTTGCCATACTTCGAATACGCCAGCCACAACTCCAACTCATAATTTTCCTTCTACATACACTCCAAATCAATCGTATTCCATATCGATTGGATTTAGTGGAGGCGTTACAGGTTATGATGGAGGATTTTCTTTAGAAGTAAGTCAAGGTACTCTTTCTACTGGAATCTCAATTGGGAGCGTCAAGATTAATTCTGCTGGTAACCAGGCTACCCATACAACTCCCGACTATCGAAGTTGGGGACTTTATTGGGAAGCCCCATCAACGGGTTCAGGAAATATAATCTTTGAATTAGCTGTCTTATCAGCAAATGGTAATGGAAATAAAAATGGGGACTCATGGGGAATCATCTCTCCTTTTACTTCTACAGAAATAACTACAAACAATACGCCTCCAGAAGCCAACTCATTATCATTTATACCTATTAATCCTACTAAAATGACAGGATTATCAATTAATTATACATTTTTTGATTCTGACGGAGATATTGAACAAAATACAGAAATAAATTGGAAGTTAAATGATATCGACATTTCTGAAGTAGATAACTCGACTTCTTTACCAAATTCTTTAATCACCAAAGGAGATTATTGGAAAGTAACTATTATTCCATCTGATGGCATAGATTTAGGAGAAAATATCTCATTAGGGCCTATATTAATTGGTAATTCCCCCCCTTCAGTTACAAATTTTTTCACCCTTCCTGAAAATCCTGATGATTCAGATGAAATATCTCTATCATATAATTTTTCAGATTTAGATGGAGATGATGAAGAAGGCACATCAATTCATTGGTATCTTGATGAGTTAAGGCAAAATGAAATCGATAACTTTACTTCAATTCCTAGCATAATGATTAGACCTGGAGATATTTGGCAAGTATCGATTACCCCTAATGATGGCCAAGATTTTGGCCAGGTTATTTGGAGCAATGAAATAATTATTGGTACTTCTAACACTCCGCCAACGATAATTATCTCACCATTCTATTATGATTATTATACGAACATTGATATCCAAGCTTCGATAAATTTTTCAGATATTGATAATGATGAAATTCAAGACTTAGAAATTAAATGGTTCCAGAATGGTGTCCAAGTTTATTCGTTAAATAATCTACAAATAGTGCCTTCAACATTAACACAAAAAGGAGAAAATTGGAATTTTTCTGCTAGAGCTAGTGACGGATTAACGTGGTCAGGTTGGACAAGTTCTGATAACGTAATAATCATCAATAGCCTTCCCAGTATAAATTCAGCAAATATAATTCCTAATAAAGAAATAACTACTGTCGATAATTTTCATGCTTCTTGGATATATTATGATGAAGATCAAGATGAAGAATCAAACAGTACCCTGAGATGGTTTATTCATGGAGTATTAATGCCTGAATATGATGGTTTGAAGACAATAAATTCATCATTTACAGAAAGAGGACAAATATGGTCATTTCAAGTCACTCCCAAAGACGGCGTTAATCAAGGATTATTGTTAGAAAGTCCCTCGATATTAATTAAAAACGCAGCCCCGGAAAGCCCTCAAATATATCTGGAAAATGGTAATGAAGGCTCTCTTAATTTGATGAATGAACTCAATTCTACTGATAATAAAAATGTCTTTTCTCAGTACAATCTAATAGCAAAAATTGGTTATTATGATCCAGATGATAGTATTCTCAATATTGATATTCAATGGTCAAGAAATGGTTTTCATGTTCCCGAACTAGATAATTTGACATTTGTTTCATCTGAAAGATTGGAGCCTGGACAAACATGGTCTATTTTAGTTGAAATAACTGATCCATTGGGGCTTAGTAATTTCTCTATCATTTCCATATCTATATCAAATAATCATCCTGAAGCTAGAATTTCATATTCTCCAGAAACTATCATTCCCGGCGTACCAATTATGCTAGATGCTTCAAAATCATTTGATTTAGATGGAACGATAAATAGTTGGTTATGGACTATAGACGATTATCAAATAAATGGCCAAAATATAAATTTACTACTTGAAACTGGGCAATATTTGGTTCAACTATCAGTTACGGATGATATGGGGTCCCGCAATACAACTTACGAGACAATTATTATTGAAGATATTTTAATTGTAGATTCAATTATTGCGTCTCTGGATGAATCTGACATAAATCTTGAATGGGCATGGAAAGGCAGTCCCACTGAGTTTAATATTTATAGATCAACTTCTCCAATCCTTTCACTATTTGAAGACCATCAATCTAAAAAATTAACTCCAATTGCAACTACATCTGAAAGTAAGTGGTCCGAAAAAGTACCTATTGGAACTACGCTATATTATTCTATAACGACGTACTATGATGGCGAAGAAGTTATTTGGATTGGTGAAAATGGCACTAATATAATTAGTATAAATGCCTCTACTGCATCTAACTTTGATGCTTCAAAATCTTTTGATTCATCAACATTATCAATTCCATTTTCAATTTTGTTAATCATGATGGGAATTTCAAGTATATTGTTGAATGTTCTTAAGAGGAGGAAGAGAATTTGAAATCTAGAATAATCACTTTAATCGGATTATTTATTATTTTATCATCAACAAATATGACTTTAGGTAACCCGGGAGGAAACGAAGATGGGAATAGGGATTTTACATGCGGAGGTTCATGTCATGGAGATCCCTCACTCTCTCAAGTATCCGAAGGAAAAATTTTCATCGATTCCAAGGAAATAATTTTTGCAGGCACGGCAGTATCAATTAATGTAAATGTGAGTTTAGAGGGTTCATCAAAAGAAAACCTTCTCGGGGTTTTTCTTTTGAGTTCATTGAATGGTAATGGCGACCAACCTAATGATCATGGTTGGAAAATAATTCAGGATCCTAATGGAGGAATAAATAATTATGTTGAAATTATGATTCCGAATAGTGGAAATGTAATATTAACATGGATATTAACTGCACCTATACAAATTGGTGAGCAAAATTTGTATGTCCAAATTAATCATGGTAAATTGAATAATCCTGATAATCTAGCATTGACCGGAGTTTCTGAAGCGCATAATATTAAAATTCTGTCCACTCCAGAAAATTTACCCGGATTTTCTGATACTTGGATTGCTCCACAATACCGTATATCTGGAGACAATTCACCATTAATAATAAACACAAAAAATACAAATAAAATATCGGCAAAATGGAAATTAGAAGGTGATAACACTATACATCAAGCACAAATTAATTCTATTAATGAAAATTCTTGGGAAGTATTTCTACCATTCACAACTGGAGATATAGAAATAAAATATATGGTTACGACATATAATGATGATTTTCCAGTAGAACAACCATGGTTAACTATTGGCACTATCCCACCACCTTTTGAAGGTTCATTACTTGGTGCCAGGCTTCAAGCATTTGCATTCACATGTATAATAACTGGTTTTATTATTAGTCTGCAATCTGCATTTAAACCGCAAAATGATAAAAAACAGATTAACACTAAAGAATCAAAAAATGAGAGTATTAAAGCAAAATTAATCAGGAGTTCCGAATATCCTGGATGGCTTTGGGATACAGTAGCCGAAAAGTGGATTCCAGAAAATGATGATAAAAAGGAGATTCATAAGTAATGGTTGGAGCAGCAACTTTTCATGCAGCAATGGTAGAAATAACAATTGGAAGTTTGACACTATCTGTAATTTGTACAATTATGTGTTTACAATATGCATTTAAATCACCAATTGATAGATTAAATCTTTCAGAAAATAAATTATTAACGATGGATAGGGCAGCACTTATTGGGGCTATTTTAGGTACCATAATGATGCCATTTTCTATAATGTCCGGAACTCTTTCAGTAGCCGGAGATCCTGCTGGCTCAATATTATTATACAATAAATTTATTTATAGCGGATTAGCATTGGGTTTTTGGGTTTCATATGTTATTGGAAGAGTGCGGTTAGGGCCAAATCTTTGGAAGAATAAAAAGCTTAATATTTTACAAGTTTCAACTGCAATTTTAGCTTTCTTTATGACTATAACGATAGCATCAATTGGAGGAAAATTAGTTAGAAATGAATCATTATTGGACTTAATTCCTTTTTGGTTCCCTATCAATTCTACAATAGTTATTCATCCATTATTATCTATTATAATAATTTTAACTGGAATTTGTTCAATTATTACTGTATCAAAATTCGGAGAAATTATTGAATACGAAGATTAAAAAATAAATCTTTTATTCTTTTAGCATGTTCATGTGGGCTTAAATCTAATTTTAGTATCTTCTCTCTGCCTGCAATCATCCATTTTTCCCTATTATTGACATTTTTTGCTTGTTTTAATGCTTCATGCCAACTAGAGATATCATCTCTTTCTAGTAATCTACCATTCAAATCATCACTTATTGTATCTCTAAATCCGCCTTCATTTACAAATATAGCAGGTGTTCCAACTGCAAATGCTTCTATCGGAGTCAATCCAAAAGCTTCTCCATAAGCCATACTAATTATGGCCCTTGAATTTCGCATTAACGTCACCAGTTCAGATGATGATAATCTTGGTGCAACCCAAAAATTTACTGACAATCTTTTTGCGTGATCTTGTAGTTTTATTATGTCTTCAGGGTTTCCCCCTCCCACATGAACCAGTGATAATTTAGTACCAGATATCATTGAAATTGTTTCCCAACTCCCTTTTACAAAACTTGCTTTACCTATGGCAACCACATAATCATCTTCAGAATCATATGGATTAACTATGTCATTAGTATCTTCTTGAGGGAATTCCGATATATCGACACATGGCCATAAAACATCGGTCTGAATTCCATATACTATTTTTGCCCTTTCTGATGAATAATTTGAGTTACTACTTATTGATGAATGATTACGATTATTAAATTTTTTAATTATTGACTTATCCTTCATTTTAGCATATGAAAGTAATAATTTTGTTAATTTTAAATTTCTTTTAGATTTGCCTTGGATATCAAAATGCAATACGTCTTCATGCAGGCCCCTATGCGGCTCTAATAAGTGTAAATGACACGGTAGATTTACTGGAATGCACTTTAATAATCCAAAACTTCCATCGCCGCTTACAATATGAATTGCATCTGCAGACTTTATTTCTAAACTCAATCCTTCACAATTTTTCCATGCTCTTGTTGCAGAATTAATTCCGGTATCCAATATTGTAGAAATTATATCTCGAGGCATTTTCCATGGATTTTTTGGAGTAAATAGTGGAATATTGAATTTTTTACATAATTTTTCTAGTTCTGGAACTGAGTTGAGTGTAGCAACTTTTACATCAAAAAATTTTGTTAAGGAAGGAATTATTCTTAATAAGTCCCTCTCCGCTCCTCCCATTGCAGCAAAACTTCCTTTTGCTACTATTAATGACTGATTCATATCAGCCGTTGGCTCGGCATAACTGCCCATAATCTTTCAGATAACCCGTTCTCATTTAAGTTCAACATCTCACGGCGAAGCCATGGTCCGACGAGTTCTTTTGGCTCGGGGCGGTACGCTATCCATTACAAATGGACTTGGTAGGGCTCATAATTCAATTGTTTCAGTATTAAATCGAGCTCTGGTTCCTAATTGGACTAAAGTAAAAGTAATTGAACATCAAATTATTTCAAATGTATTCTTAAGAATTTTTAAACGATGGAAACAACACCCAAAAATAGTATCAGAAGAAACATCAAAAATGGGAATCGACCTTTTACATATAACTGATCAAGAACAAGCTCATTTGGTACCTCATAATTCTCCAATACCAGTTGTGGTTACTATACATGACTTATTTCACATCAGACCAAGAACAATTGAAGCTGGCGATGTATATATTTCAGTTGGCGAACAAAAACCAAATATGGTTAGAAAAAGAGATTTATTAAGAATAAAGGCAGGAATCAAGAGAGCCGATCTTCTGATTTGTATTTCAGAAGAAACAAGAACTGACGTTAAAAAATTATTTCCTGGAAAAGAGACAGCATTAGTACGAAATGATATAGATATTGACTATTGGAATCCATATTTAAATCCAATATCAAGGGATATTATTTCTGAATATGATGATACTTCAAAATGCCTATTAATTACTGTTGGTTCAAATGATAGACGAAAAAGATTAGATTTTATTGATGAAATATTTTCAAATCTTCCTAATGATGTCAAAGAAGATATAAATTTAGTCAAAATTGGAAGTGAAATAAAAGCGTCCGAAGTACAACTTATATCATTTTTCCAGCATGCTGAAGCATTATTATTTCCAAGTATTTCCGAAGGTTTTGGATATCCTCCAGCCGAAGCAATGGCGTCCGGGTGTCCAGTGGTGGCTGCTAATTTACCTGCGCACAACGAAGTCATTCCTCAGAATTGCTTAATTGATCCAATTAATATTGATGCCTGGGTTTCGGCTATTACGAAAATACACAGTGAATGGTTAAGTTCAGGAAAAACAGATAGGATACCTGATGATTCATTAATAAATCATGTATCAAATTTACTCAGTCCAAAGGTACATGGAGAAGAACTTTCTAAAGCATATAATTCTGCATATAATTTATCTTTAAAATATCTTAACACCCAATCACCAATAAATCATAATTATATATTATTTGATGAGCGCTCGCTTTAATACATTACATAGCCAATTTAGGAATCTTCTAAAAAAAAAATAATAAATTTTGGAGTTAATCTAATGATAAACGATATTCACACCAAAAAAGACTCAAAAAAAGTATTGTTGAATGTGAATGAATTAACAAAAGGCTTCGGTTCTGGACGAAATAGGCTCGAAGTTTTGAAAGGCATCAATCTTGAAATGAATGATGGAGAATTAGTTGCTTTGATGGGGCCTTCTGGATGTGGTAAATCTACTCTGCTGAATATTATAGGTGGAATCTTGCATGCCGATGGTGGATCAATTTCCTTAGATAAATTTAGTTATGGGACCGAATCTCCGAGTAAAGTAGTAGATGTAAGGAGAAAGGGTGTAGGTTGGATATTCCAAGATTTTCATTTAATAGATAGATTGTCGGCTTTAGATAATGTTATCTTCGCACTCGAATTAGCCGGTATACCTTCCAAAGAAGCACATTTTAAAGCAGAAGAAGCATTAATTAAAGTTAATCTACAAGACCGTATGGATTTCATCCCAGATCAATTATCCGGCGGACAACAACAAAGGGTCGCTATAGCAAGAGCAATTGCTGGTGACCGTCCCCTTTTATTGGCAGATGAACCTACGGGTAATTTAGATGTCAAAAGTGGTGAAGAAATAATGGATTTATTTAAGGAATTATGTAAAGAAGGAGTTTCTATATTGATGGTGACTCACGATCCAATGTTGGCGTCTAAGGCAGATAGAATGCTTTTATTGAAAGATGGTTTAACTGCTGCTTCGGATATACGTTCTGCTTGGGGAACTGATTCAGGAGTTGAAGAAGAATGACTAATTTTGATGAAATCATTCCATCTGATTCTAATGATAAAAATAAATTTATAGAATATATTAAATCTCGTTCATTACCTATTACAAATAGGATAATATCTTTCCCAGATAACCTCCTTATGGCTGCCAAGAGCTCTTGGAGAGGCCGTGAGAGAGTTTTAGCAGCCTTTGCTGGAGTCTTCTTGGCATCTTTGGTAATTACCACCGTCCTTGCTTACTCAGTAGGTTTATCCACAGCATTTCTACAAGAGTCTTTGAAAAATGAAAATTTTGATGCACAAATTACTTTTGATAAAGATCCAGGAAAAGACTTCAGAACAAATAACTCTGTTTTATGGGAATCATTATGTGATGAATTAGTAAGTATGGATGAATTCTCTGACTGTGGAATTGTTTATGGAAGACAAGGGATTAGGGCCGATAGTATATTTGATGATGGCAATATCAAAGCCCAACCACTTGTAGTTGATTCAGTTACTGGAACAATTGGTGATTGGATAAATGTAAGTTGGAAATATCCCGAAGCAGCAGAACAAGGCCCTCCAATAAATGGTAATAGGCCAATTAGATTCTACGGTGATGGCATATGGGATGGAGAATTAGGGGAACGTCATGCACAAGATGCTATTTATGGAAATTGGCCTAGTAGTCATATTGATGCAGAAAATAATAGGAGCATAATCCTTCCTTCACAAATTGCTAGTAGGGCAGGCGTTTCAGTAAATGAAACAATTGAATCTTTGACATTTACATTTGTCTCTGATGCTAGAGGCGGAGGTGATGCAGACCAAATATCTTCATGTCAAGGTGAAATTGAAACAAATTTTGAATCTGGTTTCCAATTTTGTAGGGAAAAGCTTACTGTTTATAATTTAACAATTTCAGCCATATATCAAGAACAATTTGGCAATCCAACTTTATTATTCAACCCTTTAATGGTTTCAGATTCAGTACTTAATGATTCACAAAAATTAATTTTGATGAATAATGACCATGGTTATCTCGGAGTTTCAGTTGATAGAAATTTATTACCAACATCTTCAACTTCAGCAGCTACTTCATGGCTTAACGATTTAGAGAAAACTATAGAAGATAAAAATTATACTTTAAATGATGGCTCTGTTATTCAAATTCGATATAATGATGTAATTTCTGGTACAATAACATTTTTGAATATATTTTTGGGAATTATTCAAGTGTTTGATTATATCTTAATGATTCCAATAATAATTCTATCATTTTCAGTATTAATCTATGGACTTGTATTATCTCTAGAACAACGTAAAAGAGAAATATCAATCCAACGTGTAATTGGCGGTACTGAAAGTAACTTAACTGGTATGATTTTATTGGAGCTATCTGTTTTAGGATTCGCTGGCTGGTTTACTGGATATATATTGGCATTGCTTTCTGTTCCATTGGTATTGGATGCAGTAGGATTCATGTCATTCAGATCTTCCGGTGCAAGTGTAAATCCAACACTATCATTTGGTACAACCTTTTTCATTATCCTTACTACTGTTGGCCTAACTTGGTTATTTGGAAGAAGTAGAGTTAAAGATTTCCTTAGAATTGAGATTGATGAAGGAGTCAGAAGAGTAGCGTCTGAAAAGAAGTCAAGATTCTGGTTACATATGTTAATTTTTATAATTGGATTTTTATCATTTTTTGAAAGTTGGATACAAAGTAATGGAGGATGGGGGCCATTTAACTCAAGTGGAATAATCTCCAATTTTATTGTCAATGCTCTATTATTATTATTTGGGCCTTTTATGTTGTGGATAGGAGGTGCACTTGTTCTAGGACGATTAGGTGCAGCTGGGCCAAGAATTTTCACACTATTATTGGGATGGTCACCTTTAGTAACCGATATTCGCAGAGGACTTAGGGGGTCAGGTTCAAGTGAGTCAGTAAATAGATTGGCGGTAATAATGCTACTAACATTATCTATAGTAACTTTAGCAGCTGTTCAAGGATATACTGGTACAATTGTGGATGAAAGAACAACTTCTGCAGATAATGGAGCTGATATTCAAGTACAGTTTAGTACTTCCATATCGGAAAAAGAAGCAAGAGAAGCGGTTCAACTAGCAATTGGAAAAATTGACAACTCTAATATTGAAAATATTGATTCAATGACCTCCGTTGGAGATGTTTTCACTAATCTCCAGGGAGAAGGCACGCGACTACGAACTTGGATATTATTTGATAATCATGAAGATACACTCTTATGGGATACTCAAGCAATACCTGGCACAAGTATAAATGATGTTTCTACAGAATGGAGTAATGGTGGATTTACTGCTGGAGAAATCGCTAATCAACTTGACATATCCGGTGGAGATTTTATCACAATTGAATATACTAGTTATAATTTCTCATTAGGTTCAGAAGGATTGGAAATAACATCAACTGTAACCGAAGCCAACATTCAATACATGGGGCGCCATAGATGGGTTCCAGGACTTGAATCATCTCAATCTTTACAGGTTATAGTGATAGGAGAATCAACATATAGGGATTTAGTAGGAAATCAAACTGCTGATTCATACACCTCAAATAAATGGTTCTTTGAATTATGTGATCAAAAAGATAAGGGTTGTTCAGATGCTTTACGTAAATTGAATACAGAAATATCAAATGTAGTCGGAGTCACATCTTCTACAGATTGGCCAACAGTCCATGAGGAAAATGAACGTAAAGGGGGATTGATATTTGGTACACCCGGCCTTCTTAGTTTACAATTTGTTGTCGCCTCTCTTGCGTCTGTAGCATCTGCTTTCGTTTTCTTATCACTTGTATTGACACAGAGAAAGCGTGAACTAGCTATTCTTCAAGCAATAGGGGCAAGCCCAAACCAAGTAATACGCCTGGTATTATTCGAGATTATGTCCATACTCTTGGTAAGTATGGGCTTGGGAGTCATATTGGGGTTAGCAATAGCCGAATCTTTCAATGGTTTCTTTGGAATATTTGGTTTTATATTCCAAATATTTTTAGGAGAATCGGCACCCATAGATAGGGAATTAATTTGGCCATGGCTTGATTTAGCAATAGTCAATAGTTCAGTATTAATTGCAGTTGTGATGGCATTACTTTACACAACACGCAAAGCTCTAAAAGCAGACTTAGCAATTGTGTTGAAGGGAGAATAAATATGGTGATTGATGATAATGTTATTCTGAACGCAGATGGCTTATTTCATATTTATGAATCTAAGGCAGAAGATGGAAATGTCGTTGCCCTAAGGGGAATTCATGTATCTATAAAAGAAGGAGAAGCAGTTGCTGTCGTTGGACCTTCTGGTTCAGGAAAGTCAACTTTACTAAAATGCCTCGGTGGTCTAATGAAGCCCTCTGCTGGAAATGTTTCTTTAGCAGGAAAACGTATGACTCGACTAACTGGCCAAGAATTAGTTAATTTACGTCAAAAAACAATTTCATTTATTTTTCAAGACTCAAACTTACTTCCTCACATGAATGCTCTCGATAATGTCGCCCAACCACTTAGGCATCAAGGTATATTGCCTAAAGTTGCAAGATTGAAAGCCCAAAATTTACTTAATAAATTAGGTGTCGGCGAAAGATCCAAAGGTTTACCAGAACAACTTTCCGGAGGAGAACAACAGAGAGTAGCGATTGCTAGGGCATTAATTACTGATCCAAAATTAATACTTGCTGATGAGCCAACAGGGGCACTGGATCCTATTACTAGCAGAGAAGTTCTAGAGTTATTTTCAAGTTTAAATAAGGAATTTGGTGTTGCCTTTTTGTTAGTGACGCACAATCGTGAAGTCGCCTCATTTTGCGAGCGTTCCTTGGAATTACGGGAAGGTAGATTTATTGCACAACATGGAACTAATGTCGATATATCAGCTTTATCTGAAACTAGGGAGTTATTGGTTGATGACTCAGGAACAGTCACTCTTCCGCCTGATGTTTTGTTAAAAATTGGAGGACCTGGAAGGTTCGAAATCCCTGTTAATGAAAAAGACATAATTCATTTAGAAAGGGTAGAGGAAGACAAAGTGGAATTGAATTCGAGTGCTAAGTTAGTTCTCTCTGCAACTTGTCCCGCGTGCCTTCATGATTATTCAGATAGTATGATTCAATTATGTCCTAAATGTGGCTCTACAAGGCCAATGATTTAGAATTAAGCCAAAGTAGCCGACTTAAAAGGGTAATCATTATACCGTTTTATTAAAATGATATTGCTATTACGGTGTTTTTATGAAGAACCTCTTATCTTCGATACGCCGGCCACTATCTGTTGGTATTTTTCTGTTAATTTTACTGCCGTCATTGACTACTGCATTACCAGTAGACTCTGATATCGACGAAGTCCAAGAACAAGATAAATTCTGGTGGGAAGAAACTTCGATGGACCTAGATAGAGATGGTATCCATGATGCAATTTGGTTAGCAATACAAAGTGATCTTCACACATGGTTTGATAGCGATTACAGAATTAGTGTGATTGTAGATTTTGACCATTTACCAACTCATTTAGATCAAATAATGTTAGAAGAGGAAATTGATTTTGAAACTCAATTTAGATATCATTTGATTCATAGCATAGCAGGTACTGTTAGTATAACAAAAATTGAACTTTTATCAAATTTACCAGGTGTGGTGATGGTAGAACTTGATGGTATTTTGTCAGTTCAAATGGCTGAAGTCAATGATGTTCATGGAATTCCAATGATTTGGGATGAAACAGGTTACACCGGTGCAGGAAGTGTAGTTTCTATTATCGATACTGGAATTGATTCTGATCATGTTGGCTTAGATGATTTAGATGATGATAATTCAACAAATGATGCTAAAGTAATTGCATTTTATGATGCTGTTAATTCTCCAGAATTAACTAATGGAACTGAAGTAAAGGCATATGATGACCAAGGCCATGGTACTCATTGTGCAGGAATAACTGCAGGAACCGGAGCTCCAAATTATGAATATGTAGGAGTTGCGCCTCAAGCACAATTGGTAGGTGTCAAAGTACTAGATTCAGGAGGTTCTGGTTCATTTGCAACTGTTATGGCCGGAATGGAATGGACTGTTGATAAAAGACATGATTTCAATATTCGTGCTGCTAGTATGAGCTTGGGCGGACCTGGAGTAATTGAATGGACTTCTTCAGAGGAAGAATCAGTTAATAGAATGGCAAACGAGATGATGAGATCAGGAATTGCATTATTTATTGCAGCAGGAAACTCTGCTGTATCCGCTCAGATTGGTACGCCTGGTTCTGCTGAAGATGTTATTACCGTAGGATCATTAGATAAAAATACGGCAATTGCAATTTATTCAAGTCAAGGACCTACTGAAGAAGGGAGAGTAAAACCAAATATTGCATTCGTTGGTTCAGATGTAATGGCTCCAGATTTTAATACGGGCGACGGATATACGTCAAAGTCCGGTACAAGTATGGCAACTCCTGGTGCAGCAGGTCTAGCTGCTCTAATGTATCAAGCAAATCCTGATTTATCTCCATTTGATATTAGAAATATAATGCAAGAGACATCCATCTATCGTGAATGTCATTTTATGGGTGCCAATGAACCATGTGCAGAAGATTTAATTCCTAAAAATAGACAAAATAATGTCTATGGTCACGGACAAGTTGACGGATACCCAGCACTTCTAGAGGCAGCAAATAGTATTTATTCACTTTCTTTATCTCTAAACTTAACTACTATCAATGAAGTATCTGAGGATAATCGAATTTATATTGCTTCAGGAGATAAAATAGAAATTGCAGTTGATGGGAATCCTTCTAATATACAATGGAGAACTTGGGATATGAGGGATAATTGGATGAATCACCCAGATTTCAATCAAGGTAATGGAATTGTTGAGGTTTCACACTCTATGTTTGCAGATAGGCTACAATATCTTCCTGGAAATCAAATAGAAGGAAATCAAACATTAATGGTTCGTGCAATTTTAGAAGACTCTTCTTCTACCAACCTTATTGTACATTTATTCATTTCTGAAAGTGAAATATCTGCTGAATCATCTGATTCTGATTCAAGTAATGGAATAATAATGATTCTGGGACTTATAATAATATCTTTATTAATTACTATTTCAATTCTTGTAATGCGCAATCAATATGAATTTGTAGATGAGAGTTTAGATATTAACGCCGATGTATCAAATGATGAAAATATTTGAGATAATTAATTAACAACAACTCCCTAGATACGCCATGCTACCATCATTCAATGTACTAGGTACTGATTTGAAAGAATGCTCTATGGATCCAATAACTGGGTGGTTTAGGGATGGTTGTTGCAATACAGATAGAAATGATGCATCATTACATACTGTATGTTGCATTGTTACTGATGAATTCTTACAATTTGCACTATCAAAAGGAAATAATCTAATAACGCCGGCTCCTCAATTTAATTTTCCAGGTTTAAAGTCCGGAGATCAATGGTGTGTATGCGCTCAAACATGGCAAGATGCATATGAACAAGGTGTTGCTTGTCCAGTAGTATTGGAATCAACTCATGAAGAAACTCTTCAAATTGTGTCATTAGATAACTTAAAGAAATTTACAAAATAAATGACTAAATTATTATTAGAAACAGTCTCTAGATTCGCCACTATTTGTGCCGTCGGGGCATATTGTGTAGTACCATTGTATTCCCATCCAAACAGTTTTTGTATCAAATACTGCACCAGTTAAATCCGCGAATTGTAAATCTGTAAAACCTAAATCTGTACCATTGAGATTAGTACCGATTAATTTAGTGCCAGCCATATATGAGTCCCTAAGGTTACTATTGCTAAGGTCAGAATATGAAAAATCAACATATGATAAATTTGATTTACTCATCTCAACATTAGTTAAAATAGCCTCTTTAGCAATGGAATAATATAGATTAGTACTAGAAAAATCAGATTCAGTAAAATCTGAATTACTGATATCAGAATTCATCAAATTCGTATTACTCATATCTGATTCTAATGCCGAAACAAATGATAGGTTGGCAAAATTTAATTGTGCATAATGGAAATTTGCAGAGAACATTCTAGAATTCGATAAATCTGAGTTATCAAGATTCGCCGCTAAAAATATAGTTTCTCTTAAATCTGCACCTCTAAAGTCAACATATTCTAGATTAGCTAAAATAAAGTCTGAATTATACAAATTTGCTCCTTGTAAATTTGCACCACTCCAATTTGTGCGATCGAAATTAGCTCCAGCAAGATATAACCCTGATAAATCTAAATTCTGAAAGTTTCCAGTTTCAATTGCATTTTTCACTTTGGGGTCAATCTCAACAGAACTAGTGCAGCCAGACAAAGAATTTAACAAAATCAATAAGGTTAGAAGCGCTGACACCTTACTCATTAAAAAAAACCTGATTGATGTGTTAATTAAACATTATTACTTAAAAATAATTTTTTATTCAAAATAATTCTTAAAGTAAACTACTCACGATGAAGTTAGTGTGCAGTATGACACTAAGTAATATTTTTTCAATTAGTTTGAAATTAAAATAAAAAATGAGGTAATTATAATGAAATATAAATCAAATCAGACATTTACTATTCTACTAATATTTATGATGCTATTTGCTGGTTGTACTGGCAACGAAGATATGGCCGAACCAATGGAAGAAACTATTCTTGGATGCACGGACGTTTCTGCCACTAATTATGATTCAAATGCAATGACTGATGATGGTAGTTGTGAATTTAATGAAGATGATAATACTTCCACTGAATCCTTTTTAGAAATTCCTCACACGGATGGGTGTGATAATACTAATCCTATACATTGCATGCTTCCGTTTCCTTCAGATGCTTTTTTGGTAGATGATGATTCTACTGCTACAGGTAAAAGAATGTCATACTCGCCTTCAACAATACCTGGATCTGGAACTGTCGATGAAGTTTATGCTCCGATTCTCAATCAAATAGACGGAGCTAGCCCTAATACACAAATTATGACAGCATTCTATGTCGAGCCAGATGTCTCTGAGTTGGCAGGTCAATTTTCAATCGGCAAAAGTCTTGACCCAAATCATTCAACAATGATAATTAATCAAGAAACCGGATTTTTAGTTCCACATTGGGTCGAATTAGATCTTAGATCAGAATCAGACCAGCCAACTATACTTCATATTAGGACAATTGAAGCACTAGATCATAATACTGCTTATGTTGTATTGATGAATGGACTGGTAGATTCTAATAATGACAAAATAGTCGCTCCTGATGGATTTTCTGCCCTCAGAGATGGTGTCATAACTACATCTCCAGATGTCGAAAATCGTAGACCTTATTTTGAAAATTTATTCGCATGGATAAGTGACAATACAAATCGCCCAATTTCAGAATTACAGACTGCATGGAGTTTTAATACAGCTTCCACAGAATCTCTAATTGGGCCACTACTCTCTATGAGGGATGATGCATTAGATAGAATAGGGCCGGATGGATTAGGTTGTACAGTAGAATCTAATACAGAGATAATGACCGAGGATGGCAACAGAAGTCACTGGTTAATTACAGGTACATACACCGCTCCACAGTATACAGAATCATTTTATCCTCCAACATTATTACGTAGGACATCTGATACGGATAGGACTCCTGTTTTTGTTGAAAATAGGGAAATACCATTTTGGCTAGTAATTCCCGGAACTGCAACTGTCAAAGGGCCCGCTGACTTGACTATATGGGGGCACGGATTCCTTGGAAATGGTAATACATCAGGACTTAACAGTTGGGCTAATCAAAATAATGCTGCATTGCTTGGTACTAGTTTTTATGGTTGGTCTGATGATGATTTTACTAGTATTGAATATGCAGTTTTGAATATGAATTATTTTCAACATCAAGCAGAAAGATTAGAACAAGCTATGATAAATCAGGTTGTAATGATTAAATCATTTAAGGGTATTTGTGCGGAGTTGCCGGACCTTTATTTAAATGATACTAAATTAATTGATGTTACCAACCCTACTTATACAGGATATTCCAATGGCGCAATACGTGGACCCTCAATAGTCGGTTTATCTCCAGATTTAGATCGAGGAGTCCTATGGGCCGGCGGATCTTCCTTTACCCATATAATTGAGAGATGCACTCAATACGACAAATTTCATTTTATATTTTCAAGTGACTTTGGCTATTCAAATCAATTAGATAGAGCCGTTGCAATATCTATTATGCAATCTTTCTGGGATCCTGTTGAAGCTGATACATTTTTGTATCTTAGAGAAGAAGGATATAAAGATAAAATACAACCTTATGAGTTAATGACATTATTTTCAATTACAGATTTACAGATTTCTAATATTTCTTCTGCTAGGATGATGAGGACCGGGGGAATACCACTTCTAGACTCTTCTACAATCACGCCTTATGGTTTTGAGGGTCCAAATATAGTATCCTCTGGATACAATGGTTCCGTCGGAGTTTTCTTTGATGGGGGATATGAACATGCTCCAGATGGCAATATCTATGGGCAAGAGCCGCATTCAGCACATAATGCAATCGGGGGACTTATTATTGCAAGAGCTATGGCTTTCACTTTCCTTAAAACAGGTGTAGTTCTTGACACATGTGAAGGAGATTGCTCGTTTACAGATGAAGATGTAAATTGGAATTAAAAAAATATTATTTTTAATTCTCACTATCTCTTTTATCCTGTAAGAAAGAGACTAAAGCCTCAATACTTGGAAATTCAATTGTAACTACACTTATGTGTTTACAATCTTGACAAATAAATCTCTTTCCGGTTTCATAACCCATATATGGAGATATTCTTGGACTAAAACAATTAGAACAAACTTCAATTATCTTTACATTTTCATATTCTTCCATAGGTTAATGTAAAAGATGTACCTATTTAATAGATTGTAATAATTATATAAATTCTATAAATCCGGAGGTAACTCTAAATGAGGGTCCTTTTATGATTAAGCATGGAAGGGTATCCTAAAAAAACAGTTTTGAATTCAGATTCTGATGCATCAATGTATGGATTTTATGCCTCTTTAGCAGCAGGAGGATTTCTGTTAGCATATGCAATTTATTATGTAACAATTGTAAATGTAACAACAGATTATGCTTACTTGACACTAGGAATAAGTACTGCAATTATGGCGATAATGGCAATCATATTTCACGAATGGTCCCTTAAAAATAAAGGGCAAGAAAGAGATGAGAATGCGATTGAAGAATATATTGGAGGTACTGCAGTTTTAATGGGCGCGCTTTCAGCAATTTGGCTTTCACGTTTTATGGTTTATTATTTAGGAAAAGAAAATAGTTTGATAGAAATCCAAGAAGGCGTAATATGGATTCCAATTTGGCTTTCTTTACTTCAAACAATTTCGTTAATATTTGTCATGGAAATTTCTACTAGGATGATCGAAAGGCATTCATTAGGCACATTACCAAGAACCATAGTTATCTTAGCACCCATTAGTTTAGCATTTAGTGCAATCTCAATTTGGTTAGATTATTCAAATGGGCATTTGGAAATTTTTCTCACTACTTCATTCCTGTTACTATTGAGTAGTTCAATTTTATATTCTCTTCGCTTAAATCGTTCTGCATTATATTTATTATCTTCAGGAATAAGTGTCGCACTTCCAATTTATCTTTCTCTTAATAATCCAGAACATGCTAGCCTTCTTGTCCCAATTGTGATATTAATTGGAATTACGGCCACAGATAGAAGCCTGTCTAGAGATATGGTTGAAAGAGGCTCTGGAGTAGTTGTAGCTGCGATTTTATTTACTCAAATATTAGCTTCTACAGATAATACTCCTTATGTATTTGCTAATATTTTCGTAAGTTCAGATCCCTTTAATCTTGTTTTCTGGCTTTGGGCCGCGCTACTAATTGGATGGTTTGTTCCAACAGCAATGGTACGAACTCCTGCAATGCCAATAGCATTGGCCCTTTCATTAGCACTCCTGTCTGATCAAGCTGCAATAATTGGATGGTTAATTGGAATATGTGCTTTCATATACTTAGAAACAAGGCCTCAGGCTAGAAGCTGGGTTGTCCGTTTTACTTACATTGCCATGCTCATATCTTGGTATATTTCAGGTACAATAGGCGCTGAACTAGATAGTACTTTGCTGTCATTCAATAATTTTTCATTAGATGCCGTAACATGCTCTTCACTAGTATTATTCCCCATATTGTTAATGATTGGTTTTTGGGGTGAAAAAAGAGGAACATTTGGCTTTTACGAGGGACCTAATCTCCTTTTATTATTAGCTTCATTAAATATATTACTAATGGGAGAAACAAACTTTATATATCCCGTATTAATAATATCAGCGTCCTTATTTCAAGCTTATAATTATACAATGAAAAAATTTGGCCAAGAGTTAGAAAAAGATCTAGTATCAGCTCTTTTATTACCTATTATTTTTGTAATTTTATTTTATAATAATAATGAATCAAATTTAATTTTTTCATTAATATTGATATCAGCATCGTTGTTCCAATTTTATATCTTTTATGAAAATAATAATAGAATTGGTGGAGATAAAAGTATATTATCTATTTCTTTATTACTTCCAATTATTATTGTTGCCATATTTGATAATAATAACTTTACAATTTTTGATATTAAACCCTTACCAATTGCTTCTGGTTTAGCCATTTTACTAATATCTCATATCAATAGAAAAGATGATGAAAATCTAATACTAAAATCAGAATTTTTAATATCCTTTGTATTATTTACTATATTTTTCATTCAAAATTTTGATTCATGGTCTGATTCAGGATTAATAGTTAATGCGACATTAATTTCTATGTCTTTACTTGTAACTTTACTACTATTGGAAGGAGGGGCAATTCGTAACTCCACTCCTATTGAAAGACTAATTGGCATATGTTATCTTTTACCTATTGCAGGGGTTTCATCATTGATCTTAACTCAGGAAAGTGAAAGTATATATTCGCTTTTAATACATGATATTTTAATTCTTATTCCTCCGCTAATTGTCAGCATTAGGCTGAAAGTTCTTACAGATTTATCCCGGGAAGCAAGGGATTATGGGGCCCTAACTCTCTTATTATTACTAATAATTGGATTAACTGATATTTCGGGAGGACTATTGGCAATCCCAGTTTTCGGACTTACAGTACAACGGGCATCCAAACATGTTTCATCCCCAATACTCATTTCTCTACCAATATTTGCAATAGGTTATGCAACTTTATTTTCATTCGATGCTTCAGAAGATGCAATACTTTGGCCTTGGCTAGATAGTATTTCATATATTGGAGATAAATCAGAATTATTAGGTTTTCAAACACCCCGTTGGTCCGCTTTGTTATTATCCACAATTCCTGCCATGGTGCTATATTATTTACCAGATGAAAAAAAGAGATTAGATGGATCTAGATATGGTCCAGAGCAGATGTTTGGGCCCTTTTTAGCAACTCTATTTACTATTTCTTTTTTATTGCCAGATGAGCGTCTTGCACCAATTTTTATTGTTACTACTCTTACTTATGGTTCATGGAAGTATGGTATTTTGGGTTGGTTTTGGATAACCCCTATTGCTACCTTTTGGGCTTCATTAAATTTAATTTCATTAATTGAAGAAAATGAAGGTATACTAAATACAAATATAGAATATGCTGCATTTTTTGGGGGTATTATTGGTTTATTACAATATTTACTAATACGTAATGATATTATTTATTCCAATGTCAAAAATCTTGAATTACTTGACTCTTCATATGATTACTTGGCCCTGAGTTCTAGACTGATGGCATATGCTTTATTCTTTATGGCAGGTGATATTTCCGATATTATACCATTTTTAACCAGTATTATGATAGGAATAGATACTTTACGTAACAGCGAACCTATACTATTCAATATATCAATAGTTTTACAGTATTATACTCTATATTTATTCAATGACAACTATCAAACTAGTGCATTATGGCCTGTTTTAATTGGTATAATGATGTTATCTTTATCATGGCTTAAGTATAATCCATTTCCTGAAAAAACTAATCAAAACAGCATTGGAAGTATCAGTTATGATGCAGACTCAAATACCTATCAGAACTTGCCAAATATAGAATCTAACATAGACTTTGATTTTGAAAAGAACTTAGGATTGGTTGGGTCAATATTTGCCCTTATTTTTATGCTTCCATTTTCCTTATCGTTGGCTTTTGAAACTGCAAATCAATCGTTGTTTGGTTTAACATTGATTTCAATATCTGCACATCATATGATTTTAGGATTTCAACGTGATCAAGGTTGGAGGCGATTGTTTAGCCTTGTAGGATTGCCATTAGGACTAGTTTATACTGGTATAGTATTCGAAGGATTAATACTAGTTCTAATGTTATTTTTGGCGGCTTTAACTCTTATTGGGCAGTCATTGCTTTATTCTTCAAAAGGAGGTTTAGAGATAGGAAGTACTCTAGAAGGCTCGGAATCAATAGTCTCAAAAATTGGCCTCCCTGATCCTAATATGTTTGAATCTGAATTAAAACAAAATAATGAAGAATCACCTGAGCCTAACAACAATCAGAATAATGAAGGCATTAAAAATCAATTAGGAAAAGAAATAGATAATATTTCTAAGTCATTATTTACTTCGGATATTCTTGATTTTAAGATAAAATTAGATGAGACATTAGTTTCCAAAACTCAAATTAATATAAATATGGCATATGAATCTCACGATGCTTCAGTATGGCTACCAATTTTAGTAATTAACTCAGAAGGAACATTATTATTGGAATGGGAAAAAAGAATATAATTTAATTAATTAATTTAAATTATGATAATAAATACTTATTATAATGCGAAAGTATGAGATGCTAGTTTTATTACCGAAGGACATGACAACAACATGGGTAGTAGATTCAAATGCTTTTATTCATCTTGGATCATTGTCTCCTATGGGATTAATTGAGTCTTTAGAAAATGCGTTGAAAGATAATGGAATCAAATTACATGTAACATCTGGAGTACATGATGAAGTTAGAAATGTCCGATTCCAAAAATGGGATGGTAGGCCAAATTTACTTTCAACAATTAGTCATTTACTTACTACTGTAACTATCGGCGAAGGAGAAATAAGGGCGATAGCCCAAAAGATCGGTGAAAAAGCTGCTCCACAAGATGTAGACTTATCGCTAATGGTTCTTGCAGCAAGATATGAGTTAGAAGGGCGCAAAGTAGTATTAGTTACTGATGATTTTAAGATGACTACTACCAAAGTAAAAGCTGGTTTCGGATTTGAAACATGCCCTCCGTCAACATTTATCAATAGGCTTTCAGAATCTGCTTCAAATAAACATACTACGACATTACGAACTTTATCTAGGCATATTAGAGCGGCAGAGATGAGATATGCAATTAGCAGAAATGCTGAATATGATATACAAGCAAAATTAACTTGGCTTGTTGATAGTCTTCTAACTAGCAGACCTCAAACCAAAGTACAAGAAAACTCAACAATTTCAGACGAAGACTCTATGGTACTTACACTAATGTCCCATATGAGGGGCGAAAAAATAAAGAAAAGCCGTTTTAAAAAACTTGGAAGACTTCCTGAAATTTGTAAATCTGTCTCTCAAATAGATTCCCAACTTGCGACGTTATTAGATGAAAAGGATATGTCTGATATTTCTATTATTTATGAGCAATTTTTAGAAATTCTTAGAATAACTTTGGAAAATACGGGAGTAGGACTTTCACCGCTTGAAGACTCTATTTCAGTAATAGCCCATCGTGCAATGGCAGGTCCAATTAGTCGTTTGGAAACAGTTTTAGGATTAATGGCTAATCTAATAGGTAGAGATCAAATTGCACGCTTGCACTTTACAAGGGCATTACATCAAGCCAGCCTAAGTAATGATAATTCTGCAGAAATTAGAACCTTACACCATTTAGGATTATTGGCATTAGCAGAAGGAAATTTCCAAAGATCAGCTGAACTTTTTGAAGCTGCAGATTTACAAGCCCAAGTTAAGGATGCACCAAGATTGAGGCACGTCATTGCAGCAGGTCTTTCAAGACATTTATCTGGAGATGACACTAATGCTAAATCTCTAATTCAGAGTGCTAATGACATAATAGAAAGTAATGAAAATTTAGCTATAGAGCCATTATTAATCTTGGGTCGATCATTAATGGGAATAGATAGGCCATGGTTGGCAATGGAAATTTTTGATGAAGCATTAGAATGTGCTATCGAAGCAGAATTGCCAAACGAAATCTCTCGTATACAGGGATTACTTTTACTCGTAAGTACTGCTGCAGCAGGACAAGATAATGAAGAAAATATTGCTATCAGGGGCCTTTTAGATCGACTCAATACTACTGATGTCAAAACAGATAAGGAAGTTAATGAAGTCATCTCAACAGTGGAAAAAATATCACAAGAACATCTTAAGCCACTTGAGGATACATGGAAAGAGTGGCGACCTGCATCAGATTTATTCGCAAACGAAAGGAAATTAGATGTCCTAAGGTCGATATCTGATTCTGAAGGTCAAACACTTGTCATAGTTCACCATAATATCTTAGGGGGTCTTGGCCTTTGGATGCCAGCAAATACTCCTGAATTTGCACCAAATCAGCATATCGTAATATCGGGAACTAGAATAAAAGTTGCCGATGCAACTGCGGAATTGGCAGATAAGCATAATATTAGAGGTGTTATTGCCATTGAAGATCCTGATGAATTAGATATTTCAGTAGATATTGTTGAAGCAATTATTGAAGAAGAGAATAATTGATAATCAATAAATACAATCTAACTTTCGTAGTACCAATTCAATGAATATAGATGGATTATGTTATTCATTTTTGAAATCTATGAATGGATACTATAATTTCCTAAGGTCTCTTCCATAGGCCAATGAGAGGTAAGGCTTTACTAATTATTTTGATTATGTTAATGGTCCCATTTTCAGGTTGTTTGAACTTTGATGAGGATGAGAAGATTATTCCAAACGAAGAAGTATATTCCAATGGATTATTTACTACTAACTCAAAAGGAATAGGAATTGACGTACCGCCAATCGTTTTGGATTTCTTCTTCAGTAATGTGGGTGAAGATGGTCCTGAACCAAGTATAGGGATTACCTCAACAGGATGTATTTTCTTTATTGCAATGGAAAAACCAATGCGTTCATGTGATTATGGTTTGACATGGGAAAATTCTCGAGATATAACTCAGGCACCTTTTACTAGTGATCCATATGGGTGGGTAGATCCAGTAACTGATAGGGTATTCAATATCCATATGATGGGTCTCGAGTCAACTTGGATTGGATGGTCAGATAATGATGGTGAAAGTTGGTTAGGAAATCCACATGATTCAGGAACTACTCCTCTAAATGATCACATTAAGTTGGCAACAGGACCTTGGGTTAGTGATGGATATGGAATCCCTGGTACACTGTCGCCTATTTATGAAGAAGCAGTTTATTTCTGCTATAATAAGGGCCTAGGAATTTTCTGTTTTACTAGCTTTGATGGTGGGGCTACCTTCGAAGTAGGTGGCCAGATATTCGGTTTAGCCACAAGTGATGGTGGACTACATGGTGCGATTACTACTGCCCCAGATGGTACTGTATACGTTACTCCTAGAGTAGAAACTCCTGCCGTAATTTTTTCAAAAGATAATGGATATTCATGGGAAACCCGCGAAATGGGCAATGATGTCGGTACTCCAAATCCACGAAAAAATTCTGAAGTAGCAACAGATACAGATTCTAATGCTTATCACATTTGGACAGGTGCAGATTTTGGAGTTTATATGTCTAGAAGTACAGATTCAGGAGAGTCATGGGAACAATCTAGTATTCGAATTAGTCCTGTTGAGGTAATTTCAACTACGTTTCCACAAATCGATGCTGGAGATCCTGGGCGTATTGCAATAACATATCTTGGAAGTGAAAATAGTTCTCAACTTCTCAGTACTGACATAGATGGAGAGGAATGGAATGGAAATCCCCACTATGCTAATAGTAATGTAAGTTATTATCTTTACATAACTTATAGTCTAAACGCTTTAGATGAAGAGCCTATATTTCATACTGTTAGAGTTTCACCTGATCCAGTTCAGATAGGTAGTATTTGCCTTAATAGCGGAGATTGTCGAGATATAGGAGGTTCAAATAGAAATCTCCTCGATTTTAATGACCTACATATAGATAGAGATGGCCGAGTATATGTCGCATTTGCAGATGGCTGTACTGAAACTTGCGCTACTGATTTCAACTCAACTGCTGAAAATTCTAGAAGTAAAACTGGTTCTGTGTATTATCTGAGTAACGGGCCTAGTCTGTATGAATTCGTAGGAGAACTATCAGAATTAACTTTTTCCGAGTAAACTATTCAAGTCTCCGATATACTTGGTAGAACATGAAGATAGCGCGGCATACACTTGAGGCAGAAAACTTATCAGATCTTTTTGTACTGATTGATGCAGTTGTAAATAAGACCAAATTAGAATTCCCCAAACTCCAAGTCATATTTGATGATCATATAACTAGTGTTTACAAGGGCTTTAATCCTAAATATACTCATGATGAGGGATGGATTACTTCTATTATTCTAACTCAAATAACAGAATCTAGATGATGATTAAATATGTTTTTATTAGAAAAATCTATTCTTTCTCCTAAAGATTACATGTCCCTAAGGGCCTCAGCAGGCATGGCTAAAAGATCACTGAAAGGTGCGCAAAAAGGCCTAGGTAATGAAATCTATTCAGTAGTAATTAAGATTAAAAAAACCAATGAAATAATTGGCATGGGAAGAATTATTGGAGATGAAGGTACTGTTTTCCAAATATGTGATATGGCTGTAAAAAGTGAATGGCAGAACAAAGGTGCTGGTACAATGATTATGGACGATATGATGAAGTACATTGAAGAAAATGCTGAAGAAAATGCTTATATTAATCTATTAGCAGACGTCAATGGATTTTATGAAAAGTGGGGATTTGAGTTAACTGCTCCAAATTCAGTTGGTATGTTTTATAAAAAAACAAATGATTGAAAAATAACTATGCCAACCTCTTCATATGTTAAATGCAAACGATGATGATAATTGTGTTGTCTGCGGCTGTGAAATGATAGAGTCAGAAGTCATGAATCAAGCCTGTTCAAGTTGTGGATGCGAAGATTGTGGAAAAGCCCTACTAACTGATGAAGAAATAAGTGAACAACTTTGCAAATCTTGTGATATCAATTCATTGATAAAAATCCAAAATGAAGAAAAAGAAGCAAATAGAAAGGGCCTTTGCCAGCAATGTTATCCTTACAAAGATACCAAAGCTTCACGCGAAATACTAGTAATTGATGGTATGAAATCCGTTTGTCAAGATTGTTATAATAGTCACATAGAAACTAATGCAATGCAAAATGAGCTTGTCATAGAAAATGAATTTGAATTAAATATTAATGAAATTTTAGAATCCGCAGGAATAAAGAATGAATTTATGGAAGATGAATATTGATAAAATATGTCCATTATTACCTATTCAATGAAAATTCAAACAATATGAATAAATTTTGAACATAAATATCCATTTTCAGATAATTTAGCCGATTTAGTTAAAACATAATCTACTCACGGCTAATCATGACTTTAGCACCAATTGATTATGATTACGGGATAGATGCAAACTATTTTTTTGCTACGACGATAACTTGCGATAATGAAGAAGCACGTAAAATGTATGTCCGTGCTTTTGGACACATGTTGAATTATAATCACGAAGAAGCAATTGCATGCTTTTCAGAATGTGCAGAGTTAGATCCTAATTGCGCTATGGCATGGTGGGGAATTGCATATTGTGTCTCTTCAAATTATAACTGGGCTCCCGGCCTTGGTTCCGGCCACGATTCTATCCAAAAAGCAATTACTCTCAAAGATGGATGCTCAGAACTAGAAAAAGACCTCATTGATGCACTAGCAGAGCGTCATTCTGCAGAAGCACGTGACGCAGCAGATCCGGCCGTCCTTAATATGGGAAATAGCCCCGAATTAAATGTTGCATTTGCCCATGCTATGGCACCTCTTTACGTGAAATATAGCGGAAACTTGGATGTTACTGCAATTTATGTAGAAGCACTCATGAATCTAAAAGCATGGCAATTATGGGATAAGAATACAACAACTGGAGAAATTACTCCTGCAGATGATAATACTCTACTTTTGGTTAAAATTCTAGAAGATGCTTTTGAAGGTAGTGAAGAAGCAAAGAGCCATGTAGCACTTTGTCATTTGTATTGTCACGCTTTGGAACTTTCACCATTCCCAGAGAGGGCCTTACCTCAGGCTGATGTACTTCGTACTCTAATGCCAGGATTAGGTCATTTAGTTCACATGCCATCACATATCGATGCGTGGGTAGGGCAGTGGAAAGAAGCTATGGATTGCAATATTGCAGCTGTGGATGCAGATGATCGTTATGTTGAAATTACTGGTAATGAGTCTCAATTTTATAAATTTTACAGAATGCACAATCATCATTTCGTGGTCTGGTGTGCTATGTTCGAAGGACAATACGAAACTGCACTAAAGTATGCACGTAAAGCGGTCAGCACTCTTCCAGCAGGAGATGCTGAATCTGGTGTACAATTCATGTTAGCAGGAATAATCCCAATGGGGGCAATTTTCCTTGAATCATATGTTACAATGCCTTGGCATGTTATGATTAGATTCGGTAAGTGGGATGAAATTCTAAATGAACCACTTCATACAGATGTAGCTGTTTTCCCTGCTGCAATTGCAACACAACATTATGCTAGAGGAGTTGCTTATGCTTCAAAGGGCATGGTGCCAGAAGCAGAAGCAGAACAGGTTTTATTCAAAGAAGCAATAAAAAATCCTGCTCTTGCAGGACGAGTACTTCACAACAATTTGATGTATCAAGATCCAAGTGATGGACCTTGTATTCTTTTGGTAAATGATGCTATACTTGACGGTGAAATAGAATACCGCAGACAATTCCTAGCAAAGGAAAACGGAAATTCTTCTGACTTCACTGTAGCATTTGATCATCTACGCCGTGGAGTAGATCTTTCACTTAATCTTGCATATAACGAACCTTGGGGGCAAATGCAACCAGTACGTCATATTCTCGGTGCACTTCTTCACGAACAAGGAGAAATCGAAGAGGCGGAAGCAGTTTACCGTGCTGACATCGAACTATGGAAGGACAATATGTGGGGATTACTAGGCCTCAAACTTTGTCTAGAAGATCGTGGCGATGCACCTGAAGAACTCGCTGAAGTGACTGCTTTGTTCAATGAACGCAGTTCCCGTGCTGATATTAAACCCGCAAAAACTTGCTTCTGTGCTCAAGATAGCATAGATGAAAGTTGCTGCTAATAGTGTAGTTTGAATATTTAGTCGACTGTAGACCGCATATTTCCCCAGTTTATCGGGAAAATATGCGATCACAGATAGCGTTCGTAAACTATTATCAATGGAATAAATTCCAAGATGCGTTTAGCCAATCAAGACTCAATAATATGACAACTAGTTTTTTTGAAAATTAAAATATAGTGTATTAGTTGATTTTATTCACTACCAACGAGTTTGTAATCATCAGAAAGTGGAGTTGCACCAGTTTCCATAGAGATGATTTTACCATCTTTGAATCGAATGAAAGACATTACTGCTTCAGAAGTAGATCCATTTGCAAAATGCACTACGGAGTGAGCCATTCCAACCTCGTCATTTTCGAACAGAACTCTATTGTTTTCAGAGCGAACAGAATCATTACCAGCAAATCCAATCATATCGGATTTACTCATTGTTGCCCCGCCTATATGCGGATTAAAAACAAATTCATCATGAATTACTTCATCAAGTGCTTCTAAATTTCCATTTTCCCAGGCTTCATTGTATTCTGCTATGATAGACATACTGCTCACTCTCTATCGACGTTTAAAAATATCATGGTTGCAACTTCTAATACACTTCACTCAATATATTGCCAATACTCATCAAGAATGGAACTAATACTAGATTCAGAAAAAATAAATAAATGATATGACTATAGGATTTGATATATGTGTAAACTCTACCCTCTAAAATAGAATTGTTTTTGTACTAATCATCATCCTTGTTAGATTATTATGAAGAAGCAACGAGACTTTCCAATTACTCTTTATAGGATTCTATTGTATTTATCTAGGATGCGGACAAATTCTGCAACTGCAAAACAATTAGTAAGGATTGAAAGAGCAACTGGAATAGATAGAAAAGAATTAAGAAATTTGTTAATTAAGTTAGAAAAAATGGAATTAATAGATAAATTTGATTCTGGTAACATTGGTCGTGGAGGGCATGCAATAGTTCACTGGGAAGTTACTGAGAATGGACGAATGTGGCGATCAGATATTGGAAGATTCATTCAATTAGGCCAAAGAATGGAGATATATCCTAGTGAATTCTTCTACCTTCCCTCGGATGATATGAAAATATAAATAATTAACATAGGTGTATATTTAACCCCCTATAATGTATCTCCGAATATTATATGCAAACCCACTGTGCGGTAACTATGTCTGGACCGAAACCTGTAGATAAAGTCACAAAAGGACTTAATGCATTAGTTGATGAATTTTCTTCAGCAGTAAAAGAATTAGTCAACGCAGGGGAAGAAACAGTAGTCCATCTGGCTGTTGGCGGTGGACGGGCAATAAGTGCGATAATAGATGCTACAGGCGAAGTTACCAAAGTAACTGTAGAAACCGCTAGTAATGTTGTGGGAACAATAGGCGATAGCGCATCTCGTATTGTAAAAGGAAGTAAGAAAGACAAGCAAGAAGAGGAGAATTAGGTATGATATGGAAAATATATGGATTAGTAATGACCTGCGTTTTAATTGGAGGAACTACGGCAATAGTAGGAGCATCAGTAAGTAGCTTTAGGCACTATGCAGGATGGAAAGAGAATCTAAATGAGGATTTAACAGAAATAAAAGAAATTAATAAATCAAAAGTAAAAGGAGGAAAAAAATAATGATTAGAGAATTAACAATTATTGGAGCTATTGGTCTTGCAGTAACGGCATCAAATTATATGGCATATGCAGGTTCTGCAGGAGCAGGATATAAATTTGGAAGAGAATGGGGAACTAAAATATGTAATTTTAATGATGGCTTTTTAGATACTGTTTATACAAAATTAAAACAAACAGAAAATTAAAACTTATTATCCCTATTACTACCAGCACAGTTTAATCTTTAATTTGATGTGGTTGCTATGATAATTGATTTATTACCATCTTTTCCCCCACAAACTCTGAAAGATTGGACATTTATTGTATTATTCGTGTCTCTCTTATTAAGAATTATATTGGTATTAAGGCCAATTAAAGAAATTTCAAATTTTTTCGATGGAAAGCCAACTGTTGGATTAAAATTAATTCGGGAATTAGAAATTAAGGGACTAAATCAATTTGTAATTACTGAAATTGCATTAGCTATATTTCCAGCATTACTAGGTGTTCCAATAATGTATTATTTTCGTGTTGATGAAGTTCTAATTGTGGAAATGAATGCAGTATTACTTGGTATTTTTATTATCGGAATGATATCATGGTTATATTTTGATTTCAAAAACTCAAGTGCTACAAATAAAAAATTATTATTTGCAATAAATGAATTAAATTCCATAGCAGATTCACTAGATACCTTGAAGAGAATGTCAGGATTAGATAAATTGAACATTCTGGTACAGGCAAGAAAGGGACTTATAAAATTGAAAAATATGACTACTTCCAAATTACCTGACAAAATTCAAGAAGCAGGTGCTACTTCTTCTAGCTACATATCTTCATTTTTTTCCCCAGCTACTTCCTTATTAAGCAATCTTGGGAATGCAATCATTGATACAATGAGTGAAAAAATTACCGAAGTTGCAACCTTTGGATTATCCGAACTTGATGAATTGTTGGAAGATCAATTTAAAAATTATACCAAGCGAACCCATATTCAAATATTTACTACCCTGATTCGTACTATTGCACCATCAGTTTTCGTTACAATGATAGCAATTTCCTATCTTAATTACTACTGATTGAAAAGTTTCTTTTCACTAGGAGATGCAAATATTACCCATAATAGCCCTATGGCAATCTGTATTGCTCCAGTGATTGCAATCACTTCTCTTAATTCTAGAAGTTCATTTTCTAGTATTAAGGCAGCAGCAAGTGCTGAAGATCCCATTGTGAATGTAATTACCAAATAGTCAGTGCCCGCAACTCTGCCTCTCCATTCATCATCTGAACGAGTTTGCAACATAGTTGTTGAATAGACCCAATTAACTCCCGAACTAGCATGTGCGCAGAATACTAGTAATAGTAACATATTATTCCATTCAATTTGTGAAACAACAAGATAAAATATTCCTGAAATTCCTACTGATACTCCTAAAAGATAGGGCAAGATAACTGTCTGCTTCATCAAAGGTTTAGCAATAATGGGGCCAAAACCAGAACCAAAGCCTCTGACCATAAAGAGCAAACCAATTCCTGCTGCCAATTCTCCAAAACCGGTCTCCATTCCTATCAATATCAATAAGAAAACTTGTGCACCTCCTCCAGAGGCCCACATTCCTTTAGCAAACACTACTCTTCTTACAGATGGTCTGTTTTGAATATATTTCCAACCGGAAACAATTTCGACTATTGCCGATTTAGGAGTTAACCTAGTTTGTATAGGATTATCTGGTCCACCTGATGGTAATCTAGAAATTAATAATATTGAGAATATGAAAGTCAGACAATCAATCCACAAAGCAGTAGTTACTCCAAATTCTGAAATTGTAAAACCACCTACTCCTGCTCCTATCCCCAATGCAGCAGACCATCCTCCAGATCCTAATGCATTAGCAGTAATTAACTCATCATTAGTACATATTTTTGGTAAATATGAAAATTCTGCAGGATCAAATAAAGATTTTGCTAGAACCATGACAAAGGCAAGTAAATAGTATGAAAATAAATTATTTAATAAGTCTAATGAAACAACTGTAACTAGTGCAAATAAGGATATAAAATTAGACAACATCATCAAACCTTTTCTAGAATATCTATCAGCGAACATCCCTGAGAAAGGATCACACAATGCCATTCCAAAACTTCTAGTTACCAATACTCCTCCAATTGCAAGTGGAGAATTATCAGTAGCTTCTCCTGCTAGTATGAATAATGCAATTACAGTAAACCAATCTCCAATATATGAAATCATATCTGCTACAAACAGTCTGCGAAAGGGCTTATTGCCTTTCAAAAGTTGAAAGTACCCTACATCCGACACGGCTTTGCGCCACTACTAATGCATATCATCCCTGCTATGACAAGAATACCTAAGAAGTCAAGCCGTAGGGGGAGAAATATGTTCGAACAGCGTTTGGTATGGCTAGATTTGGAAATGACGGGTTTAGATCCTCATGAAAATACTATCATAGAAATTGCAACAATTGTAACAGAAGGTAATCTTGACATTGTTGATGAAGGGCCTAGTCTTGCAGTATCTCAACCTGAAGAAGAACTTGATAAGATGGATGAATGGAATCAAACTCATCATACTGAAAATGGTTTAATTAATAGAGTAAGAAATAATGGAGTTTCTATGAAAGAAGCAGAAGAACAAACTCTAGAATTCCTAAGGACTCATTGTCTAGATGGAGTACCTCCTCTATGTGGTAATACAATAGGTCAAGATCGTCGATTCTTGAGAAAATATATGCCCGAATTACATGATTTCTTCCATTACAGAAGTGTAGACGTAACTTCAATCAAAGAAGTAGTTACAAGATGGTATCCTAATTCTCCAAGATTCAGTAAGCGATCAGGGCATAGGGCAATGGACGATGTTCGAGGTAGTATTGAGGAATTAGCTCATTACCGAAAACATGTTTTTGATGCTTGAATTTTAATAATTTTAATTAGTATTTGATAAATCCTCTTGAAATTCTGAGAAGACCAATTGCTAATTCATGGGCCGATACAGACACTAATCGGCATGTAATATCTTGAGGATGAATTATAACAACAATTACTTTAAAAAAAACAAATACTGACAAGTGATACCATTATGTCTTTTGACTCTGATTATGAGCCGTGGTTTCAACCACCCGGATGGGTTGTCGGTCCTATTTGGTTAGTACTTTACTCGATGATTGCAATCAGTTTCATGATGATGTTATCTAAAAAAGAAGAAATTTCCAATAACAATATAATAATCACCCTATTTTTAATCCAACTATTGGTGAATATAATGTGGCCGAATGTGTTTAACTCAGCAGAATATCTTACATCTTTCCTGATGATAGTAATCATGGTGGTTTTTACGTTGATATATGCCTATGCGACTTACGGGCCAGCCAAAGAAGCATCAATCTTAGTTTGGCCCTATATTCTATGGGTAAGTTTTGCTGGAATGATTAATTTTGCTTATTATCTAAATGCAAGATGAGCCATTACTGGCCCTTGCTGAACCTCCGAATAAAAGTGTCTTTCTCAATGTGTTCATATGCCCTTCCATTTCACGTAGGGCTTGAGATAATTACTCATCCCACCAATTAGGGACATTAAACCAATTTTCATGATCTATAGGCCTGTCTAAGGTCGGTAAAGTTAGAACTTGATATCCTGCAAATATTGTCATACCTATTGGTGCACATGGCGAGGGAAGGTAATCTTCCCCAGTCTCAGTAATTACCAATTGAATAGTATGTCCTTTTGGAACTATGACATCCATTGGATTAAACTCCATAAGCATCCTATAATTTGTCATAGGATATGTTGGCAATGCATCATATCCTCCATCTCTATATCTAACATCCATAGTTGCATGACCTAATCTTAATCCCGAAGTTCCATCAAACATTGTTACAAATAATTGCCCTCCATTGCATGTATTTGTTCTCACATCAATGTGTAATGTTGGCAATCCTGAGATATGCATATCATCCATCAAAGGAAGACTAGTAATTGTCATTGATTGTTGGGAATTAACTGTTCCAGCCATTCCTCCATCCCAGTCTGCAATTGCATACTGAATATTAGTGGTATCTTCTGCTGGCCATGTTTCTTCAATATGCCATTCTCCATCATTTCTCTGTACTTGGACATAAGACTCTGGCTCTTCGCCTATATCTTTCAAATAATATTCAAACCATGGGAATAATTCAACGGCCCAATCCATTCTTGATACGCTTGGAAAAGCCTCTGCCCCGTATCCTGATTCTAACTCTTCGTGAACTGTCGGCTGGTCAGGATAGTTATGCCCCCATTGTCCAGAAATAGTTCGAACATTAATTCCAGCATCACTCAATAATTGATGTGTCGGGAATGCATGGTATGGATCTACATTCCAATCTTGTAAACCCCAAACAATATACACACTTCCTTGATAATTGTCTATTACATCCTGTAAGTGATATCTTTCATCCCAATAATTATTCCATTCATCTCCTCCCAATCCCGCACCTAACCAAGTACTAAAGGGATTCAAGGGCCCTATAGCATCATCAGAACAGAATCTCATATCATCAGTAGTAGCATCAGAAGTTGCCCCTTCATACAGAACATCATAGAGCATTGCCCTAGCTTCACTGGAGCCATTTCGATAGAACATTTGCTGTACTCCGATTGATCCAGATATTGGGACAATAGTCTTTAGATGTTCAGAGGGATTCTGTGCAGCTTCCCAATTGGTTGTTCCTGCGTATGATTTACCCATTAATCCAACATTACCATTTGACCACTCTTGCTCACCAAGCCAGTGAACTGCTGATTGGATGCCGATTTGCTCACTAAGTCCTTTTACATCCTGACAATGAGTAGATTTACCTGTACCGAATGTCGAAATTTGGGCTAAAGCATATCCATGAGGCACAAACTCTTCTAATACCCATAAACCGACACCTGCATCAGGAACAGTATTCGGATTAGAATCATCACCAACAACTCCTTCTCCTCCAAAATCATAGTAAGGATGGACGGTTGCAATTACAGGTATTTTGGTTCCATTAGGGACATCTGGCATCCATAAAGAAACATGCATCAAAGCGGGCTCTGGATATCCTACATCTTGTTCAGAGATTGGCAAGTCAACTTCAACGAAAAATTCCGTAGGACCAGACCAAGAGTACAAACCTTCAACTGGTAATTGACTTCTCCACCCAGTCATGTTTAATTCCATATTTTCTCGTTTATTAATCGGAGTTTCCCACCATTCATATTCTGAATTACTAAATGCACCTGGGCCTGCTCCGGACCAAATAGTTGAGCTAAAAATCATTCCTACAACTGCAACAGTCGTGAAGAAAATTCCAACCTTTTTACCTATGCTTAAATTGATTAAGAAAGAAGAGTTTTTAACATCGAAGAAACTCCTTTTTTCAATTAACTCAGCATCCAAGGCATCAACCATTGCTCTTGCGGCTAGATGATAGCAGATTATCCTAATGCTTTGTTGGATAGAATTATTATATTCCTATTTCAACATCTAAAACCAAATTATCTCAATTGATACTTGAATCCTGATTAGAACGTTTAGAGTTTAGATACACACTCTTCAGTTACATCAGGACTATGTGCTTAGGCCTAGTCAGGCTATTTATGAAAGTCGCAGTCATACAGATGTCGCCAGTATTTCTAGACAAAAAAGCATCTTGGCAAAAACTCAAGGCACTTATTCTCGAAGCAATTGGTGAAGGTGCTAGCGTAATTACGTGGGCAGAGACATTACTTCCTGGATATCCAGTTTGGATGGGATTGACTGATTCAGCACGTTGGAACCAACCCGAACAGAAACGTGCGTATTCGACCTATGTGAGAGAAGCAGTCAGTCTAGACGGGCCAATAGTTACAGAGATGCGTAAGGTCGCCTCTGAGCATAAAATAATGCTAATGGGTGGTATACTTGAAGCAGGAGTTAGCAGTGTCTACTGTACACTACTAACTATTGGTTTTGAAGGTGAGATACTTGGTAGACACCGTAAGATAAAAACAACCTACGACGAACGTCTGATATGGGCGGATGGAGATATCGAGGGACTACGTACCTACGATACTCCTGAGGGTAAAATAGGTGGATTAAATTGTTGGGAGAATTGGATTCCTCTCGCTCGTGCTGCACTACATCAAGAGGGTGAAATGATTCATGTTGCAGTCTGGCCTGGTTCTTATTCTCTTACAAAAGATATTACTAGATTTATGGCAATGGAAGGAAGATCTTGGGTTCTATCAGCATGTGGGATATACAGGGGAGAGGATTTTGGACATCTCTCACTTGATGATTTCCCAATGCGGGATGAAATGCTAAAATTTGGAGGATTACACTCAGGAGGATCTATGATTGTAGATCCAAATGGTGAGATAATAGCGGGGCCACTCCCAGATTATGAGGAAGGAATACTATATGCAGATGTAGATAGAAGAACAGTTGTAGAAGAGAGGCAAAATTTTGATTATAGTGGCCATTACAGTCGATCAGACCTTCTTACACTAACAAGAAAATAAACAGACATTAATGAATGAATGTTAGAAGAGGAATTTCTTCTGCTTTAGCATGGCCAGTTAATCGTAATTATTTAGGAAGGAAAAAAATGAAAACAGCAATAGTATGGTTTAGAAAATCTATCAGGATACATGATAATCCAGTTTTAACATGGGCAAATTCCTCTGAAGATATCGATTCGATAATTCCTATTTATATCATGGAAGATAAATGGAATCAAGATGAGGGAAGTATTCAAGGACAAAGTCGTTTGAATTTTCTCTACGACTCTTTGCTTGACTTGGACAGAAATCTCAAGGAGAATTATGGGGCAAAAATCTTAGTTTTCTCCGGAGATCCTGTTGAAATTATAGAATCTATAATTAATAGTTTAGACAGTGAAATCAATTGGTTATTGTGCGATTATTGCTCTGAACCTAGAAGTAGGAATGAAATTAATAAAATTGAGAAAAATTTGACTAATTTGGGAATCCATAGCAAAGTATTTCCAACAGTAAATACCATTTTAGATGTTGAAAAAATCACACAATCAAATAATTTTATTAATCCAAAATCATCAAAAGATATAGACAGAATTTTCAAAAAGAACCTCAAAATAAGTCCTGATGGATATCTAGTTGATGAGGCAATTCCAATCCCTCATAATATTTGCACAGACTCATTAATATTGGAAGCTGTAATTAAAGGCACCCGAGCTTCAAAATATTATGTTCCATGCGAAGAAATCAGACAGAAATCAGAGCAACTAATATTGAAATCAGAACGAAATAGTCCCTACTTTCCGGGAGGAGAGAGAGAAGCATTGGCAAGACTCAAGAAGAAGGTTTCAGAAAGGCCTGACTTCGTTAATAATTTTAAAAAACCGAAGACATTTTCCACTAATGAAAAAGGAAATCCTATGGAACCTACAACTACAGGATTATCGCCATACATCAGTCATGGATGCCTATCTGTAAGACTTGTATGGAATGAATGTGCAAAGGCCCATTTCAACTCAAATCATACCAAGCCTCCGGAATCACTCCATGGTCAATTGATGTTCAGAGAAATGTTTTATCTCTTGTCTAGATCTGTTGAAAACTGGGAAGATGATGCCAATAATTCAAACTGTAAACCAATCAATTGGGGAGAATATAATCAGTCGAAGATTATTGCTTGGGAGTCGGGAATGACAGGTTTCCCCTACATTGATGCAATGATGCGACAGTTAGATGAAACTGGTTGGATGCACCATTTAGGTAGACACGCAGTATCCTGTTTCCTCACTCGTGGCCAGTTATGGCAAAATTGGAAATATGGAAGAGATGTGTTTGAAAGAAAACTAGTGGACTCTGATTGGGCAATAAATAATGGAAACTGGCTATGGCTGGCTGGAGTTGCACCCTTTTCTATGCCATATTACCGAGTGTATAATCCATGTCCCGATTCAAAATCTAGTTTGAATGTAGAGGCTATGGAAGCTAACTTTGTACGATTTTGGGTCCCAGAACTAGCCTCATATCCCTCAAAATATATTTTTGAGCCACATTTGGCGCCTTTAGAGGTACAAAGATTATCAAAATGTATCATTGGTCAAGATTATCCTTTACCGATAATCGATAGGAAAGTAAGCCGAAGTGAAAATCTTTCGATGTTTAAGGAGAATCTAGAAAGACTCAAAAGAATGTAATTATACGTTATTTTTGTTTAGAATTCACTTAATATTTCTGCAAATATCATCATCATCATCAGCCCAATTATCATCATAACTGTCATAATGTGGCATAAAATCGCAAAAGCGATCTGAGAATTTCGATTTTGTATTTTATTATAGGGGTAAATCTTCTCTACCTTTTCTTTACCGCCCTTTATCCCAAAGACTACTCTAAAATATGTTGCACGTCTGGCAATTTCAAAGCAAACCAATACGCTCACTAATACTAATATTGAACCAATTACGAGGTTGATATAATATCCGATTCCAAGAAGTCCAAATATTGCTATGGGCAAGAATGTGATATGGAGATGGACAATATAAGTTGGATATACGGCCTCGTTTAGATAACCTAAATACTTGTTTGGTTTGTTAAGAAGTTTTGAAGCCCAACTGAAAATCAATAAACACCAAAACCAAGCATGGAGTGATTGAATCAAAGCTGCGAAAGTTGCACCGATCGAGAATGCCGGAAATCCATAATCTACCCAACCACCATCCATCACATCTGGAATGTCAGAAGATTCTTGCAAAGTAAACCAAATAATGGCAAAGATTGGCGTTACGATTGTGACGGTAATTCTTAATTTATCGATAGCATCGAAATACTCTTCCTTAGCAGAAATCAGTAGATATCCAAATAAGAAATACAGTAAATATCGGGGGAATTCCCACCACATTCCTACCTCGCCGAATGCCCAAGGTTTGAACAATATTCCATTTATTGCAAGGACTATAGGTGGCAACAATAGAATTCCAAGACCATGACGAATACTGAGTATTGAGCGTATAAAATTCACCAAGCTTCCTTCTGGATTATTGCGAACATGGGCGAACAATGGTGTGAGAATGATCGAATAAATTAGTAGATTATAGATAAACCAAAGATGCCCATATGGCATATTATCCGCACCTGGAAATATGGTAAATAAACCGACTAAGGAATAAATTGGATTGAAAATTCCGAAGAAAAGTATGAATATACTAAATAACAAAGGAATTCCTAGCCTAGATCCTCGTTCCATGACATAAGTCTGCCAAGTTCTGTGACGAAAAGCAAATGCAGTCCCCATTCCAGAAATCACAAACAGTGCCGCAAGTCGCCATTGATGCATAACGGCAATTACAATGAATAGCGGGATATTGAACATCTTCATGTTACTGTCTTTACCTTCAAGTTGACCAAGGGAGAAGACTGCATAATGGAACCAAATGAGTAAAATAAAGAGAATAACTCTAAGCCAATCAATATCATATCGCCGAGTATCAGGAATTATCGAACTCATTGGGATCGTGTCTTCCATATACTTTGTACTATCTTTTCATAAATAGTATATCTGTCTTAATGAATTAAGAAATATTTCTAAGACGTTATTTGACGAAGGAGTTAATTATTTTATTAAGAAAAAGTCAAAAAATTTTTGAACTTGATAATCTCAAGTATCGTGATTAGATTGTTATCGATGTTATCAGTAACTATTGCCTGGGTGCCGTCATAGCCCAAATTGTACTTGGTTTGTGCCAATCTCTTAATTGATCGGTTTCGAGGCGTATCTGTAAACCTTCTCCATCTTCCGTATTAAAATCTATAAGTTCAAACTCAACATTCTTTTCATTTGTTCTAAATGTATCATCGAAAAGAATAATCTGATTAACCACCGCACCATCTTTGGTATATTCCATTATTACGCGAAGATGACATTCTTGAAGCGGATTACGTAATGTACATGATTCACTACTCCCATCATGTTCTACTGTTACAATGCCATCAAATGTAACAATGCCTCGTGGAGGCATTAGGTCAATTATGGTTGATTTAGCAGATGGTGCGCATACACATTCCATGTTGTCCGATTCAACATATCCAGTCTTTTCAACAATAACTCCTACTGTTGACAAATCTACTCCCTTAGAGGAAGTTGATGTAGCAGTTATCGTATAATATCCTGGCTCCTCATAGGCATGTGATGAGATTGGTCCAGTAGCTGAGTTTCCATCGCCGAAATCCCAAACTACTACACCTAAAGAATTTAGACTCTCGAAAAAGAACTCATGTAACTTTGCAATAATAACTTCCTCTTCATCATTATCTCCTTCATCAACCTCAATAAGGGTGTATTCATTAACACCGTAAACCACAGGGGCATCTATTGAAAATGGGCCATTTGAGGAAGAACTTGTTGTGGAAAATGTTGCAATAATTGCTCCACCAGTTGCCGAAATTAACATCAAAATAACAAGAGTAAGGGCTGAAAATGTTATTTTCATTTAAAACCCTGTCACATACATCCTTATCAACATCTGTTTCAATAATTCTGCATATGAAACTGGTGCAATTGAAAATCTTTATGAAGTAGCAAATATCAATGGTTGTAGTGGAAACCTTTCAGGTACAACCAACCAGATGCCCTATACTCTATTCAAGCATTCAAGGACTGTTAAAACGCGACAAAAATCTCAATTTTTTCATTTTATGCTGGGATTAATAACTCACATAAAATAGACTATGCTAGCCTAGATATATTCTCTCAATACGTTCCATGAAACGGAGGGCCTATTCCCACTACTCAAATTGTATGAGATTTTTTGAGCCAGTTTTCAAACGATATTGTGAATGAGAAATAAGTCCAAAGAAAATTCATACCGGAGAGAGATAGTAAAATGAAAAAAACGACAGATTATGAAAATAATTTTTATATTTTGGGAAATACTAAACATGATGTACTTAAACAACAGTATATGCAACCACAGGGCAATATCCGCCCAGCGATAAAATCGCAACAAGGATCCATAGGAATTGGAGCAATGATAGTATTTATTGCTCTCATTTTAGTCGCTGCAGTAGCTTCAAGTGTTATCATGGAAACAATTGAGAAACTCAAAGAAGATGGCGAAATTACGAGCGCTGATGTACGTGCGACTGTAAATACCAAACCTCGTCCAACAAGTATTACGATTATAGGAGAAGGCAGTGATGCTTTATTTTGTGCTACTGAAGGAGGTATTTGTGAATTTATTGGAACTAAAACTATTCGATACATATCTGACGGAGATCCAACAAAATTTGTTGATTTGCAACTTACTGATGGTACTCCATGTAACAATGATGTTTTTACGGACCCCCATTTTGGAACTCTAAAAAAATGTTACATAATGGATAGTGAAGAATTACTTCTAACATGGCAAATGACTCCAGGTTCTACAAATATTTTGGCAAAGGACGTATACTACGTTGTCTTTTGTGGAGGAAGTGAGACACTAATGTCGGATACAAATGATATGGCAGATGCAGGAATGACATTTTTGGATGGGACAAATCCTGCAGGAGATGAAGCTCCGTTCGCAACAAATGATGTGATTGAAACAGGTATGAAACTTCGAGTAACTCTCTTACTTTATTCTTGTATTCCTTCAATTGGTGAAGAAATGTCTCTTATGTTATATGCCGATGGTGGCGGTTCAACAATCATAACAATGTATTTCGCATCGATAGATATTGGTCATAAATTATACTAATATTAACTAAAATTACGAATTAATATTTTCAATTTAATGATAGTGATACAATGCCACATGTGATACATGTAGTACTTCTTAACTCTCTAGTTATATATTCTTGATATAATAAAGGCGATTTACAAGCAGGGCAATTAAAGATGGCTAATATTTCCATGTCTCTCAGTAACCCATGTGTACTTTACCATTTAAACCTAGTGTCTTTTTAACACCTAAATGAATGTTAGTAATAATATTCATACATCATAATTAAATCGGATTTCCCAATTCATCTGTGAGAATTATATTAACTCCAAATCCTCTTTTATGAAATGATATCAATTCCAAATCGTGAATCATATGTCCTGTTTTTGCAATACCTATATATTTTTTATTAGTATTGATTCCTTTATCTATTTCCATTGGGTTTAATTGCCTTCGGGCCCCGTTTAGATCTTCAAACCAAGGTAACATTCCTTCTGGAGAATATTTGATCCCTAATATAATATCACATCCCTCAGTCCACTGTGCTGCATCTGCATCTGCCATACTAGGTATTGCAGGTGCATTCGGATGAGTATGCAACCAGTGAGTAAACCTGCTACCTCTCGCCCCTCTTTCCTTTGTAAATAAACCATCATTCCATTCTTCAGGAACATGATGTACGGAAAATGAATCTCCCCGATTTACTAAATGAGGTTTACCAAGTAAATATCCTTGGCCTGCAAATAAGTCATTTTGAAAATCACATCCCATATATTGAATCTCAACTTTTTTAGGATTTTTGATATTCTTATTGGGATCAATGCCTATAAGAATCTCATCTGGAAGGGATTTAAATGTCCAATCAATTATTATCTTAAGAGTTTCCAATGGCATCAAAATTATTGCCCTATATCCATCTTTATTAGCAAGTGATAGTATGTTATATTTATGTGCAGATATAGTCAACCATTCATCAGACATTATCTCACTCAACTTTGATATCAAGGACTATGTGGTCCCAATGTGGTGCATAACTTTTAATTTTAAATCTTTTAAGTTCAAATATTTTAGATCTAGGTCTAATTTCTAATAATTTCTTTATGGTTTCATTTATCCATTGATCATAATTCTTCGAGGGTGCAATGCCATGAATGTGCAAAAATCCATTTCCTTTCAATACATTTAATGCAGAAATATAACCATCATTAGCAGATGGTAGTAATCCCAAAATAACTCTATCTGCGATTCCTTTGAGATTATTAGTAGTTATTTTATTATCGCCATAATGGATAGTACATCTTTCTTTTACATCATTTTCATCCAAATTTATATTTAATGCCCTTACCGATTCAGGATTCCATTCACAAGAATGTATATGTTTAATCTTTGAAAAAACCAACATCGGAATAGAATAGTAACCTATTCCTGCATACAAATCTATCACGATCTCACCATCTTTTCCAACTTCTCCCATTCTTCTTCTTTCATTTATATTTCCTGATGAAAACATACATTTTGTAAATCTATAACCATATTTGATTCCATTTTCTTTACGTATGACCCAATCATCATTTCCAAGTACCAATTCTACCGAACTCTCTCTTTTTTCTCCATTAATTTCGCCCATTATTCCAATTCTATTTACCAATAGTACTTCTGAAATAATCTTCCATAAATCTTCTCTGTAACTATTCCACCTAATATTTCTAAATGACGAATTAGGTAGAATTAGTACATCAGAAAACTTTTCCCATTTTTTTGGAATATCTTTCAAATATTCTTCAATATTGGTTTCTAAACTTTCATTCGAAAAAATAAGTTTAGGTTCTTT
>JAJPRE010000015.1 GCA_023700245.1 Candidatus Thalassarchaeaceae archaeon
AAACACTTGGATTTTTAATAAAATCTTCCAACGTTTTTTCATTCGTATATCCAGAATAATAATCATAATTAAAGTTGGAAATAATTCTATTTTTAGGATCTCGGATGCAAGTAATTAGCACTACTCTAGAGTCCTCAGCTAGTAATCTAAAATTTGGAGCACCATATTCTGTAGCAACAAAAGTAATACCAGATATTTCACATTCATTAACAAAATCTAATAATTGATTTTTACTGTATTCCCAAATTGGCAATACTTCTCCGATACTGTTTGTAGGGTTTCCATTGTTATGATTATTGAATAATACTTCATTATTATTTATAGCCATATTAACAATTAGTGTCCCAGCAGATTTATGTAAATGCTGGAACCAAATTAATCGATACTCTCCCTCAGAGCCCACGTCCACTCACATGAGAACATACTTTTGATACAGACGGTCGTTTTCGCCTGCTCCAAGGTGCTAGAATAAGGTACATATTAGGAGACATATTTTCATGCAACCAATTGATGCTTTCATTGTAGGAGTTCCTAAAGCTGGAACTACTTGGTTAGCAAATACTATGTCCCAACATCCACAAATTCAAATTTCCGATCCAAAAGAACCCAATATTATAAGCTCTCATAAAGGGACCTTTGATAGAATACTAAGGGAGCCAAACTGGCTTGATTATGAAAATTGCTTTACAAAAAATGGGTTACGTATAGATGCGTCTGTTCATACATTTGCTTGTCCACTTTCTCCCAAAAGAATATTCAACAAAATACCAGATATGAAATTTATATTATGTTTAAGGGAACCTATATCAAGAACAATTAGTCATTGGAGTATGGTCAGAGATACCAAATCAGATATTGAGAATAATGTAGACTGGTCTGATTTTTTAATTGCATGGTCCGATGACCGTCTAAAGAGTAGCTCATTGTATGGCCAATGTATGGAAAGGTGGCTTGAATATTTCTCAATCGATAATTTTTTAATTATCGATAGTAAGCATATGAGAAATGAGCCAAATAAAATATTATCCCAAATCGAGACTTTTTTAAATTTAAACTCTCATGATTATAGTATCAATTTACAAAAACACGCAAATAGTGCAAGTGATCGTAGACCCCTAACTACACTGGGTAAGTTATTCAGGCGTGCTTTCTCTACTATTCCAAAAACTATTAAGAAACCTATAGTAAATAAATTACAGTCTATTGATTTAAATATTTACTCTATGCCAATAATCAGTGGCAAACCAAAAATAACAAAAATTAATAAAAATTATTATAAAATATGTTCAAATATAGTAATCAACGATTTAAAAAAATTTGAAAAACTAACAAACTATTCAACAGCTCATTGGATTAAGGAGATTAATCAATATTCTTCTGATTCTAATCAAATATCTTAATATCAAAATAATGTACGGAGTTATTAGGTATTATGCAATCAATCTCCGACGTTCCAAATTTATTATTGATTGGAGGCCCAAAATGTGGAACTACTTCTTTATTAACATGGCTTCGAAAACATCCTGAAATATATCATCCATGGGAAAAAATACCAATCAGTGCCTCAGAGAGTGGTTTTTTATTGGGAGGAGTGAGTGATTTACCCTTTAGTCCAACTAAGCCAAAAGGCACGTTAATTTTACCCAATGAGATTAATATGGATAGATATAAACAGGAATCTTGGATTATAGATAAATCTCCACAACATCTTTACTCTACTAAAGCCTTAGATTCTGTTGCTAATTTATTACCTAATTCCAAAGTCGTCATAACACTTAGAGATCCATATGATTTATTCATTTCATGGCATGGAGAAATGAATAAATCAATAAATTATGATGTATCTCTTGAAGAATTATTAGCGGCAATAGAAGAAAAATCATGGCAAGCAAATACAAATGATTCCGACACATGGTCCTTTCTTACATATCCTCAATACTCCAGTTTTGTCAAGTTATGGATAGATAAATTAGGGGAAGATAGAGTGAGGGTAATTACACTTTCTAATATTTCTAAAAATCCTGCTTTTGTACTTCAATCTCTCTCTAAATGGTTGGATATAGATTCTGAAAAAATGCCTAATGATTTTACCATAAAAAACGTAAGTGGCATACTATCAATTAACCCTTTAAGAAAAATTTTACGCAATCCTCCAAAGATATTTTTTCTTTTAGCACGAATATTTCTTCCAAGTAGGACACTCCGCAAGATTTTAATCGACCCAATTCGTAGATTAGGCTGGAAATATGTACCAAGCCCGAAATCTACTATTTCTAAAGAAATAGAGGTTAGAGTAAGGACGAAATTGAGTAAAGATATTGAATTTTTTGAAAACTTACATGACCATGTCTCGCCAAAAGTCTTAATCAATTATGATTTATCTTAAATTTTTAGATACACCTTTGGGCTCTCCAATTGTATTTTTCCTAATTATCCAGAAAATTGAAACTAGCCACGCTTTACTCCATAAATTCCAAGATTCAAACCTATTCAGTTTCTTAACATCATTAGGAGTTTGAATAATTCGTAATTCTTGTTGGAGCTTCCACAGGCTCCCATTTAGTATACTTTCAAATGATATTAATCCTGCAGCACTTTCTACATATTTTTTTGGATTACATCGATAAAGTAATTGTTCCGATCTTGGATATGGCGCATAAATGCCCATTGACCCCAAAGGTTCTGGATGATGCATTATACATTTTGAAGACCACACTATAGAGTGCCCTGCATCAATCACTCTCCATGCTAAATCTGTATCTTCCCTATGCAGAAAGTACCTCTCATCAAAACCATTTACTATTTCTAATGCTTCTCTCCTAATAATTAGATTAGCAGTCTTGAATCTATCCCATTTAAATCTATTAGGGGGATTGTAAGATATAGTATTACCAAGAGCATCTTGAGTTGTCATAGCACCTTCAATGCCACCAATATCAGTATTCTCAAGAATTTCTTGTATTGTTTCAATCCAGTTTTCCGGTGCAATACAATCGTCATCAAGGAAGGCTACAACATCGGCACTACCTCTCTTCCATCCAATATTTCTTGAAATACCAGGTCCATAGTCTGTTTCTGAATCGTCTATGACTTCAATTGATGTAGGGCTAACAGTCTGTTTTGACAGTGATTCTAAGCATTTAGCCAACTCGACAGGGCGCCGAAAGGTGGGAATTACTACATCAACACTCACAGCCATGGCTTAAACGACATACTGGCTCATATTTATATGAGTTGATTTATTTTGATTCATGAACAACCAGTAGTTTCGCCGCAAGCATCACACTTTAGACAAGTCCCATTTCTTCTCATTTGGCTACTGCCGCAAGATGCACAAATATCTCCGGTATATCCCCTTTCTCTTGCTAACCGTCGTTCTTTAACTTCAATATTTTCTAAATTTGATATTGAATCTAAAGTCATTTGTAACTCCCTCTTTTCACCTTGAGTTCGCAGAATACCAAGATCTGTAATTTCTGGTTTACTTATTGAGTATGGATCGAAATCAGCTTCTTCAACACTTACATGTGCTAAATCATCTCTACCCGCATATTCAATAGCTAATTCCCTAAATATGTAGTCTACTAAACTCGAGGTCATCTTAACTCTTCCACTCCCTCCTTCAACCATCCCACTAGGTTCGAATTTTTGGAAAGTAAATACTTTTACGAAAGCTTCCAATGGCACTCCATGCTGTAAACCAATAGAAACTGCAATTGCGAACTGATTCAACATTGCCCTCCAAGCAGCACCTTCTTTTGATGTGACGAGAATAATCTCTCCTAACTTACCATCAGGATATTCTCCAGTGATTAAGCGTACACTGTGCCCACCAATTCTTGCTTTGATATTATCGCCCTTCTTTTTGTTTGGCAATTGTCGCCTTGTTGCGATATACTCTACCATTGATTCTGCTATTGGCCTAGCAGATGCGTCGGGAACCGGCAGTACTCTGACAACATCTTCGACCATTTTTGTTACAACCAATTCTTCAACATCTTCTTCAACATCTTCTTCCATTGCGCTTGAGTCTACTAGTTGATTCATCAATGGCTGAGAAAGTTTTGAACAGTCTCTGTAAACCGCACATGCTTTATTCATTGTTGCATGACTCAAATTATATGCATCTCGTATTTCCTCTACAGTGGAGTCAGATGGCATATTTATTGTTTTTGATATAGCACCTGATATGAATGGCTGGGCTGCCGCCATCATCATAACATGCGCCTTCCAATCAATAGATCTCTGACCATATTTTCCACATGGTGTTGCACAATCAAACACAGCTAAGTGTTCATCCTTCAATCCAGGCGCACCCTCTATCATATTATACCCAAAAACATAATCATTTGCTGTATCCGTTTCATTTGATGAGAATCCCATATGTGTCAAAACATCAAAGAAAGGATTTTCATAATCCTCTTGTGTCATTCCCAACTTTTCAGTACAAAATGATTCTCCTAATATATTTGTAGAGAATGCAGAACGGATATCAAATACATCCGCAAAACTATCTTCAATTCTTTTAACAGTAATATTATCGAATCCCAGATTTAATAATTTTTCAGCAGAAAGATGAGGGCAGTTGTTAAGTGTTTTACTTCCAGTAATATATTGTTCAATATCACGAGTCTCTTTTTCTGAATACCCCAACCTCTTTAATGCATTAGAAACTCCTCCATTTACAATTCTCAAAGATCCACCACCAGCTAGAGTTTTGTATTGTACTAAAGAGAATTGAGGTTCTACGCCAGTAGTGTCAGCACCCATTACCAGGCCTATTGTTCCTGTAGGCGCTATAACTGTAGTTTGTGCATTTCTATATCCATGTTCTTCACCTTCTCTTAATGCCGAATCCCAAGCATTTCTAGCTGCTTCTAATAGATCTTTAGGGCATTTCTTTGAGTCAATACTCATTGGTGTGACTGATAAGCCTTCATATTCATTCGCATCATTTCCGTAGGCCGCTCTTCTATGATTCCTCATTACTTTAAGCATGTGCTCTTTATTTCTTTCATAATCTGGATATGGGCCTAATATTGATGCTATTTCAGCACTAGTCGCATATGATTCTCCGCACATAATTGCAGTCATGGCACCACAAATTGCATATCCTCTTTCATCATCATATGGTATTCCCATATGCATCAATAAAGATCCAATATTACAATAACCAAGTCCTAATGTTCGATAATCATACGATTTTTTAGCTATTTCCGCAGAAGGAAATTGTGCCATCAAAACACTAATTTCTAAAGTAGTAGTCCAAAGTCTTACACTATGTCGAAAATCTTCAATATTGAATACCTGTGTATTCATATCATAATATTTTAAGAGGTTTATACTGGCAAGATTACAAGCAGTATCATCTAAAAACATATATTCAGAACATGGATTTGAACCATTTATTTTCCCTCCTTCAGGACAAGTATGCCATTCATTTATTGTCGTATCAAACTGTACACCAGGATCAGCACACGCCCAAGCTGTATATGCTACTTTATTCCATAGTTCACCGGCATCGAGCACTTTGCAAGGCTCAGGTAATCTATCCTCTTCCTCAGCTTTGTCTAGCTCTGTTCTCCAGTATAAATTCCAATTATCTTTATTTTCTACAGCATCCATAAATTCATTAGGAACTCTTACAGAATTGTTACTATTTTGTCCCGATACAGTCATGTAAGCCTCTCCTTGCCAATCAGTATCAAAAACATCAAAATCAACTCCTTTCCAACCCTGTTTTGCTAGATCTATGATTCTTTGAATGTGAGGTTGTGGAACACTATCTTTTATCGCTTTAATCATGGACTTTCTTAGTAGAGAATTGACCCCTTGATCAAATCTACTGTTATCACTTTCATGATTCCAAATAGAATCCATTATCGAATTCGCATGCCTTTGAAGGATATTACTTCCTATCACAAGTGCAGAAACTTTCTCTTCTTCACTAGATTTCCAATCAATGTATTCTTCAATATCTGGATGATCTAAATCTAATGTAACCATTTTAGCAGCCCTACGAGTAGTCCCCCCAGACTTTATTGCACCAGCAGCCCTATCTCCAATTTTTAAGAATGATAGCAAACCTGATGATTTTCCGCCGCCGGATAAAGGTTCGTCTTTCCCCCTTATTCTAGAGAAATTTGAGCCCGTGCCTGAACCGTACTTGAATAATAATGCTTCACGATTCCATAATCCCATTATTGATCCAGTACCTCCAACTAATTCATCTGAGACAGATTGAATAAAGCAGGCATGTGGTTGTGGGTGTTCATATGCGTTTATTGATAGTTCTAACTCTCCTGTAGAAGGATCAATGTAATGGTGCCCTTGTGCAGGCCCCTCTATCCCATACGCCCAATGTAGCCCGGTATTGAACCATTGAGGACTGTTTGGAGCAGACCTTTGACTGGCAATCAGATAACACATTTCATCAAAATATGATAATGCATCTGCTTCTCTAGCAAAGTATCCATACTTCCATCCCCAATATGTCCAAGTACCAGCCAGGCGTCTAAATAAGCTTCTTCCATCTATTTCTCCTCCGTATCTTTCATTTTTATTTACGGATTGAAGTTTCTCGTGATCAGGTTCACTTCTTTGAAGCCACACAGGTACCCCCTCTTCAGGCACCTTTCTGAGGTACAAAGGTACGCCAGCCTTACGTAAATATTTCTGCGCTAGTACTTTTCCTGGTACTCCTGAAAATCCAGAAGGAAGTTTTACTCCATGTATTGATTCAGCCATAGATCCATCAGGATTTCTTATTTCAACATCCATCTCAATCCAATTGAAAGATCCAAAAGGATCTTTCCCACTAGCAGTAAAACGTCTTTCAATGACCATGCCATTTTCTTCTTCTAATGATGAATTATTATTTTTTATTTTAGACTGCATTATTTACCAACTCATTAATTTTTAATAGACGATTCTTAAGGTCTCACGCGTAGCGGGATTTCATCTTCTGAATGGAGGGTGTTTAATGCTTGAGGAAGAGTGCTGCCAAAATAATACCATTAACTGAATTTTAATTTATTTCTAAATTTAAAATATTAGTTATTTATCAGAATTATTTATTACTAATTCCCATGTTAATTTTACTCCATAACCTGTTAACATTATTCCAACAGAACATAGCTTTTCATGACTGTATTCAATTATACGCATGACTAATTCCTTTGGAACTTGGCCATCAATAATATATTTCATATTAATTTTTGTGAAAACCCGCGGAGAATCCTCAGATCTTTCTGAATCAATTTCTATATGTGCAGATTTTACATTTTTAATTCTGTCCTTAAGCCCACTTATTACATCTACGAAAGAGCATGCAGCGTGAGCATGAAGCACCATTTCCATTGGACTAGGATATTCATCACCATATATTCCAAAAGATTTTCCATTTGATGTGATGCCCTCCATCGTCAAACCTTCTACCCAACGAACCATGCCTTTCATATTTACAACCTGTAAGTAACTAGGTCAAGAGGGTTGGCTTCTTGAATGACCGCTAAGTGGGCTATATGATGGATATGGCACAGGGAGTTAAAGTAACAATAAATGATGGGGAATTAATTGTACCTAATACACCAATTATTCATTATATTGAAGGAGATGGAATCGGCATAGACATCACTCCAGTTATGATCAATGTTGTAGATGCTGCAGTTAATAAGGCATATAAAAATGAAAGAAAAATTTATTGGAGTGAAGTTTTAGCAGGCCAGAAAGCGTTTGATGCAACAGGTGAATGGCTTCCTAGTGATACTTTGACATCAATGCAAACGGGCCTTATTTCAATTAAAGGACCTCTTACAACTCCCGTGGGGGGAGGAATAAGAAGTCTAAATGTAGCGCTTCGCCAAAAACTCGATCTTTATGCTTGCGTACGCCCAGTTAGATGGTACGATGGAACTCCTAGTCCCGTAAAATCTCCCGAGAATGTAAATATGATTATTTTTCGTGAAAATAGTGAAGATGTTTACGCCGGAATAGAATGGGAAGCAGGTAGTCCCGAAGTGCAGAAAGTAATAAAGTTCTTACATGACGAAATGGGAGTTACAAAAATTAGATTTCCAGATACAAGTGGGATTGGAATAAAGCCAATTAGTAAAGAAGGAACTACAAGAATTGTAAGAGCGGCAATTAATCATGCAATAAGCAATAATGAACAAAGTGTGACGATAGTACACAAAGGAAATATTATGAAATTTACTGAAGGAGGATTTAGGGACTGGGGATATCAATTAGCAAAAGATGAATTTGGAGCAACCGAGATCGATGGAGGGCCATGGTGTTCAATGATTAATCCTATAACAGGTAGTGAAATAATCATAAAAGATGTTATTGCAGATGCTATGTTACAACAAATTTTAACAAGACCAAAGGAATACAGTGTATTGACAACAATGAATCTAAATGGCGACTATATTTCTGATGCTCTTGCTGCTCAAGTAGGAGGAATTGGAATTGCCCCAGGTGCTAATATAAATTATGATACTGGAATTTCAATTTTTGAGGCTACTCACGGCACTGCTCCAAAATATGAGGGCCAAGACAAAGTAAATCCCGGCTCGTTAATCCTATCAGCAGAAATGATGCTTAGGCACATGGGATGGGGTGAAGCAGCAGATTTGATAGTGAAGGGGATGGAAGGTGCAATATCGGCCAAGACAGTAACATACGACTTTGAGAGATTAATGGATGATGCAACTTTACTGAAATGTAGTGAATTTGGTGAAGCAATGATTTTACATATGTAATCATAATTCAGAATCATTTTTTTTATGGCTGGATTCTTGTTGTAACCAAGATGGTGCCCACCAATTCAGTGTCCCCATCAACCTCATCGTAGATGGAACAACAAGGGCCCGGACCAATGTTGCATCTACTGCAACACCAAGGGCAAGCATAAAACCAAATTGCTTCATTAAAGAAACCGATGAAAGACCAAAGGCTGCGAATACTGTTATCATCACAAGAGCAGCAGATGTAATTATACGGCCACTTTTCTGCAAACCAACTGCAACAGCTTTTGTATTATCATTAGTTCTTTCCCACTCCTCGTGAATTCTAGATAACATCAATACCTCATAATCCATACTTAGTCCAAATAGTATGGCAAAAATCATTACCGGAGTAGTTGGGTCTATCGGTTGTGGAGTAAAATTCAATAATTCCGAGCCATTCCCTTCTTGGAATACCCAAACCAATACTCCAAATGATGCAGTTACCGATAAAATATTCATTATTAGGGCTTTAAACGGTAAAATTACTGATCTAACTTGTAAGAAAATTAGGATATAACTGGTTATCAGAATAAATGCTATAGCAATTGGAAGATTCTCTACCACTGCATCAAGTACATCCTGATTATATGCTGCTAAACCTGCCACATAAACCTCTGTTCCTCCTCCAAATTGAATATCTTTTGACTCTAAATCTCTAATTTCTTTGACCACAATTCTTGATTTTTCACTGGCTTGATCGCCATCTATACCTACCTGAGCAAGTATGATGCCATTAGTTCCAATTGAACTACCTCTATGGAAGTCTCTCTGCAAATCAATAATATATTTATCCTCAGGACTTAAATCTCCATCATTGGACGTGTCCCAAAATGTAAGTACTTCATCAATAGTCATATTTACATCAAAATGAGCATAATTATAGACATAAATAGTATTTTCTATTTCAAGAATATTAACTGAAAAGTCATACAAACCTCTCAAATTATCCTCTGAAAGTGGATCTATCTCATCATTAGTTTCAAAAACTATCTGAACTGTATTAGCAATATCTCCAGGCCACTTTTCATCAGTTATTTCCATTCCATTTCTTGCTTCATCATCCGGACTTAATGCCTTCCATGTTGTAATCCCCCATTCTGCATTTAAGAAAGGAGATCCGGCCAGCATTAAAACTATTATTGAAGGTATTAAAACCGACAAAGGACGCTCCATAACATTATTTGCAATCCATGGCCAAAATCCGCTTTCGGACTCTGTACTTACATTAGAGAATGGTATTTTAATTGCATTCACTCTTTCACCAAGAAGAGATAATATTGCAGGCAAAAGTACAATTGATGAAGTTAGTGCTACGAAAGTTGCACAGATTCCACCCCATCCCAATGAGGGCAAACCAGTATTATCAAAAAATAACATCCCCATCAATCCCGATATTACTGTCATTCCAGAGAAAAATATAGCTCTACCAGCCGTCGCACTAGTTACTGCAATCGCAGTTCTTCTGTCATGTCCACGACCCAACTCTTCTCTAAAGCGATTTACAATAAAAAGAGAATAGTCAACACTAAGGCCTATTCCAAGAAGAGATACTATATTATTTGCATAAATTGTAATATCATCGAATATGTATGTCAAGCCAGTAACAATTCCAATTGCTGCAACAACAGTGTAAATTCCAGTTAGTACAGGTAAACCAGCTGCAACTAAACTTCCAAATACAAATAGTAATATGATCAGGGTCAAAGGTGCTGAAATAATTTCTGCTTGGATTAATTCTTCTTCTAATGTGAGATCAAATGTTACGTCAATCGCTAAATTTCCTGTAACCCATTTTTCCATCCCAAGAGGGGCAGACTCAGGCAAAGCAATATGTTCTATTCTATTTTTTAATAATATTTTTGCATTTTCTCTATCTAAGACTATATCTACCTTAACTCTAGACCAAGAAGAATCAACAGTACTAATTAATTCAGATCGATTCGCATCATTTGTAAGCCATGGATAATGAAGAATTACAGAATTAGACTCATTTAGTATCGATAATGTTCCTTTAATTGCAGATTTTACCTCAGAATCATTTGATTCTTTATCAGGATGGTGGAAAAGTACGTAGAAAGATTCCTGAGCGCCTTCTTCATCCGAACTAAAACCCAGAGATATAGCATTCCACCCGTAAACAGATTCTAAATCTCCTTCACCATATCCTTCAACATATTTAGGCTCAAGTGTCATTAAACCAGCAAGTGCGGCACAAAGAAGCATAGTTAATGTTAATACAACTTTCGCGTTATCATGTACAAATATCCCAATTTTATAATAAAGACGATCTTCAAGATCCGATGGGTCCGTAGCTCCTTCCATGGCCGCGCTTAAATATCCGGTATTTCAATTTTTGATTATTCAGTCCTACCTTAGTGTAATAAAAATCACTTAATGTTAATATTCATACATGTTGTAATCATTATCACTATGTTATTTATGTAACCATTCTCCTTAGATTTATAGAGGGGTCAGTTTTTTGAATAATTTAAATCAAAATAAAAAATCTGAAGTATCTAGGTTTAGGGCAGCAGTGTATGAAAAAACGCCAAAACCTCTTTTACTCAGTAAACCTAAGATATTGACCTTATTGATAATATTACAAATTATATCTATAATTATTTTTCCAGTTTGGCGAACTTATCGTATCACTTGGTTTTTATTAGGAATATCAATACCAATTTCAGGTTGGCTATTTATGAGGTGGAGAATATATTCATCAGTATTCATTACTCCTCCCAGAACTGTAACCAAACTCACAGATAATCGTTGGAAAACATTTAATTTCAAAGGATGGGGTAAGGAGAATCTAAAGGCACAATTTTTAGAATCTGAAACCAAAAGCAAAGATGTTATTTTGTATCTCCATGGATATAATTCTACACTTGGAAGAGGCGAATCTAGATGTCAACACATGAATTCAATGGGCCTAAATGTCCTAAGCCTAGACCAAAGAGGATTTGGTGAACAAAAAGGAAAATATGAATGGACTATCTTGAAAGTGGTAGCAGATATTGAACTATTATTAGCACAAACTCCTGAGATAATAGGATTCAAACCTGAGAAACTTTGGATATATGGACATTCTATGGGTGGATTTTTGACAATTAGACTTTCCTCATTTAGTTCAGATTGGTGGAGAGATTCTCTAAAAGGTGTGATTTTAGAATCTCCAGCTACCTCTTTCCCACTTATAATAGAACAAAAATTACCCGGCAGGGCCGTTATGGCAAATCCTTGGGTAAGACATATACTTAGAAGAGAGTATCAACGAATTCATCCTGATCTTAATGTTGGATATTCTAATGCTCAGATACCATTTTGGGGAGTTCCTAAAGTTCCCATTCTTGTCATTCAGGCAGAACAAGATGAGACTTTAGGAATTGAACATTTTAATCTTTTAAAGGAACATTTTAGTGATATTGCTGAAATACATATTGTATCTGATATGCCACACACATCAAGAGTTGATGTATTAAAAAGAAGGCAAATATTAGAGAATTGGATAAATAATAAAAAATAAATTATTAGAAATTATCTAAGAACTCGCCTATTTAATTCCTGTGCGTCTCCAACTACTCCAAATCCATACTTTTCTTCTAAAGATCTAGATATCAACTTAAAATCACTATCTCTAGTAGCAATAATTACACTTCCTATCTCAGGATTGAAAGATTTTGCAATCAATGCAGCCGAACGAATAATTTCTAAATCTCCTCTTTCAGGATATATTTCCTCTCCTTCTATAATACTTCTATCTACGCAATCCTCCCTATTCATTTTTTGATTAGTTATTTCAATAAAAATATCTTTATGACTTATTAAGAATTGTTCTAACTCCATATTTTTCATTTCTTCTTTGTCAAACGTATATTCCCAATCGCCAAATTCTTTACAAATTTTAGTTACCTTATCCATAAGTAATTCTTGTGTAATGTTCTTACTCCAAATACCAGGATCAATATAAATTTTATTCGAAAATAAACTTAATACATCTTCAGGACTTTTTGTACGATTTAGGAATTCAGACATCACTATTGGAGGGATATTCATCAACATCAAACCTTCTTTCTTCCGTCGTCTAAGCATCCAATGAAATGATCGTTCTACTGTCCAATTCAGGCTTCCAAAACTATCTCCTGTAATTTCTCTTACCAAATCGTCTTTCAATGCATCAATTAATATATTTGTGTCGACTATTACGACTGGCTTCAGTGAAAGATTACGAAGCGATCTCCTATCTCTAATTGGAATAATAGAACTATGACCTCCAAACATTGCTTCTGCCGCCCTACTCAACCTAATTAGCTGGATATCTGTGAATTTATTTGATCCCACTGCTCTTTCAAGTTTTCTTAAACCTCTTATTGGCTTTTCTTCCGCCATTTGATTAGCAATATTTACTATTTCCAATATATCTTTATTTTCTCGCGATAACTCTTGTTCAAATTTCAAATCTAGTTCAGATTGCCTATTACTTTCCATACGTTGTAAGCCTCTAATGGTAGCCTTGACCCTTCCTTGAAATGGAGACTTCGGTAATGGAGGATCCAAATCTTCAGGATAGCGCATTAGCATTTCTAAAGCCTCAATTTGAGTTTCTTTATTTTCTCTAAAATCATCTTCACTATCTTGAATACCACTTGATGCATATTGTCTTAGCCTATTCCGGGCCACATCTTTTTTGTCATCTAAATCATCATTACAAACATTAAGATATAGTTGAAATCGTTTTGTCACTGTAGCAGCTAGAGCTGTTTCAGACTCTATTAATTTTACAGCCTCCCTCCATCCTTCACCATGAGCATAAGAAATCAAAGCTTTCCTCATTATTAAAGCATATTTTGCAAAGTCATCTCGAACTTTATTAGCTGCATCCCTATATTCTCTTGCAGCTTCTAAGTCATTATTCCTGGAGCTTTGTATTGTCGCTTTTATTAATTTAGATTCTAAACTATTATTATCATATCTTCTATACCATTTCTCTAGCGGTTCTATACCTTCTGATAATATTTTACCATGCTCTATGACCATTTCTGTGATGAATTTTATACTTATCATTGATACATCTTCTTTATTTGAAAGATTTGACAATACCTTATTTGCATCATTTATCCTTTCATCCATGCCACTTTCAATATCTATTGCAGCCCTATTTAACATTAAAGAATCAACTAGGCATTGAAATAGCTTATTCTCTAAATAGGTAATATCTGCAGCTAATATGGATTCCTTAAGTCTATTAATTGTTCTTGATCTAACCATACTATCTCCATCTGGAGATAAAGCCCTTCGAACTTCATTAAGGGACAAAATACCTTCTCTGTCTAATTTCTTTTGTATTGATCCAATTTCATCAGGAATCCCATCAAGTAATGCAATAAGCTCTTTTGATATTTTTGAAAGTACAGTATCATTTGGAGAGTCTGAAATTGACATAAGAGCTTCTTTTCGCATATCTTCTAAAATAGGTAACATTCCTATTGAAGATTTAGCCGAAATCATGTGCCAAATTAATAAAACTCTTTCAGGATATACTTTTATCAAGGAGCGATTTTTAATTATAATTTTTGCAAGATTTTCAACATCAGCAGCCTCTGTAAATACATCTAAAATTTGACTTGTATACCTAATATAATCCAACTTAGATAATTTTTCTGCAGCATTAATTTTTATCTCATAACTACAAGACATATCTTTTGTGACAATTAAAAGACCCTCATCATTTAGATTATTTAAAGATGAAATAATTAATTCTTCCATCGATAGATCATCAGCAGAATTGAGTTTTAATGCTATTTTAAGTTGAACATTATTTTCAATCTGTAATATTTTTGCTAAATCATCAGCCTCATCTAATTTTTCTTTTTCTTGAAGACCGGAGACTAATTTCCAACCTAGTGAATTTGGTATTTTGGTACCAGAACTAGTCAAAGTCTCAATTCCATACTTTAAGTCTTCAATAGATAAATCGTCTTCAATATTATTTATTTCTTTCCAAGCGCAATTTCGTATTGCTTGCGATAATAAATCCTTTCCATTTATTTTGGAATCCTCTTTCCAATTTTCTAAATTTCCCATACGTAATTTTAGTAATCTAATATGTTTTTCTACTACTTCTTTCATTGTTTCGTCAGTAATGTTTTCTAAAACTTGAATTGCATCTGGATTTTTTGAAGAGGCTAGTAAAATCCCTTCAATGAAAGCAATTTCATTATTTTGATTCCTCAACGAAGGACTCATCCATCCATTCCATTCACTGTATCTTGGTTTTTTTCCTAAATCCTTCTCTATTTTTTGAATGACTTTCAATTGTTCCGTTTTAGCATTAAATGGTAAATCCAACTTTAGCCAATTTCTTAGTGAGGGTGTATCTTCGGGATCGAAATAAGATGATTTAATCCAATTTGCTGAATCTATGTGTTTTTTACTGTTCTCACTAATTTTAAACCTACTTAATTCAGCAAAGAGTCCAGATTCTTTAGCTAATTTACTCCAAACCGGATGAAGCCCTTTTTGACACTCGGATCTAATTTCAATCATCCTTTCATTCCAATCAGATTTCCACAGATCTCCCATTTTATTTTGTTGGGCAATTAAAACGGCCAATTTGTAACCTGGAGCCTCATTTGATAGAAATATATCTTGAGGTAATGCTAGATTATCTTCAAAACCCTTTCTTAGTCCTTTACCACCACGCCTCCCTATTTTTTTATTTATTTTACGATTTTGAGTTACCGAACTCTTATCTTCATCTATATTTATCGTGGGCAAACCTTCTTTTTTTGCAGCAAGTGCCGCTAAAGCACGCCATTCCTTAGTCATAAGGTCCCAAGCAGAGATTTTCTGTACTCTGTTTAATCTCCTTATCTTATCATCACCAGATTGAGATAATGATTCTAGACATTCAAGTAGATATTCCTCCAATTGAAGACCCCCGATTGACGGCCCTCAACCTTCATACATCAATACATCCCCTACACACACACAATTCAGCAACAGAGACCTCAAGTCATATGCATACTTTCGGGCATCATGGAATTACTACCAATCATCGTAATTCTCATTCATCCATTTGCTGCATTATTATTAATTATGATATTTATGACGCAACTAAAATGGCGTAAAAAGAGGAAATTCTTGAAAGGCGATGATCTAGTTAAGGCACATAGAAAACACATATCTGACGGCAATAAAATCATGTTAGCTACTCTTTTTGTTATAGTATTGGCATTTATGGGTGAAATATCTAGGGCAATTTTTAATGATTTACCCTTTGACACATATATTATGCCAAATAATTTCCACTCATCAGGAGGATTACTCGGATTACTCTTGATGTTAATTCTTTGGCTTACAGGGCATTCTACTCAAAGAAAGAAAGTAAGCAAGCAATCGTTTTCTAAAACTAGAGATACACATGGTAGAATTGGGGATATAATGGCAATTCTTATATTAATTCATGCATTTTTAGGTTTTTTATATCTTTTACAAATTATTTAATTTATATTCCACATTTCAATCCATGCCTTTATGTTCCTTTCTATATCTAAATTATTTAATTCCCTACTCACTAATATTCCATCATCTAGGGGCATAATTCTACATCCACAAGCATTTTCATGTCCTCCACCATCAACATCAAACTTTTTTGCCATTTTTATCAAATTATATATTCCTCCGGTAGTATGTAAGAAAGAATTAGTATAAAATGATGCAGAAACAGGATATTCTCCATTATTATTAAATTCTGAATTTGTAGATCCATGTATTATTATGCAAGCATCACAATCATCTCCCACCTTAGCAGTTATATGATAACCATTGGACCTTATTCCAGAGTCTTCAAATCTAACTATTGCTAATCTATTGTTGACTTCTAAGGTTTTATCAATTAAACTATCAATCATTATCCTCTCATCTTGAATATTCTTGAGGTGAGGTTGCATCATCTTCTTAGAAAGTATATTTTTAATAGATTCTCGATTTTTAATTGCTTCAAGTATTTGTAAATTAATAATTTGATTACTACCAATCAATTTTCCAATTAAAAATACATCTCCATTCTCTAAAAAATCCTCCTTCCTTATCTGTCCACTATCAATTTTATCAACCCAAAATAACAACTCGTCCAAGTCAGATAAATCAATGACTTCAGATATAATTTCATATGCAATACGTGCAGCAGAAGGGTAATCTTTCCAAATAAATATGCTATTTGTTTGTAAATCATCTATTATTTTATTTGTCTGATGATGATCAATATTTAGCCCACATTTGGGATGCATCGGTAAATCACATATTGCAGTATATTTATCTATCAACCCATCTAAAATACCAGAGCGCAACTCACCTGGATGAGCAAAAATAATTTCTGCATCCTTCCAATGCCTCTTTAAAATAGCAGCCGTCACAATCCCATCTAAATCGCTATCAGTTACAATTTTCCTGATATCTAGAGATAGAACTGGTGAATTCATTTTTAATGCTAAAAGAGTTATGCCATTGTACTTTACTTAAAAATGTTCAAAATAATCTTACAATTTATATTTTTTATACAAAATTACAATATGCAAACCCATCATGCCATATCCATGGAAACATCGTGTGGATTTGTTTTAGTCAATTATGATAGCATTCTTTTACTTCAATATCCCCAAGGGCACTGGAGTTTTCCAAAGGGACATATCGAAGATGATGATGAAGATCACCATTCAACTGCATTAAGAGAATTGATAGAAGAAACCGGAATAAAAGAAATAATAATAGACGAAAATTGGAATTTTCGTACAGAGTACACATTCAAAAAAAAGGGAAAAGATATTCAAAAGCAGGTATTTTGGTTTTTAGCTGAAACTGATGAGTTGGAGGTAAAAATCTCCCATGAACATACTAATTATTTATGGCTAAATTTTGAAGATTGTGAAAAACAATTAACTTTTAGTCAAGAAAAAATCCTTCTTCAATCTGCGCATGATTATAGGGAAAAAATCAAAAAATAAATCTAACTAATATCAGATCTTTTACCAAGGGGAGTCCAAAGAACTTCTTCATCGCCACACTTTGCGCTTATCCAGCGGCCCATTACAAACATCCAATCTGATAACCGATTTAGATAAGAGATTATTTCTAACCTAAGCGAATCCTTTCCAGACTTTTCTCTCATAAGGCATGCAAGCCTTTCAGCTCTTCTTGCCACAGTTCTTGAAACATGTAATGCAGCAACAGGAGCAGAACCAGTTGGCATAATGAATGACTCAAGAGGATCCAAATCCTCCAACCAACTATTCATCTCTTGAACTAACTTTTCACCTTCTGACATTCCAATTAATGCCATCATTTTTGGCAATTTTCCGGGCGTACATGCACACTCACCACCAATATCAAATAATTCTTGTTGAACTCGTCCTAATGAGATATCCGTACTTATTTTAACTTCTTTAGGGGCATCATATCTTTTTATCTCCATTCTCACGATCCCTATTTGTGAATTTAATTCATCAATAGTGCCATATAATTCTACACGCGAATCTCCTTTACCGACCCTTTTTCCATCTACTAAGGATGTTTCACCTGTATCCCCGCCTCCAGTATGCACTTTAGTAATCCGGACCATTTTATTCATCGGAAAGGCTATGATATTTTGAATAGTTCGTGTATTCTTATAGAGATATATCCGTTAAGGATTTTTTAATTGCATCAGTCCATGACTTATCAACTGCATTCCAACCTCCTCCTTTTTCTAATTCTATTAAATGACGCTCTTTTTCTACTTTATTTCCTATTTTATCATATATTAATATTAAAACTGCGTGACTCATAGCATTTAACCATGGATCATTCATATCCCATGATTTTTCAAAGTGAGCGATTGCTCCATTATCGCCGTATATTAATCCTCTATTAATCTGTCTTAACCCGGATTTTGACCATGAAATACCAGGGACTCCAACAACCAATCCCCTAAATGCAAGGTATATTTCTAATGTAATTATAAGAGACGCTATTATGAATGAAATTATCTGTTCTGTAGATGTGGTAGATATCCAATTTTTAGTAAGTAGATCTATAGAACCTATGCAAAATAAAACTCCACTAAATGGTGCTAAAATAACATCATGTTTTGTAATTACCATATGTCTTACGCCAAAAATAACTCCTAATCCGCCTAAAAATGTTGAAATTAGTGCCGGTATTTCTTCCATCGTCTCTCTTGGTGCGGTACTTGAAATCCAAAATACTACTCCAAAAGATATGAGTAACCATCCATACTTTCCACCTATTTCTGGAAATGGTTGATAATTACTGTAGTAAAGTACTACGCCCCCAATCATGATGTATAATAAAATCCAAATACTCAAAGAAATCATTCTTCAACCACTTCGTCCTTCCAACCAGGCTCCCAAAATCTATCATTATCTAACCATTCCAACCATTCTTTTACGTCTGATCTTAAAAGCCTAAAAGCCCGTCTATCTAACCCATCTAATAGTAAATCACTAATTTCAACTTTTTTATGAGCATCTATCCATTCGACTTGCATTTCCCTAACTTTGCGCTGCCCTTCTATGTGGTTATCAAATGACATTTCACAAAGTTCTCTCAAGTCTTGTAGCCACATTCTAGCACCTCTCATGTGAGGTTCTTCAGCTAATGGTTTTGCCTTTCGCCGACGCCGCCATCTGCTCATATCATGTAATCGTGAATGTATTTATTCTTGATGCTTTGCGAACCACTATTACCGAGTTGCTCTTGGTTATATCGTGGGTAGGATAGTTGTATATTTATATGGTAAACCAAAAGAAAAATCATATTTAACTATAATTAATGAATATTATAAGCGATTAAAAGGTAGAGGTATTTCATTATCATATTATTCAGATAAAAATAAATCTATTGATTATGAGCATATGCTTTTGAATCTTAAGGGCAATTTGATACTAATAGATGAAAATGGAGAAAAATTATCTAGTAAAGGCCTATCAGTATTAATTTCTAAAACAATGATGGATCATACTACAACCAACTTTGCATTAGGGCCTCCAGATGGATTTAGTCAGGTATTTAAATCTAAAATCCATCACTCAATTTCACTTTCACCAATGACATTTCCACATGAAATGGCTGCATCAATTTTTATTGAACAATTGTATCGTGCTACTGAAATAATAAAAGGAACTACATATCATAGGGAATGACGCCAGAATCATGTACTATTTTATATCTTATTCATAGATTTTGAAATAATTTCTAATGCATCTCTTAGTGTTGATTCATTATCCCATTCTTTAATTTCATAATCCTTAATTATTATTTCATTCAAAATTAAATTAGCAGCTCTTGAAACTTCATCAACAATAGTTACAGACGCTTTCCTCGCAGTTCTTGATAATGGATTTAAATCTATTACTAAAACTTCTTTTCCAAGTGCAACAAGCGCTTCACACCTATCTCCATCCTCGAGTGGAACTAATACTGTGCTTGAGCGTTGAATTCCTTCAAAAGAGCAAATTGCTCTAGGACCTTCTAAACCAATGATTAAACCATCATTTTCTTGCCCTAGTAGTCTAACGGAATTAACTGATTTATCCCAATCACCAATCCATCCTTCAGGACAAGCCTCTTTAGTAACTTTATTTTTTTGCTCATTTAACAGTCGTAATAATTTTGATATTCTTTCTTCTGTTCTATAGTAGAGATTTATTTCTATTGGACATTCTAAAACAGCCGCAATACGTATCAAATCTTCTCCTGCTAATACTACTGTATTCCCATTTACAGATATGATCGGATTTTTTGATTTATTTAGTCTATATGCAACTTCTTTTATTGCTAATTTAGCAGATTTAGAGGTTTCTTCACCTAATAGATAGTCAAACGCTTCACCTCTTCCATGAGCAATCATTGCTGAATGGGCTAAAAGACCATTATTAGATGCATCAACTATCTTTTCCCTGGCAATCAAAGATCTATATCTTGGATGATTTTTTGATATATTAGACATTAGTATCCTCCTCAAATATCATTGATAAATCTAGAGGACGAACTCCTCTATTTAGTCGACTTGATGAAATCAATTCAATCTCACTTTCAGACCACTCTTCAAGAGAATTCATATCAATATTTCCTGAACCCTCCAATATGCAATAATCTCGGAGATTTTTACTTGATAATGATAAAGAAATATCCTTTGCAATTTTGGGGCCGACATTATCTAATAACAACACTATCTTATCATTTTTATTCAATATATTTTTCCAAACATCCACAACAATAATTGCATCAATTAAATTTTGAACTTCAACAATAACAAATTCTTCTTGAGTTGTACTAATATTACTCATGACCCGTTTAATTGTTTCAGAATTACTTTCATTATGGAGTTTTAGAGATATGAAATCATTTTCTTTCATCATTAATGCATCATTTCTATTTAGTCTATGTGTCAAACCCCCTCCAACATGTATTGCCCATTTGTCTAATAGGCCCCAATCTGTTTTACGAGTAGCTGCTAATTTTATGTTAGAAGATTTTTTTATCCAAGTATTCGTATTAGTTGCAATACCGGAGAGATTCCCCAAAATATTCAACATAATTCGTTCAATTCTTAGTATTTCAATTGATTCACCAGTTATAGTGACAATAATTTGGCCACTTTTTACATCTTCACCTTCATCAATATTCCATGATATTACACATTTAGAAAAATGGCGTTCAATTAATCTATTTATGATTGGCTTACCACAAATAACACCATCTTCTTTTACAATAATATTAGCTTTAATAATTCCTTTATTTCCGCTACCTCCCCCTTGTTCGTCGAATAACATTGCATCTATCCAACCATCCATGGATTCTACGAATAAAGAAGTAGGAGAACCATCTAATATATGTCCATTCCACAGGAGCTTTGAACGGTCATGAGGCAACCTACCCATACCAATCCGTAGAGAACCTCTATCTTGAATAGTTGTATTTAATTGATAAATATTTTTTAATCAGAATAATTTTTTTCAATCACGCTTAGACTCAAATCAGCCGCAGATAAACAAACTAATAAATCATCAATCGTCGATCTAATACTCTTTAAATTACTAGAGGACACTTTTATTATTAATTTTGCACTATCCTTACTCTCAATAACCTCAGCAAGAAAAGATTCAGGGTCGTCTGGAGATATAGAAGATATAAGTAACTCTGCATGCCTTTTTGTACCCGTCCATTCAATCTCCACCTCCACAATTTCCATGAAGTCCGTAAAGCGTACCTCTTTTCATTTGTACTGGTATTATATCAGAAAGGTCGCCCCGAATAAACATGGTACGGGAACTCATAAGGCTCGAGGAGGTCCACCGTGCTTTTGGTCCCGTAAAAGTATTGGAAGGAGTTAATTTACGGATCGATGAAGGTGACAGAATTGGAATTGTGGGCCATAATGGTGCAGGTAAAACTACTTTGCTACGAACGATAAGTAACCAGAATCAAGACCTTGGAGATATCTTTTTTGCAGCAGGATTAAGACTTGCATTTTTAACCCAAATAAGAGATTTAAATGAAAATGCTACGTTGGGCGAAGAACTAAATCGAAGAGGTAGGCAATTTCAAGAAATTGAAGATGAAATCAATCAATTAGAAGCAAAAATGGCCACTCCTTCTTTTTATGAAGGTGATTGGCAACCAGATATGGATAGATATCAAGAATTACAGAGCCTTATGGCACGTTCTGGAGGTGGCGATGTAGCAGGGCATGCACAAGAAATTCTGAAAGCATTAGACCTATCTCACCATCAATTAGATACAAAACTTTCATTTTTATCAGGGGGGGAACGTGCAAAGGTAGCACTTGCAAGGCAATTAGTGGGATTAAATGAAATTGATGTTTTCTTCCTTGATGAACCAACAAATCATTTAGATTTACATACTCTAGATTGGTTAGAAAATTTTCTAACTAGATTTAATGGGGCACTACTCATTGTTAGTCACGATAGATATTTCTTAGATAGGGTTTGTAATAATGTTGTAGAAGTTCAAGACGCGCACACTAAGGGATTTAAGGGAAATTATTCTTCATATTTAAAACAAAAAGAATTATTTTTACAAACCTTGAATGACAGAATCGAAAAGACCCAAAAAGAATTGAAACGAGTAAAAGGAGCAATGCAATCTATGAAAAGTTCAAACAAATATGATAAATCAGTTTCTCAGAAGCATGTCATGATCACTCGTACACAAAGAGAATTAAGTTGGCTTAAATCAATTAAACCAAATCTAAGAAAACCTCTTATGTTTAACATGAAAGCAACTGAGAAAAGTAGTTTAGAAGTATTAGATTTCAAAAAGGCGCATTTGACTTTTGACAATCTCACTCGTCCCATAATTAGAGGTCTAGACATAGGAGTCAGAAGAGGGCAAAAAATAGGAATAATAGGCCCAAATGGAGCTGGTAAAACTACTTTGCTAAGAATAATAAATGGAGAATTAAGATTAGATTCTGGTGAAATAGACGTACGTCCTGGGGTACAAATAGGATACTTCCATCAGGATCATAGATTGTTAAATTTCGATTTTACACCTATTGAACAGATTCAATTTTTAAAGCCCAGAATGGAATATGCAGACATACGCTCCATGCTAGGTCAGTTTCAATTTACCTCAGATATGGCTAAAACAAAACTGGAAAAATTAAGTGGTGGAGAAAGAGCGAGAATAGCACTTCTATGTTTATTATTAGAAGAAAATAATTTACTATTATTAGATGAACCCACTAATCATTTAGATACTGACGCTAAAGAAGCGTTAGAAGGCGCATTAATTGGATATGAGGGTGGAATAATTACAGTTAGCCATGATAGATATTTTTTAGATAAAGTATGTGATACGATATGGGAATTAACTGGAGATGGGAGCTTATTTGTATGGCCGGGCAATTATTCTGATTACATTAGAAGAAAAACCCAACAATCAGAATCATAATATTGGATTCAGACTATAATTAAATTTAGACATTTAAATCAGACGCCCCAAAATCTATTTCCATTAATAACTTCATCACCTTCTTCAAATGATTGAACCACAGTTCTCAATAAATAATAGAGTACAGTTGCCATTATTGGGACAAACCATGTCTCAGATATTTCTCCAAATGCCAAACTATAATCATCACCAGACAACTCTGTTAAAAGCACTTCAATTACAGCCTTCGTCATTGTATATATTACTGCTCCAAGTCCAATTAATTGTATACTTCTTCCTGTAAATGTCCCTTCTTTCCATCTGAGAACACCTATGGATAGCGCAAATGAAAATATAGACACTACGATCCAAGTAAGTGCCTGATCGAATGCAATTACCCATACTGCCATATCTCGATTTACTGAATCTAGATCAAATACAGTTATACTGCTGTAACCTTGTTCAACATATTTATTTAATTCTACAGTAGTTCCAGTTAAAACTTGCCAAACCGTGAGAATCGAAAATAGTACTGATACAATGGCAAGGGCCCATAGTAAGGAAGACCAAATACCACCGGTTGCACTTTCTCGCATATCATTTAGTAACCGATCAAGTTGCTGTTCTAATCCTAATCCTTTTGTCAAAACCCATATTCCCATTATCAATGGCATTGCACCTATCAATATTCCTCCATTAGGTAAAATTATGCCTAATCCAAAAATCATTAGAAATATGGCTAATGGAACTAATAAACGTGCTCGCCATCTTGGATCTTCAACTGCTTTCACTATGTAATAATAGGTACTTTCTATTCCTCTATTTTGCCTAACAATTATCTTTTCGATATGATCGACTCTTAACCTTGATGTTATTATCGGAAGCGAAGCCTCATCGTCAGCACCATCAGTGACTAAAACTGCTGAATCAGGCTGAAATTCTTGAATGACTTCTTCCAATTGGCTTGCTATGGCCCTATCACTACGGGGGCCAACACGGACATCCCCAGTCAATATTGCAATTTCTACTTCATCATTTCCCTTCGCATTTTCTATCATTTTATCATGATGATGTAAAGCACCAAATATAGCATTGGTATCAGATTCTTCTGGATCGGCAATTCCTAATCTTAATACAGCATTAAGAGCATTTTTTCTACCAATAACGGGGCCTCTAATCCCAGATTTCACTCCGAGATCATTATCTCTGTCAACAGTCATTACTAGAGTTCTTACCATATGCATCCCCGTCGAGTTAGCCTACTATAGATGGAAGTTACCTATGAAGAATTTGTTATTTTGCTCAATTCAATTAGACTAATCTTGAAGTTTTAATTTATTTTATTTATTTACATAATGAATTTTATAATAATATTCATATTAAAATGATGTTAATTGTGGAGATATTGTAAATTCTAAATTTCCCGCCCTATCTTTTAATCTCCAAGAGGTATATATCGGAATTATTGCTGCAGTAAATAACCAAATTACACTTAATATTTCATTAAGCATCAAAATCCGATCATGGTAAACAATACTTACTTGAAATACTGCAAGAATTTGAAATATTATCTTAAAAACACTTGAAAAAATAAGAATTGAAGTCAGAACCTTTGACTGGATTTTTTCTTTGCTGCTCAATTCGGTCACAAATGGATAATAAATATAATTTTTAGCACTTAAAATTGATAATCCAAGAATTAAAAATGTAAAAGGTAAAGTATGAATTAAAACACTTTCTTCTGGATTAATAGCAAATATTGTACTAAATACGGTAAATGAAAATATTTCTATTAAAGTACAAACAGTATAAAATATATACCTATTACTTTCAATATGCTTTAGAGCCTTTTCATGATAAACTCGTAACCAACAAGATATGGAATAAGATGTCAAAAAAAGATAATTCAACGCCCAAAGAGATGGAAGAATATAATTCCCAGGAGGATGATCAAATAATATACAAATACTATTTGATCCAAAAGTATCAATGAGTATATTATCATGAAAATTGACATCTGAATGATGTTTTGTAAAATACCAACCAGTACCAACTATTATCCAAAAAAATAGGTAAGAATAGATCCTCAATAATTCAGGATTTATCGACCAAGTAACTTGACCATTTTCCAGATCTATTGATTTGGTTATTGCAAACTTCATATCATCACGTATTATCGAATAAGAGTATAGTTTTTATTTAACTTTCTATGATATTTTCATTATGCCTTCGTCGCTGCTTTGCACGTAGATATTTTAGTGGATGGCTCATCCAATCTTGATCACAAAGTGAATTATCACCTCTTTGAACTGGGCACCTTGCCCCAGTCTTCAAGGCCGAACACCCATGAGGAGTATATTCTCTTTCATATATCTGATTTATTTGATAAGAACTTGTATCAGCATTAAAGTCAGGTGCATTTGAAAAAAATGATAAAGTTTCTTCTTGAGAATGGCCCATTGATCTAGACATAGCTGCCAAAAATACTCTACCAGTATGATTTACATTTATGCCTTGATTTAATTCTGAAACGGCTAACTCAAAACAAGGAGGCCACTCAGTTCTTTTAGCAGCACTAATTGGCATTTCAGCATGAACTTGTTCAGAGAATAAGCCAATTATTCTTTCAACTGAATCTGAAAATTGAGCCGCAAATTCATCATCCATTTTTTCCATTCTTTGACTACATATATCAATTAAGTTTTCTCTTATTCGTTCTTTTATTAATCTAGCAGTACGTTGTCTACTAGTTTCTCCAACTCCAGCAGTCATAGATACCCAACCATCCTTTACTGGACGATTAATTAATCTCCAATAATCACCAGATATTCTTGGACATAATTCTATGAAATCACTCATTGGAATCCAAAAAATACTTTCAGAGCCAGGAATTTCTTCTTCCCTTATTCCTGATAAATAAGAATTTGCAACTATCAAAAAATTTTCCTTATCCATTCCTAAGAGTTGGTCAGCCCTACTTGATTCTCCCTCTATCCATCGAGCCAGTAATCTCTCATCAAAAGACGCACATACAACCAACATAGCATGTAAAAAAGATAACGCCTCAGTCATTTTACCGATGTCAGTGGATAGATCAATATTTGTTACGGCGTCTATTCCACCTTTATGCAGTATACTTTCTACTAGCCTTATTCTGCCACGTGATCTGATGTCTTCAAGCCATGCAGCATTTATTAGCTGTTCAATTGTAATATCATTTTTTAATAGTAATTCTCTAACATAGTGCGTACTTTGAGGTAAAAATCCATATCTAGCCAATAGCATATCGTCGCCTATCTTGGGCGGCTCAAGTGGCATCGGCATAAATGGCCTATACGACCCTAGGTTCTTCAATACTCACCAAGCCGACATTCTAAGAATGTCTATGGAATCAGATTTAAATATTGAATTTAAGCCTGTAAATATAAAATTATTAACATTACAAGACGATGTAAGAAATTTTTTTGATTGGGAACTTTCAGATGATATAGATAGCGCGAATAATTTATTAAAATATGTTGAAAATTCTAATAAGAAATCTTGGATACGAATTGAGCGTAATAAGACATTATTAAAGGTAATAACAAAATTAAAAGATAGCAATAATAATATTGTAATCATTGGGGCCGCTATATCAACTTCAGAAATAAAAGAAATGATAAATTCTAATAATCTATTTGTTGCAGCCGATGGTGCAGTTGGAATTTTCTCAACATTACCTGATACACTATCAAAAATGGCTTGGTCAAAGTTAGTTTGTGTTGTTAGCGATGCCGATGGTGGCAAAGGTACTGAAAATGCATTTATACGAGGTGTACCGATAATTTTACATGCCCATGGAGATAATCAAAGTTCGTGGAAAAAACTTTTGATATTAGATAAATCATATGATAAAACTAAAATTGTCTTAACTCATCAAATTCCAAATAAAATTGATGGAATGTATAACATAGGAGGCTTTACTGATGGTGATAGAGCAGCCTGTTTTGTCCGATCCGCAGGCGTGCCAAATGACAATATAATCATGGCAGGAACTAGGACCGACATAGTAGGAAAATGGTCAGGCATCACCAATAAAAATTTGAAATTGCTTAAGTTAGAATGGATGGCAAAAGTTCTATATTTATTAAAAATAAAATATTAAAATATTTTAAAATTATTACTTCAAGAGATTTTAAAGCTACCAACTTCTATATTTTCTCCATCTTCACTAATTGAGCCTTCGAATTCTTCAATCTCTCCACTATTAGTAACAAATGTTTTGAATTTTGTTATTTTATTTTCTCCAGATATCTCATATTGATTAACAAATATGGAATATTTTCCATTTTCAGGTTTTTGATCCCAAATAATCGATTGCAAACCCTGCTCTTTTCCAAAATTAAATACACCATCAGCATTATTTCCAATATCTAAGAAAGAAATCTTCTTTCCAGTTGGACTAACAACTGATAATCCTAAGTCATTTACTCCATCCCAAGATAGTTTAACAGACAAGTCATAATCACTTACTGATTTATTACTAACTATGTCCTTACTTACATCATCGTTTGTGGGTTTTAATATAATTTCTTTTGGTTTTAAATCACCTGCTTTAGTTTCCGCTATAGCAAATTTGGCAACAAACAACAACTCGCTACCTACTTTATGATGTTCAATAATTCCTTCGTAAACTCGCTGACTATCTCCAACTGTGACGCTAACTTTAAATTCAGTTTCATTATTCAAAATAAATTTTGATATGAGGGGTATTTTTGCTAATATCATATTCTTGTGTTGAACTTTATAATGCCTTACTCCAACCCTGTAAGTTCCTGGAGGTGGAGTTTTAGTCCAAACTATATTCTCAACAGGAGTTTTTGAAGTTGGTTTAAAATTCATATCTAAATCTAACTCTCCTCCACATGCAGATTTTCTGTTATCATGGAATATATGTTCACCAGTTGGAGTTATTAGGTGTAAATCCAAATCATTCCAGTTATTCCATAACAAACTGACCTGAACTGCTCCTCTTTTTGCACCTTCTCTTTTCAATCTATCATTGAACGCAGATACACCCGCATCATTTACAACGGCTTCGTTTATGCCTTTACCTAAAATCTCATTTCCTTCACCTAAGCCTTGAGAAGGAATCGAAACATTTGATCTATCGGCTCTTCTTCCACTACTTCTTTCTCTGCGAACCCTCAATGTTTCTGTTTCGTATTCAGGTAGATTAGCTTCTGTAGGCGGTAAAATTACTCTCCTGCTTGAACCAAATACTAGCCTATATAATCCTTGAAAACATAGTCCTGAAATTGCCGCAAGGATTACAAGCGCGGCTAGGTCCATATGTGTGAACTTGTGCAACATCTTTTCATAACATCGGTTAAATTAACCGCATTAGATGTCTCAAATAGATTTTATCACCGAGTGTTTCATATCCCAGCCGATGCTCCTACATATACGGGCGGATTGCGTTTAGCCAGTTGATACTAATATATTTTAGAGATTTACTTGGAGTGAAATAAATGAAAAGAATTGCAATTTTATTGATTGCAATAATGGTATTTTCAACTTTACCATATTCTCCAGAAATAAAATTAAATAATGAAAATAAACTTTTATCGGGTGCATCTGATGCAGATGTATCAGTCTCAGGTCTAGACATTACTACGCCCTCAGTTATGATTTCAGGGATACCCATTGTCTCTCCTATGGAGCACATAGTGAGAATATCAATATTCAATTATGGAGGTTCGGATGCAAATGGAACACTATATCTTTCAGTTAATGATGGCTCAAGTGTGACAGAAGTTGATGATCGCAGCATCAGTATTCTAGCAGGACAGCAAGAAAATCATTTATTATATTGGGATTCAAGCGAGTATACATCTGGCATATCTCTAATAGCATCTTGGGTAATCAATTCTGATGAATCTGACTCTGATACATCAAACGATAATTACATACTATCAAATATAAATATTTACGATATAGAAGATGCTTCAATTTTGACAACCACGCTTCCTACTGGTGAAAATCCTCTAGTTAGGGCCACTTGGTCAGGAACTATTTCAGTCGCCAATACAGGTACATTGCCTGTCGACGTTACAGCAGTTTTATCTCTGACATCTACACTTGGTGGAGATCCTGTTCCTATATCCTCAACAACAGTACAACCTCCAGTCGGTAGTCTATCGAATCCTGCTCCAATAACAGATATTGATATCACGTTTGATGGAACATCTCTTGAAGGCGAATATATATTATCAGGAATTGTTGAAGTTGTAGGTGCAAATGGAGATACATCTACAATAATAATATCTTCAGTACAAGTGGAGTTTACTTCACTAAGGGCAATACTATCTACGCCAATTAATAGAAATATTGATCCAGGTCAAAATACTTCACTTACCTTTTTATTACAAAATTCCGGAAATCAAACTGATTCCTTTACTGTAACTCAATCCAACTTATCCGGCTGGGCTAATGCTGCTCCAGAAATTTATTCTGTATCTAATCCTTTAGTATTGGCAGCAGGGGCTGCTAGCATCATACAAATTTCAGTAACTGTCCCAGCGAATGCTGCTATATCAGAATCTGATAGAATAACCATTATCGTTCACAGTATCGGAAATCAATATGATTTGACAAGTAGTGCCGTTGTGATGGCTGGAGAATTATATGAGGGAACTATGATACAATCTAGTGGCAATGCTAAAGGTGATAATTATGTTGACATTGCACCAGGAATTGCTAATAGTGTTACAATTGATTATGTACTAAATAATACGGGTACGGCGCCATCTCAATATGATATTAATGTAGGTATGTTGGAAGCAACCCCGTATTGGTCAATCAATTCTCCTGTTGAATTAACTAATTTATTACTTCCAGGCGAAAACATAACTATTCCTGTTACAATAACTCTTCCAGAATTAGAAATGCCAATCCTATCTTCATGGAAAATAGACGCAGATATATTATTACATCTCAGAGTTCAAGCAACACCTCTATCTGGAGGTATAGATATAATAGCAACAACCTATATCACAGTTTTACCGATTGTAATAATTGATTTTGAGTTAGAAGATGCAGAGCGCTGCTATGATGAAGGACAAACTGAATGGTATTGCATCGAAGATGTTGACGAAGAAGAAGTATTAGGGGCCTCAGTAATCAGAATTGTTGATTTCCAAATTCAGGCTAAACACAATCTAGATGCTACAGGCCAAGGAAGTGCAGTTGTAAATTTAGACTATATTGAAACTTTTACGCCTGCTGTGACTGGTTCTACTCCATTTGAATATATGAGGTGGAATGTTGGTATCACGCCTCAACAACTAGAACTAAATATCGGAGAAACAGGGTATGGTCAAATAGCAATTTCATCCACATTTAATACAAACTTCCCATACCCTGCAGCAGGCGAATATAGAATTGACATCAATGCGTCAACAACGTTTTCTGTTTCAGATTTTAATGGAAATGCACCATTAACTTCTGTCAACGAGACTACATTTAAGTTTGATATAATGGAGTTAGAAGATGCAGAGTTAGCATTAAAATCTAGAGGAACAGGATCTCCCGGAACGTCTATTACAGCCGAAATGACTTTGACTAATATGGGAAATTCACCTAACACATTTAATGTAAGTTATATTGGTGAGCCGGGATGGACTATAACGGTCACTAATCCTGGAACTATTAAATCAAGATTAGACTCATTTCAAAGCCCATCTTCAACTTTTTCCAAAGATTTCACCGTTACTGCCGTACCGCCGGCAACTGCAAGTGCAGATAAAATTCATACAATCTGGATATATGTGACTTCAATCGATAATCCTGAAAATTATCTAGCTTATGCTACAGCAGAATTCAAATTAGATGAACTTATAGATGCTGAGTTAAACTCTGGATCTTCAGTAGCAATATTGGATAGATTAGGTACATCAACTATTATGTTTGAATTAAATAATACAGGAAATTCAAACCAAACTTTTGATTTAAAACTTGAAAATTCAGATGATAATTATCTACAGGTTTCTTTCTCTGATGATGACACAAATATTGAAACTGAAAAAAGTATGATTGTAAATTCAGGAGTTACCGCAATAATTAGAGTATATTCTAAAACATCCAATGATGCAAGAGCCGACGAATCTAGGTCATTTGATTTGATATTAATAAATAATAATTCTGAATTAGATAGAAAAACAATGTCAGTAACTGTTAATCCTGATCATGCACTTACTCTCCAAGGAAGTACCACACTCTTTGCTCAACCAGGTACAGAAATTCAAACATCTTTCAGTTTAATTAATTTAGGAAACTTATTAGAAAAAAATGTCTCATTTAACTCTATTTTACCAGAAACCTCCACATCGGGTATTTGGGCCTTCGAAACATTGGAAAATCTAACAATATCTCCTGGCTCAGATAATAGCATTGATATAACTATGAATATTAGTTTACCTAATATTGGTCCAAACGTAATGTTAGAAGCAGGAGCAACTTATACTATTCCAATTCAAATATTTTCATATGATTTCACCCAATTTAATGGCGATTATCTAATACTTGGATCTACAACTCTTTCAGTTACTATAGAGCCATATTTTGAATTAGATATAGTTGCATCATTTGAAAGTATGAGGCTTATTCCGGGACAAAAAAGATCTTTTGAATATACAATTGAAAATTCAGGTAATGCTCCAGCTTCAGTTAACGTGAACTATAATCTTGCAGTAGACAATCCCTCAAGATGGCAAGTATCGTTCCCTAATCTCCCATCTACTTCATTCATTATTCCAATTGCAGAAACATACTCTATATCTATGGAAATAACGCCAATCGCATCAGACCATTATGCTGGGGAATCAGGATTTTTTGATATTATTTTTTCTTCTTCAGATGATTCTACAGAATCACAAGCTTACAGTACACTAGTTGAAATCGTCAGAATCCAGACAGATACTGACGTTGTTGTTGATCCAGGGTCATCTGGAGAAGGAGAGGGACTACTTCCCTGCGCAAATACAGTTGATACATCCATTACTGAAAGATGTCGGATTTATAGAATACCTTGGATGCATGTTCCTTATTTAGGATCAACAGATGAAACGCCTGTAAATTATAGTTTAACGGCCTTGGAAATTCAACGACATATTGATGGATCGGCGTATCCAGATTCAACTTGGAATTTTTATGTTGAAGATACAATTCTTCTTTCAACAGTGGGTTTTAGAGTAAATTCTGAATTAGTAAAGCCTTACGAAATAGGATCTAAATTTGATTTAGTATTCATAATTCCTCCGACGGAAGAATTAGCACCTGGGGATGGGTGGTCAATAACATTCAGACTACAGAATCCAAATGAACCCAATAATAAAGATTATTGGACAGATTTTACTGTAGATATAGTTACTACTACTACCTCTGATCCAAAGATAAAAGATATATATTTTATCAATGGTGCAATAATTGAAGGAACTGCTTCAACCTTGATAGTTCAAGTTATGAATGCCGGCGATGCAATCATGCCACTTGGTGCCGAAGTTCAAGTATCTTGTAATGGTAAATATTTAGATTCCTTTAATTCAGGAACACAGGTAGTGCCAGTCCTTGCATCTCAACAATCATTTAATTCAACTTGGCAAATAAGTGCTAAATCTATACCATGGTGGTCTACATCGGAGACATTAAAATGTACTGCAGAATTAACTGGTACAGCTGTCGAAGTAAAAGGTAATCATATTGATAACGATTTAAGATCAGAGGATTTAACAATAGATTCTTGGGCTCCTCCTAAATATAAATTGAAAGTAGGGTCAAATGAAATCGGCATATCTATTTCAATTTTTATATCAATAATATTACTATTGGGGAGTTTATATTTCTACAGGAATGGAGTGAAAGATTTCACTCCTTCATATGTCCATTTGTCTTCTTATATGTTTTCTGCAGGATTAGGTGCACTAGCATTAACTAATCTTTTTAAGTTTCTACCTTTAATTTGTGCAATTTTAGCCATTATTGGCTCTATTAAAATTGCATGGACTAGCTCATCTGAAGTACAAGCAATATATAATGATAAGAAGAAATCACTTACCGGCGCTAGAGCGACAATTTCAAATCATGATATCCAAATAAAGAAAACTATCAAGGAATTGAGAGCAATTATATCATGTTCACCACTGAGCCTATTACTAATAATGATATTAAATCCTAATTTAACTATAGATAGTAGTAATACTGGAATACTTGGTTTGATAATATTTGTTTTAGTATCTCCATTACTTATTCACATAGTTCTTCGATATCTTGATAAATCATATGATAAAATATATTCACAACTTGGCCAACTTGAATTAAGGGCAATGAAAATAAAGAAAATCCTCGCTTCTCAGAATAGTTCGAATAGATTTCAACCCAGAAATCGTGTAGGAGGCCCAGAATAGATGGCAAGTAAAAAAAATGAGATTTCATCGAATTCTGGGGGCGCTGAAGCAACATTAAAGATGTTAAATTTCATAGATGATGAATCTAAAAAGATTCAACATACTATTTGGAAAAACAGGCCGTTAAGGGCTAATAAAATGCTGAAAAAGTTAACTAAAGAAGCAAATTTTCTTGAAGATCAAGTATTAGGCTTGTCACGATCTTTAGCATCTTTATCTAAGCAATTAGACGAATTAGAAGAAATGAATGAAGATGATCTTAATGCTTCAGAATATGTTTCATTAGGTTTACAATTTTTAAGAGAGGGCAACTGGGGAGCCGCGGCGGATTCTGTCGAAAAAGCAATTGCTGCTTTAGGGCCAAAAGGACTAGATAGATCACTGTCTATTATCAATAGACATTTGAATGAATTAGGAGATTTGAGTGATTCAGAAGAAGTAACTCTCAATTTAATCAGAGAAGCACGAAAGAAATTAACAAATGGTGATTTTACAGCTGCAACTGATGCGTTTGAAAGAGCAATTAGCGTACTTGGTTCTGTACCTACAGGAGAAGCATTAAGTCCGTTTCTTGTTAACCATTTTTTCCTTTCATTAGAGGCTAAGTGGCCTGAAAAAACCAATAACGGATTAATGGTAATTAGCATCGAAAACTTAGGTGAAAATAATATTTCTCCTATGAGAATGTCTTTACCAACTCCTCTTGGATGGATAGCAAATCCTAAGATGACGGAAATACCAGAAATTCCTCCTGAAGGATTCATCGAAATTGGTGTTGAAATTAAATCATCTGGGTCATTTAGCGCAGATAAAATGTTAGGTAGGAACTTAGCCATAACAACTGGTTATTTGGCCAATTATGGAGATTTAAAAGTACAAATAAGAGTTGAAAATAGAACATTAAGAAATATGGAAGGCATTGTACTGGATCCTTGGTTACCTGAAGGATTTGAGGCGATTAGATTACCATTTGTACAAAATTTAGGTCCAGGACAAAAATGTAATCTAGAAGTAGATATTTTGAATGTTGGAAATAATAGTTAGTGTCTATAAATCTCCTATTAATTTCTAATAACTGTTCACATATCCTATATATCGAATAATTATACATTAACATCATAAATGATAACTCATCAGAAAGCCCTGATGATGAGTACTAACAACCATGAATTTATAGCAAAGCGTAGTCGATACGATGAGCAAGGGTCTATCGGTATTGGAGCAATGATTGTTTTCATTGCACTAATTTTGGTAGCTGCTGTTGCATCTACTGTTATTATTAAGACTGCTGAAGAATTACAAGATAGGGCAGAAAAAACTGGTGACGATACTCGTGATCAAATATCCGGTAAATTATTAGTTACAGATGCATATATTGCATCAATTGATGCTGATGGCCCAGATGGTGACCCTGCGACTGCAGATGATAACGTAAATGCAATAAGATCAATTGTAGTAATTGCAAAATTAGCATCCGGTTCTGATAATACTCTTCCATCAAACATGCAATGGTTCGTAGTATGTAATAAC
>JAJPRE010000016.1 GCA_023700245.1 Candidatus Thalassarchaeaceae archaeon
ATCTTATTCATTATACACTTGATTTTCTCATATCATCCTCATCACAGGCTAATTCCACTTTTTTTCTCTACTATATTATTTCTTTTATTGATAATTACACTGAATTATCAATTCATTAACTCTGATGTCAAAATCTTGGATATAATTTTAGATTCTTTGGCAAATTCCTTATTATCTATATTGCATCTTCTTCCCATAATATTTCTAATGTCGACATTTATGATATTGAAGTTAACTTTCCGCTCTAGGCCAAAAGATCCGTTACTAGATCTTCTTGAATCCAATTTGAACTTTGATTAAGAAATATTTCAGGGCAACTCTCATAACAAGCCGGTCGGTGGCCGCGTTGTCTTAAAGGAGTAATATGTATGTCCAAGGGTACACCAAGTATGGGAAAAAGGCAAAAATCAACTCATATTAGGTGCCGTAGATGCGGAAGACATTCGTATCATAAACAAAAATCAGTTTGTGCTTCATGCGGTTACGGTGCTACTGCTAAAATTCGAAAATATAGATGGAACAAGCGTAACAGAGTTATGTCCGAACGTTGATAATTATTGTTTTCTCTAGAAATGGCTAAGTTCTTAGAGTTAGAGGAAGGCTTGAAATTCGATGTGCGGTATCATCGGAATTGTTGGTAATCCGAAATCAAACGTTGCTCCATTAATTTATGATGGTATGTTAGTATTACAACATAGAGGTCAAGATGCAGCTGGAATAGTAACTAGCGATTCAAATAATATATCTCATAGAAGGGCAAATGGTTTAGTTAGGGATGTATTTTCAGAAAAGCATATGCAAAAATTGACAGGATCGATGGGAATCGGCCATGTCAGATATCCTACTGCTGGTTCAAACTCAGCAGATGAGGCTCAGCCATTTTATACAAATACTCCATTTGGTGTGAGCATTGCACATAATGGTAATTTAAATAATAATGATGATATAATAAATGGTTTATTGGAATATGATCATAGGAGAATTAATACTAGTTCAGATTCCGAAGCATTGTTGAATTTATTTGCTGCAGAAATTCAAAGATCTCTGAATGGTAGGCCAGGAGGTATGGATTCTTTATTAGAAAATGATATATTTAGGGCAATCGAACGCCTTCATCAGAGGGCCGAAGGTAGTTATAGTGTCACGGCATTAATTACTGGATGGGGTCTTATTGCTTTTCGCGATCCTCATGGAATTAGGCCTTTATTTATGGGTAAGAATGAAATCGATGGTTTTACAGAAGTACTAATTGCGTCTGAAAGCGTAGCGTGCCAAGCACTTGGATTTACTCCCGATAGGGATATATCTCCCGGAGAAGCAATTATTGTACGCTTAAATGGCACTATATCTACAAAAATTTGCCACCCCGAACCTAATCTAACTCCTTGTATTTTTGAGCACGTTTATTTCGCAAGACCCGATTCCGTAATAGATGGAATTTCAGTCCATGAGGCAAGGTTACGTATGGGAAGGACTCTTGCACGTAGAATATTGGATAGTCATATCAAAGATCCAATAGATGTGGTTATTCCAGTTCCCGATAGTGGAAGAGTCGCCGCTCTAGATATGGCAAAATATCTCGAAGTACCGTATAGAGAGGGGTTTGTAAAAAATAGGTATATAGGGCGAACTTTCTTAATGCCCGGTCAGTCAATCAGACAAGATTCAGTAAGAAAGAAATTAAATACAATAGTAGGAGAATTCAAAGGTAAAGTTGTATTAATTGTCGATGATAGTATCGTTAGGGGAAATACATCTAAGAGAATTGTGCAAATGGCACGCGATTCTGGCGCTAAGAAGGTATATTTTGCATCATGTTCTCCTCCCATAATTCATCCTAATGTATACGGAATAGATATGCCTGCAAAAAAAGAATATGTTGCGTATGGTAGAAATAATGATGAAATATGTAGAGCAATAGGTGCAGATTTATTATTTTATCAAAAACTTGAGGACTTAGTAGGTGCATGTATATCGTCCGGAGATGGGATGATTGCTAATTTTGATTGTTCATGTTTTGATGGCATTTATGTTACAGGCGGAGTAACTGAATCATATCTAAGTAAGATAGAAGATATGCGAAATGATGATGCAAAGAATATTATCTAAATATTTCTTAAAGTTTAGATAATTCTTCCTTAAGGACAGGCAGTGCATCTTCCCAGGATGCAACTATTCCGTAATCAGCAACGTTGAATATTGGTGCATCCTGATCTTTATTAATTGCAACTATATAATTGCTAGATCGCATTCCTGCTAGATGTTGAATGGCTCCTGATATTCCTACTGCAATATATAGTGAAGGAGTAACGGTTTTGCCCGTTTGCCCAACTTGCATTGTATGTGACATGCCCCATTCATCCACGACTGCTCTACTAGCTCCTACTGCAGCACCTAACATATCTGCAAGACTTTCTAGTTCAGCGAAATTGTCAATTGACCCCATTCCTCTTCCGCCAGAAATTATTATGTCTGCTTCTGATACATCTAATCTTTCACTTGCTTTAACAATAGCTTCTTTTACGGCTATTCTTAAATTTGCTGATTTATCTACCGTATTTAGTGGAGCATTATTACCCTGAGGTGCTGAATCAAAAGAGTTCGGCCTAATTGTGATGACACATTTACTGGATGATTGAATTTTTTCTACTGCCTTACCTGAGTATATTGTTCGAGTCACTTGAATTGCCGAATCCAATGATATGGCATCCTGGATAATTGGAATTTTTCTTTTGGCAGCTATAATTGCACCTATCTCTCTACCCTGTGAGGTGGCAGGAGTGAATATTATATCGGAATCATCACCAATTGAGGAATTAATTGCTTCAGCCCAAGCGCTACCATCAAATATTTTGAAACAATCTCCTAACACTGAAGTTACTTTGTGTACGCCTGTTATTTTCGTCGCTTCATCTGCACCAATTCCTCCAGGGCAGATTACATGAGCATTACTTCCTATCGATATTGCCGCATTTACTAATTGTGATGTAACTGGATGTAGTGTATTTCCTGAATTTTCTGCTATTATTGTTATCATATTTCTTCCTCCTTATATTACATTTGCCTCATCACGTAATTTACTGACTATTTCATGAATTGAGTCTGTACCTTCATATTTTTGCCCCGGTGCCTTTTCAGAAGGGGGCATTTGCGAAATTAAATTTATATCCGAGTTAGTTAATGATACTCCTAAATCATCAGGAGTCAATCGAGTAATTTCCTTTTTCTTTGCCATCATTATTCCTCTGACATTAGGTCGTCTAAGCTCCTTTACTCCTTTGTCAAAAGCAAAAATACTGGGAGGCGTCGTTGATATTATTTCAAATCCTAATGAATTTAATCTAGTTGCAATCAACTCTTCATTTTCATACTTAACTTCAGATACGTGAGTAATGCAACTAGCGCCTATTAATTCAGCCACGCCCGGACCTGTAGATCCCGAGTTTGTATCGGCTGCCTGTTTACCGCACATTATTACTTCACCTTCAAATTTCTTTATTGCGGCTACTAAGAGTGTCTGAGTTTGAATACTATCCAAATAACCTTCATGATAAATGTGAACTAATCTGTCTGTTCCAACTGCAGCAGCGTCTGTTAACATTTTAGAGCATCTATCTGGTCCACATGTTATTGCTATTAAATTCCCATTACAATTTTGCTTTAGTTGCAATGCTGATTCTAATGCAAATTCATCATATGGACTCATAGACCATTTTGCAATTGTACTTTCGTCCATAAATCCTGAGGATATTGATATTTTTGCAGTTGTATCCGGAACCTGTTTTAAAAGCACTATTATATTCATACTAATCTCTAAACTGGCCGAGTGTCAACACATCTTTCAATATTCGCATTTATGCTTCTCGAGTAAATGCTTGTATTCCAGTTATGTGTCTGCCAATTATTAAATTATGTATGTCATGAGTCCCCTCATAAGTTTTTACAGATTCTAAATTAGCCATATGCCTCATTACTGGATATTCATCTAGAATACCATTTGCCCCATGGATATCTCTAGCAACTCTCGCTATCTCTAATGCTATGTCGACATTATTCATTTTAGCCAGTGAAATATGTTCAGGTATCCATTTTCCAGCATCCTTCTTTTGCCCTAAATGATATGCCAATAATTGGGCCTTGGTAATCTCTCTAAGCATCCATGCTAGTTTATTTTGGACTAATTGATATGATGCTATTGGATGATCGAATTGAATCCTACTCATTGAATAATCTTTAGCAGAATGGAAACAAGCCTGAGCGGCCCCTATTGCGCCCCATGATATTCCAAATCTGGCATTATTCAGGCATGAAAATGGCCCTCTTAATCCCTTAACTCCTGGAAGTATACGATCTTTAGGTATTTTACAATCTTGAAATACTAACTCGCTGGTAACGCTCGCTTTAAGTGAGTGTTTTCCTTTCATTTCAGGTGCTGTAAAGCCCGGGTCATTCTTCTCGACTATAAATCCTCTAATTTTTCCATCTAATTTAGCCCATACAATCGCAACTTCAGCTATAGTTCCATTTGTTATCCACATTTTAGCACCATTAAGGAGATAATGGTCTCCAATGTCCTCGGCCTTGGTGATCATATCGCCGGGATTAGATCCATAGTCAGGCTCGGTTAGACCAAAACATCCAATCCATTCCCCACTAGCCATTTTAGGTAAGTAGTAATTTTTTTGCTCCTCGCTACCAAAGTCCCATATTGGATACATTGCTAATGATCCTTGTACGCTAGCAAAGGATCGGAGTCCGCTATCGCCCCTTTCTAATTCTCTACATATGACTCCATAGGCGGTGTATGATAATCCTGGACATCCATATCCTTGTAAGGGCGCTCCAAGAACGCCCATTTCTCCAAGTGCAACTCTCCATTCGTCCGGAAAAACTCCTTCACGGCAAGCATTTTCAATATTTGGAATAACTTCTTCGTCAACCCAATCTCGAACCATGTCTCGTACCATGCGCTCTTCATCTGTTAACAGCGAATCTATTTCATAGAAATCTAGGGCCTCGTAATCCATAACTTTCAAAACGTCCTGAAAGCATATTACAAATGAAAGTATGTATATGTCATTTACTATTATTTCGATCAATTAGCATTCATGATATTATTTTTTTATTTGTCTTGAGTAGATTATTCCAAGGATAATTACTAGGAATGAAAGTATTACTAAAAAATCTAGTAATGAACTATTTGAGTTGAGAATAATTTGATTATATTTTACCGCAGTACCCTGACTTGTTAATATCCAACCTCCATCTTTATCAATTCCCCATGTTGATATTATTATTTCATCCGATATGGAAGCACTAAATTCTTTAACATCATTGTATTCTATTCCTGTAAATGCATCTCCTGAAGTTGAGTTAAATTCTATCAATGAAAATGGTACTAATGATATTAAATTGACTTCTTTATTTTGATGTTCGACCCGAATCAATTTTCCAAAAATACTGTCTAAATATGTTACCTTAAGTGATGAGTCAAATGGTTTATCTAAATTTAATTCTATTGCTCCAAGATTATTTTCGCTAGATATGGCAATGCAAGAATTCCCTTCTGGACAATTAATGTCCACCCATGGATAATTTGTACCACCTATCCAATTTATTCGATGTGAATCATCGATTATACCAATTCCATCGGATATGGTACTGACTATGCAAATATTCACATCCTCATGGCAATCTATACTAGTAACTTTACTTAGTATTCTGTCAGATATCAATTGGACCTCTGATGAATTCCCAATTCCTCCCCTAAATTTCCAAATATTTCCCTCTTCAGAACCTATATATGCCCACGATCCGTCTGCATTCCAACTTATTGATTCTAAATTATCATTATTAAATTGAACGAAGTTTCCTACTCTCTGAACATTTCCCGTTTCCTTAGAATATCTCAATACTAAACCATTCTCTCCTACTATTATGGCAGTATTTCCACTAGGGTGGTAATCAGCGCCGGTTAAATTAAATCCACTATTCCAAGAAATGTCAAATTTATCTCTAGGATTTACTGGATTTATAATAATTATTTTTGAATTTTTACCATATGCTAAAACTTCTTCATTTTGTGAATCTATGGTCGCCCCTAAAAGTCCAATATCTGAATCTTCCAAATAGACTATTTCTCCTAACTCTAATGCTGAGTCAGCACCGATTATTGGAATTAATATTGTAACAATAATTAGAAAACTTACTCTTCCCGAATGTACCGCCACGCCTTTCCGATATGGAAGATATGTTTATGTCGTTCGATGCCCGTTGTTTACTCTCATTATCCGGCAGTATTGAATAGGAAATTACTAGTCGCCGTGTTATGGAGAGATTCGACGTTAAGCGAGGAATGGTAAAGCAGATTACAGCAGATGGTGGATTAGCAGTTTTAGCAAAGAAATATTTTGAAGTTGTTAATGATAATGGCAACAACTCTTTTTCCGGTTCACATGACATAATGACTTCAATTGAGTCGTTTATCGAAGAGTCTGGTGCGTTAGTCGTAAATGTGACAAATGTGCCACCTAACTTCGAAGATCCGGAGGCTATGAAAATTGCACAAGATAGCCGTCGCAGGTGGACTCAATTTTTGGATGATGTTACGGGATATAATTCCAAACAGAGAGGGGACAAAGCCAAAGAATGGGCTAAGAAGGCTAGCAAGGCTAAATCTGCAGTTTCACAAGCAAAACACTTTATGAAAATATCGACAAATGTTTCTGAAGAAACAAGATTGAAAGCTGAATCATTCATTGAAGAAATTGAGAATGCTTTAGCCAATAATGAAAATACTAAAGCCGCAGGACGCGGCGAAAAACTTGGTAAACTATTCCAGTAATGGGGCCATTGAATGTTTAATACTAGTTATATTGATTCACTCGAGGGAGAATTCAGAGAAAAAATAATCAGTATGTTTAGAGGTTGCGAAGAAGTAATCGGTGTTGAACATGTCAATAATGTACTTTCAGGTAAGCCTAGCCATTCAGGAAATGGCCAATTAAATGCTTACATAGGCCTGGAACCAAGTGGAAAAGCACATTTGGGCTGGGTAATATTAGCAGATACCATGAAAAATATGCTAAATGAAGGAGTAAATATAACAATTCTACTCGCAGATTGGCACGCATGGGTAAATGATAAATTTGGTAGAGATATGGAAAAAATTTCTATAGCAGCAGATTATATGTCAGAGGTATTTCGTGTATTGTTAAATCATCCTAAAGAAGGTTCGGGGCCCGGTCAAATAAAATTTATTAGGGCATCAGAAGTCATGGATAGCGGAAAATATTGGGAAAGGGTACTCAGATGTTCAAAAAATATGAGTCTTTCAAGAGTAAGGAGGACATTTACTATTATGGGGAGGGATGAAGAATCTTCAGACCACGATCTCTCTGCATTTTATTATCCAGCATTACAAGCTGCAGATGTTTTCGAACTACAAATTGATATTGCTCTAGGCGGAATGGATCAGCGAAAAGCCCACATGTACATGAGAGAAGTCGCTGATAGAAATAAATGGATAAAAGCAACTTGTATTCATACTCCAATGCTTTCGGGCTTAAAGGGGTCTAGTGGGCGTATGGATTCATTTGATCATAAAATGTCTAAATCTGATCCCAATAATGCAATTTTAATTCATGATACTCCATCTAAATTGAAAAAGAAAATGAGAAAAGCATTCTTGGAAGTTGGAAATACTTCTTCAGCAATATTTGAAATTGCGAAGTATATTGTATTACCTATGTTGGGAGAAATTGTAGTTACTCCAAAGCCTGAATATGGCGAACCATCCTCTTATGATGATATTAATTTATTCATTGATGCTGTTTCCAAAGAAAAAATTCACCCATTCGATGCAAAGATGGCAATCGCCGAGGGCCTATCAGAAATCTTATCACCAATTAATGAATACTTCAATGAAGAATCTGAAATTTTGTCTGCAATGAATGCCATAACTGGTTAATCTTGATGAATAACAAAGTGCCCATTTGCACATTGAAATTGACAGAGAGATGATAACCCTCCATTCATGGGAATAACTAGGAGTGAGTAATATGGCTGATGTTGGCATTGATGATATTGCAATATATTTTCCTAAACTATATTTCGATATGAAAGATTTTGCAGAATTCCGAGGTGCAGATTTTGGAAAACTGAACAAAGGACTGGGTTTAGCAGCAATGGCAATACCAGATGCGCACGAAGATACGGCAACAATGGGTGCAAATGCATGTGCACGGCTAATAGATCGAAATAATCTCGATCCGCGAAAAATAGGAAGAATATATTTGGGGACTGAGTCTTCACTTGATGGGGCCAAACCTACTGCCACATATATTATGGATATGTTAGAACAGAGGTATGGAAAAAACTATGGCAAGGATTGTTTTCGAAATTGTGATGTCGTAGATTTAACATTTGCTTGTATTGGTGCAGTAGATGCGATGCATAATACGTTAGACTGGGCTGCAAGGGGCGGCGAAGAAGAAGATAGAATGGGGATAGTTGTTTTTGCAGATAACGCCAAGTATGATTTGGGATCTTCTGGAGAATATACTCAAGGAGCTGGAGGGGGGGCGATTCTGATTAGGCATAATCCCAGATTAATCATAATCCCAGATAATTGGGGTGTTTCAACTATGCCTGTACATGATTTCTTCAAACCACGTAGAGAAGTTGAGATGAAAACCGTAGTAAAGAACATCCTTGACTTAGCAGAAGAAGCTGGCGAACCAAAGAGAGAAGGGCTATTAGAAAGGATTCTTGCAATACTTCCTAAATCTTCGAAAAAAGATAATGTTATGTTCGATTCACATACTCTGAAAATTCATAAAGATACTCCAATTTTCGATGGGCAGTTCTCAAATAGATGTTATTCTGAATCTGTCAAAACCGCTTTCATAAATTTCAGATTAAAGGCTATAAATTCCGGTCGTTACAATCCAGAGAATGATGAAATTCTTACTGCTCAATGGAGTCGAATTATAGTGCATCTTCCTTATGCATTCCAAGGTAAACGTATGTTCCCTGATGTATTCAGACATGATAGGAGGCATTTACCTATGTGGGATAAAATTGTAACTGAAATAGGTGTTGAACCAATGCCAGAGGATTTTTCAGATACAATTGATGGAATTGAAGAATTTGAAAAGGCTAATGATAAATATAGAAGATTAATATCTAAAACTGAGGAATTTAAAATATTTTCAGAAAGTAGGATTGAAAAAACACAACGTGCATCCAGCTTGATAGGTAACCAATATACCGGATCTATTTTCTTAGCATTAATGTCAACAATGGAATCAGACTTCAATGATGATGTAGATATGAATGGAAAATATGTTGGACTCTGTGGTTATGGGAGTGGTGCCAAAGCCAAAGTATTCGAAGGAATTGTCCAATCAGAATGGAAAGAAGTTGCTAAAAAATTTAATTTATTCAAAAGGTTAGGTCAGCGTACTCCACTAAATAAAGAAATTTATGAAAAATTACATCGTGGTTCTCAAAAAGAGTCTGTTCTAAAACCAAGCATGGAATTTGCTTTAATAGCAGTGGGTGGAGATAATGTGCTAGAAGGTCAGAGGAAATATGCGTGGATACCTTAATTCTAAGGTTTGATAGCCCTATTTATCACGATTCTTTGAACTTCTTGAGTACCTTCATATATTTGAGTAATTTTAGCATCTCTGAAGAATCTCTCAACAGGAAAATCAGTAGTATATCCATATCCACCTAATACCTGAACTGCTCTTTCTGAGACCCACATTGCAGTGTCTCCAGCGAATAATTTCGCCATACTAGCCTCCTTGGTGTGCCTTTCCATTCCCAGCTCATAGTGTCTTTGTTTTGCCCATGCGGCCTTGTAAACCATCATTCTTGCTGCCTCGGTTTGTGTGGCCATATCTGCTAGGTAGTTTCCAATACTTTGATGGTATGCAATTGGTTTTCCAAATGATTGCCTCTCATGTGCGTAATTCAATGCTGCTTCATATGCTCCTTGGGCGATCCCAAGCGCTTGTGCAGCAATCCCTATTCTAGAATTGTCCAATGCATTCATTGCTATTGGAAAACCATTTCCTGAGCCTTTCAAAACATTTTCTACTGGAACTTTACAATTGTCTAATAATAACACGCAAGTATCGGAGGATCTAATACCTAGTTTTTCTTCCTTCTTTCCAACACTGAATCCTTCCATTTCGGAATCAATTATGAATGCTGTAGTTCCTCCATGTCGCTTTTCTCCATATTCGGGATGGCCTATATCTTTTGCAAATAGGACATATATATTTGCACTTTTACCATTAGTTACCCACATCTTCTCTCCATTAAGGATGTAATGTGCTCCATCATCACTTAATTTCGCACGGCATCCTAGTGCTGCAGCATCTGTCCCTGCTCCAGCTTCTGATAGTGAATATGCTCCTATCTCTCCTCTAGATAATCTAGTCAAGTATTTTTTCTTTTGCTCATCATTTCCATGTAATGCTATAGTTTTCGCACATAATCCTACATGTACACAATACATTACAGAAAAAGATGGATCTACTCTGGCCAATTCTTCTACTATGATTGCTTCAATGATATCATCAACTGGATTCCCTCCATATTCTTCAGGGATGGTAATTCCTTGTAATCCATATTCACAAAATAATTTCCATTCTTCAAGTGGTGGACTTGCATTTCTATCTCTATCCAGGCAAGTAGGTGCCAAAACATCCTCTGCAAAGCTTCTTACCATGCCTCTTACCATGCTTTGTTCTTCAGTCTCTTGAAAATCCATAATTATCTCAAACCAACCGAAGAAGTTCACATTGTTAATCTCTCGCCGTCAAATGTTAGCAAATCACTCCGAATGATTAAAAAGTGGGACGTTGGCGCCGGCGAACGAAAGCAACATGTCTGACGGAGATTTCTTTGAATTCAGCATAGCCCATGACCGCCGGTATAGTAAGGAACATCTATGGTTGAAGGTATTAGATGAAAAGAAAGAAGAAGACATGACAGTGAAGATTGGAATTAGTGAATTCATCAGGGCTGAGTATGGAGATATCGTAAGAGTTGTTTTGGCCAAACCCGAAGATGATAGTGAATTTAGATCAGACGTAGATGAAGAAGAATCAGTTATTGATGATGATGCTGAAGCTACTCCATTAACTAGTGGTGATGAAATAGGAGTTGACGATTTGATGATAACTGTAAGGACAGCAAATGAAAGATTACTGATTAATGCTCCATTCCCGTGTAAAATTGTAGAATTGAATGGTGATGTGGAAGATAGTCCCGATTTAGTAAATGATGATGCGTATGGCGATGGATGGTGCCTAATTGTGAAGCCACACGAATTTGATTACGACTTCTACTTTGATCTAAATGAGTATATTGAACATCTCAATGAATTGTGATTACGGCCAACACATATGGCTCCATTCTTCATAATTAGAATTTTCCCAATCTATATATTTTAATAGATCCAAGACTTCTTCAACATTTCCGATATCTTGTTCTATTTGTTCCCTATGTAACAATCCTTTTAATTTACCTAACTTCGCTCCAGGCTCTAATCCAGTCACAGATCTTAGAATATTGCCATCTATTAATGGTTCTTTTCCTGCCTTTAATGGTGGTAGATTGATTAATGAAGATTTCAAATTATTGGTATCAAATCCACTACCTTCTAAATATTTTAAAAAACAATTTTTCTGTTCATCAGACAAATACGCTCTAAACCTTCTTAATTCTCCAACATTATTGGATGGAATATTTAGCTTATTTACAGACAAAAATCTAATAATACTTTCATCTTTATTTGAAATTTTTAAATATTTTTTTAATAACTTTGCAACTTCAATATTATTCTTATCATCATTTCCAAATATTAGAAGTAAGTTTACTCTATAATCGTCTGTTAATTTTACATCTAAATTAATTTTTAAATCTGGAAAAATCATTTCTATGACTTTAAAATCCTTCATTTTAGATAATATTATAAGTGCATTTTTGGACTTCATTATCTTACGTAATTCTGAATCAATTCTTTCTTTAGATACCTTTTTTATCATTCCAACATTATCTAAAATTGCTTTATTTAATTCAATATCAAATGTCATTATTGTATTATTTCTTAAGCCTATGAATCTAAATGCACGAATAATTCTCAAACCGTCTTCACTTAATCTTTCATTAGCATTTCCTACACATCTTAATATATTTTTTTTAAGATCATCATGACCTCCAAACTTATCAATTAAATCTCCCTCAGTATTAATTGCCATTGCATTAATAGTAAAATCTCTTCTAGATATATCTTCAAATATACTATCGCCGAAATTAACCATATCTGGCCTCCTTCCATCGGTGTAATTACTTTCAGATCTAAGTGTAGTTACCTCCCATTCCTTTAAACATTGAATATTTTCATCTTTCATTCTTACCAAAACTGTTCCAAAATTTTCGTTTATAATAATTGAATCCGGAAATATTTCGACTATTTCTGTGGGCCTCAGGTTAGTTGCAATATCTATGTCAATGATTGACTTAACGCCTAATAATGAATCTCTGACCCATCCTCCTACTATCCATGCTTTACCTTTTTTTCGAATTCTTTTAAGGACTATTTCAGTCTCATCATCTATCGGCCATTCAAATGGTGAAGATGAGTCCTCCATGATGGACCCAGAAGTCTACTATGCATGATTGCTTCGGCAGACAGGTATATCCAAAGGATACTCTTGGACGCGATTATGTTAGTCGAACTGGTTCCAATAGAATTATTATTAACGCATGAAGAAATTATAACCAAAAAAGTCGACCAATTGGAAAAAATGACACTTAGGTGGAATGCATATGTTTTGCCGCTTGTTGTTGATAGAAATACCGGTACAATTCTCGACGGACATCATAGATATACTGTTGCAAAAAGATTGAATTTACTTTGCCTCCCTTGTGTCATGGTCGACTATCTTAATGATGATTCAATAGAACTAGGATTGTGGCCAAACTCTGGTAAAGACTCTATTGAGAAATCAGATGTATTAGATGCTGCCCTATCGGGTAATTTATTTGCACCCAAAACTAGTAGACATAGATTACCTGATCATCTGCCTCCAATTTCAATCCCATTATCTAGATTAATGTTACCAGCAATAAATTAATACTTCATAGATTATCTAATAGATCTTTTGATACTGTAGATAAAATTGGATTACTATTATTTTTAATTTCCTTTATTATTTCAAGAGTACTATTACTTATTTTTCTGCCAATCAGATCTTCGATAATTCTCGATTTTACGTCGTCATCCCTTTTCGATTGAGTCAATATCTCATTTCTTATTTTTGTTACCATTTCAGAACTTGAACCTCTAATAATTTTAATTACAAACGCGTCGCTTGAATTATTTTTTATGTGCAATCTAAGTTGTTCATTATTCCACCATTCTATCTTTCTGAGTGAATTAACTATTGGATTTAAAAATTCCATATCACTTTCTTCACTCCATTTTAATATGTTTTTAGTCATCTCTGCATTTGTATAATTTTTCTCAATCAATATAGATGCTGCAATATTGCAATTCTTATTAGATTTATCAAATGCTATTCTGGTCAAATGTTTATCAAAATCTCCATCTTTATTTATTTGTGGTTCAGATTTAATTATCTCCAATCCCGCATTAATAACTGAGTAAGAAACATCTTCTAATGATTCCAGGATGTACTTAATTTCTATATTATCCATTTTTGATAATCTTATTAAACAAATTTTTCTAATTGCTTTATCCTCTGATGCCATACCATTTTTAATCAAATTATTAATTTCTGAATCTGGGACGTTCAACTTCTCTTCCCATGCTGATATTCTGACGGTAATTTCATCATCTAAACACAACATTTGTAAAATTTTATTTCTATTTTTATCTAATCTTTGAGATAGTTTAGCTGCCAATAATCTTTGAGAAATATATTCTGAATTCGATAATTTTTGTATAATTTTTTCATCACCATTGTTAGCCCATTTTACGATGGCCTCCATCGATTTTTCTCTATACCATGCTTCTTTATCATCTAATAAATTTATAAAATCATAGAGATTATCTGGATCATCGACCTCAAATAATTTCCTTACAGCCCGTCTCCTTTGTCTTTCATCTTTATGATAAAGGCGTGATGTTGCAGGATGCCGCATAAATATGTCCACTGGGTATTATATCAAGAATATACTTATCCTATTCTCAAGGAACTAAATCACTATGTCCACCATTGTTTGAATATTCGTCATCATTTAGCTCGTTGAAATCTGAAATAAAAATATTTTCTAATCCTGTAAGAATTGGCCATAATGGCCCTAACCATTCTTGTTCAGATAATAATAATTCCATTATTGGATGTTCCAATATTTCATCATCGCTAGAATATTGATCCAGGGGTGGAATATCTTCAGGTAACTCCCTTAAAGACGATATTAAGTCTCGTATTCTTACTAATGATTCTTCTTCAATCTCAATTACTTCTAATATTAGGTCCAATGATATTTCCATATGTTCTATTATATTTTTAGAATCCAATGGATTATTATTTAATTCTGTTAAATCCATGGGCCCAAATATGACTCCACCAAGGTCTGTATCCATCCATTCATTTCCCTGTTTTTCCTTTTTTATTAGTCTTTGATGGATGCTGCTACCTATGGGGGCAAGTACAAATCCTCCATCTTTTACATGAAATTGAATGTCTTCAGATATATTTCTCAAAAAACCTGTAATTAATATTCTATCAAATTCCTTTTCCGATTCTAGTAAATCCTTCTGTGAACATATTTCTATAGTTCCTATTGCATTGTGTTCATTTATTCTCTTACTGGTATACTCTCTAACTTCATTGTGAGGTTCCAAAATCATTACATTTCCATCTTTTCCAATAATTCGGTCTACTAATGCCCCCAAATAACCAGATTTAGAACCCATAATCAATATATTTTGATTTTCTAATATTTCCAAATGGTATAATAAAGTCACTATCATATGTGGAGCCGATATTGATTTTATAGATCCATTCTCAGTAACAAAGAAAGGTGTCGGCATATCACTCCAAAATAATTCTAAATCATGATCAGTAAATATATTCGGGTTGATATATTCCATGGCTATTTTTATCTTATTAGTGACAGGGACGCCTGTTTTTTTTAATCTTGTTAACAAATCCGTCATCGAACTCATCTGATTCCTCTAATATGAGCCATGATGTACAGAGGATTTGAATACATTGCTTCCTTGGTCTCACTCAGGGTCCGTGGTCTAGGGGTTATGACGTTGCTCTTACAAAGCGAAGATCGCAGGTTCAATTCCTGCCGGACCCACCAATAAAATCTTACAATTAAAGATGATAATCTACAGATTTAACAATACTTTTATTGTGAAAAGGTCAATAATGGAATCCTAACCGACGGCACGTGGTTGAACAAAATGCTGCTCTTGCCGCTCGTCTTTCCAGACGATTAAAGAAGAGAAATTGGACTATTTCAACTGCAGAATCGTGTACTGGTGGACTTATTGCATCATTACTTACTGATATGTCGGGGGCCAGTAATTGGTTTAATCAAGGTTGGATAGTTTATTCAAACGAATCTAAAACTCAACAATTAGGCGTCGACGAGTCATACTTCAAAGAAGGCAATGTCGGAGCAGTATCTCATGAGGTAGCAATTCAATTAGCAAGGGGTGCCAGATATAGGTCTAATTCGGATGTATCAATTGCAATCACTGGTATCGCAGGTCCGAAAGGTTCGTCTGAAAACAAAGAAGTAGGCAGGGTACATGTAGCAATAATTGCAAGAGATTACTTCTTGGTCAGAAGAATGGATTTTGGAGAAAATGATAGACTCGACAATAAACGTTCCTTTGCTGCATTTGGCTTACGTTTAGCATTAGAAGCGATGGATAATGTTGATGAAAAAGAAAATATTGTAGATGAGAAAAAAATTAATACAGGTACTAAAAATAAGAATATCGATATTTCTAGTTTAGATTCATTATCGGAAGAATGGGAAGGCAAGTTATCATGGCAACCTAATAAAAAAACTGTTGTTCAGGATATTTCTAAAATAGATTTAGCATCACTGACTGATTGGGATAGCAATCCTAATAATTAATTATTCTTATAGATATTATCATGAGCGTTATCGGTTACGCATAGACGGATGAGTTCTGAAAGTTGGTTCGAAAGATCTCGAATCCTTAGTAGTGCAGGTTTGGTCGTCCTCGGCTCTAAAACTAAAGATAAATTGGAAAAACTAACAAGTATTTTACCATTAATTGAGGCTGCACATGCTTCTGGAGTAGTATTACTTGATTCTAGTAGTATAGATAATTTATTATCTTTAGTGCCGAATGCTTTGCTAAATGAAGATAGTATTCCAACGAGAAAATTAGAACAAGCAACACTTGCCAAACTTGACAATCCTTCGCCTATAGGGCGCATTATTGCATCTCCACAACCACAACTAGAAGTGGCACCAAGGCCCCATGGTTTACCGCATTTCAGCAAACATGATTTCCCAATGGATGCAAGAGAAATAGACTCAGATATCGAAATTCATTTTGACATAACTGGAAAGTCAGTTACTGAGGGAAGTTTACTAGATATCCAAAATTGCTTTACAAGTAGACTCACTCAACTTCGAAATCTTATGATATCCGGCAATGTTTTACCAAGAAGGCCAATTTCCAATTCAGATGCATGGAGAAATAGGCACACTCATTCTTCTTCAGATTATGAAACCACTCTAGTGGGATTAGTTGGTGAAACTAGGTGGTCCCGAAAAGGAAATTTAGGGTTTAACATAGAAGATGAAACTGGTAAAATTAGATGCTCACTAAAAACACCTTCTAATGCTTCTGAGTTTCATGCTTCTATGGATGGCCTGATGGATGATGAAGTAATTGGAATTAGTGGTTATTTTATTGGAGATAGAGACCCATTATTTCTTGCTCAAGACATACATCACCCTCCTTTAAAAGATCATATCAAGACACCAGCAGGAATTGATAGAGCAGTTTCTGCTGCCTTCTTATCTGACATACATCTAGGTAGTAAAACATTCCTCGCTACACCTTGGGAAAAAATGATTCATTGGTTCAAGAATGATCCCATGGCTAGAACAATAAAATATTTTGTTCTAAGTGGAGATGGCGTTGATGGCATAGGCATTTATCCCGGTCAAGATAAGCATTTAGCAATCAAGGATCTTTACAAGCAATATTCAGAATTAGCTAGACTTTTAGAAGAAATTCCTGATTGGATAGATATCATTATTCTCCCTGGAAATCATGATGCAGTAAGGCCAGCAGAGCCACAACCTTCATTGGATCCAGAAATTCAGCAAGATTATTCAGACGCCGTTTTTGTAGGTAATCCCTGTGATTTTAGTCTACATGGAGTTAGAGTTCTGTCGTATCATGGAAAAAGTATTGATGATTTTGTAGCAACTTTAAGATCTGTGTCTTATTCTAAACCTGAATTAGCCATGAAAGCGATGTTGGAGAGAAGGCATTTAGCACCATCATGGGGGAACAAGACTCCTTTATCTCCGGAACCTGAAGATAATATGGTAATACGTCAAACTCCAGATATATTTGTTACAGGTCATGTACATGGCCATTACATGGGTAATCACAAAGGCGTTACACTACTGCATAGTTCAACTTGGCAAGATCAGACCGATTTTCAGAAAATGTTAGGATTTCAGCCAAAACCCTGTATACTTTCTATTGTAAATTTACACACCTTTGCAACATTTGCTATACCTTTTGTTTGATTAAATTGTTTCGTTAGGGAAAAGTATAGGCCATATTTCTCTTAAATCTTTATTTTCTATGATGGGCACTCCTGCGTTTTTGAATGCGTTTGTTGCTCTTTCTCTTGCGGGATTGAAGCCAATAAATCCAGATTCTGCCACTTTCATTGATAAATCAGTACTAGAGTCCCCTATGGATATTACATTTTGAGGATTGAGATTTTTTATTCTAATTAACTTTTCAACCATTAGGCCTTTATTATGAGAATATACTCTTGTTGGTAAACCCTTTACTAAATGATCATTTTCATCCCATTCAAAACCATTAGCCGCCCAATCGTCAACTTTTAACATACTTGCAATTGTTCCAATCAATAAATCCACTCCTGATGAAACTATGGCAACAAAAATACCTCTTGCTTGTAACTCTTCTACAACTTCCCTCGCTCCTTTCATAAGTTTTACTCCAGAATAACATCTCATAATGTCATTTTTATGTATTTCAGATTGCACTTTTTTCCATTCTTTTATGTCATGATTAACAAACTCTTCTTCAGTAATTTCTTGATTCAAGAACCGTTCCAACATCTGTTCATTTCTAGTTCCAAAATGTTCATGAATTGCCCACCATGAAGATATATTGTCAATTAAAACGCCATCACAATCGAAAACCACTGCCTCTACTGCCATATATTATCAAGACTCCGAACATCCAGTACCTAATGAATAATAGGTGGATTGATGACTAAGGTTATCTACGATAGAACATGGAGGATACAGATGATAATATTAAATCTATTAAAATTAAAATATTATTTTTTGGATATATCTCAGAATCATTTGGACTTCGATCTATAGATACAGTTTTGGAAAAAGACACCACAATAAATCAATTAATAAAAAGATTTCAACTATCAGATTTTTTAAAATCTGGATCTAAAATTTCTGTAAATGATATTTTTTGTGAAGATTTGGATGCAATAATACTTGATTCATCAGAAGTTGCAATATTGCCTCCTTTTTCAGGCGGTTAACTGTTTTCTTCCGAAGCATTTGAACGATAACCTGACTTCGGCGAGATGATAACATGGCAATTGGAAGTACAGAACTAGTCATTTTAGCGGCATTATTTGTTTTTTTATTCGGGGCAAAGAAATTACCCGAGTTAGCTAGAAATGCCGGAAGGGCAAAAGGAGAATTCCAACAAGGTCTGCGTGATGTATCATCAGTTTCAAAAACTGAATTAGATCTAGATAACGCTGGCATTACTAAAGAAGTTTCAGAAGAACACTCTGAAGAATGATAATCCTACTTTTTCCTTCTTAATTTTACTTCTGAACCACAATCGCCGCAGTCGCCGAGATTCTTTCTCATTAGTGGAGATTTTGGATCCGGTTGGATTTTTTTACATCCCTTGCAAACTATTTCCCAAGACCAAACTTCTTTGATCCCTTCTGTTTCTATGGCATGCCATTTAATTCCTATGAATTCAGCTAAATTTTGCATCCTATAGTCATCAGTAAATAAAACGAAATTATTTTCAGATGCAAGTGCCAATATTTCAATATCAACTGGTGATAGTCCTGCTATGTCTCCCGTTTTTTTTCCAATATTAATTATTTTATTTATTGATTCTTCTTTAGGAGTTCTCCAAATAATATCTATTGCATTAATAATTTCTAATCTCGCAGGATAAAATTTACCTAATTCTTTTTTTTGTTTAGGGCTAGCAATACTGCCAATTAATTTACTAATCGGCCAAGATATTAATGCCCCTGTATCGACAACACTATCATTTGCCATGACAATCGGATTACCGGTTCACATTTCATAGGTAGGTTATAATCAGGTAATATCTTTATTATAAGTAATGTATATTACTAAATCCGATTTAGTGACGTCATGATAGAGGGCATAGTTGAATCTATTATTGGATGGGCAGAAAACTTTGGCCTTGCTGGCCTTGCTATAGTTTCTTTTTCTGAAGCAATAATTCAACCTGCACCACCAGATTTGTTAGTTTTGCCTATGGCATTATCATCCAATGGTTCAATTGTAGAAATTATGATTATAGTATTGGTTGCTACATTATTCAGTGTTTTAGGCTCTCTTGTAGGTTATGCGATTGGAATGTATGCCGGAAGGCCATTACTTGAAAGATTTGCAAGTAAAAAAAATATAACTAAACTTGATTATATTTTCGATAATTATGGTGCTATGGGAATTTTTATTGCTGCAGTTTCTCCTATTCCATATAAGGCCCTAGCATGGGCCGCTGGTTCAAGTCGAATGGATTTACGACTTTTTATATCTGCAGGAATATTTGGACGTGGCCTCCGGTTCGGCCTCGAAGGAATCATACTAGGTTTATGGGGGAATGAATTTCTTAATTTACTTGAGAATCCTTTATTTTGGTTAGTTGGAGGAATAATACTTACTGGTATATTCATACCTCTAAATAACTGGTGGTCTAATTTAATTTCAATCTCAAAAAATGATGTTTAACAATACTTTCTATCGAACCGATTATGTGGTATGCGCTTCTCGCGAACCCGTCGCTCCTGTGGTGTAGTACGGTCCATCATACCGGGTTTTCATCCCGGCGACCCGAGTTCAAATCTCGGCAGGAGCACCACTTAAATTTAAATTGTTAACTTTTCAGTACAAGAAACCGAGTTATACTTCATATATTTCCAAAGGTATATTTCTATTGATTGCATTTTCGATGATTACTCTTGTCCATTTACTTGTAGAAGAAGGCATTGCTAGTATATGCGTAGCACCGTGTAATATTTTTTCTGTAAGTGAATTCGGCGCCTCGCCTCTTCCCGTATCGATCAAACTTCTTCGTGTATCTCTCCATTCTTCAGAAAAAACAGCAATTGGTATTATATTTGAATCGGCCCATCTTTCTGCCATATAGTCAACTCCACTAGCACCACCAACAATTATTAAGTCAGGATATCCATATTTTTCTACCCACTCATCTAAATTTTTTTCAAATTTATCAAAATCATAAAAACGACTCGACCCAACTACTGCCAAATTAATTATCGTACCATCTTTATTTAAATCTTGACTGCCGAGAGATTCGATAGTTTGTTGTCCAGAGCTACGTGTCACAAGTACTTCAGAGAAGTATTCACGAATAATGTCTTCTCTCCTTTTTAACAATCTTTCAGTACGCGCCTTGATATCTTACCGTTCTCTCGCAATAATAAGGACAGATACGATGGCATTAGATTTGAAGCAAATAAGATCTGAATTTCCCATATTACAACGTAAGTTGCCGAATGGCAAACAATTAGTATATTTTGATAATGCCGCAACATCTCAAAAACCAAGATGCGTAATTTCTGCAATGTCTAATTATTATGAGCAATATAACTCTAATGCTCATAGGGCGAATCATACACTTGCCGATGAAGCAACCACTGCTCTAGAAACAGCCCGAGAAAATATTGCCAATTTTTTTGGAACTAGCCCAAATCAATTAATTTATACTAGTGGGGCTACTGAAGCAATAAACTTAGTTGCATTTTCATGGGCTAGAGAAAATTTAAGAAGGGATGACATAGTTGTTTTAACGGAAATGGAACATCATGCAGATATTGTACCTTGGCAACAATTATCGAAAGAAATTGGAATAGAAGTTCGATACGTTCCAATTAACACTGAAACTTTTAAACTAGATATGGATGCATTTTCTATCGCAATTCAGGACTCTTCTTTAGTGTGTGTAGTTCATACTAGCAATGTTTTAGGTGTTAGAAATCCTGTTGAAAAAATAATACAATTATCTCATTCTGCTGGAGCAAAGGTGTTACTAGATTGCGCCCAAGGTGCCCCTCATGAGAAAATCAACTTTGATGGATTAGGTGCAGATTTTATTGCTATTTCTGCACATAAAATGGCAGGACCAACAGGAATTGGTTGCCTTTTGGTTAAGAAAGAAATCATGCTTCAAATGACTCCATTCATGACCGGTGGTTCGATGATAAAAACTGTTACAACTGAAGGCTCTACTTTCCAAGACGGCCATGCATTATTCGAAACAGGAACTCCAAGAATTGCAGAAGCAATTGGTTGGGGTGCGGCTGTTGAATGGCTGAATCAATTCGAGATGAAAGAAATACATTCCCATATTCACAAAATCGCATCATGGACATCAATAGAGATGAAAAAAATACCTGGAATAAAAATATATGGGGATCCTGAGAGGAGTGATAGTAGTGGGGCAATTTCCTTTTTGCATGAATCCATACAATCTCTGGACTTGGCTTTATTATTGGACGAAGGGGGCTTTGCGGTAAGAACAGGCCATCATTGCGCACAACCATTGATGGACGCTTTAAGTATACCTTCTACAAATAGGGCTTCTTTTTGGGTCTATAATACGATGGATGAGGCTAAATTGTTCATCAAACATCTTAAATATATAGTTGAGAGATTTGTATAAATTATTAACAGAGGAGTTGATGCGTATTAATGATGAAAATATGTGGTCTAGTAATTTAATATCCATAATAGAAGAATTTCAAGATTGTTTTGATTCCATGGAAAGATATGAATTACTTTTTGATTATGCTAAAAATCATCCTAGTCCATTGCCTGTTGAGAAATGGAATGATAGTAACAAAATAACTGGTTGTCAGTCTCGCGCCCATGTTTCATGCAGTGCCGATGATGACGGAAATTTCATTCTAATGGGTGGAGCAGATGCTCAAATTGTTCAAGGTTTAATGGCAATAACTGCTATAGCTGTAAATGGGATGACTCCAATATCTGTGACAAAAATGACTCCTAAATATGCTGAAGAAATGGGCATACATTCATCATTAACTCCAAGTAGGGCTAATGGTTTTCTAAATATGTTTAGAAGGGTCCAAGAAGAAGCAAAAAAACTAATGAAGTGATTTTATGGTAGAAGAGGAAGAAATAATGAAATTTATAGCAGATGTTGAAGATCCAGAAATGAAAATATCAGTCATCGATTTAGGGTTAATTTATGGTTTAAAAATAGAATCTTCACATGTCGAAATAGACATGACCCTTACTAGCCCAGGTTGCCCAGTGGCTCCTGAATTAATGGCTGCCGTACATAGAGCGGCCCTTATGGCCGATGGAATAGAATCTGCACACGTCAATCTTACTTTTTCTCCTCTATGGGATCCAAGAGTGCATGCATCTGAAGACGGTAAACTTGATTTAGGTATTTTTTAATTAAATTTAGTTTTCGCAGCAGCATCTACTGTATTTGATAATAGCATTGCAATAGTCATTGGCCCAACTCCTCCCGGTACGGGAGTCATGTGGCTAGCTACTTCCATTGCCTTAGATGAAACGTCACCAACCAGTTTTGATTTTCCAGTTAATGAATCATTTATTCTTGAAATGCCTACATCTACAATCACCGAACCGGGTTTTATCCAATCTAATTGTACTGTTTCAGGTCGCCCAATCGCTACAATTAATACATCCGATTCCCTACAGATGTCTGCTAAATCTTTACTCTTAGAATGGGCTATGGTAACTGTTGCATCAATTCCTCTTTGAGCCAACAATAATGCTAATGGCATCCCTACAATTCTACTTCTCCCAATTACCGTAACTTTCTTTCCTGCCAAATCAATTCTAGACTGTTTTAGTAGCTTCATTATGCCTGCTGGTGTACATGGCAAAAATCCTCCTAATTCTCCTTGAACCAATTTTCCAAGATTTTGAGGATGAAAACCATCCACGTCTTTTGATGGAGAAATTTTTTCAGTAATTGATATTTCATTAATAGTTCGTGGAGTTGGACTTTGTACTAGAATTCCATGAATCATATCATCATTATTCATTAGGCCTATTAATTCTAAAATTTCATTTTCTGTTGTCGAAGAAGGCAATAATACTTTTGTACTTTTTATTCCAGTCCTATCACATGCTTTTTCCTTATTTTTTACGTAAACCTCACTTGCAGGATCTTCACCAACTAATATTACGGCCAAATGGGGGAAAATTCCATCTTCCTTTAATTTATTTACGCGAATTTTTAGATTTTCCTCAATATCAAGACTGAGTTTTTTCCCATCAAGCAACAATGCGCCCATACGGTATCCTAGCATTGAGCCTGTTTTCAACTTTACATGTGGAGCCCCAGGAGGGAGTTGAACCCCCGACCGTCTGATTACAAATCAGATGCTCTACCGGGCTGAGCTACTGAGGCTTGAACAGTGACGGCCGCCTTTTGCACTTGAACCCTACAGTTTCTTAGCGTTATTTTGAGCGTCAAATTGATTGACTAACACCGCTTCGGAATATTGTTGCCAACCCAAAGTAAAGAATATTATATCCGACTAAACTTAGTCATTTCAGCTTGGATATGTATAGCACTTGGAAGTGCGATAATAATTTCATCCGGGGGCTCACCTTTCTCTTTTGCTTTAGCTTCACCACTTTCTCTTGGAGGTATAATTATGTTATTACTAGGATTAAATATGCCTTCTGAAAAATCAGTCGATGCTAACATTATTTCATCATGGATTCCTGATGCTTCATTACTTCCAGATGCAGGAAGGCCAATGTATAGAATTGATACAACCTTGAAAGAACCCATTAGAACATCTGTTTTATGTGGTAGATGTAGTAACATTACTTGGATTGATGGAACTAAGCCTAATTCATACGTTTGTTCAAGTTGTAATATTGTTCTATGGGTATCTGAAGAAGAGTAATTATAATCATAAAATGTCGGTAATAATCAATAGACTCAGCAACTTCGGAAGGCATAGGTAGCCACATGGATTTGGGAAATAATGAGCGTTTAATGCTACGTCTAATGCTTTCTAATCCTAATGAGACTTGGGAAATGAGTAAATTGCTTGATGGTACTGGGCTAACAGATCAAGTGCATATAGCAGGAGCAGGAGAATACCTCAAACAACAGGGTCTTTTAGTTGTAAATGAAACAATATTGACCAATATTACTTTAGGTTCTGAAGGAAATAAATCTATTGAAATAGGGCTATTGGAACTTCGTTTATGGAACTATTTATTATCGCTGAAAAATGAAGATAGAACTATGAAGAACCTTATTAATTCAGATTTTGAAAGATATGAAACTGGCCCTGGAGTTGGTATTTTAAAGGGCCTTGGAGTGAATATCGAAGCCGGAATATTTACAACTCCTGATGACTCTCTAGTAACTTTAAAGATAGATGATAGAGTTTCATTTTTAAATAAGATTAATCAAGAAAATGTCAAATCAGGAGATTTAGATAAAAATATGATAAAACATTTTTCATCTCGAAAAAATCTCATTCAAATTGAAGAATCAGTACATAGAAACTGGAAATTAACAGATAAAGGTGCTAAATATGATTCAAAAGGGCTCGATGTAATAGAATTAATAGGTGAAATAACTCCTGAATTACTCCAAGGAGATTCTTGGAAAAATATGAAATTTAAACCGTTTGATGTCAATGCACCAGCCCCTACTCCTGCTGGGGGCAGACCACATCCTATGCAATCTCTAATTGAGAGAATAAGATCAGTTTTTCTTGAAATGGGATTTTCTGAGATTGAAGGCGACTATGTTCAATCCGCAGGGTGGAATATGGATGCTTTATTTATACCTCAATCACATCCTGCAAGAACTATGCAAGACACATTTTATTTATCCAATCCTGATAAAATTGAAGTTGATGAAAAATATTTAGATTTATGGGCTAATGTTCACGAACATGGTCACGATACTGGAAGTAAAGGTTGGGGCGCCGAATTTGATAAAGAAGAATCAAAAAAAGCACTATTGCGTACTCACACTACTGTTAATACTGTCCGACACATAGCCAATAATCCAGATTTGCCAAGTAAAGTATTCGGAATAGGGCGAGTCTTTCGTCAAGAAACAATAGATCGAACGCATCTCCCCGAGTTCCATCAGATAGAAGGAATAATCCATGAACCTAATGCAAATTTATCTATGTTAATTTCTACATTGAAGACTTTTTATTCAAAAATGGGATATCCTGATGTTAGGGTGAGGCCAGCCTATTTTCCTTATACTGAGCCAAGTGTAGAAGTCGATATCTTATGGAGGGGAGAGTGGTTAGAATTAGGTGGAGCGGGTATTTTTAGGCCCGAAGTAACCGAACCATTAGGCACCGAATGGCCCGTTTGTGCTTGGGGAATGGGTTTAGAACGTCTAGCTATGCTAATACTGGATCTCGATGACATACGTCAATTGTATCAGCCAGATTTGGAACGCCTTCAGCAAATGCCTCTGATTTAAATCTTGAAATAATTACAATTCCAGAAATTATCATAAGAATTCCAGTGATTGGTGGAATCTTGCCATAATATCCTGTCAAGAGTCCTGTTTCTGCATCCATTTGAGGTCCGCCACATCCCTCAGGAGGGGGTCCTATTCCCGGCCCCCATGTTTCACCGTGTCCTGCACAAGGATCACTATCTTCTCCTCCTTCGCCACCACTCTCGTTTGGAACTTCACCTCTATAACAATTAATAAAATAAGGGAAACCGATACCTCCTTCGCCATTTTCCCACGTAGTATGATAATGGTATGTACCATTTGGATATTCAGGAGTTGGGCCAAATTGGCCATTACATGAATCTAAATCTCCCAAGCCAGAAATATATTCGTAATCATCAATTCCATTATATCCGTTTGAACCGTTTTTTAATTTATATGAAGAAGTCATTTCCTTTATATTTCCATTTTCATCCCAGCCAACGAATCCATAGATTGGGTATCCATCAAATGCAAATCCTACAATTCCTGAATGCTCACTCAGGGTTCTTGAGGAATTGATTGAATAGTCTTCCCAAGTCTGATTTTCCTCGGCATGCCAATGTACACAATTACTATCTGCATGATAATGATACTCTCCTCCGGGGCCACTATGGCCATGACAAATACCTAGCCAGATCTGTTGTCTATCTTCTTCATATGCGCCTTCTTGGCCTGCTATTGCATCCCCTCCCGGTCCATCTTCAGGTCCGTAAATTGCAATTCCGTTGACTGCAAAAGCAATCGAGCCTCTCTCTGGAGCCATTGTACAACCGTTAGTAGAGATATTTGGGTTGCAATCTGTGTCATTGGTTGGCTCTATTGGTATGGTATAAGAAGTAGTTTGAGCACTAGTGCAACACCCTGGCCCCGATTCAAAATCATGATTAGGTAATCCGTTTGTGGAAATAGTTATATTTCCTGAATCAATTATGAAACTAACATCACATTGATGATTATCATCTTGGCTTGTATTGTAATCATCAACTCCAGAAACTTCTTCCTCGTCACAAAATAATATTTCACTCCACCATTCTGAACTAACGGGCCCATTCTCCAAGGGATAAGAAACATTTCCTAGTTCCTGATTTTCTTTAATCCAATCAACTACGTGTTGAAATACACGGTCGGATTTGTTCGGGGGTTCATGTGCAGCATCTCCAATGAGGTGAGTAGAATTTGAGAAAATATCTGCAACTTCTGCAGACCCATATCCAAACCACTCATCATTTTCACCTTCAAATATCAATGCTGATTCTAGGAATGGAGTTTGATCTACAATAGTATCCATCAGGCCTTGATGGGCAGTTTCTAAATATCCATTCATTAGAATCACTTTATCAAATACTATATCTGAATGAGCAAGATATATGATTGACATAGCAGCACCTTGCGAGTATCCAAGGATGGCATTAAATGGTCCATTTTCCATAATATATGAATCCAAATATGAAATTGACTGATTAGCCCAATCAGGATCTATAGTCCCTTCTTCTTTTCCACCGGGGGCATCTCTTATCCAAACTCCATCAGATTCCGGGGTCTGAGGGAAATAGAAATCGTACTCCGGTAATGCTTCCATAAGGTCTTGTATCCCATCGTTAGACTGCAATGAAGCCGCACTCCCTCCACCACCATGTAAGGCAAGAATCTTTAGTGTTTGATTTGCAGAGTAAGTACAAGAGCCATCATCTTCATTTGCTTCTAAATTATAATTTAATGCTGTTGAATCTAAGCATCCAAGAACTGAATTATTACTATCATTATCTGCATCACCCTCATCTCCATCTTCTTCTACTAGATCAGCTATAATGCTGATTATTGACATCCAAATTGTTTGCTGTCCAATGTCATCAATGGCAGTAATTTTTAGTTTATGATTTCCAATATCTAAGTCACTTATACTAATAACAATACTCCAACCAAGCAATTCTGAATTTTTCAACAAATTATCCGTTAGATTATCATTAATAGTTATGTCAATTTTTAAAGTATTTATATCCTCATCAAATACTGTAAAGAATATCAAACCAGCATCTGATAGAAATATATCTGCCTCTATATCCCCGTTTATAGAAGGGGCATTATTTACTTCTATTATATCTCCTCCATTAGAAGTTAAACACCCTGAGAATACGCTCATAATCATCAAGGTCGATATAACGAAAGATATGCTGACTAACTTACTTTCCATAAATGATATGGAGGCCGCAAAGGTACTTAACTAGGATTTATAATTACGTAGAAAAACTTACAAAAAGTCATTTTAAATTTTTTATTCATTAGTTAAAGTTATTACATCCATGAAGAAGTTTTCTACATCCCAATTTACTCCTGAATAAGAAACTCTTTTATTCATATTTTTATCTATTATGTATGTGCTAGTTGAATGGCCAATCTCATATTCTCCAAGAGTCTCTGCGTGAGGATCTACTATTTCAGATATATTTTCATTATTTAGGTCATTTTTACTTACACAACTAATCCAATTATCATTAGGTCTTTCATATTCTTCATCGCACATGCAATGAGAACTAGTTCCAGATCCCATTATCCAACCATTGCCATTACAATCAATTCCCGGGGGAAGATTGCTGATGTTTGCATTACTTGCAACCCATGCTAAGTGAGTGCCCTTTGGTATGGATTTTGTATCAAAAATATCATTTTGAATCTTAATCCAACTATCATTTAATAAATCCCAATTATGTAATTCCCAAGACCAATTGTCATTACTTTTCCATTCGCCAATAGATCCTTCCGACATATTATAAAATCCATCTGTATTTTGATTAAATGAATAATTTGCAAAATCATCTAAGTCTAAATAGCAACTAGAATCTTGTAAATTCCAACATTTACTATCTGATTTAAATGATGAATTATCTGGATTCAATACGGCAAATCTTAACAGGTCTGCTTCAGGTGCTAAACTACTGGCAATATGGTCATTATCAACAACTACATTCCAAGTATTCCATACATCTTCTATTACTGAACTAGTTTCATGCGTCAAATGATTCCATTCATACCCCATTCTTTTAGTCCATTCGGAAATATGGGGGACGGTATCTCTTGCCGGATCAATTGTAATTGATAGTATCACTACATCATCGGAATATTCTCCTAAATTATTATGAATATAGTCTAAATTTGCAGAAATAATTAAGCAAACATCGGGGCATGTTGTATAAATGAATGCAACGACTATTACTTTACCTTCATAATCAGAAAATGTAACTAAATCTCCAAATTGGTTCGTGAGAGTAAAGTCAGGCGCCAGAGGCGGGTCCTTGTACTCTGTTCCTAATATTTTTGAATTTTCGTTGCCACCAACGCATCCCGAAGAAATTAAGATAATTACTATAAATATTGATAAAATAGGTTTTTTGTTCAATTAAAGTCACCTATTCTTCTACTAAAAGCAAGATGTCTTCCATGACTAAATCGGGATTCCATAGCGTGTCTTCCCACCATACTCTTTGGTTCATATTTTTATCAACAATTATTGTTCCTGTTGTATGATCCACCCAATAAGATAACAATGGATGGTGATTTACTTGTACGTCGCCCTCTTCAGTTTGTTGAGTATCAATTCCGCATCCATCGCCATCTACTTCTTCCCCTTCAGGAGTTTCAGCACACACATCAAAACCGTCTGCAACTCCGTCTCCATCAATATCTGAGTCGTAAGTTTGTAATCCAACGTCAAAATTCTTCCACACTGGCTCTAAATCTTCAACAGTCCCAGTCAAATGTGGCCATCCTAGATTTCTTGCACCAGCATAGTCGTTCATGACTGATGTATTGTCAGTCCAAGGATCAACGGTTATTGTCAGAATTACTACTTCCTCTTCATATATGTCTCCAAGTTGCTCTGAAATAAAATCTAGATTTGCACTAACTATTGGACAAACATCTGGACATCTAGTAAATAAAAATGCGATAACAATTACTTTTCCTTCTAATTGAGAAAGCTGATAATACTCTCCGTCTCCGTCCATTAATATGAAATCTTCAGCAGGTATTGGAGGATTGATATCATCTCCATAAAATATATCTGTATCTTCGGAACTAAGACATCCAGGTGAAACTAAGAGAATCGAAAATATAATTATAAGGAATTTATTTTCCATATCAATCCCTTTTCTTTCTGCTTACAAACAATCCAGTTATAATAATTGCCAATAGGCCTATCTGATATATGTTTGCTATTTCAGATTCTTCACTATTTTCCTCATTAGTCTGTTCGTTATTAAATGAATAGTCAGAAGGCGCAGCTAAGTCAAGACTAGATGCCTCGGTATGATTATCTAATGATATTACTAAACTAAGTGTATTCCATAATGTTCCATTGGACATTATTTTAACTTCATAATCTCCTGATTCCCATTTACCAGGTTCTAGCCAAATACTGCATTCATCAGTAATCGAAGATGTATTTGATGGTCCTACTTCGCAACTGATATCGTCCTCTCCATCTCTATTACTATCGATTAGTATGGTTCTATTATTTTCTGCAGCATTATAGAATATTATTGTACTATTATCTAATACTTGGGCCTCGGAAGGTTGTAAACTCTGATTTCTCATAATAAATGAGTATGAATTTGCTCCATGCCCAACAGCAGTCGGCATCAACATAATAATTACAATAATGGCAGAAAGCGCCTTAAGGCAAGTCATTCTATTCACTCTTCATCCATTAAATCAAGCCAAAGTGGTGGATAATCATACCTTGGATCATAATCTTCATCAAACTGAATTACGTAAATACCAGAAACCATCTCTGAAACATATACGAATCCTCTTGGATCATATTGTAATCCCCAATCAAATGGTATCATACATGATGCCCAACAATCTGCCATATCATATCCTAATACTTCTGTTGCATTATCTATCCACGGTGGTCCTGCGGGTAAATAATAGCCTACGGTACGAGTTTCTGCTAATTCTTCAATCGCCTGAAATCCTCTGCCAGGTTCAGGTACTCCGTTTTCCCATACTATGTCGTCCCATATTTCTCCATGGTCAGTCATCCATGCCCCAGCATGATAGTGAGTATAGTAAACGTGCCCAGATGGTCCAGTGTCCCCATTATGTGGACTGAAGATATATCCATCAGGAATATAATGTTGAGGATGACTTCCGTTCGCCTTCATCCCTTCGCCCGGGAGTCTCCATTTTGACACTAAGAACGGCTGAGTTGGATCAGTTGTATCGATTGTCCAAATGTATCCTGTATGATTTTCATTGGAACCATATTCTGGTGCAATGTATGTATAGTGCCTCCAATTTTCTCCATATAATGGATCTTCAAAGCCAGTACCGCAATGTGCTGGCCATTCTTCTACTAAATCGAATGTGCTTATACCGGAACAAATTAAGTAATCATTTGGAACTGCATAATGTATGTTATCGTTTCCTTGATTTGAATCGAGCCATTCTTCAGGTGACATGTTAGCATGGCCGCCACCCTCTGGGCCGTACCATCCTTCATCTGCAGAGGCGCAACCCATCCATCTTCCTACTTCAGGAGGCCATGTTATTCCTTCTGGATCAGCTATTACTGGTGGTTCTGAAACATCTACAAGTCTCAAACCTGCTCCCCAATAAGATGCCGCGAGTAATCTCTGTTGAGTTATGGGATGAACGAAGTAAACATGATCGTGGTTGAAAATTGATCCTCCACATGTAGTGTAAGGCTCTGGAGTGTAACCGCCCCATCGTATAATCTCACGACTAGAATTAGATTGTTCTTCATTTTGATTTGGAAGCCATGATTCAATTCCTCTTGGTACATAGAAAACCTGTGTTCCTTTGTAAAATGTACCACTTCCCCCCTCAATCATTTCTGGATATGGATCAGCACCGAATAAAAATAAACTACATTCTTCTGTTGGATCTACTGCACCTTCCCAGTTACAATACACGGCTAAATCTTGATTGTGGAATCCTGCTGGCGGATTATTCCATTCAGCGACTTTAATGGGACTTGTTTTATCTCCAACATATAGTACATCAAGTCTATTGGCCCCACTATTTGCATCATCATCATTTGGTATTGGATCCAAGTCACTATTGGTTAACTCGTGATTTACTAAAACCCAGTTATTATCTTTTGTGACTTTAATGTCGATCATTCTTGCGATTTCTGCATAATATGTGGACATTAATACAATGTCATTAGGGTTACTGATATCTAATATCTCTAATTGGTTATAGCTAGAAACATATGCATAACATCCACCTGAATTATCTGGGTATTTTACACAATCTTCTTCAAAATTACCTTCAATTGCTATTTCAGAATTATCTCCGGGAGTTGGTCCAGTGTTTTTGAAATCATCATCACATGGCCGTCCCGCAACATTGTCTAACTCTGGAGGTGGACTTACATTACCATCACAATTCAAATTATGATAATCAATCAATTTCACATTGGGTGTGGATAAACGATGTGCTAATAAGTCATTATGAGAATGATTTTCATTCTCTATCTCAATAACCGGATCAATCCAAGAATTACTCATATCAGTATCTTCATTATCATCATTTGAAAAGGATAGGCATCCAGAAAGAGGGGCCATGACCATTAATGAAATCATTATTGCTAAAGGTAATTTATTTACTACGCTCATGAATGGGGCCCTACGCGCCATTGACGAAAGCCAATCAATGTTAAATCTAATTGCCATATGGTCTGTCAATATCTAATTGAACTATGTATAATCCTGTGGTTATACAAGAGAGATAGGTGTACCCTTCATGATATTCAGCAGCCCAAATAAATGGAGTCCATCCAAAATCATAATATGAACTATCCAAAGGTTCACCATCGCCTGCATGGGAGATGTGATATCCAACTGTGGACTCTGCATGAACTGCCGTTTTGTTTCCGTCTGAAAGGCCAGCCATCATCATAGTTTCTATGTCAATTACCCATAGTCCTGCGTGGTAACTTGAAAGATATATTCTACCGTCCCAAGCTCCTCCATGACTATTGTCGGGATATCCTGGAAGTCCAGTTGTGAATATCTCTATATCTGCATTATGAGGGCTAAATAGTAACCATTCTTCTCCCCCTGGGATATGATGATCTTCAGCAAATGGTATTTCCCAGCCATGAATTAACTTAGGCAGGAATCTGATATTTCCATTATAAAATTCATAGTCTGTAGTATCTAAAAGGTATGACATTCCAGTACCGACAGTCGTATCTAATACCTCTGTAGAAAGTAAAGTCAAATGCATTTTTCCAGCCGGATAACCAAGGTGACTTGCATCAACCATATCATCAACAGGTTCTGCATAATGGATGTAAGAAGCCCTTCCTCCATTTTCATTACCTGTAGTCCCGCTGTCAGGCTGTCCATCGCCATCAAAGTCTTCAAAATCCATCCATAATCCTACTTCCGGGGCTCTCCAATTACATCCCAATTGAGTTCCAATGGATACAACACACCCTCCAGCAATGAATGCATATTCGACAGGAGTGTTTTGCGGATGAGGTACGTCGCTTACATCAAATATTCTGAGGCCAGCTTCCCAATATGCGCCATAGACATATGTTTTACCAAATCGAGGATCGTTTACATCATCGCCTGGCCATTTTTGAACTGTCATATCGTGAATATATATCCATCCTCCACGAGTACTTTCCCAAGAAACTTCAGCTTCTCCGACTTTCAATATTGTTGGATCATCTCCGAACCCATCAAAATTTAGATGAGCAATAGTTATTCCTCCACAAGCATCTCCTTGACCTACATCGCATTGTTCATATTCAGGGTTAGCAACAAAAATATACCATTCATTATCTATCATCTGAGTGTATAAATTGTGTGGGCCACTGGGATGATCTGCATCGTACCAAGCATCTACAAATGTAGGATTTTCTTTATCCGTAACGTCTACTAAAGTTACGGTAACTTGCGCTGGATCTCCCCATTCTCCAACATTAGGGTCAGCATTACCCGGGTCGACCAATTGATTTTGAACAATTACATATTCTCGTCCATCATATTGTAAGTATTTGACATCTAAAACTTGAGTATTGGGATCAATATAGACTCCTTTGACAGTTGTATTGTAAGGATTAGTTACGTCTACAATGTGCATTTCACTCCATCCAGCAATATACGCATATGTATTACCATCTGGAGATTCAGCAACTTGGACTTCAGCATTACCTGGTGCTGTTAGAGAATTGAAAGAAACTGGTTGAATATTATCAGTATATAGTACATGCTGACTTGCATTTCTATGATCATGTCCTTCATCTTGTAATAATGGATCAAGCATCACTGATTTAGAATTACTGACTTCGTTATCTTGACTTATTAACAAAATCGCACTCATACTTGCAGCTAACAAACACACTACAAGTCCAGATGCTAGTAATATTTGTCTCATCACATATTTGTCTCTTGTTAAGAACTCCGGAGAGAAATCTTCGTCTGAACCTTCTCCGTCAGAGTTCGTGTTAACTCGGTCAACTGCCGTTGTATCCATTATGGGGGCGAGTAGGCGAGTCATGTTCAAACCATCGCTCCTTTACGGTGGAATGTGAGACGAGGACTTATATCATTCTTCATTGTATCAATTATGCTATTAATTCCATTAAATGTTCAAGCGCATGATCCTAAAAATTACACTATTCTCTTATTTGAAGATGGGCCAACTCCCGAAGGAGTAGTCCCTGGAATACTAGTTGAAAATGACTCTTTATTTGTTAGAAATCATGATTCTCGAGAAAATTTCAGTCATCGTTTGCAAGTTGATTTGGATGGAGATGGAAGTTTTAATGGAATCGACGATTATGAGACAAATTGGCTCAACTCATCATGCGAATTAAATGAAACCGGAATTAAGATAGATAATAATTGCAATGCACATGAAGTAATTCTATTGTCTGTTGATAATGGCTTTCTTCAAGGCAATATATCTATCTTACATCAAGTTAGATTTGAAGGCAATATAACGGAATACGATTTCTATGTTAATTTTGGAGAAGATGTCCACATTCCCTCCAATGATCCGCCTATTGGGGCTGAAGAAACTTCAGCAGGTAGAGATGTTAGTTATCCATTAATTTTATTATTAATTGTCTCAGTTGTTGGTATATTATTTATAATTCCACAATTAACTAAATCCAATGAATGAGGATGAGTGTTCCAACGGTTGAACTCAAGAACTACTTATGTCTCGCATGGCCATAGGGCGCTTAGCTCAGCTTGGAAGAGCACCTCGTTTGCAACGAGGTGGCCGGGGGTTCAAATCCCCCAGCGTCCACCATAAAGAGTCCAT
>JAJPRE010000036.1 GCA_023700245.1 Candidatus Thalassarchaeaceae archaeon
ATGATTGGGAAATAGAAATTAATCCCATCAATTTAGGATTATGTACCTGCTTAACCTCTATATCTACCGGTGTAAATGAAATATTAACCATTAGTAAGCCAATTTTTATTATGGATGGTACAATCTTAAATGATTCAAAAACTAAACCAGCTATTTCAATTTTATCTCCTATGGATGAATTAATTTACACTAATGAATTATTAATATCAGGTTCCGCTTGGAACTATGATTCTACTATTCCTAATATATCATGGTCAATCAATAGCATATATTCGCTAGAAGGGCAGTTGACATGTCAGTTAGACTTTACCGAATTAGCTAATATTTCAACACGAATAATCGAAGATGATTCAGAAGTTCATCATAACTCTTTCAATATTGTCGTTAATATAAATACTTTAGATGATGGATGGTATTCGTTATATGTCTGGGTCCACGACAGTATAGAATCTAATTTCATTAATTCAGAATTAAAATGTATTCCAATAAAAATTGATAATGATTCTCCAATTGTCGTTATCAATTACCCAGGTATATTAGAATTAAATTCTACTGAGGGAGATTTAAATCCAGATATTACATTACTTGAAAACTCTCCCAGATTATCATTTGATGGGAGTGTATCAAATGACCCTTTTTGGGGAAGGAATGGACTTTCATTTGTTTGGACATTGGTAGAAATTATTCCTAATATTTATAACGATGATTATAATTTTGAAGTAATTGAAATTATTAGTGGTAATGACGAGAAAGTTTTTTCATTGATTACTGATAAATCAGGATTTTTTAGACTAACATTGACTGTATCAGATTTGTGTGGAAATATAGATAGCAAAGATACCTATATTCTTATAACAAACTTAAATCCTATAGCTAAATTAAAAATTAATGGTCAGGATGTTATAGATGGAGATGATATTATACTATCAGATTTTAACGAATTAATTTTAGATGCAACAAATTCAAGTGATACTGCTAATGATATGGAATCATTAAATTGTATATGGAAAGTCAATAATATTCCATATTATGAAGATTGTTACAGAAAATTTATTTGGCCAGAATCCGTAACTATGAATAAATTCATACTTACTTTAGAAGTATCTGACGATGATGGATTTATTTCTCAAATATCTATCGCTGTATTATCGGACGAACCAAATAATAATGGATATTATATGCTCTTAATATTAATTATCTCTATTATTTTTGTATCATATGCATTTTATAAGAGGTTCAATGTACTTGATGATAATATTCCAAAGTGGTAGATTATTGTATAGTAAATACATGAATAATCCTATTAATGGTTGTATTATGGAATGGATGTTAATCATGGCGTCAATACCATTTTCTATTGAAGAATATAGGAATCGACAATCTAGGTTTCACTCTAAACTCCCGGAAAATAGTATTGTAATTATACCCACAAATTCAAATTGTACAAGATCTAATGATACTAATTATCCCTTTCGAGGGAATTCCTACATGTTATATCTTTGTGGATGGCATGATCCAGACGCAGTTTTTGTCTCTCATAATATTGATGGCAATTGGACCACTTCACTATTTGTACAACCTAAAGATACTAAGGCAGAAATATGGGAGGGCAGGAGAGTTGGAGTAGAAAAAACTAGTATCAATTGGCCTGTTGATGCAGCATATTCAATAACCGAAATAGATCATATAATGCAAAAAAGATTAGAGAAAACTAAGAATATATTTATCATACAAGGTTTAAATAAAGAATTAGATGATATAGTTTCTGAATCCCTTACTAATAAATCAAGATCAAGAAATATAACTGGAAATGGGCCTAGGAGTATTACTGACCCATCTTATATATTGGATGAAATGAGATTAATTAAATCCAAAGAAGAAATAAATAAGATGCAAATATCTTGCAATTTAGCATCTGAGGCCCATATTAAGGCAATCAAAGCCTCCAAGCCAGGAATTGGTGAATGGGAAATTCAATCAATAATTGAAGGATATTTTATCTCCAACCTTAGTGAAAATAGTTATTCATCTATAGTAGGTGGTGGTTCAAACGCTACAGTCTTACATTATGGAAAAAATAACTGCGTAATTAATGATGGAGAATTAGTACTTGTTGATGCAGGATGCGAAATAGATGGATACGCCTCCGACATTACAAGGACATGGCCAATAAATGGAAAGTTTACAAAAGAACAAATTGAGATATATGAAATTGTTCTTGAAGCGGAAATCGCAGGAATTAAGGCATGTGTCGTTGGAAATAATTGGCTATCATCTCATCATGCATCTTCAAAAGTTATCGCTGAAGGATTAATTAAATTAGAAATTTTAAATTGTAGTTTAGAAGAAGCACTCGGACAAGATTATGATGGGCCTTATCGTAATTTCTTTATGCATGGTACAAGTCATTCATTGGGGCTCGATGTACATGATGTAGGAGTTACATCACCTAATGGGGAAAAAGGTGGTAGAATACTAGAGGAAGGAATGGTTTTAACGGTTGAACCAGGCCTATATTTTGCCGATTGGCGTTCAGATATTTCCATTCCTAGCAAATATGCAGGAATAGGTATAAGAATTGAAGATGATATTTTAATTACTAAAGATGGTCCAGTAATAATGACATCATCTTGTCCCAAAAGTATTATGGAAATAGAATCTTTAATGAATACAAGAAGTTGATTATATGGTTAAATGGAGAGATATTCTTAATTCTCAACTTACCGTAAATCCTCCAAGGCTATCTATTGAGGATGCATTAGAATTATACGATTATGCTGATTTAAACGAGCTAATGAGTGTCGCCTTAACAAGAAGACACTCACTTGTTCCAGGTGATGAAATATCATATTTAGTAGATAGAAATATCAATTATACTAATATTTGTACTATTAATTGTCATTTTTGCTCATTTTTTAGGCCACCCGGACATAATGAAACGTATACGCAAACAATAGATGAAATTAGTAATAGGATATCAGAATTAGAACTAGTCGGAGGTTCTAGGATATTGATGCAAGGGGGGGTAAATCCAGATTTAAAATTGGAATATTATCTCGATTTAATTTCAGAATTAAGAATTCGACATCCTGATATAGATTTAGACTGCTTTTCCCCTATTGAGATAGAAGGAATTGCCGAAGTTTGTAATACCTCTACTTTAGATGTATTAAGAAAACTAAAATCCGCCGGTCTTCATGGATTACCAGGTGGTGGGGCAGAAATGTTGGTTGATGATGTTAGATTAGATGTTTCTCCTAAAAAAGGCGGATCATCAAATTGGTTAAAAGTTATGAAGGAAGCTCAATCATTAAAATTAATAACATCTGCAACTAATGTAATAGGTTTTGGTGAAACTAATAGACATAGAATTTTACATATGGATGTAATTAGGAAATTGCAAGATGACACTATAAAACAAAATTTACATGGATTCACCTCATTTATTTCATGGCCGGTACAATTAGAGAATAATGTATTTGGAAAAAAAACTATAAGAAAAAATATACAAAATGTGGGATCAGGGCCAAACGATTATTTGAGACATATAGCTGTATCTAGATTATTTTTTGATAATATAATGCATATTCAAGCCTCTTGGCCTACGATGGGCTTAGGAATAGCACAGATGGCATTCTTTGCAGGCGCAGATGATGCAGGATCAACTATGATGGAAGAGAATGTAGTTTCTGCATCTGGCACAACAAAGACAGAAGCCAACGAAGGAGAATTACAACAAATAATAATTCGGGCAGGGTTTAAACCAATAAAACGTGACTCAAAATATAACTTATTACCAACTAAAATTATTCAATCTAGGGCGATACATTCTATAATTCCATCTCAAATTTAATAATCTGCAACTTCAATTCGTCCACTTCTTACTGGCATAATTGGAATCATTATGTTAGATTTTTTAGTAGCCATAATAACAGGGCGAATCCATTTTAAATTTGTTCCATCTGTTCTTGTTGCATCTAAAATTAATTCCCAGTGAATTGTTACCAAGGAAGAATATATCGAGCCTGGCCAAAAATTATCTGGACCATTAAGAGTAATTTCCTCCCCAATCTTAATATCATTAATCCATTTTCCTGAATCCAATACTCTTAAAGAATCTAACATCAAAACTCTACTATGTTTGAGGGTCATAGGCATGGCTTCTCCTACTCCGGTACCCAAATCGTCGCCCGTAGATATTCTTTTTTCAGGCATTTTGGTAGACATTCCAGGAGAAGGTTGTTGGTTTTCACTTTTTTTTAATGCTTTAAGAACATTTTTTCTTTCAGGTACTGCCATTCCAACTTGTAATCTCGCACCATTAATATGAACATCATTAGGGATCGAAATAAACTTAATATCGATTTTATTTTCATCACTTTTTACCTTAATTTCTGGCGCAATTATAGGGCTATTCACATAATTATTTTGTTTTCTTAGGTCCCTCATGTTTGCAACCATCCTAATTATTATTGGCATAAGAAATATGGGGAATGAAAATAATAATAATTTGGGATAATCCAACGGGCCTAATCTGTATGATCCCGCAAATGATTTTGAAATAATATCTAATTCTAGAAGTACTGGTTCCGTAGCATGAACAAGTATTGATAAAATTAACAATATCACGGTAGGTGTAATTGTTTTTCTAGATATTAGATGAAGCGGATCAGGACTAATGTACCAACCATTTCTTGTTTTCATTAAGAACGGTAAAGTTTCAGTAGTAATTTTATCTTCAATAATCGTAATAGTTGAATCATCAAAACTTTCTTCACATCTTTTAAATTCTGCAAACCAACTCTCATAATTTCCTATCTTAAATTCAGTATCAATTATAGTTTCTGAATTAATTATTACTTCAATTATCGGAACATGAATCGGATTCATATGCGAATACTCAAATGGTGGATATCGTATCCTCTGAATATATTTAATCATATTAACTCCATAATATGGCTAAAGCCGCCTTACCGGCATATTTACGGAATTCTGGAATATCCTTTAACATTTTCACACCAAGAGGAATTGGATTTTCAATATCTCCTAATTCGTTAATTAATTTAATTACCTCCGGTCGGGCCCATATTGCAAATATTTCATTTAATTCATCATCATCTACTTCGGTGACAAAGGCATCTCTAAGTGCTTTCTTTCTTCTATGATTTTTACGCATCCCATTCATTTCTTGGGATAATAGTTTCATTCTTTTAGTTGAAAAATCATTATCATTTACAAGGTTGTTTATCATTGGTAACAATAAATCCACTTGTTTGAATCCTGGTCCTATACCTCCGCCAGTTGTTGGTTTGCATATTCCAGCAGCGTCTCCGAATAATATAATCCGTTCCTTAGTTAGATTCTTTAATATTCCACTCGGAACAGGACCGCAGAATCTTCCAACTTCTTTACAATTGGAAAATTTATTCTTCCATGGAGACTCATACATTAATTGATTTAAATAATCTTCACAAGATTTTTCGCCAAGTAAATTTGGCTTACTCCATATTCCAATTCTGGTAGTTTCGCCTGATGGAATAGCCCATGAAAAAAAACCTGGCGCTACATTTTCGCCTGTAAATATATCTAATTTTCCATCCTCTGTATCGTATCCTGTGACTTCAATCTGTAATCCAATCATCATCTCTTTAGGTCTTCCCATCTTGAAGTTTCTACGAACCCAAGAATGTGCCCCATCAGCCCCGCATAATAATTTAGTTCTAACAATTCTATCTCTTCCATTAGACTCTATGACCATTTCAACGTACTCATCATTAATCACCGCGCTTTTAGGTTTACTTGAAAGCCATATATCAGTCCCGTTGGTGACGGATTTCATTACAACTCTTTCATCAAAAATCTTTCTACAAACAGACCATGTCCTAGTAGTATCTGGATTTCCTATCTCAATTTTGATCCCGGACGGACTATACATTCTTGCACCCCATATTCTAGTAAGTACAGTGTCATATAATCCAACTTTAGCCATTGCACCCGGATTAACCAAACCTGCACATTGAAATGGCCTTCCTATTTCTTTATGTTCTTCAATTAATAAAACACGATGGTTAGATTGAGATAATTTTCCAGACAGGTATCCACCTATAGGACCAGCTCCAACTACTACAATATCATATTCGTGTATCATAATATTCACTATTTCTTTTTCATTTTCTTCATCTTACCAATTAACTCACTAGCATCACGTTTGTTAATTTCTTCAATTGTCGTTGTTTTAACTATTGCCATAGCATCCTCTACTTTTATTCCTAATCTTTCTGCCATGGTTTTTATTGCCTTAACTTGAGGTTCTGTTGCTAAATTATCACCATCTTTCTCTATTAATTTACCTATAAGTATGCTCGCTGAACCTTCTCTTCCTCCAGTTAGCTCATCTATGTCATTAATGCTATTAGATTTCAAGAAACCACTCAAATCTAAATTTAATTTATCAGTTAATTTAACTATTAATCCAACTTGTTTATCACTTGCGGGAAATGTAGCTCCACTTTCTAGTACTTCGTCTAATATGACTCGCATTTCATCTCCTGTCAATTCCTCAATTTTTTTTCCTGATAGAATTTTTTCCTGATCAGTATTATCTTTACCCATTAATAAATTATTTAATAATATTATTTGTTTTTTAGATGGAACGCTTCTCTTCCAAATTTTTGCAGAATCATTGATTTCTTTAAAATTATCTACAAATTTGTGCCAAACAGTTGGTGCAGATTTAGAACTATTTTCTATGGCATCTAAATTCATTTCCATTTTAGCAGTAAAATCTTTATCAAACAAACCTTCATGATTCTCTTGATTATTATAAAATGGTACTACTTCTAGCCACATTATCCTGCCGGAATCAGTTGGTTTTAATGATCCGTTGTTATTTTCTACATATTTTCTCTTATTCAGAGTTTGAATAGTTGTAACGTAAGTTGAAGGCCTACCAATTCCAGCTTTTTTCATTTCTTGTACTATTGAACTTTCTGAATATCTTCTTGGTGGTTTAGTTTCATCTATCACTAAATCGGGATTATTATCTATCTTGTCTAAGGGCCATTTTGCACCAATGTCTAGATTATAAGCTGGCGGATTAATCTTTACATTATTATGATATTCAGTATACACTTCCTCCCAACCAGAATGGATTCTCCAGGATGCCATGCCTGTAATCAATTTTTCATAATTATTGGTTTTGGCTTTTATGGAGCGAGTTTCACGTATTGAATCAGACATTTGTGAAGCCGCAAATCTTGCCCAAATTAACCTATATAGAGCTTGTGAATCTTCATTTCCAGTCTTAAGCTCTATAATTTCAGGTCTTGTTGGCCTAATGGCTTCGTGTGCATCTTGAACATTTTTTGATCCTTTTTTCGCATCTGAACCTAACATTCCAGGGCCGAGATATTCAGAACCATATTTATCAAAAATGTATTTTTTTACCGTATCTCTAGCGTCTTTATTAGTTCTCGTAGAATCTGTTCTAATGTATGTAACATGTCCAGAATTATAAAGAGCACCTGCAATATTACTAGTTCTTGAAACTGACCATCCCAAATTTGAACTTGCCGTTTGCAACAGTGTATCAGTAGTAAAAGGAGGTTTAGGTTTCCTAGAATTTTTTCCCGGTTTTATGGTAATAATTTCAATTGAATCATTTATTTCTAAATTTTTAACAGCACTTTCTGCTAATTCAAGATTGTAAGTCCTATCGGGATGATGTTTACCTGAATCATCAGACCAAGCTTGCTCATCATCCTTTTCATGAAATCTCACTTTAAAATTAATATCTCCAGAATAGAAATTTACACTTTGAAATTTAATTGGTATATGCTGTTCCCTTTCCAATTCCTTTTCAACAATAAATCCTAAGGTAGGCGTTTGAACCCTTCCCATTGATGCTAATTGCCAAGATCGAGAGAATCTTGAACATTCAAAACCTACTAACCTATCCATAAACCTTCTAACCTTTGCAGACTCTACTAGCGAGTAGTCTATTTCTCTTGCATCTGAAAGAGATTTAATGACTGAATCTTTTGTAATTTCATTGAATGTAACCCTTTTTTGATTAGAAAAACCTTTTTTTGTAAAAATTTCACTAAGTCTCCAAGCAATGAATTCACCCTCTCTATCTGGATCGGTGGCAATATATATTTCATCGACATTTGACGATTTTGCATGTTTAATCATTTCTGTTATTTTCTTTTTAGCTCCAATTGTCCAACTCCATGGAGGTTCAGGCAAGGTATCTAAATCTGATTCCCACATAGGTTTACTAGAGTCTTTACTACCTTTACTTGGTAAATCTTCAACATGTCCTCCGCATGCTTGAACAATCCATTCCTTGCCTAGGTATTTTTTTACAGTATTTGCTTTAGCTCCTGATTCTAAAATCATCAACTTCAAATTACTTCACAACCGGGACAAAGACAGTCTCCAGTTCAATCGAATTAAATGCTATGTATAAATGTGAGTTAATAAATTATTTTTTATTCATCTTTTTCAGAATTATATCCTTGAGTAAATTCTATTATTCTCCTCATCCCATGGATCCTCAGAACCAGGTCCACCGCATCCAATACAACCAGGATATCCTGCCTCTACTAATTCTAGGATACGCATTTCAAAATCAATCCAGAATAGTATTGGAGAATTTTGAATCCAAATAATATCTAACCTCTTTGGTTCATGTTTACTAATTATTCCGATTATTTCATTATTGTTTT
>JAJPRE010000037.1 GCA_023700245.1 Candidatus Thalassarchaeaceae archaeon
AATAAATTAGGAAAAAATTTATCAATTAATATTAAAAGAGTCTGAAATAAATAATTGGAAGATATTTGTTAATATATGTAAAGCATCAGAAATTGACCTTGGAAGAAATAAAATAAATATAAATGAATTAGAAGTTAATTTATTTTCGGAATGTATACTACAAGTAAGTAATGCTTACGATAATGATGAGATATTTCTGGATGCATGCGACGTAAATGAAGATAGGTTTGGAGTATCCGTAAGAAATAAATTAGGAAGTTTGTGGGAACATAATATAATCGTATCAAAACACAAAATGGATGAAGGGAATTTGGCTGTAGGGGCTGCAAGTATCATTGCGAAAGTAGTAAGAGATGAGGAAATATTAAGAATTGGCAATAAACTAGATTTCCAAATTGGCTCAGGATATCCTTCTGACCCTATTACCATCATAGCAGTTCAAAAAATGATTTTATCGGAATATCCTCACGATGAATTAAGATGGAGTTGGGCTACAACAAAAAATGCTTGGATTAAACATCACAATAAAGCGATTCCGATCAGAGATGAAATAAATCATTTATCACGTAAAAATCTTTCAGGAACAAGATAGAATAAGAATGGTGAAATGCATAATATTGATGGGAGTGAGATACTGACATGAGCAAAGATACAGATTGGGACTCCGGCATTAAGGATGTAGTTCGAAAATATGCCCTTCAAAATGCATTAGAATATAATGGAAATGGCAAACCCAGTAGTGTATTGGGCAGAATAATGTCTGAAAGGAAAGATTTGCGAGCAATGGCAAAAAAATTATCTTCGCTAATCGAATCTGAAGTAAATATTGCTAATGAAATCGCATCTAACGATGGCATAGAAAGTATAAAGAAAATATTAACAAAATTAAATCCGGATGCATTAGTTAGAAAGAAACAAATTCGTAGAACTGGTTTACCAGATTTATTAAATTCTGAAAATAAGGAAATAATATTAAGATTTGCCCCTAATCCAAATGGCCCATTGACTTTAGGCCATTCAAGAGGAATTGTGATAAATTCTCAATTTGCTAAGAAATATAATGGAAAGGTTGTATTGCGATTTGATGATACTGATACAAAAGTAAAGCCACCGATGTTAGAAGCATACAATTGGATAGAAGAGGAATACGAATGGATAAGTGGTTCACCTGCAGATATAGTAATACGGGCCAGTGAAAGAATGCCAATATACTTAGATTATGCAGAAAAAATGATTTCAAAAGGATTTGGATATGTTTGTAGATGCAGTTCTGGAGAATTTAAAAAACTGAGAGATGCGGGAGAAGTCAGCCCATACAGAAACAGAACTGTAGAGGAAAACCTGAATGATTGGAGAGATATGTTGGATGGAAAAATGAAAGAGGGCGAGGGAGTAGTGAGAGTAAAAACTTCTATCCAGCTCCCTAATCCAGCTTTAAGAGATTGGCCTGCATTAAGGATTCAACACGGTGAACATCCGATTGTTGGAAAAATGTATAAAGTATGGCCACTATTGGATTTTCAAAGTGCGATAGAAGATCATGAACAAAGAGTAACTCACATAATTCGTGGCAAAGATTTGATGGATAGCACCAGAAAGCAGAAATTATTGTATGAGCATTTTGGATGGGATTACCCAGAAACGATGTATTGGGGGAGAGTAAAAGTTTTTGAATTTGGAGGATTCTCAACTTCAGGAATGAGAAAATCAATAATGGAAAATGAATATTCGGGATGGGATGACTTAAGACTACCGACAATAAAATCATTAAGAAGAAGAGGTTTTAATCCAGGTTCACTTAGATCTTTTTGGCTAGATCTTGGACTTACTCAAAAAGATATTTCAATTTCCATGCAGACTATTGAATCATTTAATATTAAAACAATTGATCCGATAACTTCGAGGAGATTCTTTGTAAGGAATCCTGTAAAATTAAAAATGTCTTGGAAGAGTAAAAATAAAAAATTTAATAAAATATTAAAAATCCCAAATCATCCAAATAGCACTAATTTAGATGATGTTAGAAAATGGAGATTTAATGAATTTGAAGAAACTCTGTTTATTGAAAATAATGACTACATTAAAGAGGATAAATTTAGGCTTAAAGATTTCGCAGATGTTTCTAAAATAGACAAAAATTGCGAAGTAGAATCTATTGAAAGACAAGATAGGCGACAAATCATACATTGGCTATTGGAATCAATTTCTAGAGAGGCCGTTTTACATATTCCTGAAGGTAATAATATAACAATCCACGAAGGTGTAATAGAGAATTATAATTTAGAAGAAGGGAAAATATATCAGTTCGAAAGGGTGGGTTTTGCCAGGATAGAAAATATAACTCCTGGTAAACCAATAAAGTTAATTTGGCTCCATAGTTAATTAAATTACCACTTAGGATTGTATATTTTATTAATCTTATAAGCGGCGCATTCAAACACGTGATATCAATCAGAGGACAAATGACGCTACGAGATAGGGCCAATGCATTTATTTTGGCATCAATAATTACAATGATAATTTTTATGCCTATGACCGTTCAAAGTCAAATTTCAGAAGAATGTTGCACACAACGAGAATTTGAATTATTTTTAATTGGAGAACCTGATGATGGAATATTAACGCCATTTTATTCTGAGCTAAATACAGATGAAGTTGAAGTTGCAGTTACATCATCAATCGGAGGAGAGGTTAAGATTGCGACATGGGATGTAACTTGGAGGATCGAGGGAGAATATCTCTCAGAAACTTGGGAATTTTCCATACCATACAAATTACAAGGAGCGGCCGGTTTTACGCTTAATGCGACCTTAGAAGTAAAAATAGGTGGTGACACATACGAAGGATCAATACCGACGCCTGAATTATTATTGACAGGAGAAGGCAATTTGGAGATACCTGTAGTAGTTGCACAAGGTGGCATATCGGAAGGAGATTTAGTAGAAATTACATTAAGTGTTCAGAATTTGGTATTTACAAGCCCTGGTGAAGATACTGGAGTATTCTTTGTTTGGGGATCGGAAGAATATGATGCGAGCATAAGAGTGAAATTACCGCTCTTAGAAATTTTGATTAAAGATGCTAGTGTAACTGGTAATTTAGTTTATCTTCCTGTTATGATAAAGTCGGGATTTGAAGATGACATGTGGTCAAAATCTAATGGTATTGCTAAAGTCCAAAATATAGAAATAAGCGAAAGCCCCATAGCAATACTAAGGGATATTGGCGTAGAAGTAACATTTGTTTGGGAAGTACCAGCCAACTCTGATGGAATTATTAAATTTGAATTTGAATTAATTCCTCAACCAGGATTAATTATTAGTTCAAATAGGACTCATGAGATAGTAGTTGGAGAAGATAGCGGACCTGGTGATTGGTACCCAGAGAATGAGCCATTGAGAGATGGAGGATCTACAATTGAAGTTGACATCGATACAAAATTTAAGGGAAATTCGATAGAAAAACGAATTTCAATAGAATTTGATGGGGCAATGTCACAATGGATTAGATGGGGATTGGACAATATTGGAAATAGTACATTGGATTCCAATAGTTGGTGGAAGAATCTTAATTCATATTCTGATTCCATAAAATCTACTGAAAAACATAATGGTAAAGTTGATGATTCCGAAATTAGAGCACTAAAAAACCATCTGATCGGCTCTAGATCAGACCTTAGGTCATTTTTTGCAAATGGCCTATACTTAGAGATTGAGTCAATAATAGGCATAAATCCCATAGATTTAGGCCCTACAGAAATAAATATCAATATGGGTGCAACTAGAGCATTTAGTTCGGAAGAAATGATAATAACAATTGAGACTTCTTATGCTATTGAAGAAAATCAAAGACAACTACTAGTTGAGAACTTTATTAGGCCATCATCTGAACCAATATGGGACGAAGTTTCTTTGAATATTATGTTCAAAACCAATATGTTGACTGGCATGGGAGACATATATGCAGATGAAATAGACTATACACTTAGACGGTGGATAATCATGGAATCAATTAGTATTACTGAAGAAGACCTAGATACAGAAATTGAATTCAGAATTGAGTTTGTACCTCCTAGTTCAATAATATTTAGCCCCCTTGTATCTGCAATGATTTCTGTACTGGCATTATCGGTCGCTTTGGTAATAGGAATGGCCCTAACAAAAAGAAGAGCAAGAGTCCCTACCATGATTACAGTGTTAGTTTTAGGGGCCTTGGCATTTACAATTTATTGGATGGGTTTACCTTTACAAATAGTATTGGGAATAGTTTCAACTAGCGTTTTATTAGTATTCCCAATTTCTTTGGTATCGCCAACCTCAAAAACTATTGAAAAAATAAGTAATAAGGCAGTAGGGCCTTACGTCAAATGTCCTTCTTGTGGTATTTCTAATCAAGTTCAGTCTACGGTGAGGCCATTAAGAATACCATGTTCGGAATGCAATAGTATTTTAAGAATAGAAAATTAATATATAAGTCCGTATTTTAATAAAGAGTTCATTAGATTTTCCGATGATGAATATTCATTATCGGAGTCCCATGTATCTATAAGATAATTTAATTGACCCACCATATCAGTTTCCCAACCTGGTGCGACTATACAATTCCAAATTATTTCCTCTACACGCGCAGTAGAAGGTAGATTTTTTGTTAATACTGGTTTTGCCAATAATGATAAAGATTCCTCCTTCATAGCAATATCCATATCATCCCATGATGAAGATAATGATTTTAAAAAACTCATATCAATCCAATTAAAATTTTCTAAATTAGGATTTTTTACTTCTGTTACAGGTAATATACGGATGCTCCCTTCTTTTTTTAATATACTTTTTAATTTTAAAAATACAGGATCATAAGTATTGTCAAGCGAGTCATCCAACCAGTTACCTGATATTATCAACGGACGTAACCTCCGTAATCTTATGCTAGTGGGGCATATCTCATTAGCTAATGCATGTGACTGTGCTATTGCAGTTAAAGGACCTTTTTTGGAATCTCCATCTGAACCAGTTAGGCCTTCAACAATTGAATCTGAAAGGAATAATGAATTATTATCATTATTCAGATATGGGCCAATTTGATCATTTGAATTCACCACATTTATGGAAGGATAATACTGATTAGGCTCATTTACGAATCTTCTCCTATAGGGAATATTAGAATCTAATAACGCAGCTTCAATTGGGGCGAGGGCTAAACAGCCGCTGATACTAGGTTGGGATGTAATAAGAATAGTATCATTAGATTCTTTAATATCATTACTAAATTTTATAAATATCTCAGAAACATCTGAGAATATTATATTCTCCAATAAGTTCTCCATAAGCAAGCTGAATTAGTTTAGGTGTTCAAGCTTTCTGCTTATAATTACTCAACCATTAATCTTAGTTGATCTCTTTTATATGTCCAAGTTTCAAGAATATTTCCATTTCCCTTGTAATATCTGGCCAATCTACGTATTTTTGATTCACATAATTCTAATTGTCGACGATTATGAATATCTTTTTTGTTAGAATTTAAATGATCAATTAGCCCTAATGCTCGACGCATGAGATTCATCATATCTTCAGGAAAAGATGGGACTATATTGTTTCTAGAAAGAGTTTGAGAGATTCTTTCACCTGTTACTAAACGGACATCAGGGACTGCATATCTATCCCTAAGGATTGTTCCAATAACTGCTGTTGAATTACCTTCTTTTGAGAGAGTTAGAATTAATTCCTCAACTTCTTCTTTATTACCATTAGACCAAACAGGAGGCATCTTAGAATTGGGCTTGTTTGAGCCACTACTTCCTTTCCCATTACTATGCATACGTGCCACTCATAATCACCTCAGACGGCCATGCGACTAACCCCCCCTCTTTAATCGCTATGCAAGATGTTTGTAAGAATTCGATTCAAAGGCGATGTTGGGCCCTTCCCAATCGACCTGGGCCATTTGGCCACTCCCATCCAGGTGCATCTGCTCTAGCCGAGCCAATTAACTGATTATTCTGATATACTAAAACTTCATCACCACGTCTGATTTCTCCCCCTATTGATTCAACATTTGTGGAAAATAAATCGCCTTTCCAAATGTGATCATTGTGTAAATAAACTCTAGGTAGAGTATCATATTTATCCAAAATTGGTAAACAAGATTTAGAAAATGCAAATCTAGCACTTCTAGGATTCCATTGTGCAAGTTGAATGCCATTACTTTTAATTGTAAAAATCGGAGGTCTGCCCTCAACGGAAGTATCATTTAACCATAAATCACATCCATGTTGAAATCTAGAGAGAGATTTTAGCTTTTCTAATCTATGTAAACTTTCTTTCATTTTAGGAATATTAAAATCCAATATTGCATTATCTATCGCAATAGATAGATTAGATAATGATTCTGAGCAGCCTGCAGATAATCCTTTTCTAGTATCTATAATATCAATCTCATCCATTTCAATTTTAATTCCAGAATGATTTATTATTCGAGAATAATTTATTCTATTAGTTATTTTCTTAACCATTTTTGATATTATATATATTTCATCCTTATCCCAATCTCCAGTAACAGGAATATCATAATTACCCGCTGGCCAAATATCCTCCAATTCCCTAGGGACTAACCCTAATGGAGCAGTGACAATGACTTCATGAACTCCTCTTGTATTGATTGATTTAGCAAATCTTTGATGACTTTGAGATAAACGATATGGCTTCATTGCCGAACAAGGTAGTAATAGCAATACATCGGTTTGATGATTAGGCGGGGTATGAAAATTTGAAACCCTATTGTGCCAATCTTGGATTAATGCATCAGAACGGCTAGTGAAAGAATTACATCTCAGAGTAGCGGAATGTCCCAATACTCTAGATAAACCAGACCTACCCCCTTCTAATTGCCTCATTTTGAGATCATGGAGCCTTAAATGTTCAACAGATTTTGAACTTGAAGTACTTTGCATTTCAGCTAATTCCCTTAATGAACCTTCACGAATTGCAGCCCTTGTTGCAGAGATTGAGCTTTTCCACTCTGCACATTGGGCATCCATATCGGAACTTTCATTAACAGTATAATCAATTTCCCTAGGCCCTAGGGACGATAATAAAACACCGATTGCAGATGCGCTTCTTGATCTAGACAAGTCAAATAAATCTATTCCCATCCATGTAAGGAGAGCGCAATTATCAGGACCAGAGATGCCTGGGGCCCAAATTAAAGAAGAAGGAAATTTTGTCCTTATTGTGTCTATAGCATCGATTAGCAACCCTTGATTCTTTACTAATTGAGGAGAATCTACCAAAACAACTATTGATGGTTCTAAATTTTTATCATTTAATTTTGTGTCATGATGTAAGGATTGCCAAGAGACAAGTAGGACTTCCTCTCCTTCGCTGAATATACCCGAATCTGATTCAGCAAGGCTAGGAGGGAGTACTAATCCCTCCATTGATGTCCATGTATCAGGAGTATCAAATGGGAAGCAGAAATTACCACGTGTAGATATTGAGATATTTGCAGGGATTGAAGAAGAGTTTCTTTTCGACCTAAAGGGTGCAATCGAAATAGGTAATTCTGGATCATTTATGTCAAGTACAATTCCCGGCGTCCAAGAAGATGGATTTTTTCTGTCACCGAGGGAAAATATACGAGAGAAACGTTGCCTAGATTCTACTCCGCGTGCTAAAGGCCTACCATCCATATGCTTGACGAGTGATGCATTTCGCTTGAAGGATTCTAATGTGAGGGATGTTTCGGTGAATCGTGCGAAGCATAATTGTATTGCTAACTTTAGCAATTTTTCTTCTAATGAATGTCAGTCCAATCATAGGTGCTCAATCGGCCGATATCAATATCTTAATAGATGAAAATATAGAAATTGAAGGGCCGGTTACAATTGAGTATACTTGTAATTTAATAGCATGCATGGGGCTTGAATTAAAAGTCAATAATAATGGAATTTACACCAATAAGTCTGATTCTCACAGAGTTTCTTGGTCTGGATCAGCCAACGGTAGCTTTTCGTGGCAGCTTTATATTGAAGAAGGGATAGGCGATGGAGACATTACTAGTAAAATAATAATAGATGATAATGGTACAATTGAGATGCCAGATTTATCAGATAATATTGTTTATAATGCCCAAAATTACGAATATTATTTTTATCATCCTTCGCCATGTCAAATGGATAGTTGCAACAATCTAGATAATATTAATGAGGGGATGAAATTTACAGGAGCATTGGATTCAAATAATGATAAAGATGCAATAAAATTACTAGGTAGCGAAGGTGACATTGTCCTGATTAAAAATATAATATTTACTCACGACATCAATGTAGAATTATGGAGTGTTTTACAAGAAAGTAAAACAATTATTACAGATTTTTCGAATTATATTCATGAAGATTATTATTTGGAATATCCAGAAGGGGAGCTTTGGTTGAAATTAATTCCAAAAAATGAAATTGGATATTCACCTTATCAATTTGAAGTAATTTACTATGACTCGAATAATGAATCTCCCGATAATATGGAATTAAAAAATCCTTGGAATCATGGGGCATCATTATTATTTGGAAATTCTTATCGGGGCCATATTGCTGCTTCAGACATTGAGGGTGATTCAATATTAATTAATGCAGGTGCAAAAATGGAAATTATTCCAATTTGCCAATTTACTAATTA
>JAJPRE010000050.1 GCA_023700245.1 Candidatus Thalassarchaeaceae archaeon
AAACTTTAATATCTCAGAAAAATTTATTCTTTTCAAAAATTATTAATAAATTATTTGTTGGGTTTTTTATTGCAATTGTAGTGTTAAAGTTTGCTTTTGATGCTATGATGGGAGTTGGGGTTACAACTAACTATCAGCCAGAGCAACCGATTGCTTTCTCACACAAAATTCATGCAGGTGACAATAGTATTGATTGCAACTACTGCCATACTTCAGCTCGTACATCAAAACATTCTGCAATTCCTTCTGCTAATGTTTGTATGAATTGTCATGCTAATATTGTTTCAGGAACAACAACTGGTACTGCCGAGATTCAAAAAATATATGACGCTATTGGTTACGATCCTGATAGCAGAACGTATATTCCAGGTTATGAGCAAAAGCCAATAGAGTGGGTGAGAATTCATAATTTACCTGATTTAGCTTATTTTAATCATTCACAGCACGTTACTGTCGGCCAGTTAGAGTGTCAAGAATGTCATGGTGCTATTGAGGAAATGGACGTAGTAAAACAATCTTCACCATTAACTATGGGCTGGTGTATTGAATGTCATAGAGAAACGGAAGTGAAGATGGAAGGAAATGATTATTACACTAGAATGCATGAAAAGATGAAGGAAAAGTATGCTGGAGAGAAAATTACTGTTGAAAAGATGGGTGGTTTGGAATGTGGTAAGTGCCATTATTAATAAAATATTTAGGTTTTAATTTCTATATAAAATGACAAAAGCAAAAAAATACTGGAAAGGTTTAGCTCAGCTAAATGAAGATCCTTTAGTTGATAAATTAGAGCAGAATGAGTTTGTAGATGAAATTCCTGTTGATGAATTTTTAGGAGATAAGGATCTCTCTTCTACATCTACATCAAGAAGAGATTTCTTAAAGTTTTTAGGCTTTAGTACTGCCGCTGCAACTTTAGCGGCTTGTGAGGCGCCTATTAATAGATCTATTCCCTATGTGATCAAGCCTGAAGAAATCACTCCGGGTATTGCTAATTACTATGCGACTACCATGTATGATGGACACGATTACGCTTCAGTCTTAGTAAAAACTAGAGAGGGTCGGCCTATAAAGATAGATTCAAACAAATCATCCACTAATGCTAGGGTTCAAGCTTCTGTGCTTTCATTATACGATTCCTCAAGATTGAAGAATCCAATGAAAGATGGTGTGGATATAGATTGGAATACTGCTGATACTGAAATTATCAAAAAATTAAATGAGATAAAAATTGCAGGCGGAAAGATTGCTATTTTATCTTCTACTATTATCAGCCCTTCTACTAAAAAATTAATTATTGATTTTTCTAATAATTATGGAAATGTAATGCATGTGCAAATGGATGCAGTTTCTTACAGTGGAATATTAGATGCTAATGAAGCCTCATTTGGAGTAAGGGTATTGCCAACTTATAATTTTGATAAGGCTGAGGTTATTGTTTCTTTTGGTGCAGATTTCTTAGGCAACTGGATTGGTACAGATTATTCAATTGGATATACTAAAGCTAGGAATCCTAAGATGGGTAAGATGGCTAAGCATTATCAAGTTGAATCTACTTTAAG
>JAJPRE010000017.1 GCA_023700245.1 Candidatus Thalassarchaeaceae archaeon
TTCCATTGCTACTTAATAATAATATTCCAGGAATTAAAATTCCAATTCCAAATAATAGATATGAAAATCCAATTGGATCACCAACCGGTGAAAATATATATTCAATTCCATTTATATCCAATGATCTAAATGATTTTATTGAATTAATTATCATTACCAATCCACCTTTTACTTCAAATCCTACAAATTCAGGTATGCCAATTATTAAAAATAAGCCCAAACTTCTTGTCAAAAATAATCTATTATTGTCAGGAATAATCAATCCAAAGAGCCCTTCTTTGTCATTTAATTCTTTATTTATCTTATTTTTTGTATAAATTTCTATAAATTTAATTAAAGCCAATGATATTATTATTGTTATGGGTGCAAATATTAAATTTCCATAATGTCTAGAAATTAACACAGAAAATGGAATTATAAGCCAAGAGAAAAATATGACCCTTTCTAAGTGGCTTTCAATCATATCTTTCAATGATGTTGGAGCAGTTTTACACATAGCTAATGTGATTCCAATTAAAAATCCAAATAAAATTCCAAACCCAACAATTTTCATTGTCGCAATTAATCCGTCAAGCATCCAAGGGGCATACTTCTCAACAAATGTGCCAAAATTATTAAATTCCTCTATCTCAAAACCTACGGATTGATCTAAACCTTCTGTACATCCATATTCATTTTGTGCCGTTAATAATATTAATCCCCTATTGCCTACTGCAACTCCGCAGTAGCCATCTATGAACGTCAAATCATTGATAATATCGGTCATCCCATTTGATATGAGTGATAGATTATGTTCTTCAAATGTATTCCCTCCATCTTTACTAGTCGCAACATAGTTAGTGCCTGTTATGATGACTTTGAGTGGATTAATTGCTTTAATTTTTATAAAATTAATTTCACTATCTGTTATTCTATCTGCATTAACTAAATCCCAATCAAAACCAATGCTAGTTTCTAAATTTCTTGAAATTAATATATCTCCTGAATCAGTTATTGCATATGCTTTAGAACTACTAAACAAATCAATTGAATTAATATTAGAATCCTTTAATTCTTCCGGAATTTCTATTAATTCCCAGTTATCTCCTCCATCAATAGTCGTCAAAATTAGCCCACTATCTCCAACTATTATCCCGTTTAATCCGTTATTTGAATCTACAAATGATATAGAATTAAACTCATTTGAAATATCAAATTTTTCCTCATCCCAACTTATGCCATCATAATTCCATAGTGTGCTATTATTTGTAATTACAAAAATAGAATCTTCAGACGATATCGCCACACCTTTTAGATTTGTTAAAATTCCGGGAATCGAAATATCCTTCCATCCATTATCTGCAGTTAGTTGAATTACTTTACCCTTATCTCCAACAACAACTAAATTACCATTCAAGTAATCTGATGATGTTAAATTTTCATTAGTAATTTGATTATTTATGCTCCAAGTTATTCCCTTATCATTACTATTCATTATTAATCCATTTTTTCCAAATGCCCACACTTTTTCTCCTTCAGTAGCTATTACATTTACAATGTCTTTTTCAACATCTGAATTAACTATCTCCCATCCGCTTTCTATGCTATTTTGACCTTGTACTTGCGTAGAAGTAATTAATATTATTAATATTAAAAATACAATTAAAAATGGTTTAATGGAACTTTTCGAATCAAATTCCGCCCTTCTCATTTGTTTCCCTTAAATCCGGATTAAGAGATAGGATATAGAACCCTCGCATTGAAAATTATGTCACGAACTTGAAAAAAATCATCAGTAATGTTCAAGTCCTTATTTCTTTTCAGATGTACATGGGCGAACTAATTTATGAAGGAAAAGTTAAACAAGTTTGGAGTACTGACTCTCCAGATCTAATTGAATTTAGATATACTGATCAAATCAGTGCTTTTGATCAAATAATTCCTAGTTTAATCCCTAGAAAAGGTGAATCCTTGAATCGTACTTCTGCTCATTGGTTTAAGATGGTTGAAGATGCAGGCATTTGTAAAACTCATGTTGTTGAAGTTAATGCACCTGATAGGATTATAGCTAGGAAATTCAAGGTCATTAAGGAACCAGGCGCGATTCCAAGGGATGCTGAAAATGTATTTGTACCCTTAGAAGTAATATGTAGACATTATTTGGCTGGTTCTGGTTGGAGGAGATATCAGCGAGGAGATGTAGGGTCAGAAGAGTTTGGTTTTGACTCAGGCATTGAGTTATATGAAGGAATTAAATTGAATAGGCCTTACCTTGAAGTATCTACTAAATTTGAAAAATTTGACAGATTATTAACTAGGGAAGAGGCATTATCTATCTCCAACATATCTGATGATGAATTCGATAGTATAATGAGAATTGTTATAAAAATTGATGAAATCATTAACAAAGAGGCTCTTTCTAGGGGGTTAATTCATGTTGATGGTAAAAAAGAATTCGCTTTAGGGAAAAATAGAGAACCAGTATTAGTTGATTCCTTCGGAACTTTGGATGAAGATAGGTGGTGGGATGCAGATGCATATGATAAAGGGCAAATAATTCAATTATCAAAGGAATCAGTCCGTCAATATTACCTTGAATCCGGGCACCACGATTCTCTTTACAAAGCTAGAGAAACTGGTGCTATTGACCCTCCAATACCTGAGCTACCAGATAAAATTATTTCTTCAACTTCTAAGTTATATGCCGATATGTTTGAAAGATTAACAGGTAACAAGTTTTAGTATCATGAATGTTTTCTCATTAAAATACCGCATTCACGTCTTTCAGCAGATTTTAATAACTTAACTAAATTCTTGAATATCTCTTGAATTCCTCCATCATAAGGCTCGTCTGCAGAGACTATCCATTTACCCTTCTGTATGATTAATTTTAATTCACCCACTTCAGCATAATTCAACCATCCCATCATTTCTAGTCCTGCGATTCCCTTATCATATCCCTTTAGGCCTAAATCTTCTTCAGATAAACCATTCATAAGTTTATGCAGTAACTCATGTAATCTGCTTTCATGATCTTCTTGGGATGTGTAAGTTAATAGATATTTTATTGCATTGCCATCAGAAGTAGGAAATCTACCTATTCTTTCTATTATGTTATTTTTATCTAACGGTATTGGTGCACCTCCATCTGATTGCCAATCCATCACCGAAATAAAAAGAATTGTTGCTTTATCCATTTTTGGGGCCTTACTATTTTGAAGTTTAGGAAATGACTCAATATTACTAACTAATGATAACAATTCTTCATGTTCACCATCAAAACTCATCTCGATTGGCTTTATGATGGACTCTATGTCTAACTTGGTTGGGTCAAAGGTATAGAATGCACTCGGCTGTATGTTCCTATTCATGATGTCATCTCTTTCTACTCGTCCAGACGGATGCGCTTCAACCTACGTTCGAAATCATCCAACATTTCGTCTTCATTTTCATCATCCTTTACATCTTCTTTTACACTGGAAATTTGTTGTAATGTTTCCTCCTGATTGACAGTTGGCTTTATCTCAATTTCATCTTGCTTAGATCCCTCTAACTTGATATTAGGAATTACTAATTTAGATTCTGTATTCGATAAAATTCTATTTCTTATTGCATTCTGAGTCATTTCTTCAAATTCTTTCATTTCTTTTCGATTTTTAAGTATCCATGCCCCAGCACCAAATAATATTATTATGGTAAATGCAGTAATTAAACTTAAAGACGTAATTATATTTCTTTTATCATTAATTAATCCTCCATTAAGTACCTTTCTTATCTCATTATCTGCTTGATTTGAATCAATATCCCAAGGGAACGCACAACCTATTGTGACGGTAACTTCAGATCCATCGGGAATTTCAATAGGCCTATCGAATTTAGTTTTTGGAGTAAGTATGACTCGTGTACTCATATCAATCTTTTTTGTAGATTCATAGTCGTCAACTTTTAGAGTTATTTTACAATCTGCTGCTAATAGTTGACTGTGCCCATATCTCTCGGCAGTTATCTCAACGACCTGATTATTTCCCGTTCCAATCAAATCAATGGACGTTAAGCCAATATTCCAATTAGTTTTTCTGATATCGAAATCTTTTTCAAAATTATTGATTTCAAAACCTTTGGAATCTAATATTCTAATTTTCAGAGTTCTCACTCCTGGCTCTGGATTCCAATTTTCTGCAGTTAAATTAATCATCATCTCATTTTCAATATTATTTGCTGAGCCCAATTTTAAATCTATTAGTTTTCCTTTATCGTCTGTAAGTATAATGGTATATGAAAAAGTATTGTTACCGGGCGCTATGGTACATGAGGAATTAATATTGCCAACTACTCCGGTTATTGAACAATCTGTTGATCTCGAGTTTATCTGATATGAATTTAATATGTATCGTAATTTATCATCATCATTAATTGATAAATTACCATATTCTATTCCATTTACCTTGGAAGGAAATAAGATTCCCAACTCTGTCCATTCTAATATATTTCCTTGATTATCTTTGATTATATCTTGATCTTCTATTATTCCATTAATTTTCATTTCCACGCTATCGCCCAAATATGAATTTATAAATGGAGAATCACTCCATGAAAACTTACTAAATTTGGTATCTAAGAAGATTTCTTCTTGGTTACCTCTTCCATCATATGCTAATATTCTAATTGTCTTTACGTCCCCATTCCAATCGTCCGAAGGTATTAATTTTAAAGGCAATCCTAATTGTTCATTTGATGCCAAAACAATTTTATCTGGGCCATAAACTTCCCACCCTTGGGGTAAACTAAGTAATTGTAATGTTATTGTTGTCGGGGAATTTCCATGATTTTTTAAAGAAACAAGTGGATATCCTCCCGATGATGATAAAATCCAAGAATCATGTTCAATCATAGAAAAATTATATGTTGCCGCAATCCTAATTGGTAATGTAATCTCAGATGTTGCACTTGAATCTCCTTCTCTTATTCTGACATGTAATTCAACAGATTTTCCATAAAGGGCAGTTTCAGGGGCTGTAATATTCAAAATCAATTGTGCATAACTCCCAGGTAAAATTATTGGTAAATCAAGAGGTGCTACTACTTCCCACCCACTTTCACCTACAATCCAGACCGATACATAAGGCTTGGATTCCATATTTCCAAGCTGGACTATTGTTAACTCTACTTGGGACCCGTTTTCCTCTATCTCTAAATTGGCATCACTCGCCATTACATTCCATTCCGGGACATGGTTTACTCCAACTTGGAAAGAAAAAGTTCCTACTTCCTCTTCATTTGATAATGCATAGATCATCACATTCATCATTGAACCAACCAATGCCTCTTGTGGGATTTCAACATATATTTTCATTTCAGTGGTATCATTCACTAGAACCTCATCTTCTGAATCATCTGACACAATCCAACCAATGCTCGAATCTCCGCTCATGAGGTTTAATTCTATTGAGGAAACTAACTTTATATCATCAATCATATTTCCTAAATTACGGGCACTCACATTTACTTCAATTGTACTACCGGGGTCGATGCCATATTCGTTTCCAATTATTTCATCTCCATTAATTCTTGCATCTATGGACCATAAATGATCTTGCTTGGCTTGAGTTATGAATGTCTTTGAATCTTTGATTAAAGGATCTCCTATTGATTTCATTATTATCTCTATGTTGATATTAACTCTGGCAGGAGTCGAAGGAGGGAATAATATCGTAATGGGAATTGACCTCAGGCTCCCCGCCTCTAGGGTTAATGGGTTATTTGAAAACGTAACAATTATGCCAGGATCCGAAGTAAGATTCTGATCAAATAATACCTTGTGGGACATTTCAAATGAATCTTCACCATTTCCTTGATTCTCCAGTCTTAAAATAACCAACTTTTCTTCATTTATATCTATGTAACTCGGAACTTCAATTGGAGATGATATTGTCAATGATGCGCTGTAAATTTGTAAAACTTCTAATGAAAATCTGAGTGTAAGGCCAGATGAAATGCCAGATTCACTAAATAAATGATACATTGGAGGGGAATTATGAGGCACATTTAGCATAATTTTTCCAATGCTTCTAGATCCTGGTTCGCCCTGAATAGTTATATTTTCACTATTTGATGATACTTGTCCAGAATAATTCCAATCCCATCCATTTATTGCCATTCCCATTTCACTCAATGACCAATTTAGATATCCTTCATTGTTGGGAATATCGGCAGTTATTATCCACTCTAATTCTTCTGTAGGAACTGATCTTAAGTGATTTATTTCTACTATCACTCTGGATGCAATAAATGTTAATATTATTGTTTGACATATTTCTTCTTCGTTATTGCCTACACACATTATCAAAGGAGTAGTTACTATTTCTCCATATTCTACATTACTAGGTACAATTATATTTGCTGTCATTTCTTTAGATTCTCCAGGATTCAGTATCAATGCAGCTTCTTCTTCTCCTTCGGAATTAAATAATTTTAAATCCGAGCCCCAATTTGTATTATCCCAAGAAATTGAAATTTGATTCTCTAATGCATTTCCTACATTTTCAATAATTATCCAAGTTGCCGCATATTCTCCTAATAATCCATATCCCTGACTTAGGGCAGTTCCATCAGGCCCTCTCAGAGATAACCCTCTAGTTCTATTAGCCTCTATGGCAATAGTTGATTCAACACTAATATTATTATCTTGATCTAGTGACAATTTCAGTATAAGAAAACCTGAGTCAGAGCCTAATGCATCATTAGGTGCATTAACATTTATTTCAGGGTTCCAAGTACCTCCTACGTCAATTTCTACATTTTGTAATTCTGTTCCCGGTGCCGTATTCCAACTCCATCCTGGGGGTAAATTAGTTGAATCTATTTCGATACTCCATATCCCTGATAACCTTCCATTTGATCTTATAGTTGGACTTACGATATTGCTCTCTCCAGGATTTACTCTAATTGGGTCAGTAGAGATCTCAAATGAGGCATTATAAGTAGGAATTATTGACAAAGTTTTTATTTGAAAATCATTATCATAACGAGTTTGGGATATATTCTTGTAGGGATCCAACCTTAATTCAAAAGTATGTTCTCCTAGATCTCCGGACCATTCGACTTCAAAACTGGCAAATGAGCCAGGTCCTGTGGGGTCTATGGGTTGTAAATTTCCTGACCTATGCCTTCCAATTTCTTCTCCATCTGCATAAAGGATGGCATCAACGCCCTCTTCCGTTATTTCAGTACCCGAATTTTCAAAGAAAGCAGTAATGGTAACTATTTCCCCAGGATCAGGGGCGTTTGGATTAAATTCTATACTTCTATTATCAGTTAATGGCCTAACATCGGGCATTCCTGTGGATATTACGATATTTCCAATGGCGATATCTAATGTTGCATCGCCATCTAAGTCAGCCAAAGAAGGAGTTGACCATACTCTATTACTCAATTCTAGCTGATTAGTCCATTCTGAATTAATTGATGAAGATGTGCCTTCTTCGCCATCAAATGCCCATAATGTCCTGCCATATGCTACTATAATTTCTTGTTCACTCTGCCCGTCAATGTCCATCCAACTTACTGCAGCTACTGCAATTTCGTCATTGGGAGTCCCACTGCTTTGTTCTAAATCTCTATTCCAAACTTGGTACGGAAATGTCCCACTAACATCATGACATCCTACTTCACCATGCCTTGCAGTCGTCGTTTGCCACCATGTTATCCAGCATACTCTGTCGTGTATGCTGTCATTATCTGTATCGATGGCAGTAGGTGGCGCATCGGCATATCCATTTACTGAATTAAAACTCCACAATTCTTCTCCATCACTGATTTCTAAGCCTCGATATTCTGCACCATCAGCACTGGCTGAGCCATCCGCATCAGTTGGTATGGTAATTATCATTTCCGGAACGCTGTCAGAATCTAAATTGGCTATTATTGGGCCAGGTAATCGAATATGGGGGACATCATTGTCACCATCAATATTATTCATACTTAATCCTCCGTCCCAACTAGAATCTCCGGTATCTGATTCTATTTTCCAAATCCACATCCCTCCACTATTTGCTTCAATCGTTGTAAGTAGAATATATGCTGTAGAATCATCAGTCTGTGCAAAAGCAGGATCTGATGGGTGGCTGCCCTTATCTAGGCTAACTTGCCAAATTGGATTAGGTGCAATTGTTGCTGGTAATGGTAATGCTAGTACTACAGGATCATCCGTTATTTTATCAATCAATGTCAATACTAGTTCAGCATCTCCATCTAAATCTAAATCAGCTAATAATGGCTGAGTTGTCGGCCTATGATTTCCTAAAATATTGCTAACATATGGCCCTTCATCACTGCCGATTTGCAATGTTTCATCACTCCAAGTCCAAAGAATTTCAGATGAATGACTACCTGCAGACCATCCTGTTACTGAGCAAGAAAGTCTTGGCGACCAAGCTTCAACAAATAATGATCCACCAGCATCATATGTAACAATAATTTCTTGTTTTCCATCATTGTCAATATCTACTATAACTGGTGAAGATTTTATTTTTTCAGTTGCCCCTAAATCAACTTGCCATGCCAAATCAGCATCTTCGCCTTCAATAATCCTCAAAAAACTGTGATCAGTCCCAGAAACTTCATCAGTTTGGATTATTATTATGAATAATGACTCCTCTCCACATCTCTGATTAGCTTCAATATCCTTAGTTATTGAATTTTCAAGATTTGCAATGGGCGTAGCAAGGGCATCAGTTCCAATTTCATAATTCCCATATTCCCAATTAATTTTTGGATCTATTATTGATAATAATTCTGATGCATTACTGGGATGCTCAAGCCCCGCTCCTCCTTCAGGGCCGTGGAGTGGTACATCTCCTAATCTATCTCCAGTTCTACCAAATTGCGGCCATGCCTGACCTCCATCTGACCACACTTCTACAGAATTGTCTGAAGTATTCAATTTCTCTACAATCGTAATACTAAATTCATTTGAATTAATTAAAGGTGCCAAGCTGACTAATAGCATAACCAAAGTAATAACTATCGTTTTACACATATTTCCAAAATGGTCATGTGTGCTTCCGACTCTCACAGAATTCATATGGGCTTCCGAATCTTCTTGAACATTCGCACTAATTGGACTGATAGCACTATGGTCTGTGCATGTTATTGATAATATCAAAATATTATATCATCCGTTGTGCTTATACGATATGTGCCGGTCGCCGAGTCTACCAACCTCTCCTCTAGAGGCATAGCTAATGAGGGACGAGAGGATTTTCCTCTGTTCTATTGGCTTTAATCTAGTTGAGTGACTAAGTTGGAGGTTTAGAAAATGTACAGACTTGTAACAAGAGAAGATACTATACGTATCCCAGCAGAATACATTCGCCGCGGACGTAAATTAGAAGAGCATATTGATGAACTTGCTCATGAAGCGTTCGAAGGCCGATTCGATGAGAATGAAAGATATACTTTAGTTACTTTCGATCATGAAACAGTAGGTAGAGGAAAAATAATCCATGGCGATGGGGCCATATATCAAAGTGTTAGATTTACTGCATTAGTATTCACAATGGAGAACAATGAAGTTGTCGATGGTGCTGTATCAGAAGTTTCGGAGTATGGAGCATTCGTAAGAATAGGTCCAATAGAAGCATTGCTACACAAATCTCAGATTCTTGATGAACCGATTCAAGTTAATTTAGGTATCCGCCGTATTGAAGGCGCCCAAACAGGTAAATCACTTACTGAAGGGTCATTCGTTAGGTCAAGAATTGTGTCTAAAGCAATTAATCAAAATGACCCACGTTCCAGTAAAATTGGCCTGAATTGCAAGATGGATGGACTTGGATGCTTCGATTGGCTATCAGAGAGTGATTAATATGGTTAAAGTACCATTTGCATGCGGAGAATGTAATAGGATATTAGATGACGGAGTAGGGCAATGCCATCATTGCCCAAATGCTCCAGTAACTACTGATTGGCAAGGATTTGTTGTAATTTTACATCCAAATCGTTCCGAGATCGCAAAAAGATTAAATGTTTCTACCCCAGGAAACTACGCATTAAAGGTTAATATTCGTTAGGAGATGATGATTTGGAAATAATTAATAGAAAAGAAAATGCACTACTAAATAGGGTAGAAATAGAGTTCACTTTGAATCATGATAGTGAACCAACACCATCATTGTCTGAAATGATAAATTTAGTATTGAAATTAGAACCAGGCTCGAAAAAAGAATTAGTTTATATAAAAAATGTAAACACTAGATTTGGAATGCCTCAGACATCTGGATTAGCACTTATTTATGCATCAGAAGAGAGTACAAGCACTGAGCCAGATTATATCAAAACTCGACATAAGGCCCCAGAAGAATCTACGGGAGGGAATTAATAATGTCTAATGGAAGTCCTAATCCCCAAGCTAAACATTCAAAATATTCAATAGAAGGAGATTCTTTGGTCCGTAAGGGAGAATTTTGCCCAGAGTGTGGACCTGGAGTATTTTTGGGAGTCCACAGTGATCGCAAGGTTTGCGGTAAATGTGGTTATTCAAATCCTCCAAAGAAATATCGTGGTTTAGATCAAGACGAATAGTTTTCCCATTGCCCATCATTATTGATAACTTTATTATCAAATATGTGGATTCCAATGTTTTCTCTATGTGTATCTGAATATTGTTCAATTACTCCTTCTGCTGAAATGTTAAGTTTACCATCATGCCTCCAACCTGTCCAATTCCATTCATTTTCGGAGAAGTATGCATCCATTACTGGCCCCGGAGTTCTGAATACTACTGGAGTATCATCTAAATTCTTGATTAATGCTATGGATTTTCCATGCATCATTAAGAACCAACCTCCATCTTTATGGTATCGAACATCAGTTATTTTATCCTTTAACTGAAGTATTATTTTTCTCTTTAAATTTCTTCCTTCATCTAACTCCAATATGCCTCCAGCAGCCGACCAAATTACAATTCCTGATTCGCCCTTAATTATTTTCACTATTGGATTTCTGTCTTGTTTAATTCCAATTTCCGGCCATGTTGGATAATGTTCTCTCCAAACTTCCATTCCATTTTTATCTATCATGTATATTCCCTTATTCATTAATGCGAATATTATATTTTCATCTATTTTATTCAGTGCCATGGGTTCGGAAGTTAGAATTTTTTGCCATATTGCAGAGTTTGGAATTATTGTAGGGCCATCTGATGAATTTAATCTTAATTCATCCCTTCCAATTCCATCGCCCCATTTTTTTTCGAGAGGCAATGCAGCAATTCTGGAATCTTTCAATTCTCTATCCATCCAAATACCAACCCATATGTCTTCAAAAATTATTCCAGTCACTACAGGCGTAGGGAATGGCCTTGCCATCTCTTCAATTTTATTAAATTCAAGATCTAATTTAATTAATTCTCCAGAATTTCCTATAATAACTAATTTGGTATTATTCCTATTGACTTTAGAGGGAGTGAAGCCCAATTGGATGTTAACCATATGGCTCGATTCGCACCACCTCCTTGAATGTGTTTCCGCCAAGTTTGAAATCTCAATGCCATTGGAGTGCCATGGTCTCGTTACTATTGTGCTCATCAAAAGATCAAGCATCTCTAAATTTATATGATCAATTAATTATTAAAGGGGGATGGTCAAATCCAATCAAAATATATTATGGAACTGTCTACAAACATAGTAAATGTGATGTTCACTTATTATTAATTGATAATATAAATCATATTTTTGCAGATAATATTGATCTTATACATGAAAAAGAAATGAAAACTAATGTTAAAGAAGTACTGGTTCTATCGAAACATGTTTCAAAATCTGAAATACCAGCCTTGACGATACATGCTATCGGGCTTCCTGGAATCACTCCATATGGAGAAAAGGGCCATTCAGGAGGAATAAAAGGTGAAGTTGTACCTCCATCTCCTAGATTTGCTAGCTTATTCAAAAACCTATTGATGATTGCTGAAGAAATGAATTTAGATGATTCTTTTGATATTACGTTGGAAACTACTCATCATGGGCCATTTCTAACTAGGCCAACTTTATATCTGGAGATAGGTTCAACAAATGAGGAATGGAATCGTAAAGATTTAGCAGATATTTGGATTTTGACGATTATTAAATGCCTAGGTTTGGAAGGTACCAATGCATTAGGATCTTGGAAAGGAGAAGGAGATGTTATGATATGCTTAGGGGGTGGACATTATGCTCCAAGGCATAAGGCAATTATAACTAATTCAGATGTGTGGTTAGGCCATATATTGGCAAATTATTCACTTTTGTTTGATGGTGAATACAAAGAAAATAATAATACTGTTTTATGGCAACACCCATTAGAAAAAACAATCAAAGCAACAAAAATTGCATTTCCCGGAGGTAAAATTTTTGTTCATTTAGATCGTAAATCATTCAAAGGATGGCAAAGGAATGCAATAATTTCATATTTAGAAAGCCGCAATATTCCTGTTTATAGGGGTAAACAAATACTCATGTTGCACAAGAATAAAAGTTCAACCATCATTGGAGATGAATCATGAGTATCTTGGGACGTCCCATTGTAGCTCTTCTTCCCTTTGTGCCACGTTTTATTGTCCGTTGGATTTCCAAAAGGTATGTTGCAGGTGAAAATATTGATCAAGCCATGAGTGTTATCAAAAAATTACGGTCAAGAAATACCTGCTTTACTATTGATGTACTAGGAGAAGAAATAAAAAATATGTCCGAAGCTTCTTATTTCATGAATGAATACAGCGCCCTTTTGGATGCAATTATTGATAATGATATAGATGCTAATATTTCAATTAAACCAACCGCATTAGGTTTATTGATTGATGGTGAAGAAACATATAAAAATCTTACTAAACTCTTAGTAAAGGCATCAAAAAATAATATTTTTGTTAGATTGGATATGGAAGATAATAGAGTTACACAATCTACAATTGATTTAGTATATGAAATGCATAAAAAAGAACTTATTAATGTAGGGACCGTACTACAAGGTAGATTGTTCAGAACTGAAAATGATATAGAAAAAATCTGTTCTATGACATTGAAAAATTCTGACTTCAGAATTTGTAAGGGAATATATTTGGAATCTAACGATATAGCTTACACCAATCATAGAGATATTGCCGATTCAGTAATAAATTGTATAGATCTTATGCTCGAAAATGGAGCTTATACTGCCATTGCATCTCATGACGATGATATTATCGCATACTCACTTGACTCTTTAAAAAAACGTGGCATGGGCCCAGAACTTATAGATCCAAGGAAAAATGCTGGCATTAAATTACCCGGAAAGGGTAATGGATATGAATTTCAATTTTTATTGGGTGTCCGAGGCGATAAAAGACGGAAATTGGCGAAAGAGGGACATTTAACCCGAGTATATGTTCCATATGGATCTCGTTGGTACGAGTATAGTATGAGGCGATTAAGAGAAAATCCAGAAATCGCTATGCATGTTGCTAAGGCATTCCTATTGCCATGGACTAATCGTAGGTAGGAGTTCTTGGCGAATGCAAATACATTCTTTTTATCTCAGATGCCACTCTTTTACCTCTTAAAGTACGTCCTTCACCAGTGTGTATTGCTCTTATTCTCCACTTTTGACCATTAATTTCTAATATTGTGCCGCATGAAAATACTTTATCAGGACTAGATTCTATAGTAGAACTAGTACTATAATCATCATCTGTCAAAGTTATTTTTATTATCTTTTTATCTGTTCTTATTACCCACATTGCATAAATTTCAGACGCTACCATTTTCTTTTCCGGTTTTGATATTTTATCATCAATCCTGGTCACTTCCCAGTCCGCACCTTCATGTTGAAATATATCTCCTACGGCAATTATCTCATCACTATCTACTTCTATGAGTCCAGATTTACTAATTTTTCCCTCAGAAAAAGTAGTATTGAGAAAAATAGGTGCAGGCGGCCTCAATTCAATTAAATGTACGTCATTGCATTCCAGGCATCTTGCAAGAATATCTTCTCCTTTGCCCTTTTGTATACGTTTTAATACGTCATGTTCAGTCATCTCTAAACACATTGGACAATTTGCTGCATCAGATACTTCATCATCATCGTAGTGCGAAGCCATATTTGTCGCGCACAACTAACTTCTATTCAAACCATCCAATAGTGATAATTGAATAGTTGACTTACTAGCGGACAATATGGAGCGAACCGGAGGGAGTTTGGGTTTACCCCAAATGTCCGAAAAAGAGATGTTTTTGAGACTTCTTTCAGAAGATGAAACTAGAGGAATAGATGAGCCCGAGGTTGCTTCAAATATTGGAGATCAAATGATACATATGGGTCTTAGGCCCTTATCTAGAACTATAAGATCAAGAATTAGAGATATTTGTTCTAGAATTCCTGCAAAGAATGTGATTCTAGTAGGAGGAGGGATAGGGCATCTTTCTGCATGGCTATTTGATTTGTGGTGTTCAGATAATGTGGAAAATAATACTATTATAAAACCAGATTCATTTACAATTGTTGAAGAAGGTGGAAAATTTGGAATTATTTTAAATCGCCTAATAAGTAGATATGATGCAGATTCTTGGTCAAAAGTAATTGTAAATAAATGGCCAGAAATAGTTGCAGAAAGCTCTTCATGGTTGGCTGCCAATGCTGCATCTACTGACAATGCACCATTTTTATCAATTCCCCTTCCAGTTGATTTAATCATAATAGATCTACCAGAAGATGAAAGGATTGACGCCCTGGAATCATCATTTAATTTACTTTCACCTGGAGGAATAATAATCATTAAAGAACCAGAGGTTCCAACGGGAGATGTTGGAGAATTAGAAAGTGGTAAAGAAATGAGTAAAGCCCAAGAAAAAGTTTCCAGATTCAATAAGTGGATAAGCGCAGTAAAAGACTTTACTTTGAATAACTCATTGAGTTTTGTTGAGCTAACGGGGGGGACTCTTGTTGTACTCCGGCGGTCACCCTAAATAGTAATTTAGATAAAATAATTATTTTATTTTTTAGAATTTATCATTAAATCGATTCTCATTATCCCATATCCGAAATAATCATCATGTTCAGTCTGATTATCTTTCATTTGAGAGGTTTGCGATAATAGATTTTTAACTTCTTCTATTGATTCCCTTCCATCACTATTTTGCCTTTGTAATTCAGGATATTCTTCCAATAATAATGATAATGATCCAGATACCCATGCTGTTGCAGCAGATGTTCCGCTGGACCACCCCCACCAATTATTATTTCCAACTCCACTTGCCATTAGTATGGGAACTTCTTGACTAGGTGCAACTATCTCAGGCTTTTTATCGGGGTTACTTCTTGGAAATATAGGGTTTGGAAAGAATCTACCATCATTATCTCCTATTGAACTACCTTTCCATATGTCTCCATCCCTAGTTATTCCTCCAACGCAGATAACATCCCCCACAGAACCAGGTGATTCGACATCTCCGTCGTCATTCTCGCCGTCATTTCCTGCAGCCGCCACTATGAAAATTCCTAAGTCTAAAGCGTTTTCAACAGATTGTTCTAATGCATCAGTAGTGAATATTCCGGCCCCAAATCCTTGTGCACCTCCCAAACTTAATGAAATTATATGTGCACCATTTTCAGCACACCAATCTACAGATTGTGAAATAATTTGATCAGTCCCTGTCCCATCTTTGTCGATGGCTTTAGCAACTAGTAAAGTGACGCCTTGTGCATTACCCTTTAATCCATTTTTAGCAACTATTATTCCTGCCATTGCCGTACCATGCCCTTCATCGTCATATGGGTCTTCAATTTGATTAACGAAATCACTCCATTTTTCTAATTCCAAACCTTCTAATCCGGGATGATCCATATCTATCCCTGAATCTACTATGCAGAGTGTAATTCCAGAACCATCTAGATATTCAATATTATTAATTCCAGTGATCTCTCTATATTCATCCTCCCATATTATCAAAGCTCCAGAAGGTCCTTGAGAACTAATCTCCTCAATACTTGGCCATAGATATAAAAATGATACTGAAATTAAAAGAAAGGAAATCAATAATGTAACTGCAATCGAGATGAAATATACTGCTGATTCATCATCTTTTTCATATTGGGAACCATATATGGCATCCTTAAAAATATCTTCAGACTCCTCATTTTCCATGTTTTCACATCTCTTTTAATAATAATTATTACCAAATTTCTTGATTTCCAAAATGACTATCTATCGGAGTATTTGAATTACAACTTCTACATTTTAATCTAGTTGGTAATTTAACTTTACATTTTTCACATTCATTGCCAATTCGGCCCTTTCCATCGCAATCGATTTCTTGACAGGGGACTTCAATAATTCCTGATGAAAATTTCTTAGCTGCAGTTTCAACATCGCATATTGGACATAATCCTTGTGTAATGATGGGTTGTAACTCTATATTTTCTCCTGCTACTTCTCTTGCTCTTACCGATTGTATTCTCTCTTCGGCGTCTCCTAACATGAAGTGCGGAAACCAAATTATGACTAATAACATCAAGACTGATATGATTCCAGATATGATATACATAATTATTAGAAAATAATTGAGATTTTCTGATTCCAAGTTCATCCTACTTGCAACAGAATGCGAACCAGCCCACGCCATCATATTTATCATAACAATAAAAATTGTCATTTCTAAATCCCAAGCCTTTAAACTGTGATCTTCCCAAGATTTTTGCACTACTCTAGGATCTGGATGGGCATGCCTTTCTTGAACATGAATATCTCTTGTTTCTCTTACTGCCCTATGGACTACTATTATTGCTAAAAAGAATAATATCACGTTTCCAATTATTATTCCACCTAAGTCTGAAAATTGTAATTCAAAAGGAAAGTAAGGATTACTTGCATGAGTATTCATGTACCCATATTGAACAGCGAATGAACCAATTAATAAATATATTAAATTCTCTCTCATAATTGGATATTCTGACCATAATGAGATTAATATTCCAGCCCAGCATATGATGGATAATAGTGATAATATTAATGTCAAATCAGATATTTGTAAGAATCCACTATTTTCTCCAAAGATCCCAACTCGGTTGTAATCTCCACCTTGTGATAATTCGCCAATTCCTATGTCCCAAGATCCCATTATGAAAGCTGCTAATCCTAGAATGACTATTGTTAATTCCTTTAATCCCCAATTCTTACTGATAATGGCGGCCTGAAAGATTAAACCTCTCCTTATCTCATCAAGAATGAAAAAGTTATCATTAATTTCAGATAATTTGTAATCCAATTTTATTTCACTTTGCCTTAGTTCATTAACAACTATTATGTCTTCAGAAATTGTTGGCATCGCACCCTCCATAGTCTATCCAATACTCATTACTGAATAAGTTTCATGTACAATATGTACATTATTTACAACTTTTTAAGAAATAATTTGTGGCGCCGAGAGAGAGATTTGAACTCCCGAGGGAAAATCCCACATGATTTCCAGTCATGCGCAATACCAGGCTATGCGATCTCGGCTACGTTACCTCGGACTCTTGTTTACAATTTGAGCCTGTTGCTTTGAAAATGTGAGTTTTGATTCTTCTTCCGTAGTCATTAAATCGAAATTGTTACTGGAGTATCTGTCGCCACTGTGGCTTAGGGGTATAGCATCCCATTGGTAATGGGAAGGTCGGGAGTTCAATTCTCCCCAGTGGCTCCACATTTACTGAATTAATGTTGATAATAATTTTTATAATTTGTTTTTCATACAATTCAAATACATTTACTGACTTTTTTTGTAATTAACTTGATAATCTACCTTATATGCAGAGTACTATGAATAACACCAACAGAAGGCTTGCCTTAACCCTCGTTTTGTTAATGATGTTAGCACCTTTTGCCAATGCAGGAGTTTCAAATTGGAATTCATCAAATAATATTAATTCTAATGGTAGTTCATTAACTGTGAATGGTTTTGAACTTCCAGGTAATTCTACTATCATGGATGGTTGGCTCCACGTTGCCGATTCGACCATGGCTACTTCAATAGATACGGGAATTCTATGGAGTGAATCAGATTTTTCTGATGGTGCACTTTATGGTACTTTTATAAATGAAAATCAGCATTTAACTTTAATGGATGACGGTACAAGATCCAATATTAGTAGTTTTGATGTTGGTGATATTTCTGTTATTATGAATTCTAAATACAAATATTCTCCTGGATGGAGGCATGTATATACCCTTAGCCCATTAACGAGTATTTCAGAGTGCGGGGGGCAAAATGGTATGGTTTTATCTCATGGATATGATAACAACTTTGATGTTACTTTGGGCAATGATGAAATAATTGAAATTTTATATTACTGTGATACATTTTCCAAAGAAGATGCCGTACAGGAGTTAACAATTAATTCAGGAGGTGATGATTATTACAGCGGTAATCTTTCATCAAATGGAGGGGGTGGTGAAGGATTTATTGGCACCTATCAAATTAGTTCCGGAATAAGCTCAATAGCAATTAATAATGCAGGCTCAGGATATTCTACTAGCGATACAATGTCCATAGGTTGCCAATGTGGTGGAATTGATGCGAATGCTACCATTTCATCTGTTGATAGCAGTGGAGGAATACTTAGTATAATAATTAATGATACTGGCTTAGGATATACTCTGGATGATACAATATTATTCTCATTCACTGGTTCTGGAAGTGGTGCGAACTTAGATGCAATTCTGGAATCAACTGGGGTAATAAATTCAGTAGAAATTACTAATGAAGGTTATAATTATACTAGTGCTCCATCTATTGATATTAGCGACTCTTCTGGTTCCGGGGCATCAATTACAGCAATACTTGGAGCATATTTTGAATATGAATTAGACATAGATCCTATTGGCAATAGTAATTCAAATTGCGATGAGGGAGGTTTTATTGTTTATAGCGGGCTCGATTATGATGAAAATAGAAATCTAGGTACTGATGAAATTACAAATACTGAATATCTTTGCAATAATATTAAAACATGGGAAGCAACTACCTTCACTGACTTAAATGGAACTATTTATGGCAATCAACAAAATATGAGTTACGGCGTTATACCTTCTTCAGCATCTAGTGGAGTAGTTTCAATTGGAACTACGCCAGGATCTCCACTTCCAGCCGGAACCGATAGCGCTTTCTTACTTCCTGCAGTAAATGTACCATATTTCGATGACATTAATAATTATTATATGTCCTTTGATCACTGGTTTCATTTCGACAGTACTTCCTCAGGTGGAGGAGATGGCGCTTGGGTAGAATATCGAGTAAAAGATAGTGCTGCATGGGGCGATTGGGAGTATATATCTCCCGAACTTGGATATCCTAGTACTTTATCGACTGATGCTCCAGTCCCGGAAGGAGCACCTTCGGGAGGAACTCCTGTATTTGCGTCTGAGACTTATAGTGGATGGATTACCAGTACATTTGATTTATCTCCATTAGTTAATGAGACATCAGATAATATACAATTTAGATTCCATGTATGGACTCACCCAGATGCTGAAAACGAACGTCCAGGATGGTTTATTGATAATATCCGATTTAATAATGATGGTGTTAATTATGGGGCGTGGCATCATGGTTGTTATACACAAACTGCATCTTCTTGTTACTATTCTAATGACGCATATGGTTCATTAGAAAGAATAATTGATTTATCAGGTTCAAATTCTACTTCTAAAATTGAAATTGATATGGAATGGGACTTAGAAGGTGCAGCGAATGATAATGCATGCGTTGAGGTCTCTCTAGATCAAAACTCATGGTTGGATATATCTTCTACGAATCCATCTACAACTTCGGGATGTGCAGCTCGTAGTGGAGCAATTCCTGGGACAGGATATTCCGATGCTGATGGGACGGAATATGGGGATCAGAGTGGTCGTTTACGAACTATTTCGCTAGACATACCAAATTCATTTAATAATCAACAAGTAGTATATTTCAGGATAGTTGTAGATACTAACACTTATAATGATTATGGGGGTAATTTAGATTCTAGGGAAGGACTTACGGTTGATGAAATAAGAGTTGTTGATTATAGTGGATCTAATCTTTTCTTGGATGATCTCGAAACTTCTTCTTCGATGTCTCACTCTGCAATCGGCACTGGGTCAGATGACTGGAGCCACTATTATCTAGACAGAGGTCAACAACAATCTTCCTTTAGCTTCGAAGACTCTACTGCTAGCTCACCCTCAGTTTCAGATTCCCCTGGTTGGACGAGGACTAATACTATGTCTTCTGGGAGTTGCTCTACAGATACATGTAAGTGGACTTTGAACAAAATTGGCTCTAACTCTGGACCTAGTGGTGCAGCGTCATTTCCTTACGTTTATGGCGTAGGAATATCTGGAGATTATTCAGGAAATATTCAAGAAGCAAGATTGATATCTCCTGAGTATGAAATCCCTATGAATGGGAATGCATTTCTATTATTTGATCATTGGGCCGCAATGGAGCCTAATTGGGACGGTGGTGCTGTTTTCATCAAGGTAAATGGGGCTTCTTGGCAACATTTTGACCCAGGAAACTGGTATGATAGTCAAGTCAGTTATAATTATAATAATCTATATGGCCATGATACATTTGCTTCTCAATCATCAGCATCGGGAGGCATGAAGAGTATGCAGGCTAACTTACTGAATTATCAAGGCGATACTGTCCAATTTAAGTTCTCGATGGGTTCTGATTCCTACCTTACATATGGCGGTTGGTTTATTGATAATGCTGGCGTAAAAATATCAAACTATGGTAATCCTGGAAGTTGGCTGAGCCCATCCTTTTCTATCTCCGACGTTAATCAATTCAATAGTGGAATAATTGATTTAGATGCAATAATACCTGATCAAACTACAGTTACTGGTTCTATTATTGATTATTCTTCAGGTCAAATAATTTCAGGTTTCTCAAATATTTCATTCCCTATTTCATTAGCAGCTATTGACTCTAGTCTGCATACACAATTAAAATTGCAAGTAAACCTTTTTACTTCTGATATGGAATCAACACCATCAATAAAGAAAATTAGTATTGGAGGAAAAAGATTTCTTAATTCTGATTCAGGAGGAAATGGTTGGGAATTTAGTTCCGGTGTTGAGGTAGTCAATGGGATATTGAATGCCACTACTATTGCAGGAACTCTAATTTCTGACTTTATCCCATCCTCACGGCCAATAAAGGCGTTAAATGTCGGTGGCAACTTATCTAGTGGAGTTACTATAAATATATTAAATAAATTCGGTTCATCTCTTGGTTCTGCCTCAAAAGGCGGAGGAGTATCATTTGCAACTCCTCAACCTGGTTTTGGATTATCAGTAAGCCTTCCTACGAATGCTTGGATTGATAGATTGGTAATATCTGTAATATTTGCAGCACCTGCTCTAAATCCTGTGATTGATGTATTGAATGATGGATCTCCCGAATGGTCATTTATACAAGGAGATTCTTACGGCCATTATGGATGGCAATCAACTTTCTCTGATGATACTCAAGATGGCGTAATTACTAGTAAAATAATAAACTTAGATGGAATAAATTCTCAGACTCTATTGTTTAAAATTCCATCAGTAGCGTATGTTAATTCAGGAATAATTTCTATATCTTCGGATGCCGATGGTTTCGATGGTTCCGTAATTCTTTCTATTGCTGGATCTTCGCAAACTATATCTCCAAATAATGATATATTTTATAATATCCTAAATCCTTCTCAAATATCCGGAATTGCACTTACAAGTCATACTCATACGGACTTAGAAACGGGAAGAGATTGGAAAGAAATACCCGTCGAAGTAGATTCAAATGTAGCCCAAACTATCTCTATATCAGGATTAGGAATAGGATATTCAATATTTGAAAATGTGTCAGGATTAGGAAATATGATTTCAACATATCATGATTCTATGATGGCCAACAATCAAGATTTCGAAGAGGTTGATGTGCCTGTTACATTTTCAGCTGATATTGGATCAATTTCTATAGATGGAAATATCTTATATGACTTTATTATAACTAATAATGACTTTTCAGTTCCAAATACTTTCTATCCCAATGGGGAATCAATTGAGATAGTTACATCCCATCATCACCTTTATGATAATTCAGAATTATCTGAAATAACGCTAGAGGGGATGGCATCAGATGGTAATAATATTTTCTTTAAGGTTGAGAATGGCGCAGACGGATTATGGGGCGGAGGTAATTCTCCAAATATATTCAGCCAAACTTCTGGTTCTAATAAAGTCATATTTGATCCATATTCCAGTTATATTGAAAAAATCATATCATCTGATGGAAATGAAGAAATTATGGTACATTGGATATTTGAAATTTCTTGGAATTGGGATGATGTTGATGATATTATTTGGACATCAAGGGCCAATGACGGCGATGGTGAAACAATCTGGCCCGCACAAGCTCAAAGTGGTAAATCTGGTTCACAAGCCGTAGAAAATGATATCCAAGTTGATAATTTTAATATTTTTGATAGTGAAGGTAGACTTATTTCCAATATTTATGATAATTTATTATATCCTTTTCCAATATTGGAAGGTGGAATTTTAAATATTTCTGGAAATGTCAGATTTCAAGATTCTTCCAGTCACCAACCTCTTTCTACTGATTTTTCTATTGGTTTAAATATTTCTGGAGAAATATTTTCTCTCGAAACAGGGGATGAAGGATCTTTTTATGGGACAGTGATAGCACCTTCAGAAACGTCCATGCTTTCAATTTCTCCGATTATACTTTCTATAGGTCCTAATGGCGGGGCAAATGGTGCAGAAGATGTAACAGGTCAACCTACGCCAATAGAAATAATTGTAGACACTTCTCCACCCGTTGCGGGTCAATTGCATGTAAATACGCCAATTGGATTACAATATGCTGATGGGATGGTTAGTGACCCCACGTCTCCATTTAGGGTGTATATTACAGTCAGTGAAGAGCAAGCACGTGGTGACTCTATAACTCTAAAATATTGGAGAACTGGAATTGACGATATAAATGGCGATGGGACCGCATCTGTTGATGAATATCAATCACAATTGCAGCCATTAACTCCTGGGCTGACGGGGGAACAACAAGTACAATTTAGCGGTATTGATGTTTCAACATTAGATAATGAACCAATACATTTGTATGTAGAAGGCACAGATTGGGCAGGTTTAACATATCAAGAAGGAGGTACTGGAGGCGGCCCTGGCGAAGAAAATTCATGGGCAAGTGTCGTAATAGCTGTAGACGGCCCTACTGAATTTGCAGGAGATAGTATAGGCCTAGGGCAAGGAAGAAATTCTGCCTTTGATTTAGATAGACGTACACTGGATAATGTTGACTACTATTTATTGCCAGGTATAATGCATACATTCTCTGTACAAATTGATGATGTGAATGGATTAATAACTTTGGATAATATAACAATTATGCTCTGTGGATATGGTACAAATTTAGGATTATTTACATTTGAACCTTGGTCCGGAATATTGTGGACTCCAGATGAAAGTATGACCATTCCACTTGGCGTCCAAACAGAAAAAATTACTGACTCCGTGACTAAATTAAAATTAAGCTTTAAATTATCCTGGGATTTCCCCTGGAGTGATGATACTTCTGATTGTAAACCTAGGGTAACGATCGATGATAATTTGATAACAGTGGCCGAATCGCCTGTATTGAGTGCACTTTCATGGAAATTAGATAATAAAGTTACAGCAATCCCTTCTATTGTTTCTGACCTAACATCTCCAATTTCGATATCTTCAAAAAGTGATTTATATCTTAAACAAGGTGACGAATTCTCAGTATTTGGAGAACTTTATTATGCTGGTTCTATGCAAAGAATAACTTCTACAAGTGAGGACACTCAGGCCCAGATATCAATAATATATGGTACTGAAGAAAGAATAGCCTTATCGCAAATATCTTCCAATGGTTCTTTTTTGGCATCTTTATCCTTGCCTTCTAGGGCTCCGCTTAATCCTATTATGGGAGTTACTACTGAATTACTTAATGTCCAAGGGTCCGGAATTTCAGTTTCTAACTCTGACGTATCAATTACTGTTGATAGTGATTCTCCTTCGGCATTATTTAATCAAGACGAATACCCTGATTCATCATTTACTATAATAGGCACCGACGTAATGGGCGATTCATTAGTTACAATATCAATTATTGATGAAATAGGAATGATGGAAGGGCCATTAGAAGTTTCGTGGGAGTTTAGACGAGGTGGTCAAAAAATTATTGGAACATCAGACTCAGGAGTATTGCCATTTATATCTTCATCAGAAGGTATAAGCATATACCAAGGTAGAATTGATTTTACTTCATTAATTGATATTTCATTCCAAATCGGTGATCAAATAGCACTGTGGATTAATTCTAAAGATAAAGCAGGCAATGATATTATAGGTTTGGGAAGTGAACTTTCTCCAAGAGTTGCAACACTTAGAGTTATGGAATTTGCAGGCGAATATACTAGGGAAATCACTACTCCGACAAAATATCCTCAATTAGGAGACGTCTTAACTATAGTGACTTATTGGGAAAATAGCGGTAAAGTAGACGGCAAACTGTCTTTAGGATTATGGGAACAAAGGGGTGACGGCACATGGCGGCCATCTGTTACTACTGCAACTAGCGGCGATATTCAATTGGACCTGCCCTCATCTAGTTCCAGCGTTCTTGCGACTTTTAAGTATGAAACATGGCAAACTGGTCAACCATTACTAGTTATTGTTATAGATGGGGACTTTGATAATGTTAATGGTTTAAATCAAGAAATAAAAGGTATAACCGTGGCAGAATCTAATCAAGTTAACGACGCTGGTTCTACAATTTGGATATTGGGATCTGGAATTGTCATATTGTCAGCAATAGGCATTATTGTATTCGTAATGAGGGGACGTGGAGAAGATTATTATGATGATGAAGATGATGAATACTATGATGAATGACCTATTTCGCATTATTAATTAACTTATATTATGGCCACCTGACATAGTTTTTTACCTCTATGATTTATAGACTGCAGAGGTACAAGGTCATTTTAGAGAGAGAAATCTTTCTAGATGGGATTGGGATGCACACAAAAGAAGACGAAGTTATGACTGTTGATGATTTGAGAGATGAGCTAGATGATCTTAAATCACTAGTCAATACTCTTCTTACTATAATCATGGAAGAAGCAGATGGCATTCAAAATAGTGCAGCCCCTTCACTAGTCGACACGCCTAGACGTGGATATTGTATGTAATTAGTATTGTACTGGTCCCGGATCTATACTTCTCCAAAGGTACCATGTAGCAATAGTTCTCCATGGTGCCCATTTATCAGTAAGCTCTATTATTTCGGACTTATCCATTTTTTCTCCACTGTTGTATATCTTTTCTAATGCCCTTATAGCCCCTATGTCACCCATTGGAAATATGTCTGGCCTTAATAATGTAAAAATTAATATCATTTCAGCGGTCCAAATTCCAACGCCTCTAATTTTCGTAAGTTTTTCTATGACTAAATCATTAGTTAATTCATTCCAATCTACTGAATGATATTCATTAATCCAGATTTTTGATATTTCCTTAATATACTCAACTTTCCTATGTGAAAGTCCACAACTATGTAATTCTAAATTATCTTTTGATGATATTATTGATGGTGTAATTTGTGTTACCTTTTCCAGTAATCTATTCCATACAGTGTCTGCAGCCTTGACTGATATTTGCTGCCCGACAACCGATCGAATCAAAGTCATAAAAATATCATCCTTAGTTTTTAGAGATGGGTATTCATACAAATTAATTAATTCAGCCATATTTGGATCTAAATTCTTCAAATGTGACTTCCCTTCTTCCCAATATTTTGGTGCATTATTGCTAATCATATCACCCCTTTATTACCGCAAATGGTCTTAGTCTTGCAACAGGCCTTGCTAATTCTGCCTTATGAGTTAATTCTATTACTTCATCTACATTTTTATATGCTTCAGGTGCTTCCTCAGAAAGAACATTTGGAGTCTTCACATTTACATAAATTCCCTTTTCTTCCAAACTCTTCATCAACTTTACGGAATCAATGCTATTTCTGGCTGCCGTCCTAGATAATTTTCTTCCTGCACCATGGCATGATGAAGAAAATGCATTATTTGATCCTTTTTTTGGACCTGCAAGGACCCATGAGGCAGTACCCATATCGCCCGGAACTAAAACAGGTTGACCAATCTCAGAAAATCGTGGAGCTAATTCATTGTGGTCTCCGCCCAAAGCCCTAGTAGCACCTTTTCTGTGGACGCAACATTTACATGATTTTCCATTAATATTATGATTTTCAATTTTTGCAATATTGTGACTAACGTCATATATTAATTCCAAATTACTATCTCTTCCTAAAATTTCTCTAAGTGCCAACCTTAGCCTTTGAGTAAGTGCCGAACGGTTAGCAAATGCATAATTGCCAGCAGCATTCATTGAATCTACGTAATCTTTACCTTCTTTGCTAAATATTGGTGCAGCTGCTAATTGTCTATCAGATATTTCCATATTCCACTCTGGAGCATGCCAAATATCTCCTCTTTTTTCGTATTTCGACTCTATTGAATTCACATGTTCGGAACAAACTTGATGCCCCAGGCCTCTGGAGCCAGTATGGATCATTGCAGTAATCTGGCCAATTCTCAATCCAAAAGATTTAGCAGCTTCTTTATCTACAATTTTATCTACAATTTGTAATTCAAGAAAATGATTTCCAGAACCCAATGTTCCTAAAGCACTCATCCCTCTTTTCATGGCGCGTTCACTTAATTTTCTTTCTTCACAATTAAGTAACCCATTAGATTCAATATTTAACAAATCTCTCGATTCTCCCCATCCAAGTTCCACGGCCGCCGATGCTCCTTCAGAGAGGATATATTCTAGTTCTGTATCATTTAATGATACCCCTCCTTTCCTTGTTGCACCTGAAGGTATCATTTTTGCTAATTTTTTTGATAAATCTTTGATATCTATGTCATTTATTCCAATATCTAACGAGCAAAGCCTTACGCCGCAATTGATGTCAAATCCCACCCCACCGGGGGAAATCGATCCACCTAAATCTCCATCTTCAATATCTGTTGCAACTACTCCTCCTATTGGAAATCCGTAACCAAAGTGCCAATCAGCCATTGCCCACGCATTACCTATTATTCCTGGAAGTGATGCAGTATTGATTACTTGATTAGGGGATCTATCATCTTTATGTTCTTTCAAATGCTTCTCATCTGTTATCATTATTGCGTCCGTCAACATCCTTCCATGTTTTTTAATTCGCATTTTGCCCGGACCAAATGGCTCAATAAATTCTCTCCATTCTCCATCCATGCCCCAACGTCATATGGCTACCCTTTCAACTCGACGGGCAAATATTAGGCACTGACTTCAAGACTAATTGCTAAATCGGAGGGTCAAAGGTCGATGTGATATTATGCCATTCGGAGATGTCGATATACCATTTTGGAGTGAATCAGGCCATCATCGTAAAAATTGTATTGTAACAAATCTCAAATTTTGGACTAGGGATGAAGATAGGAAGACGTGCGGAGATTCAACTGCTGACCCTTATACTTTCATTGGAAATCCAATTATCAAAGGTTACTCAATGAGGGGTAAAGAATTAAAAGATGCGATGAGAAAAACTTTTCTTTCATACTTCTCAGAACGTAATCACACAATTATTACTCCATATCCGGTGATAGCAAGATGGCGCGACGACATACATTTAACAATCGCTAGTATAGCAGATTTTCAGCCACATGTTACGAGTGGTCAAGCACCTCCTCCAGCCAATCCATTGACTATAAGTCAGCCATGTATTAGATTAACTGATGTTGCAGCTGTCGGACGTTCAGGTAGGCATTTATCTACCTTCGAAATGATGGCACATCATGCATTCAACAGGCCAAAAAAAGGTAATGTAGTATATTGGATAGATCAATGTGTACGTTATTGTGATGATATGTTAATTGAAACATTTAAAATTCCTCCTAATGAAATTACCTATGTTGAGAATCCATGGTCAGGAGGAGGTAATGCCGGACCTGCTCTAGAAGTAATTGTGGGAGGACTGGAATTGGCTACTTTAGTTTTTATGAATTTAGAAGAGCATGAGGATGGAGATATAGAAATTAAGGGAATTAAATATAGGGAAATGGAACTCCAAATAATAGATACTGGATATGGATTAGAAAGATTTTGTTGGGCTGCTGCAGGAACTCCAAATATTTATGAAGCGATTTATCCGGAATCTGTTAATTGGCTTAAAGAAATAATTGGTTATCAAGATTCCATTCAATCAATGGAAATAGATGTTGATCTAAATCTTTTACTGGGAGAAATTTCTCGTTTATCTGGAATTCTTAATATTGATGTAGGTACGGATGTTGATTCATTATATGACATACTCATATCAAGATTAAGAGAATCTGGATTTCAATTATCTGTCAAAGAATTAAAAATGATAACTGAACCTCTATCTTCGATATATGCTATCCCTGATCATATGCATGCCATATGTAACATGTTAGGCGATGGCTTAGTCCCAAGTAATGCCAAAGCTGGTTATTTGTTAAGGATGCTCGCGAGGAGAGTCTGCCGAATGAAGGACAATATTGGAGTCACAGTACCTCTTGCCGTCTTGGGCTCCAAACATATTGAAAACTATCTAGATATGAATTCATTCGTTCAGTCACAAGAAAGAATCTTTGAAATTCTTGAACTAGAGGAAAGAAAATATTATGAGATGTTACGTAAAGGAGAATCAGCTGTTAAAACTGCATTAAAAGACTTTTCAAAAAATATATTCGAACTTCCAGACAAGATATTATTCAGACTTTCCGAAGAAAGAGGACTCAATCCAGAAATGGCTATATCTATAGCAAATAGTTTAGGTTGGAATAATTTAACCGTTCGTGTTGGATTTTCAGCAGATATGGCGGCAAGAAATGCCATCATGACAAAAAATGCTTCAAAAATGAAAAAAAATGCTTTATTATTTAATTCACTTTCCAAAACCTCATTGGATTATTATCAAGATACGAAAAATATGAATTTTGATGCCCAAGTTATTGATTCCATAGAACTATCAAAGGTGCAATTACAATCATTAAATTTTTCTAATGAAGTTGAGGAATTTCCTACTCATGCAATCATCCTTGATAGGACTCTATTTTATCCAGAAGGCGGAGGTCAATTAGGTGATCAAGGATTTTTAATACAAGATAATAAAAAAATAAAAGTTTTTGATACAAAAATATATGATGGTATGGTATTGCATTTTACTAATTGCAGTTTGCCAATTGACTTAATTTCTGGTAGTGTTAATTGGGATCGTCGTAAACAATTGATGGATCATCATACTGCAATACACATTATTGGAGGTGCAACTAGGGAATTACTGGGCCCTCATATATGGCAAGCAGGATCCAATAAAGGGGAAATGTATGCAAGACTCGATGTTACTCATTATTCCAGAATTAGCCGGGATATGTTGGATAAAATCGAAGACAGAGCTAATGAAATTATTATCAAAAATTTAAATATTGAAAAATTATTACTCAATCGAGGTGATGCAGATAAGCGTTTCAACTTTGATATATATCAAGGTGGACCTCCTAAATATGATCAAATTAGAATCATTAAAATCGGTGATTTTGATATTCAAGCCTGCGGAGGAACGCATCACGATAAAACTGGATTAATAGGGGAGCTACGTATAATACGTTCGAGTCAAGTCCAAGACGGGGTAGAACGTCTGCAGGTTGTGGCCGGTGATACTGCACGTGAACATGCTCGCCTTCAAGAACAAATTTTGTCAGAAACATCTGATATTTTGGGGATCAATGTGGAAGACCTTCCCAAAACGGTATTGAGATTCTTTGAAGAATGGAAATCGCAACAAAAAAGAATAGAAGAATTAGAAGGAGAAATCGTGAGATTAAGAACTACGGGAACCAGCAATGAATCATCTGAAATAGATGGTGTAAGGTATGTTATCATGGAAGCTAAAGGAGATTCAAGGAAAATGATGGGCATGCTTGGAGAATTAACCAGAGACTCTAAAATGCCCACTTTAGCAATATTGGGTAGCCGTGAAGGAGGAGGGAAATTAATTGTCGCATGCACTGAAAACTCATTAGCATCTACTCGCCATAATGCTGTCGAAATATTAAACCAAATTTCGATTCATATTGATGGAGGAGGAGGGGGAAAACCTTCATTTGCCCAGGGCGGCGGTTCAAATGCCAATGGAATACCGGATTCTCTTTCTCATGCACGTCAAATATTAGGAATTAAATAACAAGTTTGAAAATTTAAGTGGTGAAATAATATGTTTTTCTCCGTCAATTTGATGTTAGAAGCCCCCTCGGAATTAACATGGAAGAGATGATTGATGTTTCATCACGTGCATCAAAAATTGAATATGCAATCCGTGATGTAGTTGTTCCTGCTATAGAATTGGAATCCAAAGGGCACGAAATAATACGGCTGAATATTGGTGATCCATTGGCTTATGAAGGCTTATCGACTCCTCCGCATATGATTGCTGCTTTCAAAGATGCATTGGACATGCAGGAGAATGGCTATGGCCCATCTTATGGAATTCCAGAATTGAGGCATGCGATTTCAATTAGTGAATCATCAAAAGGCTGGATTTGTAATGATGATGACGTATATGTTACTCATGGAGTTACTGAAGCATTACAAATAATATTTGCAGCATTTCTTAATGAGGGCGACACTGTACTTGCACCAGGGCCGCATTATCCGCCATACATGGCGTATCCTCAAATGTATGGTGCTAATACTGTAGAATACAGATTAAAATCTTCAGATGGATGGAAAATAGATTTAGCAGATATCTCATCAAAAATGAATTCAAATGTACGTTTGCTTGTATTAATTAATCCGAATAATCCTACGGGAAATGTTGCTACAGTTGAAGAAATAGATGCTTTAATAAAAATTGCTAATGAATGGCCCCAATGTACAATAATAGCTGACGAAATATATGATGGTCTTGATTTTTCTGGTAACATGATTTCTGTTGCATCTCGTTCTAATGAAACTCCTGTTATAGTTTTAAATGGCGTTTCAAAGGTTTATTTTGCTCCAGGTTGGAGAGTTGGTTATTTGGCAATACATGATCCAAAAAATGTCTTATCGCTAGTGAGAGATGGAATTGAGAGGCTGCTCAGAAGCCGACTTTGTGCATCAACTCCGGCACAATACGGATTTTTAGCAGGTTTAAATGGAGATAAATCGTGGTTAACTAATCATAGATTAACAATAAAAAATAGACTTGATTACTGCATAGAAAGAATTTCACAAATAGATGGCCTAGATTGTGAACCTCCGGGAGCAGCTTTTTATTTATTTGTAAAAATAACTAAGCCACATTTATCTTCGGATGATAAGAATTTTGTCTTAGATCTTTTACATAAAAAACATGTACTTGTTGTACATGGTTCTGGGTTTTCTCCAGAATTTGGAAATGGTCATTTTAGGATGGTCTGTTTACCTAAGATAGAAATTCTAGATATCGCATTTAACAGAATTTCTGAATTTCTAAGTGATTAAGATGTCCTTTATTTCCATTTTTTTACGGTTTTTTAAAAGGATTAAATCACATGAGGAGGATTATGATCTTTCATCCAGATGGGTTCATTATTCAAATGGATTAATATTAGATTCAAAAAATTCTGGACAAGCAGTTTGGCTGGTAGGCTCAATATGGTTTGAAAAATGGTTCCATAGTTTAGAGGAAAAATTAGAATTATCATTAGGTAAAAGACTTATCCAAGCTTCTTCAGAAGAATTAGAGTATTATCTAGTATCTAATAAAATCCATGCGCCAAAAAATAATAATATCGATGATTGGAAATTCCTTATGAGGGATTTCCATCAAAAAGGTTTAGGTACATTTTCATTTTATGAAGAAGATGATGCTGATATTAAATTATTAATTACAGACTATTCTAA
>JAJPRE010000005.1 GCA_023700245.1 Candidatus Thalassarchaeaceae archaeon
ATTCACTTTCTTAAATGTATAAAATTATATTAAATACATTAATTAAGTTAGGCCTTTATCGTAAAGACTGTTAAACATCAATTTTGTTGAATTTACTGGGGAATAACTAATGAAATATGATATTCAAGATTTGCACGTCTCTCCATATCCCCCTAATGAAGAAATTGCAAATACCCTAACTCATGGAATTGGAATCATTCTTTCAGGACTAGGACTTTACCTTCTTTTTGTTGAGGCGAATCAGATAGGCGATCCATGGAAAATATGGAGTAGTTTGATATTTGGTTCATGTATGATAATTGGTTACTCCTGTTCTACATTATATCATGCATCGACTAATCCAAAATTTAAGCATCAAATGCGAATTGCAGACCATATTGGGATATATTTAATGATTGCAGGAACATATACACCATTTTTGTTAGTAAATCTACGTGGATGGATTGGTTGGACTTTTTTTATCCTCATTTGGGGGTGTGCTTTTTCCGGAATATGTCTTAGAATAATAAATAAACATGTTCCTAATTATATTTCAGTTGGGCCATATTTATTCATGGGTTGGTTAGTAATCATTGGAATAAAACCACTATATGACTCAATAGGTATTACTGGATTAAGTTTAGTTGTACTTGGAGGAGTTTTTTACTCAATTGGAGTTGGATTTTACTCATCGGAAAGGATTCCTTTTAATCATGCTATTTGGCATATATTTGTGCTTGCAGGGAGTATTAGTCATTACTTAGCAATATCATTACAAGTAATACCTAGTTGATTTAATTAATTGACCTCTTGATGATGAATTTATCTCATATTTTAAATTTATAGATATTAATTTCATTTTGTTAATTTCTATATAATAATAGATTAAAGCGTATAATTAATCATAATAATTTACCAAACAATTGATAATATATTCCCTCGACGAGGCTGTATAGGGTGTGACATTATTAAATGGGATTCAGATGACATGCCTGATCAAACAGGAAAAATAGCCATTGTCACGGGCTCCAATACTGGGACTGGTTACCACATTGCACATGGACTTGCTTCAAAGGGAGCTCAAGTAATAATGGCCTGTAGGAGTATGAAGAAGGCTGAATTAGCTAAGTTAAATATCATATCCGAATTACCTGACTCAAAAATCACAACTGAAATTTTGGATTTGGCTGATTTGGCATCTATTCATGAATTTTCAAAAATAATTAAAGCAAAATATGAAAAAATAGACATCTTGGTAAATAATGCCGGAGTTATGATACCTCCTAAATCCAATACAAAAGATGGTTTTGAACTTCAATTTGGAACTAATCATATCGGCCATTTTCTACTGACTGGCGAGTTACTTCCTCTCCTAGAAGCATCAGGCAGCGCTAGAATAATTACAATGTCAAGTATAGCCCACAACAGTGGAAAGATTGATTTTAATGATTTAAATTCTGAAAAGAAGAGATATAGTAAATGGGGAGCTTATTCTCAAAGTAAGCTTGCAAATCTAATATTTGCCCTAGAGTTGGATCGGCGCTTAAAATCTAGAAAATCTAGTATTGTTTCACTTGGAAGTCATCCCGGTTGGTCTGCAACAGATTTACAACGTCATTCTTTAATATTTAGATTTTTGAATAAGTTTTTTGCAATGTCTGCAAAAAAGGGTGCGGCACCCAGCCTCTATGCTGCAACAGTAAAAGACGCGATAAAATATCCATATTGGGGAGTAACAAAAAATGGCGAAATGCATGGTTGGACAGGTAGGGCAAAAATTAACTCAAAGGCTAAAGATTTAGAAGTTGCTGAGCGCCTTTGGAATACAAGTTGTGAATTATCTGGAATTGAGTATCTCATTTAATATTGATAAATTATATGCCAGATAATTTTTGCATCTTAATATACCATGGGTTTACCAAATTATGATTTTTTAGGATATCAAATCCGTGTAAACCTTGCATTGATCTAAGAATTCCATAATTTGCAAAATCAGCTCCATTTGGCCTATTGCCTCCGAAAAAGTCACCTTTGAAACCAGTAGACATATGATCTAATTGGAACTGTAAATTTTCTATCGGCTTAGCATCAAACATTTTTGCACGACTTCTTCCCACCATACGCATTATAAAAGCGCCTAACCATTTGTTGACCAAGCGGCTTGTGAATGAAAATTTATCGACTTTAGTGACATAATCTAATGCTTTTAATGAAGTAAAATATGAAGAGTAAATCACTGCAACTATTGATTTACCCAAAATTGAATTAGAGAAATCCATCCACTTGTCTTGTTCGGAATCTAGGCCATGTCGGGGAAATTCTGAATTTTCATTCTCATCTATATAATGTAAAATGAAATTAGAATCATTTACTTGGGTTCCATCAATATCTATGTATACAGGTACTTTTGTCCAATCTGACCATTTGAGTTCCTTATGACTCATGGGATCAACTTCAATTTTAGAATATTCAATTCCACGAGAACCCAACAATGCTTTTACTTTAAAACAGAAAGGGCAAGTTTCAAAGCAATATAATGTTGGAAGATTATTAGATAATTTTTCAGGAACTTTGACTTCTTGGATGCCGGAAATCTGTTGCGGCTTAATTGAATCTGCCATATTCCCGGGAGAGAATCATCATTATCAAAACCATCGGTCCGACGCTCTCAATTAATCATATCAAGGTATATTTATTGACCAATTCTTTGACATCTTTTCATTAGATGTAACAATTATATCTAATCTTTCATTTAGACACGGCATTCGATTTTTAATCATCGATAAGTATAACTTAGATTTTCTAATATCATCAGGAATGCAGACTTTACCAGTCGTAGATTCAAAATCTATTGCTCTATCCAAGTCTAAAGCATGACGATTTAAACTATTTAGTAAACCCATTGTCAATCTACTTATTGAAGCAAAAAGGAATAAAATAAGTAGAAATACCGAGACTGTTCCAATTGCTGAACTACCGAATGCACTCATTGCGAATGTTCCAATGATAAATACTATTGGAGCCGTAAAAGTTAGTAAAAAAAGATTTTGAGTAATTGGTTTACGATTTTTTAATCTTCTTATTATTTCCCACCTAGGATTGTTAGGATTATTTGGTTTAAAAACATCTGAAGTTTCCATTTTTGCAGCCTTTTCAACCATATCTTTTACTGAATGCATTCGAAGTAACTGCTTATTTGCAGGAGCATCCATATCTTGGCCAAATAATTCTTCTAATTTTTCCACACAATCTTCGTAATATCCAAGTCTTACCAGAATACCGATTTGTTCTACCAATGGAGTAACAGCATACGGATCGTGCCTTCTACAATCTTCCCACCAATTTAGTGCATGCTCTAGCATCCCCAAATGATCCACTAACAGAGCACCCCCTAATTCCCAACCAAGGTTATTACTTGGATCATGAAGAACGACTTTTCTGATCGCCGACATTGCTTTTGAACATTGTTTCAAATCGGGGAGCATAGGTTTTCCCCTTGTTGTTGGGGGGAGATTTAATCTAGCTATTGCCATCCACGCATCTGAATGAGAATCTTCTAGGTCTACTACTGAGTATGCTTTTGATAATGCATCTTCCCTATCGCCTTTTTCCTCAGAGTCTAGTACATCTAGCCATAGCATCTCAGAACTCTTGGTCACATCATTACGAAGCGCCACTATGAAAAGAATGCTCGGGTCAAAATGCTAAATTAACGCCTTCTACGATCATTATTTCCACTGCTATTATTCCTGCCAGAATTATAATTTCTACCGCCGCTATTCCTGCTAGAGTTATTATTTCTGCCGGAATTATTATTTCGACCGGAATTATTATTTCGACCGGAATTATTATTTCGACTGGAATCATTATTTCTGCCACCACTATTTGACCAAGAAGACCTAGGGTTGGAATTCCTTGACCTACTATCTGTATCTCGAGGCCCTTTACCTTGTCGTGGTTTTCTAGTATCGCAACTTGCACGATTACATATTTCTTTACTAGCATAATTGTGATTATTACATTTTGGACAAAACCAGTCACCTTGCTTTACATCGGAATCAGAAGCCTGATTATTTCCTCCTCTTCGATCATTATTTCCTCCTCTTCGATCATTATTTCCTCCTCTTCGATCATTATTTCCTGCTTGACCATCATATGGCTTCTTTGCGTCACAAGAAGAACGATTGCATATTTTCTTACTTGCATAGTTATGATTTTTACATTTAGGACACATCCAATCCCCGGGCTTTAGATTATCTTGTCTCGAATCGTTATAGTTACTGTCCCTATTATTCCTATTCCTATCTCCATCATATCTTGATTTGGGAGTTCGATCCCTGGGTGCAATTTCTATTGGTGAACTTATCGTACTAGCAGCATTAATGTTTCTAGATAATGGATATATATGAATCATTGGATCTTCTACTGAGCCCAATACAGTTTGAACTCTACCAATATTTTTGCCCCCAGATATTCTAATATTGGCCCCTAAACGAGGGGGCTTTCCTTCAAATGATGCCAATAAGCCACCTTCATGAGAAACTTTGGACACTACCCCGGAGAAGCTCATAGTCTATTCGCGACGTCCAATGTACATGAGAGCACCGGCGAAAGAAAGCATTAACAACATAATTCCTGAAGATGGAATACTTCGTTCTGATTTTTGCGGTTCTAGAATAATTTCTAATTCTTGCTCCCATAGATGAGTATTATTTACTAAAAATACAGCATCGGAACATTTACTTGAAATATCGCAACCTTGAATTTTTACCTCATGCTCTCCCTCGGGCCATAATTCAAAGTTTAATTCAGGAGTTTGCCAACTATTTCCGGTTAAAATTAATGCCCCTGTTACTTCATTATTGACAAATAATGTGAATGTTACGTCTTCTCCATCGGGATCACTAAATTGACCATTGGACGACCACTTATTATCTGTCCAATGTGATTCACCAATAGAAATGTAGGGAGGTGAGCTTTCTTTTATTATCCCTAAGTCATAAATATTTTCCAATCGGTAAATATTATCACCTTCAACAATTATTTTCACATATACTGGCCCTGGTATCATACTTGTTGAGATTAAACTAATTTCAGTTAATGAATCCACAATTACTGTTGAGAAGGATTCTGGACCTCCTTGCGTTAGCATTACTGAAACAGATAATGGAGGCCATTCTTTAGATGCATCAAGAGAAATAATATGTGGATTTTGTAGAATTTTATTAGATGTCGTAATTATCAAAGGATTTCCTAAATGCCAAGTCCTATTTCCAGTAGATTGCCCTATAGAGTCGATTGCTTCACAAGATATATTCAAAAGATTGTCTAAATTTGCCCAATAAGAACGATCTGATTTCTGAAATACTGAAGATGAGTTTGGCCCTCTACAAATAATATCTAAATTTGAAGCTCCTTTTTCATCCTCAAACCAAGAAGATAAATTGCTCCAAGTTGCCCACATTATTTCTCCTGTAAATTGGCTTGGAATCCATGAATCATTTTTGGGCGCATTTTCAGTCCATAAGGGAGAGTTGTCAACTGGAATGGGAGAAGTAGTGAAATCGGCAAAAATGTCTTCACCTTCCGGCCAATTATTTGACTGTGAATCTAAAAAGATAGAATAATTTGTAGATCCTTGTATGTTTTTAATTACTGTGAAATTAGTTGATGAATCTCCTACGCAACTACCTCTTAATGGCGATTGTTGATCACTATCTACAGATTGGGATTGACCAAGGTATCTACCTTCACATTCTTCCCACATATCTAGCCTCAAGTCATCATCACTGGGGAAATTAAAATTTAAATCTGCATTACTCATATTTGAAGCATTTAAAACAAGAGTAAATGAATTTAATTCGGAAAGACCGGGTAATAGCATTGTTGCATTGAGATAGAGTAAAAATTGACATTCGTCCTTCAGTAGAGAATTATCAATATCGGTATCGCAATCCCTGTCCTCAGAAGGATTAACGGGGACTTCATAACACTGATCGCCGGGTTGCCAAGACTCGCATACCCTTCCTTCTGAGTGCCTGAGAGGTATGCCATTAATTTCATCAACATTTATACTTCCACTTTCCCAAGTAGTATTTTTCCAATCAACGCCAACTCCTCCCCTATGAGGGGGGCCGTCACGTATCCCAATTCTTGTTAATGTGTGTTCGATACAATCTGAAGCTATTCCAAGAACTGCGTCTCGTTCATCGGTAGAAAGCCAACCATCACCGCCGGAAGGTAATATACCTGCCAAAAAAGAGTCCAAACGTTCTCTAACTGTATCAGCCATAGACCAATTTATCCATGCACTTGCAGAAACTTCGGCTGAATTCAAATCTTCATCAATCTGAAAATTAAAATTTGCATGAGTATATTCAAAAATATCTTCAAATGTTATACTACTACAACGCTCTTCAATAGTGCCATCACCATCCAACTGTTCCATTCTTTCATTTACTTCCATTAGTAAGTAATTATTACCATTCAAGGGCATAATGGATAATATTACAATAATAAATATCATCGACGGAATTAGTTTTGGAACCAAATTTCTAAGCACCATTATGGGGAGGAACAAGTGATGAGTCATTATTATATCGCATAATAGAATTCTATTAAAAATATTATTATTAGAGATTTAGGGTGCCCTAAATATAATATAGTAACCTATGGTCCGAAGATTTAGGGTGCCCTAAAAACCCTAATAATGGAAGATGAAAAAAGATGAAATATAAAAAAAATAAAACAATTACGATTATGGCTGTACTATTATTTGCTACATCTGCGTTTGCAGGATGTACCGGAGATAATGATCCAGAATTAGATGCTGAAGATGGGGGATACACATACGTATCAAACGTAGATGTATACAGATTAATGAGTGAAGATGTCTGTGACATCAAAGAACTAGCTGAATCACATGATTGGGATGAAATCAAAGATATATACATGAATGGAAAGAATGTACAAAAGAGTGATGGTACAATGAAGACTTTAGAACAACATGCTGATGCATCTGGAAAGAAACATGGACTTGAAGCATACTACGGTACGGAATCGCCCTTGGATGATTATTTAATGTCGGCATTAGATGAAACTGGAATGTTCGTTGGAGCTTCAGATAGCGTCAGAGAACAGGCAGTTGAAAAGGCAGTTCAAAATCAAATCATGACTGCATATGCAATACATGAATTGAATTCTGCAATTGCTAAAGCTGCGGCAGGAAATTTCGGAGTAGACGATGCTCAACATGCATGGGATGAAGGTTGGGGATTGTACCACGGTACTGATGAAGCAGTGTCATGCTCACCATACGCAACTGGAGATAAAAGAGCAGGGAATTTTGCAACTGCAGATGCGGATGGTACTTCATTAGCAAATGCAGCAATACTCGTGGCAATGAATGAAGGATTGGTTGCACTACAAGCTGAAGATCTTGCTGGCGCAACTGATGCAAGAGATGAGATAATTAAGAATTTAGTAATTATATACTCCCAGGCAACAATTCGATATGCCCACAAGATGAATACTGATTCAACAGTTGAAGCAGCACAAACACATCAATCAGAAGGTTATTCATTCTGGAGAGTAATTGAGTCTATGGTTGCTGATAGTAATCCATCACCAGGTAATGATTGCTATAATGGAGTCACAATGGCTGTAAGTGAATTACTATCGGATGAATGTGCCGGTTACATGTATGTAACAAACTATGACATAGGAGATGGTTCGGACATTTGTTATAATATGGAAATACATGAAGTTTCATCAGATGATACTGAAGTAAAGTGTGATGCTTACATGTTCTTACCAAACTATGGAGCTACAGTATTTACAGGTGCATATAATTCTGTAACTCATACAATGAATTCTAGTTGGAATCAATCAATTACTGAGGGATGGAATTACTACGAAAACACCGATATGGGAGATGGAAATTTATTCACAGGTTGCTATAATATGGTATCTCATGAAACTTCTGTCGATGATAATGCAACATGTAGTGCTTATTCATGGTTAATTGATTTTACAATGAATGATGGAGTAGATACTTGCTACAACAGTGTAACTTATTCCAGTTCAACTGTTAGTCAAGCAGTATGTGAATCATATGGATGGTATGTTAACTGGGGGGCTACAATGTTTACAGGATGCTATAATACAGTATCTCATGCTACCGATGCCGATATGACAGAAGCTAGTTGTGGAGGATTTTCATACTTTGAAGGATTTGGAACTGTAGGAATTAATGGAATATATGATTTCAGTAATGTTCCAGTAGCTGGAACTGACTATCAAGTAGCTGTTCGTGCACATCTTCAACCAGCATGGGATATGCTAGGGATAACTACTGAAGATATTGGAATTCTTCAATGAGATAGTTACCTAATGTGATACATGCAGATCATAGGAAATACACACTTTACGGTAACGGGAGTGCTTAAAACTCAGATTTCTGGAAGCAGAACAGACATCAACAGACTTCATCAAAGTTTTATGCAATTCAAATTAAGCACTCCCGTTGACCAAATAATAGCACAATTAATTGAGAGGACAACGGGGCTCAATTATACTAAGAATAAAATTAAAAATTTGTAATTATATAAACTCACAATTAAATGACTTAACATCCTAGGAGTAATTAGGCAGAAAATAAAAGTAGTTCCAATTATCGTTATCAAAAAGGTGTTTGTGATATGAAAATAACTTCAAGAATTACAATTATTGTAACTATAATGATTTTGTCAACATTTTTCTCAGGTTGTATCGAAAGTACAAATGAGGAAGGTAATTTAGGAACGCTTGTAATTGCTTATGAGATTAAAGATAACCTAGAAGATATTGATAATAATCCTCAAATATTAGCAGACTATCTATCAGATAAATTAAATTACGATGTTTCTATTTTTAATGTAGCGTCGGAAGGTGCCATGATTGAAGCATTAAGATTCGGAAATGCCGATATTGCAGTAATGGATGCTGGATCAGGATGGATTGGTTGGCAACAACATGGATTAGAAGTTTTAGCTGCTGACTTGAATGAAGATGGAAAGTCATATTATAATTCTCATGCATGGGTGAAAAGAGATAGTGAAATAGGAGTGGCGCAAATTGATGGCGATAGATATACCGATCCATATTCATTGTTAGCGAGTAAAAATTCCTGTCATACCGGTTGGTTGAAATCAACAGGTATGTTAATCCCAATGGGATTCTTAATTGGGCACGGATATGCAAACATAATAGGGGATCCCAACGATGTTGAAACAATTAGAAATACAATATATGGTTTTTTTGGAGAGAATTCATCAATTCCTGATGTCGGTAGCCCATACTACGGAGACGAGGGTGCATTGAGATGCCTATCTGAAGGCAAAGGTGAAGTTGCATTTGCTAATGAAAATACTGTAGAAGCATATTGTGGGGCAGGTGACGGTATTGAAAAGAAAAATAACTGGTGTGGAAATTTCGAAGATTATGTTGCATTGCCCGCTTTTGGAAAGTCCCCCAGTAATCCACTGATGTACAATCCATTTAAACTAAATAATAGTTTATTAGAAGAATTAGAAGAAGTATTAATAGAAATGGATAACGAAATTGAAGGAGTACGTATACTAAAAAATATATTTAATTCTTTAGGATTCATATCCACAAATGCAACAGAACATTTATCAGAATTCTCATCATTAATGTCTAATATTCCTGGAATATCAGCATATTATGATGATAAATATGAAATAAATAACTCAATATCTCCTTCTTTAGATAAAATCAGCATAGGGTTTGAAATCAATAATATAAGTAATGATAGCAATCCTGAACTATTAGGAAAATATTTAGAAAATACTCTTGGAGTTGAAGTAGAAGTCCACATATTTAATTCAGAAATAGAAATTCTTGACGCATTGGATGCAAATAATATTGATATCGGATTAGTCAACGAAAATGCAGCATGGTATGGTTGGAAGCAATATAGCCTAGCAGTCATGGCTGCGATAAAAGATGAAAATGGGAAGTCTAAACATGAATCAAAAGCATGGATTAGATCTAGTAGCGACATAGCAATCGCCCTTCTAGATGGCGATGAGGAAACTGACCCGTTTGAATTATTAAACGGTAAAATATCGTGTCATACTAGTTTACTAGATTCTGCAGGGACTTTCATACCATTAGGTAATTTAATTAATAACGGTTACATAAATTCATTTGAAAATGATATTGAAAATTTTAGTATAATAAATACTATTCAGACATTTCTAAGTAAAAATTCCTCAATACCTGATGAAGATGATGATTATTATGGTGAAGAGGGGGCATTAAAATGCCTTTCAAAAGGGACAGGGGATGTAGCATTTACCAAGCATAATGCCATAGAAAAATTTTGTACTGGCCCTGAGAGTGCTGAATGGTGTCTTGATGCTGCCCAATATATATCTCTTCCAACTTTAGGAGAAATTCCTGCCAAATCTATAATTTATAATCCAAATTATTTAGATATTCAAACTAGAACTGCTATTTTGAATTCATTAATGACACTTAATTATAAGATGTATGTTGAAAATTATTCAGTCATGGGAAATATATATACTGGATGTTATGATATTTCTGTTCATGTGATAGATGAAGAATCGCCAAAGAATAATTGCGGATCTGAAATTTTACATAATGTCTTAGAATCATCCGGAATAATTACAATTAATTCCCAGGATCACTTGGGCAAATATTCTGAGATTATTACTAATATACCTAAAATTATAGAATATCACCAGCAACTATTACAAATATAATGAGATAATCAGATTTTTAATAGTGAATATAGTTTCCCGGCAGTACCAAATAAGAGTTTAGGACCCCCTAAACTTTAGACAAAGTATTGGGAAGTGGTTTGAATATCGGCAAATAGAGTTGAAGAAATTCCTTTAGTTCGTCTAAATGATGTTTTAATTGGATATAATTCCAAAAATCTACTATGTAAAATCCCAAACTTAGAAATTTGGCCAGGAGAAGTTGTTGCCATAACTGGACCATCAGGAGTTGGAAAAACTACTTTGCTCAGAACTATAGCAGGAATCGTCTCACCATTAGAGGGCAATGTGGAAGTATGTGGTGATTTATTACCTCATAAACCTAAAAGGGGGAGATTGGGTTACGTCCCTCAGAGACTTGGATTAGTAAGGCATGCTAGTATAATGCATAATGTCATGCTGGGGGCCACTGCTGGAAGTTCAACAATTTTTCATTCTTCGGAAGTAAAGAAGAAGGCACATCTGGCCATTGAAAGAATGGGATTAACCGACAAAATATTAGAGCCAGTTAGAAAATTATCAGGAGGGCAACAAAGAAGAGTAGCGACTGCAAGAACTTTGGCACAGGAACCAAAATTAATACTAGCAGATGAGTTTTTGAGTGAATTAGATGAAGAAACCATGGAGATGGTCCTAAATGAAGTATTAGAGTATGTTCGTAAAAGCGGTGCTGCATTGATTGTAGTTGAACATGACATAGCAAGGGCTAGATCAATGGCAGATAGATTATTAGTTATTGATGACGGAAGAATTAACCCGTTTATCAGAGAAGTCACTGCAATGGAGGTCAAAGTATGATTACAATTCAGAATAAGATATTATTCTTGTTCTTTGGCACCATATTTTTCACATTCTGGATATTGGATGGAATGGTCAATCATTGGGGAAGACTATCAGGAAGTTTTGGGAACTTAATTACATTTTTCAATGAGTCATTATGGCCACCAGACTGGAGCGTCATTAAACCTCAAGCATATCCGGTTTGCACTGCATATCCATTATTTGATTTTACGTGTTCAACAGCATGGATTGGCATGATTGAAACGATAAAAATTGCATTTGTAGCCACAATATTGGGATCAATAATATCATTGCCATTATCTATGATTGCAGCACGTAACCTTAATTCGAAGGGTATCTCATACTTTATTAGATTCGTATTGGCAGGTGCTAGAAGTTTACCAAGCATAATATGGGCAATATTTTTTGTTATTTTAGTCGGCTTTGGGCCTTTTGCAGGAGTATTGGCTATGACAATATACACTGTTGGATACTTAGGTAAATTACAATATGAAGCAATAGAGGGGATGAATAACATTCCTTTGGAGACTGCAAAGTCAATGGGACTATCAAAATTTGAAATTGCAATAGGAGTTGTAATACCTGAAATGGCCAATAGCTTGATATCACAAACAATTTTTATGTTTGAATATAATGTTAGACATGGCACAGTAATAGGAATAGTTGGAGCAGGTGGTATTGGATATTACATCAATCTATACCTAAAATTTCTACAATATGATAAAGTAATTTCTTATCTAATAATTATTTTCATTGTAGTGCTAGTAATAGACTTTATTTCAATATCGGCAAGATCATTATTTAATGAGGAAGGAGATTTATCAAAACCGTCATGGTGGGGAGTTTTTGGATCGCCAAATAGTAAGAAATAAATAGAAAATATTCAAATATCATCGGCTATAATTCTTATTGAGCCGTCCTTATAGGAAATCTGTATATTATCTTTAACCTTGTAAGTTAATGCTGCCAATGCCTCATAAACTTCTTTTTCATCAACTTTGAAAGCTTCTGCTGCGCGTTTGGTTGACCATGGTACTTCAGTAAAATCTGAAGATGCAATCCATTTCAACATCCTAGCTTCGAAAGCAGTTAAATCCATAGAAGACATAATTTTAGCTCCTATACGATTCTACCATTTTTCTTACGGCATCTTCCACTTCTATTTCTCCTTCAAGTAATTCCCATAATGAAGATAAGAAGGGAGTATGGAGTTGTAATTTTAATGCTTGATCTAAAAATGATTTAGTAGCCCTTACTCCTTCTGCAACCATGAACATATCATTTAAGGCCTGATCGAGGCTCATTCCTGAACCAAGTTTTTCACCTAATGTTCTGTTACGGCTTCTTGGGCTTGTTGCTGTAACATATAAGTCACCAATCCCAGCAGGACCAAAAGCAGTATTTTCCTTAGCACCCATCTTTCCTAGAAGCAATATTCCTTCGCTGTATCCAGCAAGAACTAACGCTGCTTTGAGATTATCTCCACCTATTGAGTCTCTTAAACCATCAACTAGTCCGCAGGCTAATGCGACAGTGTTCTTGTACGCCCCCCATAATTCAGCCCCTATTGGATCTACAGCAGGCGTCAATATCAATGAGCTAGTAGAGAGTCTTTCTGCCACTCTTTCTGCAACGGATCTGTCATGACAGGCCACTAATGCATTTGTCAAGACTCCTCTTGCTACTTCCGGAGCAATGGTAGGGCCCGTCATAACTACTACAGGATTATTCTTTCCAGCCGCACTTAATTTTTCCTCCAATACTTCAGATATTAGTCCATGTTTTTCTTTTTCAGGAGCCAGGCCTTTTGCCAAGTCAACTATTACATGAGATGGCCGTAAATATTGAATCATATCGTCGAAGACGGATATAATTACTGAACTAGGTAACGCCATTATGATTAATTCGCAAGTTTCTAAGATATCCGAAAGTTCCATTGTTGCTTGTAAGCCCGATAAATCATGACCTGGCAGGTACTTAGTATTCAGACTATCTTCCATTAAAGACTGATATACTTCATGTTCAACCGTCCATCCAGATACATTATGCCCATCATCTATCCATATCTTAGCAAGAGCAGTGCCCCAATTACCTAAACCTACTATACCAATTCGAGCCATATCAGTAAAACCACGACATTCCATCCCTGTTATCATACTATTGGGATTAGTAACATCATACGTTGCATTCTTGACCATAAAGCGCTCGCATCATAAATAAGCAGGGGTACCCGAGTGGTCAAAGGGGCTGGGTTTAGGTCCCAGTGCGTAGTGCTTCGCAGGTTCAAATCCTGTCCCCTGCACCAGGAAAGTCATTCCAAATGTATTCTCTTTGATCGGAACTTAGCAATTTTAGTTTTTTGCCAATTAACCAATCTAAATAACATTAATATTAAGAAAATCGATATTAATGTTATTAATAAATATACATCCTGATTAAATGGCCTAGTTGGATCATATGGATGAGAATCTTGAGTATCTGGAATGTTGTCTCCATCATCATCAATATCCAATAGGTTAATTTCTCCATCATTATCTAAATCCAAGAAGTCAATTGACGAGAATTCAGGAATTTCTAACTCTTCTTCTTCCACGATATTTAGATTTGGATCCGGTATACATCCAATTATATTTCCAATTGCAAGTAAATGAGTAATGTCAACATATGAAGAATTCAATCCTGGTTCAAAAATACAACCATCGGAATTATCTCCTACAGAATCTCCATCAGAATCCATCCATTCCAAGGGATCATTGTCGAAAAGGTCAAAGTTGTCTCCTTTATTATCTCCATCTAAATCGCTCCATTCATTTGGATCTAATTCAAAAGAATCATTAGAATCCTCATAGCCATCATTGTCATCATCTTTATCTAAATTATTACCTTGTGTATCTCCATCTGTATCTATATATTCAGAAGGATCAAGTGGGAACTCGTCCCCTAACAAATTACAATATTCTAAAGTAATTATATATACTGGATGGCCATTAGATAAATTGACAAAGTCTGATGGATAAATTAGTGGATATGAGGATGGTAGATAGTTTAAAACAGAAGGATGCATTAAAGGAACTTCTTCGCCCATTGATGTTAAAATACTAAGACTACCAATATTGTGATTACTGCCATAATTATTATTTGATGAATCAACAAAGGATGTCCCAGTATTAGTATCACATACGCCATCACCATCATCATCTGCATCGAAATTATCGCCTAATTGATCCCCGTCATAATCAGACCATTCAAATTTATTAGAAGAAAATGTATCAAAGTTATCTGTTCTTCCATCATTATCATCATCCTGATCAGTATTATCTCCAATACCATCTGAATCGGTGTCACTCCACTCAGTCCTATCTAAGGGAAAAGCATCCATAATTATTACTTGATAGACTATATTGCCATTTGAATCTAAAGTTTGTAAGGTATAAGTATCATTTACTCCGTCATTATCATCATCCGGGTCAATATTATCTGGAATTTGATCACTATCGGTGTCTGCAGAAACATTCGGATCCAATGGATCAAAATCGATTACATCTGGTACTCCATCGTTATCATCATCTAAATCATTGATATCTACGATCGAATCTCCATCCGTATCCAATATACAGTCATTAAGAGAATTCGAAGCTGTTCGAATTGTAGATTTTAATTCTGGACATGCAATTTGATCCATTGCCATCACAGTTTCAACATAATATCCAAGTGAAGCCTCTGCACAACTTGCTAAACCTCTGATATTAGAATAATGTCCTATCTTACAAGGGGACTGATCTAGTGAAGAAGAATTTGGAGCATCGTAACCCTTGGCTGCAAGCGAACAAGATGTTTGACCAGAAGAGGGCTGATAAGTACCTGGATTACAGGGAGTTTGGAAACCTGAACCATGATTGAGATCTATATTTTCAGGAGCATTGTTATCCACAATATTTCCATTGCCTAATTGCCCATTAGAGTTATATCCCCAGCAATACAAAGTTGCATCATCCAATATTGCACAAGAATGTCTTTGCCCTACTGAAATTGATAATGCTGAACGACCAATAGGAATATCAACTTCATCGGCAATTATCCTATTATCATTAGTTCCATCTCCAAGTTGACCTTTTGCATTATCTCCCCAGCAAATTACATTACCACCATCTAAAACTGAACAGGTATGATGGAATCCGGACTCTACAATAGATGGTATTTGATTTTCAGAGAGGGGGACTGGATTTGGAAGATTGAAATTATCATAATTTCCATTACCTAGTTGGCCTCCTGAATTAAAGCCCCAGCAATACAATGAATTGTTAATCATAATTGAACAAGTATGAAATGCTCCACTACTTATTGATCTAGATTGATATTGACTTCCTAATGACTTAGGAGTTAATTGCCTATCATTACTACCATCTCCAAGTTGACCATGCCAATTATCGCCCCAACATTCAATTGAAGAGTTAATCAATATTGCACATGTGTGATATGATCCAGCAGATAATGAAATAACATCAGAGCCATCGAATAAAATTTTAGTTGGAATATTCCTATCTGAAGTAGAGCCGTCTCCTAACTGCCCATTGGCATTTCCTCCCCAGCATTTTACAGAATTATCATCAAGAATTGAACATGTGTGCGTTTGCCCTAAAGTAATGCTTGATGCAGATCTACCATTGCCAAGTTTGACTAATGTGGGAGCCGTTCTTTCAACTGTCGTACCATCTCCCAATTGGCCTTGGGAATTGTCCCCCCAGCACCTAAGAGATCCATCATCAAAAATTGCACATGAATGTGCTAAGCCGGTAGATACAGATATTGCAATACGTCCTAATGGAGTATTTACTACAGTTGGGGTCAATTTATCATCTCTTGAACCATCTCCTAATTGTCCATTACCATTACTCCCCCAGCAACGTATAGCCCCATCATCCAAAATTGCACAGGAATGTAAATTACCAGCGTTTACATCTGTTAAGATAGGGACATTGAACCCTGGGTCTGAACCGATGCAATCTGTTGGTGAATTTGAGCCAGTTAAAGGATTATATGTCCCTCCTGAGCATGCAATTTGTGCACTTGAACCAATTGAACTAACATAATAACCGGCATTGGCATCATCACATTTATCCATCCCGGATAATTTTTGAAATGTACCTATTGAGCAAGGAGATTGAGAAGTTGCGCCATTTGTATCTACATAATTTCCTGGACTTGCAGGTACCTTAATCAAACTTCCAGGGGTATCGACATAGAAGCCAACAGTAGCTTCTTGGCAATAATAGCGACCATATTCTCCTATTCCACAAGTGACTGCAATCGCAGGATTGTTATCATCGGAATCTGAGCCTGAAGGATAACCGTCACCATCAGCATCAGATGCTATATGTGTGTCAAAAATATTTAGAATTGAATCGTCATCTAAGTCCCTTTCTGCAGCATTTATGTATGACCACCTAGGCAAAGTAACATCTGTTGGAGATGATCCGATATCAAGAGATTGGATATCTCCTAAGCCCCAACATCGCAACATATCATTACTTGTGGAAGAACAGGTGTAATGGCCCCCTGAAGAAACGCTTATTGGAAATTTACCGCCTGTGAAGGAGATAGCCGAAGGAGTATTTTGACTACTATCAGTACCATCTCCTAGTTGTGAAAATGAGTTGTCCCCCCAGCATTTTAAAATATTTGTTGTATCCAAAACACAAGAATGAGAATTACCAAGAGATACTGAAGAAATTCCTGAAACTATATTTGAAATTGGAGAGTTTGAGTTTACATTTGTACCATCACCTAGTTGTCCTTCCGAATTACTACCCCAACAGCTTAGAGTAGTGTCACTAAGAATTGTGCAAGTATGCATATAACCAGTTGAAACGGCTACTGGAGTAGTAGATAGTGAGACTATAGTTGGAGTATATCTATCAGAAGTTGAAGAGTCCCCTAACTGGCCATGAGAGTTATCGCCCCAACACTTTAGATTGGGAGTATTTGTAATAGCGCAAGTATGACTTCCTCCCGTTGAAATGGCTAATACTAAATCGGATCCCAAATCTACGGATGATGGATAATAGACAGAATTTGTAGTACCATCGCCTAACTGTCCATCAGAATTATCTCCCCAGCATTTTAAATTAGCAGTTGCAAGTACAACACAAGTGTGATATGAACCAGCAGAAATAGTGACAGGAACATCAGAACCCAAATCAATATCCAAAGGAATTGATGAGTCCAGTACTGAACCATCGCCCAACTGGCCTTGGGAATTACTTCCCCAACATTTTAGACTAGCATCATCCAATATTGCACAAGTATGAGAATTTCCAGAGGAAATTGAAACAGCAGTACGGCCGATGCCGAAATTCACAGGAGTCATAGTTTGTCTATCTGTAGTAGTTCCATCTCCCAATTGTCCTTCAGAATTGTCTCCCCAACAATTTACGGATGAGTCATCCAATATTGCACAAAAGTGACCATTGCCAGTTGAAAGTGTTGTTTCGGTAAATATGGAACCTTCTTGGAAACCAGGATCATTGAGGCTTCCCGAAACTGGTTGACTCATGTCAGTTAACATATAATTATCACTTACTGCTATTGCAAATTTTTGAGGACCTTCCGGAACGTTTGTCCCGGATACTATTATTTCCCAATCTCCTGCATCCGGACTATCTACTGATAGTCCTAGTAAATTATTAATATTTCCAGTTTTTTGACCATATATATTTCCGGAAGGATCTTTTAGCGTCATATCAAGATCATTGACTAGGCATTGTGTAGAACAGGAAGATACGCTGATATTATGTGAGTCAGTCCATGAAAGAATAACATCAAAAGAAGGAGTTCCGACAGGAATTGAGAGCCTGATTGACTTACTTTCGGAAGTTGCAATTTCTAATTGATCCAAAAAGGAGCTAGATATTGCATCTTGAACATTTATTCTTCCCCATCCTTCATGGTTATTTGGAGTTGTTTGAGCAGCGCCATTGGAGCCCCCATACTGACCTTCCATATCTACACTAGTGGCACTAAAAATACCTTTTATAAGGGCTGAGCTTGGAGTTAAATAACCAGCATTATTCAAGTTTTCAATTAGCAGGGCAGCAGCACCCGCAGCCAAGGGAGTAGCCATTGAAGTCCCCGATTTATATGTGTAATCAGACCATTCTTCAGGATTACCGTCTCCATTCATATCAATATTTACCGGATTACCATCAGATTCACTTGATAAAACAGAAACTACACGAGTTCCTGGGGCCACTAAATCAGGCTTTATTCTGCCATCTTGAGTTGGGCCCCTGTTGGAATTACACCAAACTCCATCAATATTATTAGCTTCGTAATCTGAAGCAATAGGTTCAACGGGAAATTTGATTATGGTTCGCTGTCCATTCCCATCCTTTTCGAGATACAGATCACAAGTAATCATGCTAGAAGGGCGATTATTTTCTGATGCACCAATAGAAAATCCATTTTTTGTTACTGCTTGGGGTTGTATCCAAGAAGTATCGATTTCTCCATCTGCATTATAATCATTACCTTCATTCCCTAAAGCAAATAATATTACAAGATCTTCATAAGTATATGCTGCTTGATCTATTTGTTTTGAATACGAGGTATAATAGTTAGGACTCAAAGTTTCGGGGTCCGTGCCCCAAGAATTTGTTTGCACTCTAACGCCTGCTTCATAGGCCGGAGTTGCTATTCCTGATACAAAATTTGAAGGAGAATAGAGGCCTGCAGGTCCACAAGGTCCTAATTCATCCATTGCATAAAACCATAATTCCGATTCATATGCCATACCTTTGAAAAATCCTCCAGAATTTGAGCCATCGCCTACTGCAGAGCCAGCAACATGAGTGCCGTGACCATTGATGTCTGCAGGATCGTCGTCGTCGCAACCCCTGCTTGCAGGCGCATTGGAGCCGGTTATGATAGTCTTTATTCTACCAGAGAAATCAGAGTTGATAGTGGGATTATTGACATTGCATGATGAAATTGAAGTACATAAGTTAGCATTATCAAGGCCTGAATCAGCAACTCCTATTATTACTCCATCTCCTGTAAGTACATTGCCAGACCCGCCCATGTAAGAAGCATCCCAAACATGATCTATGCCAAGAATTTCGGCAGCTTTATCATCAAATAGTCGTGCTGGATATTTTGGTTCCATCCACTCAACGTACTCCTGATTAGATAGCCAAAGTATTTCCTTCTCATCCACAACGACTTCCGCATAAATATCTTCAAGCATCATCAAATTGATGCCATGCCCCAATAAATTATGACCTTCTTCGGGCCCGGAAAGAATAATATTAATAACAAATTTTCCCCCCTCTTTCATACTCCCATAATCTTCACCATTCATTATTGGGACCAAATCAGGGGCTAGTTTGTCAATCACATCAAGTTGAAAAGATCCGATGACCCCCAAATCTGCAAGCTCATAAGGAGATTTCTGACTGACATGACAATGGAATCCTTGAGGTGGCAAGTAAGAGTAGCATGCGATTCCTGAATCTGCCAAACTTTCTTTCCAATTCGATGGGACTGGATAATCGTGAGCAAGCACATACCAACCATCCATAATATTTTGATTTGTAATTTTAGACCAGTCATTTATTGGCACATAATTAGCAGTCCTATAGAATAGGTAAGCCTCACCAATGTTATTTTTATCCTCCCAGCCATGAGAACTGTCCGATAAATCAGGAGATATTAAGAAATTACCTTTATCATCATATTTTACAGAAATATCGGAGAGTGATTGTTGATGATTTGAAGAGTCCTTCATTGGATATTCAGATGCAGCCACGGTAAGTACCGTAGGTAAAAGAATTAACAATACAAGGGTCAAAGATATCGGAGTACTTGCCCTGCTCCCTCTACCCATGTTTAATGTACGTAGTAGGAAGGGCATTAAAACTACTGATTGATTTATGTTTTTATAAGTATAATTATGCATCTTTAACTATAAAATATTAATATGCAGGGAACAGGAATATAGGCCATGACTTCTTGGGTTAAATATGAAGGGAGAGAAGATTCCGGCAATGGAAAATAATCTCCAAAATTCAGAAGAGGATTCTTTGGATAAAGAATTGGAAAAAATAAGAAATAGGAGATTAAATGCCGACAAAACATTTCTTGTTAATACCCTCATACCTAGAAAAAGCGATGACTATACATTGATTTTTGGAGTAATATGTGGTGCAATATTCTTCGGAGGGATATTCATAACATCTTCGGGCTTAATAACTCCAGATTCAATCATGGTTGATAATAGTATATCAGGGACTTTCTTGGACTCAGAAGACTGCACAGATAGAAGATACGAAGTATACTTCGACATATTTGCAATTGATGAAAATATAAGAATTAAAAGCCATCATGTAAATGAAGAATTAACATCAATTATGATAGTTGATTTTTCAAGTAAAGACGACATAAATAATACATTAGAATATGTTTTCGGGGGTATGGGCGATCTAGAGAATACATTTGATTCCAAAAATATAAATGATGGACATTATGAGATAATTGTCAATATTTATATCTATGATGAAGAAGTAAATCTATCACATTTATCGGAAGATATTTTATTAAAATACATAGAAAATGGCACTTATATTGACAATATTAGTAAAATTGTCGACCTACATATGGAGAGTAGAATCACTAATGAAATTCCCATTCTTAAAATCATAAGTTTTGGAAATTGGGGGAATTCTGAACTTCAAAAAATTCCAGAAATAAGTGACGATGAGCCTCGGGCATGTATGTCGATCCAAGAATTGGGCATTTGGGGCTGGGCGTTAATGGGATTAGAATGGGCTGGAGGAAGAGAGACAGCAATGTTGACTGGCGGTAGTGCAGGAGTCCCTCCTTGGTGGCTAGCTTCGGTTTCACTTGGAATGTCAATATTCTTTCTATGCGTTCAATATCCGTTAATGCATAGGCTATATCATAGAGAAGTTGATGATTTATTATCAACAAGGCAAATGAAGAGGATGTTGCAAAAGGTTTTACAAAAATCTTCTAATGAATTAAGAATTAACTTCGATTTAAATGATTTTAAAATACAAGATAGACCACTTTCAGTAGATGCATTGGTACATTACAAAACTACAAGCAAGACAATAGCAAGTCCGATGGAAGTAAAGACTAGGATGATTACGGATATTTTAGAAGAGTTTGCAATATTTGGTGAAATGAGGCCGATTCAATTGAAATCATTATGTACGGACATAAAAGATTCAAAAGTTTCCAATATAGTAATTAATTCTCAACTAATAATTGATGATTTTGGCCAAATACCGTTATCTGAAGATTATTCAGAATTTTTCGGATCGGTAAGTAAATTCGGCAAGTTAGAGGAAGAATTTAGGGGCGTGATGAAAAAATGGTTAAGACAAAATCATCTTGTAGATTATGGATCAGCAATAATGTCTGACGAAGATTCCGTATTTGTCAGAGTAATCTATCAACCTGCACAAAGATTTGCTTACTTTTCATTCAAATCCAACTATAATGAATTACAAAATAATCTTGAAAGCAAGTTAAAATTTAAATTGCAAGATCATATAGGAAATAGGACATTAATAGTGAGTGCAAGAAATGAGAAGTCGACACTAGCGGACTATGCGAATCCCGGAAGAGTTGAGCAAGGAACAGCTGAATTATCGGGAGAGGCGATGGTTGCCAAGAGGGGAGGCATCCCGGGAGCATTGTTGCAAAATCCATTCATGGGAGATATTCTTTCTTCTGTCGAATATGTGGCACTAAAGAACCGAAAGAGAATTGATAAATATGGATTTTGGGGGCTTATAGTATTCGTTTGGATACCATTCATGGCCAGCGGAGTTCTAGTTGGTGCAATGTTAGGATTGGTGGCTAGAATGAGATTTGAGCGAGTTTTGGCTGCTTGCCTACTCGGAGGATCAGCGGCATCAATAACTTGGGCATATAGTGCAAAAGGAATAATAGAATTCATGGAAAAATATCATGCTGAAGCATTTATTCCATTCCTGATATTCTTAGTTTTTGCATTTACAATAATTCACCTTAGAAATAATAAAAGACGAAGAAGAGAGGAATTATTTAGAGATTCAATGGCATTTTTCTCTGGTTCATATCCAACTACGGATAAGTAATAATAAAAAATAAATTATATTAATAAAATAAATATTTTTGAGAATATTAGGAATCTCTTACAATGAGGAAAAAATATGAGAATAGTGACATGGAATTTGAATGGTATAAGGGCTGCTCATCGTAAAGGGCTTGATGATTTCATAGAGAAGATCGATAGTGATATTTGGCTATTCCAAGAAGTTAGAGCATTGCCTGAACAAATGCCTGATGATTGGAATCCTCCGGAAAAACATGAAATAATTTGGCATCCTGCCCAAAAAAAGGGATATTCAGGAGTCTCTACATGGTCAAGGATAGGAATTTCAGATGAGGGACGTGGAATAAAAACTAATGTAGATCCTGATGATTCAGAAGGAAGAGTGCTGCACACAAAACATGGCAGTTTACATTGCATCAACATATATCTTCCTAATGGTGGCGCCAATATTGAAAGGCAGAAATTCAAGGATAAATGGTTAGAAGATTTACTTATCTGGGCTAAGAAATTCATAGATATCAAAGAGCCAGTAATTATATGTGGTGATCTCAATATCGCGCATATGGAAAATGATATTTGGAATCCCTCTGGTAATAAAAATACATCAGGATTTCTAATGCATGAGAGAGAATGGTTTACTAGATTTCTATCCTCAGGTTGGCATGATTTGTTAAGAATCAAATTTGGCAAAATAAAAGGACCATATTCTTGGTGGTCTAACCGTGGACAAGCAAGAGCATTAAACAGGGGTTGGCGAATTGATTACGTGCTTGCTAATGCAGCGGCCCTGGAGATTTTTGAAGATATAGAAATATTAAGGGAGGGCGGCTTGATTGTCTCTGATCATGCTCCACTAATTGTTGATTTAAGATTATAGAAATATTGAATAATAAAAATTAAATTTAAAAACGATACTTTTCAAGAAAGAACCCTTTCCATTGGTCATGATGAAGGGACTCGAAACACGTCTGGAGCAAATTTTACCCGGTGGAAAGGGTGTTTGGATCCCAATTGATCACGGAATTTCCAATTATCCCGAAGTGGGATTAGAAAATATTAATTCTACAATTAAAATATTAATTGATAGTGGTGTTGATGCAATAGTCCTTCACAAAGGTGTATTAAGTCATCAGAAAAAATTGACCGAATGGGATGGTTTCGTTTGTCATGTATCTGCATCAACTGTGCATGGAGGCAGTAGGTCTGGAGAAAAAGTTAGTATCGCAACCGCAGAAGAATGCTTGGACAGAGGTGCAATTGCTGTTTCTGGACAAATAAATATCGGAGACCCTTCTGAGCCGGATATGCTATTGGAAATGGGAGATTTGACAACTGATGCCTGGGCACTTGGAATGCCAGTACTGGGAATGATGTATCCGAGAGGGGTTAATATGAAAATTGGCCCTGATGACTCAACAAATGGAGTTGCACATGCTGCAAGATTGGCATGGGAAATAGGTTGCAATGTTGTAAAGGTCCCATGGACTGGTTCAATAGATTCATTTAGAAATGTGACAAACTCAGTACCAATACCAGTTTTGATTGCTGGAGGAATAAATGAATCGTCCTTCGGGGAATTATTAAAAATAGTAGAAAAATCAATTCAAGCCGGCGGTAGTGGAGTCTGCATAGGCAGACAAGTATTTGGATCAGAAAACCCTGAATTATGCATTAAGGCACTTAAGGCGATAGTACATGAAGGAATTAGCGCTAAAGATGCAACTAAATTTTTAGAGTAGTGGAAAATATGGAGTTGTGGATTGAGGATATAAACTCTAACTCTGGCGAGTTAGGCAATCATGCTGACCGTTTATGGAGAGGGGATGCCCCTGACGTTGCAGAAATTAATTTGAGTGATTATAAATCTCAAGAAGAAGCAATTTCAATGATAGGGATTGTACCGTGGATATTGGTTAAATGTAAAAATTGGAAAATGATACCATTGGAGAATTTGATTTCGAAATCTTTAGGCTCAGGCACTAAGATAGTAGTTTCCATTACTGATGAAATAGATGTATTAGGAGTATCCTTCGCACTTCAACATGGAGTTGATGCATTATTATTACCTCCAATAAAAGAAATTTGGGATAAGGCTTTGAAAGTTAATGAAAGTAAGAAAAATATTAAATTTTTAGAGAAAAAAGTCACTTCAAAATTATCATGTGCTAAGGTAACTTCAATCGAGTCCGGAGGATTTGGAGAAAGAGTTTGTATTGACTTGATAGAAAGATTAATTCATGGCGAAGGAATGTTAATTGGTTCAGTATCTGAAATTCTCTGCTTAGTACATGGAGAAACTATTCCTTCCGAATATGTCCCATCTAGGCCATTTAGAGTAAATGCAGGCCCTGTTCATTCATATATTTTAATGGCAGATGGTAGGACAAAATATCTGAATGAATTAAAAGCAGGTAATCAAGTTACGATAATAAATTCAAAGGGTGAGGAAAGATCTGCATCGATAGGTAGAATCAAAATTGAAAGGCGACCATTCCTTAAAATTGGATATAAATATGATGAAATTCATGGTAATTTAATAACTCAACAAGCAGAAACTGTTAGAATTGTGTCCGATTTGAATCATATCAAATCTGTGACTGAACTAGTAATTGGAGATGAATTATTGGTACGCATAGACTCAAGAATGAGGCATATTGGTAATCCGTTGATAGGAGATATAAGAGAAATATGAATTCTTTGGGAACTGGGGAATCCAATGGGGCAATATCCATATTACACGCACTAGGGACTGGTAAGGGCTGTTCAATAGGAGTAGAACTCTGTACTAAAGTAGAAATAATGGATGAAAAAATAATCAACACTGAAGATAAACATGGGCTTCTTGAATCCGTGATATCTTGTTGGAAAGATGCTGGATTACCTGTTCCCGATAGATTTGGTTGGAAGGTATCTACCGATATTCCGATTGGCCAAGGATTAAAATCTAGTTCAGCACTAGCTTGTGCTGCATTAAAAGCATTAAATTCCACATTTATGACAAAATTAGATGATTGTCAAATAATAGATTTAGCAGTAGAAGCGCAGATTCGTTCTAATTGCACAATAAGTGGAAGTATTGACGATACTTGGGCATCCATAAGTACTGGATGGAAATTAATAGATTCTTCAAAAAAAGCCTCAAATTCTATTTTTCTCCAGGGGGACATAGAAGATAGTTTTTCCATCATAATTTGTACAAGAGGTGCAAGAAACGTGACAATAAAATCAATTTTATTTCAGGATTATCAATCATTATTTAAAAAATCATCATTAATGGTTGAAAGAGGAGAAATATTCGAAGCTATGACGACCAATGGCGTGGCAGTTGCTGGAGTTACAAATGATCATGATGCAATTAGAATATGTAATTTAGCAATAATTAATGGTGCAATATCGGCTGGAATTTCTGGCTCTGGACCTGCGATTGCAATAATTTGTTACAATGAAGATATTGATAAAATTGAAAAAATATTAACGTCTGAAAAAAGAGAGATAATTAAAACAAAATTTTTAACAAAATTATAGAAATAGGTGACATGATATGGGAATGACATTAGGTGAAAACTTACAAGTAACTCTATTTGGAGAAAGTCATGGCATATGTGTTGGCGCATTAATAGAAGGAATGCCAGCAGGAATTCAAATTGACAAAGAATCTCTATTGAAAGATATCGCTAAGAGAAAACCTGGAAGAAGAGGATTATCAACAAGAAAAGAAATGGATAAGTGTGAAATCCTATCTGGAGTTCATAATGATTTAACTACGGGATGGCCAATATTATTATTAACAAAAAATTCAGATATTAAATCATCAGATTATGCATTCTTACCTGACCAACCGCGACCTGGTCATGCTGATATGGTTGAAAATGTTCGAACAAATGGTGCAAATGACCCGCGGGGAGGGGGATCGCAATCTGCACGTCTAACTTTTGGATTAGTAGCTGCAGGCAGTCAAATTAGAAAAATAATTGATGAAAAAGGTTGGAAATGCACTGCCCATTTACATAAAGTAGGTAATATTACTTCTAAAGCACTTTTTGAATTAGATAGAGTTACGTCCTTGGATCTTAACACTGATATGGGGAGACTGAATTGTAGAGATTCCGATGCCGCGACATTGATGTCAGACTATATCGAAGAAGTTAGAATGGATAGAGATTCAATAGGATCAGTTGTAGAGTTATTGATAGAGGGATTACCAATTGGCCTGGGGGAACCTTGGTTTGATGGACTTGAACCTGCATTGGCCAGAGGATTAATGGCAATACCAGGTGCAAGAGCAGTAGAGTTTTCTCAAGGAATTTTGGCTTCGACTATGCGCGGTTCTGCACACAATGATTCATGGATTTATGAAAATAATATGCCTAAACTAGAAGCAGCCATCAGTGGAGATGCTGATGGTGCGCTTGGGGGACGTTCAACTGGAGCGGCGCTAAGTGTAAGGATACATTTCAAGCCCCCCAGTAGTATCCCTAGGGAACAATTCACACTACATCTACCAAGTAAGGAAGTTCGATCCTTGAAGGTCGGAGGTAGGCATGATCCAATTCTTGGACCCAGGGCGGCACCTGTTGTAGAATCTGTAGCCCTGATAGTGATTGCTGATTTGGGAATTATTGGAAAATACATACAACCATAATCATGCTTGTTTATCTCTAAATTGTTGGACCCTGAGTGGTAAATTTACAGCAAATGCCCCACCTATAATTGTAAATATCACTATAGTTCCTAATGCTACTCCATACACACTAGTTAATTCCACGCTCTCCCTTAACCTATCTGCCGAAACTGGATTAATTATTGCGACCATTGCAGGTATTATCCTATTAATAAATAGTGTCAATAATGCAACAAATCCTGCTATAGATGGCGCTATTAGCAAAGATCTATGATACCTTGATGTAATCTTTTGAATCCCCATAACATATACTTCCCCTGTTCGAATTGAAGTATCTAACATTGAGAATCTAATAATCCCGCTAGAGAGTTCCATGTACATAACTAAAAATATTGCATAAAGAATTAAAAGCAATTTTTGCGCTATTTCTCCTTCGGGCAGGAAACTCAAGCCAAACTCTACTTTACTGCCTGCAAATCTTATAGTTACAATAATTAACATTATATAAGAAACTAACAATGCTTTTTGATCTCTTTGGAAAACGCCATACATCCCCCCAATAAGTCCAATTCCTATAATGATAAAATGAAATAAACCACCAATAAAACCAATTCCAATCATATTGGATAGAGCAAACCATGCAGTTCCAGTTACTGGAGTTATCATAAATGTTAAGAAGCACAATAAAACCAATGTTATAGATGAAGATAGTTGAAGTGAAGTAACCATCCTATCAGGTGGTAAAAATTTCATCTTACTGATTACTGGGCCGCCAAAAATAGATTCAACCCATCCAGGGATATGTACTTCAGGAATAGCATCAAGTGGAATTTCAGTATTCTGTTTAAGTTTACCAGCTGCTGCTTTCCTACTTGGTGCAGATGACCTCATAGTTTTGCTATCATATAGGTGCGCAGTAACGTTTATTTCGGCTTGATCATCGACCATAATCTCACCTCAAAATCCTCTTGCCCCAGATAGTGCTGTATTCAGCATCATATCGGGCTCCCAATCCATGACAAAGGCTCCTAAACCTCTTAATTCGGCCATTAATATGTCTCTCTCAGTTTTTAATACTTCATATCCGGTTCTATCTAATCTCCTAGCATCAAACTCAAATTCTAGACTACTTGGTGATAATATAGTTACATCAAAGTTTCTAGATCTTAAATCTCTAACTGCATCTACTATTGTAGGATCCTCCTCAAGAGGAGTAAGGATTATTATTGGACTTCCACGATTAATGTGCGGCATTATCCTATTAGTTACTATTTTCATAGGAGTATTACCTTTAGCCATGGCTCCAGCCAATTTTGTTAGTAAGACATATAATTGTTTTTTACCAGTATCACGATCGACAGAAGTTATTTCATCACCATATATCACAAGTCCTACGGAATCTCTTCTCGAGAGGAAATGTTGTGATAAACTAGCTGCCGCTCTTGTACTATAAACTAAAGAATTCCTGCTTACTGGTCCAGTTTCGCTTATTTTCCTACTATCAACTATTAAAATAATATCACTTACAGCGTCCCTTTCGAACTCATTTACCATCATTTTACCATCTTGTCTGGCTGTTGCTTTCCAATTAACTTTCTTCATTGGATCTCCAGGAATATATTCTCTCAGATTATAGAAATTTGATCCTTCACCGGGATTTCTAATGTTTACTGCGCCGGTAAAAATTTTAGGTACGCGACTTTTAATCATAGCATCTTTGATATCCTCCATTTTTGGGAAAACTAGGAAATCTTCATACAAATGTATTTCTTTCTCATTGTGAAAAAGGCCGAATGCATCTTGAACTCTAACGCATACTGGCCCTATAGTATAAAATCCGCGTAATGGAGTTTCAATAGTATAGGATATTTCTGTCTCCCTTTGAGGACCTAATTCCATTAAAACATAATTTGCACCTTTCTTGATCCTCATAACTTCTGGAACTCTATCTCTAACTTCAAGAACTTTGGACGTATTGGACCTATTTTGAAGCCTAAGAGTTACATCTACTTCGCCATCTTCAAAAATCCTAGATGAGGAAACCTTTCGCATTGCAAGAATATTCTGTAATTCAATACCTTCATCATTTTGTAAATCATCTAATCGCCTACCTGATGAAGAAACATCAGCATGACTTGTCCTAAATGCGGCCCAAGTCAAAAAAGAGAGTAAAACTACTGCAACAGTAACAAGTTGCTGATTTCTTAGAACTAGTCCTAATAGATATAAAGCGACGGCTAACGATGCAAACATCGCAGATTTTCGACTCCATGCCATATATCTCAAACTCCGTTTGAATATTAAACAGTTGGTACAGGTACTGTTCTCAGGATTTCTTTAATTATATCTTCCGTACTTGCACCTTTTATTTGATGTTCAGGTTTCAATATTAACCGATGAGCAAGAGCCAGATTGGCTATTGATTTTACGTCATCAGGAGTAACGAAATCACGACCACGCATGGCAGCAGCTGCACGACTAGTCTTCAATAGTGCTTGAGAACCACGAGGCGATGAACCAACTAAAACTTGATTATGTTCACGAGTTTGAGTAACAATTTCTACCATATACATCCTAACTGCAGGATCTACATATACATCTTCAATTGCATTTTGCATTGCCACTACTCTTGCAGGATCAGTAATAATATCAACTTCAACTGCGTCTTTCTTTCTTAAAATACGTCGAGCTAATATCTCATCTTCATCCGCTCTACTTGGGTAGCCAACGCTCATCTTAAACATAAATCGGTCAAGTTGAGCTTCTGGAAGTGGATAGGTTCCTTCTTGCTCAACAGGATTCTGTGTTGCCATTGTAAGGAATGGTGAGGGTAATTTGTGAGTGACTGTACCAATTGTAACCTGCTTTTCTTGCATGGCTTCAAGTAGAGCGGCTTGAGTCTTAGGAGGGGCACGATTTATCTCATCGGAAAGTAAGAGATTACAGAATATTGGCCCTGGTTTAAATGTGAATTCTCCTTTCTTTGCATCATAGATATTCGTACCAGTAATATCTGCAGGAAGTAAATCTGGAGTAAATTGTACTCTCTTAAAATCACAACCAAGCGCATCGGCAAAGGTATTGGTCATCAGAGTCTTGGCTAGACCTGGATAATCTTCAAACAGAAGATTACCATTTGATAAAATATTTACTAGTACGTTATCTATAACGTGAGGTTTTCCAATAATTACTTTTTGGACTTCTAGGCCTATTGCATGTGCAATAGCTCCAACAGCAGTTAATTTTTCATTCATTTTGTTGCCGTCTCGGGCTAATTCTGCCTTCTTAGCATAAGCTGCATCGGCATTATTTGAGGGCGGTGCTGGTGGTGCATCTACAGGTGGGTTTGCATTCATATTTATTTCTCCATTTATTTTTATTAATTATTTTTGCCCCATCGGCGGATTGCCTGCATCATCTGGCGCAACTCCTTAGGGGTGTATGTACGGCTTTGGCTATAAGCCAATTCCACAAGACGCGGATCTCCAATCATGGATTGAACTTCTGCTGGTGGCTTTGTTGCCATTTCGTCACGAGTTAGGTCATGGTGGACCCTAATTTTTGTAAATAATGATTGTTGTACTCGAGTTCGATACGTTTTTGGATCTAGTTTGCTCGGTCTTTCGGAAAAACGAGTTAAATCAAAGACGTGCCTCCAATTTTCTTTCTGAGGCACTATCATCATTGCAACTAGGAGCAGCAATCCTACGTTAAGAACAACTAACCATTTTAAGAACGTATTAGAAGTTAATAGTACTATAGTTCCCATTGCCTCGACAAATGGTGCTGAAATAACTCCAGTAATATGCCTACTTTCATCGAATACTATTTGGAAATTTGATTTGTCTCCAGCATAATCTCCATTTTTTATTTGTGCAGATAAGTTAAGATTATCAAATTCCATCATATCATAAATAAGTGAATTGAAATAGATATCATTACCTAACCAGTCATTATTATTATTAATTTCTTGATTCCAACAATTTTCAACGATACACGATTCCCTTAGGCCTGTCTTTCTTGCCTCATCCAATGACCATAGACGATTGGAAAAGGCCTCTTCATCGGAAACAAAAACAATGCTTCCAGTAACAGAAAGTTCACCAACGCCTCCGGAAAATGCGCTACCGCCACTATTGGAACTAACTTGATCCAATACCTGTATATTAGGATAATCGAAACGCATAATTAATTTTAAATCTCCAGGTGCTGGATTAAGGGGATCTCCTGCATCGCCATTTTCTTGAATATCAATAAATGCAGATGTTGAAGCTGTACCTAGAGTCATAACATTACGATGATCGGGATCAGTTACATCTTTGGAAGAAGGTTCAAATTTCATTCCAGTAGCACCCCTTAACATAACGGGTAATCTACAATCCACTGTATTGTATATGTCAATATTAAATTGGGAACATCCTTGCCTTAATGCACCTGGGTCCATATTTTGAACATCTTGGCCAACGGTAGCAACTGTCCAGACGTTGCGCCATGTAACTATTTCACCACCAAATGAGTCCCTTTTAACTTCGCCATTTTGATCATATTCGACCCAGTGTTGATTTTCATCCAATAAGTAATTATTAAAGAAAGTTAAGCCAAATTTATCTGCCAATCTATTTGCATTGGTGTTATCAGAAGCAACAATGACTTTTCCGCCTTTTTCAGTTACGAATTTGTAAATTTCTTCCGCTTCTGTTTCATCAATGGGCTTTTCTGGAGCGATAATCAGTAGCATAGTCCTATGCGGATCTTTCCAATCGTTAACTAACATAGGAGTAGACATAGTATTAGCTATAAAATAATCTTCTTCATCAGATAAATCAGCCCTCATATCTGTTAATTGTGCTAATTGGAGTATTTCGCCTTCTCCGATTTCATATGCAGAATATGCAGTACTTTTCCCTGCTACAAAAAACATAGGTAATATCAATAGAAGTACTATAGTAATCGAAAGTGAGCTCAACACAATTGTAGAAAACTTTTCTTCTTGTGTTTTCTCACCTGCCACTTTAATCATCTCAAAAAATGTAGGCAGCACCTACAACAGGTTTCCGACAATAGGAGTACAAATATATGTTATTGCGTAAAGTTCAAAAAAAAAAGTTAATATATCGTATCTTGGTTTATTTTTTACATCTATGAAGTACAGCGAATTAAAAAGATATTAGTACGCAGATTTATTAATTTTTTCTACTAAATGCAAGGGCAGTGAAAATGCAACAAATAATGGAAATAGGATTTAAAAATGGTAAGCTTGAACCAATTACTTCAGTGGTTGTGGTAGTAGAGTCGTCATTCGAATCAGGATCATTTTTAGTCAAAGGGGGATCTACAGCAACTTGTACATCGTCACTTACTAATGATTGGGACCCAGTATTCATCCCGCCATTAGATGCAACTGTGATTTCTACTTTACAGTTTCTTCTTGGATGACTTTCGGATGCAGACAATTCTAAATCAGATTGAGTAGATTTACCGGGATTTAAATTTGCAGTCATTAATGAGTCGAGACCGTTATTGGGACTTAATAAGGGACAATTATCCGTTATTTCTATTTCCCCAACTCGATCTTCAATATTTCCCTTATTAGTTACTGTGACTCTTAAAGGCATGCTTGAACCAGCATTCATAGGTCCAACTGGATCTTCAATTTCTATATCCAATAAGTAAATTATTGGAATCATTAATTTTCCCTCTGCATCATTTGAAGAAGGAAATAATTGAGGAGTGTCCTGAATGGAGTTTAAATTGGCCGTAATAGTAAATGCTTCCTGCGCCCTGGCGGCAAAATTAAGGATATTTATATTCGAAATTTGAAGAGTGAAGGATTCATTACTTTGGCCTTCAATTGTTCCTTCTGATGGCCCGGAATATTCACCTGGAAATGCTTTTTCATACTCAAAGGAAACATCTATAGAAAATAAACCATCATTAGTTATAGTAAACGTAATTCTTGCACTTCCATCATTAGATAATTCAAAAGGATTACCGGAATCATCTTCCGGATATTCAATATTCAATTCCCAGGGATAAATATCGCCTTGAGAATGGACCCCTGGCAATAAGGATATCAATATCAGACTAGTAATTATGAAAATATATGAATTTGTCAACTTATGCTCCATACTAGACCTCCAATAGGCCCTCGCACGCCCTCTTTGTTAATACTCTCACCATTTTTCTTCTGTAAGAAGTAGAATACCAAGTATTTTGAACTGGTTTTACTGCTTTTCTTATTTGTTCTGATAGTAAAGATATGCTTGCTTTTCCATTCCAGTCGTGGATTAAATTTGAAGCCAATTCATCGTGATAGCCAGGAATAGATTCCAAACCCGTTGTAGCAACTCTTAATTCCTTAAGTTTATTATTTTCTTTCTTCCATAAGACTGCAACGCCTGCTTCAGGAAAATCCCATGATTCTCTTTGTCGCAATTTTTGATAATCACCAGACCAATTTGAAATATCTTTTGGGATCGTTATATGAGTCAATAATTCGCCAGGAATTAATTTGTTCCTAGTCATGCCATCTAATTCAAAAAAATTATTCAATGGCATTTCTCTTTTTCCTTCTACTGAAATTAAGTGTACTTTTGCACCCATGCACATCAATACAGGGGCTAGGTCAGCTTGGTAAGTAGCAACGCATAACGTATTCTGATTTGGAATTACTCTGCAATCTGCACCCGTTCCGCAATCGCATTTGTGGCACCAATCAATAGTTTCTCTCCAATCTTCAGTTTGATTATACCAATAACATCGAGTATCGAGGCATATATTACCTCCAACTGTACCAGAACGGCGAATCAAAATACTTGCGATTGAATTGGCAGATTTTGCAAGAACTGGATGAGTGGTTTCGGACTCGGCTAAATCTTGAATTCTGACCATAGCCCCAATATGAGTTGGAGATAATTTAGTGAGAACATCAATTTTTGCCAAAGATATTACATTATCTTTTGGATTCAAATGCCATTTGTAATTTGGAAGAAGATCAGTTCCTCCTGCAATCCAATCAAAGTCTCCACCTTCGGATTGGATTGATTTGGCGATTTCAAATGCTTCTTCGAGACTATTTGGTGTGTGAAGTTTAAATGGGGGCATGCGCATTTTAATCACTCCTGTGACGCCTTTCGGTATGTAACCATGCTCTTCCTGCCAATCTGGGATTTTGGAGATATTCTTCTGAGGGTAACACTGAAACTTTCCAACTATCATCTATTTCATCAGGAGGTATCGTTGGATCAAGCCCAAACAATGCACCATTATGATAAGGTTCTATTTTTGATTCATTTCTCCTTTTTATATCTCTAATTTTGTGCTCACTAGCCCTTTTCTCTAATGTGAGCTGTAATTCTGATAATTCTAACCTTGGAGAGGGTAAATCTAAAGGATCTGTAATTTTTAATTTTCTACATTTCTTCTCTATATTTTTATAAAGCCTATCGGGCGTAATTGGTAACTCATCACTTCTGATTCCTATTGCATCATAAACTGCGTTACAAACTGCAGGAAGAATGGGCAATAAAGGCCCTTCTCCAGCTTCTTTTGCTCCAAATGGCCCCTCCGGATCATTAGATTCTACGATTATCGGCACAACTTCAGGCATTTCATGTACACTTGGAATTTTATAATCTAAAAGATCAGTATTCATTAAATTTCCCGTTCTTCCATACCTCATTTCCTCAGATAATACTTGGCCCATGCCCATGTGGCAAGAACCTATGATTTGACCCTTTACGGCTAAAGGATTCAATGCCTTACCACAATCGTGGGCTGCCCAGACTTTTTTCACTTTAGTCTGCCCTGTCTCAATATCTACTTTGACTTCAGCAACATATGCTGAGAAAGAGTAAGCTGGCGCTAACCCTGCACCTGCACCTTTGTGTGCCCTTCCCATAGGAGGTGTTCGATATGCTCCCGATGCCACTAATGCACCTATCTCTTCTTGGGATTTATGTAATGCTTCTAGGTATGAAACTCCAACTGCTGGGTCGTCTTTTCTAAATATTCTTCTGTCCCCAATTACTAGTTTCTTCAATGGCGCTCCGGTAATCTTAGAAGTAGCATCTAATAATTTATTTCTTATTTCCATTGCTGCAGAAATTGCCGCATTGGCATTCATGAACGTAACTCTTGATGAGTAAGAACCTAAATCAACAGGAGATGTATCTGTTTCTCTAGACTTTATCCTTATCATATCAAGTGGTAATCCTAAAACTTCAGCCACAGACTGGGCTACAACTGTATCAGATCCTTGACCTATATCGGCTGCGCCCGTGTGAACGGTTACTCCTCCATCCATATCTATTTTCAAATGGACAGTAGCGTGTGGAAATTTATTTGGATCCCAATGAATGGGTAAACCACTTCCGGAAATAAAGAATCCGCATCCTATTCCAATACCATGCCCTAAAGGTAATTTTCTAAACTTATCTTTCCAACCTGATTCTGTCATTACTCTTTCTAAACATTCCCTCATGCCAATACTGGTTACCCTAAACCCAGTGATAGTGGCTGAATTGGGCGGAAGAAGATTTGCTAATCTAAAAGAAATAGGATCGACATTTAATTTTTCTGAGATATCATCAATTCCCACTTCTACTGCGCATCTAGAATTTACGGCTCCATGGCCGCGCATTGCTCCACTTGCTGGCTTATTTGTCCATACTCTTGCACCAGTATAATGGAATGCTCCGATCTCATAAGGTGCGGTATGTAATACTCCATTATAGTAAGTAGTAACATGCCCAAAAGATGCAAATGCACCACCATCTATTAATGCATCAGTTTGTATTCCACACAATCTTCCTTCCTGATCTGCATGCAAATTCATTTCAATGTGCGAGGGATGTCTGCCCCTGTTAATCCAATAAACCTCTTCACGATCAAAGGTAATTCTAACCGGGCGACCCGATTTACGGGCTAAAATAGATGCACACATTTCATGAGGAAACGGATCGGATTTACCTCCAAATCCTCCCCCTACAAATGTCCTATGAACATTTATTTGATGCATAGGAATTTCCAAAACATCGGCTAGAGCCCTGTGAACATAATGAGGAACTTGCTGGGGAGTATACAATGTTAATCTGCCTGAAGGGTCCCAGTCAGCAACTACTGCATGAGGTTCCGTTGCTGCGTGGTTGACTCCATTAAAGAACCAATTTTTTTTATGAGATGCTATAGAATTAGCTTCCATGGATTCTATATTACCAAATTCTTGAAAAACACGTTTTTGTATATTTGATTCACCTATGTGATAAATCCCTCTATCGTGAATAGGTTCATTGGAATCATTTAGTCCATCCTTCATATCATGTATTGAGTCTAAAATTTCATATTCAACATCTATTAGACGTATGGCTTCTAATGCTATTGATTCATCTTCAGCAGCAACGCATGCAACTAAATCTCCAATGTGCCTTACTCTATCAACTGCCATTGCATGCTCATCTTTTGTTACAGGCAGGACTCCAAATTTATTACTAGCATCTTGGCCAGTTGCAATTGAGATAACTCCGGGTAATTCGATAGCTTTTGTTACATCTATTGATAATATACGGGCATAATGATGGGGGGAGCGGATAATTTTTCCTATTAGTTCATTTGATAATCTAATATCATCACCATATTTTGCTTTACCCGTAACTTTCCATTTACTATCGATAAGAGAAGTGGGCTTACCAACAACTCTACCAGTAATCAATTCATCATGCCTATGTCCTCCCCATGGTTGTTTCTTTTCACCACCTTGGCTTTCAGGAATTAATTGCTCATTCCTTGGTTCACTAAATGAATTCTTACCGCCAGAACCAGGCCTAGAAAATGATAATTTTCCTGATTGTTGCCTGTAGCCAACAATCTCCTTTTTTTTATCCTTAGGCATCATTATTCCTCACTTGACAAAACCGGGGTTTGGATTACTTAATGGCTCGGTGCCATTTAAATTTTCATTTCCGGAAGTAAGTATCTTACTTGCAGAACGTACAGAATCAACAATTTGCTGATAGCCCGTGCATCTACATAAATTTCCCTCTATAGCATTTTTGATTTCATCATCATCAGGAGATGGATTATTATTTAAAAGTGCAGAAATAACAACCAAAAAACCTGGAGTGCAGAATCCACATTGACTACCTCCGCATTCAGCAAAGGTTTCTTGAATAGGATGCAGATGATGGCCTTCTGAAAGCCCTTCAACTGTTGTTATGTTAGTTTCTTGAACTTCTTGTGCTAATGTCAGACAAGATAGTTTTGGGACGCCATCGATTAATACTGCGCAACAGCCGCATGTCCCCATGTCGCAGCCCCTTTTTACTCCCAGTGTACCGACTTGATCACGTAGTACATCAAGAAGAATAGAATTACTATCAATTGAGGATACAAACGATTTCCCATTTACAGTAGACTTCCAAGGAGTTTTATCCAAATTAGAAATCATTGGAAGGCGGTACTGAGACATGATTACTAAATCCCATCCACTATAGTATTTTGAGCATTCGGTTTCAATTTGCTATTTTGGATGTCCAAATCTTCTATTGCCTTACGTATTATTGATAATTCAGCTCTTTGAATATGCTCGCCAAGTGTGCTCCTAGCCATCCCTAATTCTTCAGATAATTCCTTCAGAGTAATTCTTGATTCTTTTTCATAATAACCTCTATAAGCAGCGTAAGTGAGTGTTTCTTTTTGCCTATTTGTCAAAGAGTCTGTCCAATCATTAATATGATTTCCTTTTAATGATTGGACACTTATCTTATCTGGTGGCATTACCGACCTTAGCAATGAAACAAAATTTCGAACTGATTCAGAAATTCCAGATATCCTCAAAATCATTCCACTATCTTTAGATATTCCATAAGGTGTTTGAACATGAATATTGGACATTTTGATTCCAGACAATACTAATGGATGTGTACAAAGTAGGCTAACTAATATGCCATCTTCATCTTCCTCATATTGTTTAATTATTTTAAAATTGGGTAGTTTTTTGAAATCATCTAAGCCTTTATTTTTTTGAAATTTTATCTCTGCCAATTGAGTTATGCCATCCATAGAAATTGATAGGTGTCCAAGAACTTCAATTTTTTCAACTATTTTTAGAAAGTTTGCCAAATCATGTGATTTATGTAAAGAATCAAGATTCCATCGAATCGCGACCTTACGCATAATCATTTCAAGTCGGGACGATTTATTGAATCCTACTGATGCTAAGTCCAGTAAGATTCCCGAATTTCTTGATTAGTTTCCATACAAATGACTACATCTGAGGGCCTATTATTCATTGAATCGGTCCCATTAAGATGCCTTATTATTGGCAGAACATTGCTTTCATTGACTACGCCCCATCCAACTTGTGTACATGGTGCAACTGGAGAGATTGGCGTTGTACCTGAAAGAGGATCCCAAGTTGAGAAAGAAGGATACCATGCAGACATATTTAGTGCATCTCGGATATCATCATTTGTGATTTTAAAATTCGTCCCATTAATGATATATTTATCCCTAATCAAAGGATCTGCACCTGAAGATGAGTCATTAAATTCGTTTCGTAAATTCATTATAATTTTTGATAACAAACCTGCAGTCCTCGGAGTGGCGAAAGAAGTTCCTGAAGTTTCATGGTATCCATCAATATCATCATGATTGGGTAAAATTTGAGTCCAATCTGCCGCCATATCTGGATATGAACCACTCATTGTTTCTTTCTGATCATCACCTTCTTCGGCATAGCCCGATATTCCAATACTCCACGGAGGCCCTGCAGTTGAATCTTGAACTGCCGGGGATGGAGAATTGTCTGCAGCACCAGTATGTATTTTTCCATTTTGAACAACAGCAACTTTAGTTGCGTCTTCGATACCAGGCACTGGGACAGATCCAATAGGCCCGAAACTAGTAGTTATTATGTCTACAAGAGGTTGATTCGCCGCCGCTAAGACAGCCTCATCACTAAATCCTTCTACAAAGAATATTACTGCATCCGGATTAGCATTCAGTACTGCACCTGTAACAGCCGTCCCATGCCCATCAGCAGGATCATCCAAAATTGGAATATCTGTATCATCATCAGGAGAAGTTCCGATAATTCTAGTCCCTTGGAACCACACAATATCTGTAGAAGTAATTAAGTCCCAACATGATTCTTTATCAGATTGATATCTTTCTTCCCATGTTCCATTAGATGCGATATCACAAATCATTGTAACTCCTAATCCATTCAAAAGCCAATCTGGATAATCTTCCTCCATAATAAAATGATCATGATATACATTTATGCCGGTGTCGACAGGAGCAACTACACTATAAGAGCCGAAAGTATTTGCAACATTTATTGGCTGATATTCTCCTTCTTTATCATCAAGACAACCTGATAACGGAGCCAAAATAAAAATAATTGAGAGAGATATAGCGGTACTGCGCATATCTTTCCGTCTGATACCGCACTTTTCATTCTTCGGAATCATTGTGAAGTTTTTCAAAAGATATTATTTCAGCACAAACTGCTATTGCTATCTCTTCAGGAGAATGTGCCCCGATAGAAAGTCCGATTGGGCAACGAGTTGCATCAATAAGAGATTGGCGAATATTTGAATCCAATGCGGCTTTCTTGAATGCACTCCATTTAGATTTAGACCCTATAGCGCCCAATCTAGCCCTAGAATCAATATTTAATAATGATAAAATACCGATTAACATATCTTGATCAAGGCTCCAATCATGGCCAAGTAATAGAATATCAGAAAATCTATTTAAAGAATTATTATCTTCATTTTTTAAGAATTCGTCTATTGAGTAATTATGAATTTCTTCTGCAAAGGGAAATCGGTCAGAGTTGGCATAATCTTCTCGGACATCAAAGACGCTATGTGCCCAACCCAATGTATCTGAAGCCAATGCAATAGCTAAACCTACATGGCCACCCCCCACAATCAAAATATGCGGCATTGAGTCTATTACTTCCATGGCCACCCTTACTTGCCCTCCGCAAAGGCTGTCCAATGGTATTACTTCTTTGCCTTTGCCATCTTTGTATAATAAAAAGGTATTAATCTCCCCTCCTTTTGACGACATAGGTTTTGATTCGTTTAGGAGTTTAGTTAGGGCTATTTCTATTTTTAACTCCAGACCGGCCCCTCCAACTGTACCATATTTTTCTCCATTTTTGATTAATGCTAATTTTGCACCAGGCTTACCAGGTACACTTCCTTTTGAATCAATTATGGTTGCAATTGCAACACTATATCCTTGATTTAATTTATCCATAGTCCACGCAAGAACTGCTCGCGTCATGGCCCTCTCAAGTTAATCAGGTATTTCTGATTAATCTATGATTTTTATAAATAATAATAAAAATCTAAATTTAAAAAAATAAATAATTTAAATTATTTAATATTTTTTAAGTACTTGAGTAATATTTTTACATCATTTTCTGTATCTACATTCAAATGTAAGTATTCGTCATCTACTACAAATTTTTTGGGAATAACTATTTCTCGTAATGGAGTCTCTGATTTTGAATTTATCACCTTACTGATATCCTGCCTTGACAAAATTAAAGGATGCCCTCCTTTTCCATCTTTAGCAGGGCATGATGTATATTTTATATTGATTAATTTTGATAATGTTGTATCAGAAAATCCAGGCCTATCAATTGGTACAACAATTACTCTAGAGTCAGCAAGTAATTTTTCTTCAAGATAATTTAATCCTAATTTTAGCGTTCCTGTCCGACCTAATTCAGGAGTTTTATTTATTATTACTTTTACTGATTGAAAAGATTTATTGATTTCATCTGATAATTCTGTATTGGTAATTATTATTATTTCTAAATGAAATTTTCTTATTTTGTTAACTATATATTTAATTAAATATTCCCCATTAATATCTATTAATGACTTTGGTCTTCCAAGCCTTTTACTACGGCCTGCAGCCAATATTATACAAAATGGAAGTTTAGTATTCGACATATGGGCTCCAAATACTTTGTTTAAGAAACTACAAAAAATAAATATACAATATATCCAATAACCATCGTAAATCCTATTTCTTTACCAATTTCTTTGTTACTAAACAACATTGCACATACCAGCCCTGAAGAAAATAATAGAATCCATATATCCCTTCCTGCAAAACTAGAATCGACAATTATTCCCCCTCCATAGATTGCAGCAATACCCAATATCCCCAAAATGTTCATCACGTTTGATCCCAAAACATTTCCCAATGCAACACCTCCTTGCCCCCTTAGAGCAGAAATCACCGTAACGGCAAACTCTGGTAATGAAGTTCCGAGAGCGATGATAGTTAAGCCAATTACAGATTCATTTAATGTATATTTTACCATGATTCCCTCTACTCCTTCCATTAATAAATTAGCACCAAACATAACCATTAATCCTCCAGAAAGTAGTGCAATTGATGCAGAATAGGAATTATTGGCCAACCATGAATCAGGATTCTCCTCAGGGATATCTAGATTTTTAGCATGATTATATGAATAAGCATAAAATGTAACCAATAATATAAGCATAAATAATCCAATAAATAATGGTATTTCCCCATATAGTGTCGCTATTACCAAAATTAAAGTAGCTACTAAAACGGCCATTGCATCTCTCCTTATTCCTCTTCCAGGAGATTCTGAAGCACCTAGAATTGCCGCAGTACCAAGAACCAACATCACATTGGAAATATTTGATCCAATTATTCCACCAACAGCAATATCTGGAGTTCCTTCTTCTAATGCTTTCAAAACTACAGCAAGTTCTGGCAGAGAAGTTCCAATAGCTACAATGGTAAAACCGACTAAAAGCGGAGGGATATTTAATTTAGTGGCTAAAGTAACTGCCCCCTGGACAAAAACTTCGGCACCGGAAATTAACAATATGAAACCCGCAATAATGAGTAACTCATCTGTCATCTGTAAACTAACGGGAGCGCTCCCTACTGAAGACTATTTGCTAATTACTGAGTGCATAAACTCCTAATATGCCTAATTACTAAGTCATATGTGGGAATTGTGTAATCTTCCAATGGAGGGGAAAATGGTACTGGAGTATCTAAAGCCCCTATTACTACTGGAGGGGATTCTAAATTCCAGAATGTTTCTTCTAAGATTCTACTGGAAATCGTATGAGCTAAACCTCCAGTCCACTGAGACTCTTGTAAGACTATTAATCTAGAAGTTCGACAAACAGATTGGACGCAAGTTTTGGAATCAAAAGGCAATAATGTTCTCAAATCTATTACTTCTACTTCTATTTTTTCTTTAGCTGCATGTTTAGCAGCTTTCAATGCTACGTGCACCATTGCACCCCACGTAACAATTGTAATATCTGTCCCTCCTCGAATAACTCTGGCTTGACCAATAGAATTTTGCCCATTTGCGAGCCTTTTATGAACAGAATCTGTATTAACTAACTGATTAATATTATCTCCCCATCCAGTAATTCCTCCTCGTAATCCATAAAGCCCTAGATGTTCTAAGAATACAACGGGATCGGGTAATGCATGCCCCTCGATTAGCATATCAAAAGCATCTTGAGGACTACTGGGGAATACAATAATTAGGCCTGGATCATTAATAAACCATGATTCAATCATATTTGCATGAAATGGCCCACTTCTAGTTTTTCCACCTAGAGGTATTCTCACAGTCAAAGGAACGCTTGCACCCCATCTCCAACGTAATTGTGCAGCATTATTCACCAATGCATTCATTGCAAGCGCTGCAAATCCTCCAAATTGAATTTCTGCGATGGGCCTCAAACCTCCTAATGCGGCGCCTGTTGCAGAGTTGATTATTATTGATTCTGAAAGTGGCATATCGAGTAATTTGTCAGAATGCCCTTTTGCTTTTAATGATAAATTCATGCCAAATGCACCTGCAATTTCCATATCTTCACCCATAAAAATAATATTTTCTGAATATTTATCTGCTAAAGCGGCCATAGAATTCTGAATTGCACGGCTAAATGTCCAAGAGTTTGGGGCATCGGAAAATTTGAACAAAGATTCTCCTGGCCGTAACGGTGATTGAGTTTTTTGACTAGTAGATTTTAATCTATCAATTTGTTGAGTATGAGTTGGAGCATCGGTTAGGGATGTAATTCCCTTTGTAACGGTATTCGCCTCTGGCCAAGGCATATGTTCCATTTCCTTGCGCGAATTTTTAACATATATTTCTTCCTTCGATTGTATATTTTCCAATTCTTTCTCGTTTACTCCTAAAGAAATCAATAAATTATGATGATTTGGTATAGGATCTTTTAATGACCAATAATTAAGAAGGTCACGTCCCACATAGCCTGGAGGATTGCCTGAAATCGCCCCCAAATACAAATCATCATGATGATGCGCGTGTCCGCATCCTCTCATAGTTTCGACATGTATCAAAGTTGCACCCCCCCCATCCAATGAAAATTCCCTTGCTACTGCAGTAGATGAGAAAAATTGTGCAGGATCGGATCCATCGATTGTCCATGATGGAATCCCCATTGCGATGCCTTTGTCTCCGTATGTTTCCGAACCTGATTGACTTGAAGAAAACGTATCTAAGGCTATTTGATTATTTTGTATCATATAACATATTGGGAGGCCCCTTGCTCCGGCAAAATTCATTGCTTCCCAAAATTCTCCACTACTACTACAGCCCTCTCCAACTGGTGCTAAATGAAACCTCTCTCTTTGTAATCTATTCGATGCCAATGCAACTCCAGTCAATGTAGCACTTGCAATAGGTAAAGGTGCAGTTGGAGGCAAAATTCCTTTTTCCCAGTTTCCAATATGTAAATCTCTACCTCCATGGCCGGAATGCCCTCCATCCATGTAGGATCCAGATTTACCCATTTGTGCAGAAAATATTTCCAATGGAGTTTGTCCCATTGCTAGAGCTAAGCCCGTATCTCTAATCATAGGGGCTATAGCATCAGGAAAATCAATATTTTCTGAATTGGCATCATAATTATTCCTGAGTGCTGAAGCACAGGCTACAATACCTTCTTGCCAAGTTGAACGAAAACCTTTGCCTGTAAATTTACCGCCATCTGGAAGAGGTACTCCGTTTGTATAAAGGTCTTTCAAATGTTCATCGAGAATTCGAGTTCTTAGCATCCATTTTTGCCAGGTTAATCTTTGATTCATTGTTATCGAATTTTTATAAGCCAATCTTCTAAGGCATAATGATATATCTATTAAAAATCTAGAAGCCCTTCTTTTTAAGAATAAATTACCATCTCTTCGAGGTATAATTTCACTTTCCCCAAGATTTAGAAAGGAAGGGTTGAATAATCTTTCTTCCAACGCTTTGTCAAGATTTTTAATAAAATTAATAGAAAAATCATGAAATTCTTGGCCATCGAATTCATCAATAGGATTAGATTTACCCCATGATTGAGAAATTAAATTTAGATGGCCATCATGTCTTTCTGCAACAAATCTCAATAATTCATTTATTACCTCATTTTTACATAATTTACTCGTAAATAATAAGGATTTTTTAGGAATCCACGAATCGCCCCAGATAATTGGCATTACACTTTGCTTAGAGTCCAGTGACGTGGTGTCTAAGTGATCAATCTCCAAAAATTTTTTATTTCTCTGAGTTATTTCATGAGTTAATTGTTCATTTGTAACTGTTATGGGCCTTTCCCATATATTTACACTACGATTTCTCCCTTGACCAGTATTTGATCTATCGATTGTTACTCTCGCCCTAGTATTGCATTTTTCACATTGTCTGTCCAATTTTATAGTACTTTGATTACGAGTTTTCCAAATTTGATAATTATCACAAAATGGACATTGCCAAATGCCGTGCCGGGCCACCACCATACGCGTCGCAATCGATACTTATACAACAAATGTTCGGTTAACTGGTAATTATTATACCGCAAATATCTTAATTCAACAATAATTTGCATAGATATTGTAATTTTAAAAGATAATACCACTATTAAAGCGAGTACTTATAATTATAATACCACAATTAATATTTTTTAACATTTGAATCAATAGTATCTGACCAACTTAAGATCCCACCTTTGAGATTAAACACTGCATTTTTCCCCCAACCAGATTTAAAAAGAAGCCTTTGTATGGCTGCGGACCTTACTCCTGACCTACAATATATGACTAAATCTACATTTTTGGGTATTTCTGAAAATCTATCTGATACGTTTGAATGCTCGATTCTCAAATTAGTTCCAGAAATACTTGCTATTAGTTCCTCATCCGCCCTCCTAACATCTAAAAGGAATGGTTTCCAACCATTTTCTTTTTTATTTTTAAACTCAAGTGGCGTAATTTCTAATGCATTATTTTCCTCATTACTCATACAATATTCAGCCTCCGGAGACAACTCGGTAACCAATGGCCTAGAGACATTAGCATTAAATTTTAGTATCCTTGAAGACATATTTAAAGCATTAAAAACTAATAATTTACCAGATAAAATATCTCCAATTTCAAGAATTATCTTGATAGCTTCCGCAGATTGTATAGAGCCGATGATTCCGGGGAGAACGCCGAGGACGCCCGCCTCTGCGCAATTTGGGGCTAGCTCAATAGGTGGCATTTCAGGAAATAAATCTCTATAATTTAATCCCTTTTCTAAATTAAAAACTGAAACTTGACCTTCAAATTGATGTATGCTGCCAAATATCCAAGGTTTACCTAATATTTCACAGGCATCATTAATTAGGTACCTAGTCGTGAAATTATCAGTACCATCAATTATTATATCAAATTGATTAATTATATGTAATGCATTGCCCATATTAATTCTTGAATTGAATGTCGTAATTGAAATTTCAGGATTTAGATCCAACAACCTTTCCTTTGCCGATAATACTTTAGAAAAACCTAATCTGTTGGTTCCGTGAATTACTTGCCTTTGGAGATTTGTAATTTCAACAATATCATCATCAATTATTCCTATTTTTCCAATTCCTGCTGCTGCCAAATATAATAAAGACGGGGAGCCTAAACCTCCAGCTCCAACTACTAAAATTGATGAGTTTTTTAATTTCTGTTGACCTTTTACTCCGACATGTGGAAGAGTTAGATGCCTAGCATACCTAACCTTTTCAGAATCGGACAATGGTTCATTCATGTTTGGCGCGGATGGTGTCTAAATTTGTTCTCTTCGGTCAAAGTAATAAAAAAATAATCATAATATAAATATCCTCAGAGAGGCTACAAACCAGCCAGTAATTCCCCAAATCTTAGTGATTTTACTTGCAAGTACTGGATCTATATCTAATTTTAAAAATTGATTCAAAATTCTCTTTATGTAGTTTTGACCTAACGGATCATCGGCACGTGGAATTTTTCTAAATTTTCTTTCCATGTCCGTTAAAATACAATAGCCATCTCTGATTAACCAACAAAATTCTGTCAAGCCATAGAGAATAAATACTCCCCACCACATCCATTCATATGGTCCAATCCACATAAATGCACAAAAAATAGTAATAAATAGATGTAATAAATAGAATAAGTCTGCTATTCTATTATTTATCCAACTTATTTCAGTTTCACTTGACAATTATGCACCTCTAATGTTGATCTTCTAACCATTTTTCAGCATCCATGGCTGCTTGACAACCCATTCCTGCAGCAGTAATAGCTTGCCTATATCTTGTATCGACTACATCTCCTGCTGCGAAAACGCCCTGGATATTTGTCATAGTATGCTCTTTGGCGAGTATGTATCCTGTTTCGTCAATCTCAATTTGTCCCTCTAAGAATTTTGTTATTGGCTTATGCCCTATGGCAATAAATGCCCCAGAGCAATATATTTCTTCCATTTCTCCGCCCCTCGTATCTTCAAGAATTGCTCCTGAGAGTCCCTTTTCATCAGAATTCCATGATTTAATAGATTTAAATGTCTTGATTTCAATTTTTGGGTTATTAAATGCTCTTTCGTACATCACTTTGGAAGCCTTAAAATTATCACTACGATGAATTATAGTCACTTTACTTGCAAATCTGGTCAAGAATGTGGCCTCCTCCATGGCTGAGTCTCCGCCACCGATTACAAGTACTTCCTCATCCCTAAAAAACGCACCATCGCAGGTTGCGCAAGTACTGATTCCTCTCCCTTTTTGCTCTTCCTCTCCTTCTGCCCCCAACCAGATTGATTCAGCACCAGTGCAAATTATTATACATTTAGACTGGAAAATTTCTCCTTCAACCCACACCTTGAATGGCCATTCAGAAAAATTAACCTTTTCTACATTTTTATCTTCTACCTCTAAACCAAATTTTTCAGCCTGTTCACGGAGTTGTAGCATCATTTCCGGACCACCAATGCCTTCAGGATATCCAGGAAAGTTTTCGATATCCGAAGTAAGCATAAGTTGCCCTCCCGACATATATCCAGCAAACATCAATGGATCGAGTAAAGCCCTAGCAGTGTAAAGGCCTGCTGTATAACCTGCTGGGCCGGAACCTATTATAATCACATTACGTATATTGTCAGCCATGTAATATCCAAAGGGGATTGTCTTTTGAACATTGACTAAAAAAAATTATTTTGACATCTCTGCTATTGCATTTACTGCAGCCCTTGCATGAGGTTCTAATCTTGGAGAAATATGCTCCTTAAGAGCTCCTGGACCTATGATTCCTAGACCTATCGGCTTGCTATATTTTAATTGGATATCAATTATAGATTTTATTACTGCTTGGCCCATTACTAAACCATGTTTAGTCTCCCCATTCTCTATTATTCCCAAAGTTATTGCTGCATTTAAATTACCAGAACTCAACATTCTATCTAGTGCAAGAGGAATTTCCATAGCTCCGGGAACCCATTTTATCTCAGATATCTCAATGTCTTGAATGTTAGATTCATCTTTGGCATAAACCAACATTCTTTCGATTTGTTTTTTATGAAAGGAAGTACAAACGACACCTATTTTCATCATATCACCTTTTTTCAAAATGTGGCTGATTTTTTAGCATCTTAGATACCGTTGCCACCACTGCTTGAGTCATTGAATCAATTTCTATATTTACTTTACTACCTTTTATTTTTGATTGAATTGTAGTTCTTTCCAATGTTTCTGGAATTAGATGTATAGAAAAATAATCATCATATACTTCGCCGATAGTTAAACTAATTCCATCTATTGCGATATATCCTTTTTCCATAATAAAAGGTTTTAATTTATTATTTATTGATATTTCTAAGTCTACTCCTTCGCCGATTTTTTCATAATTATTAATCAATGCAGTGCTCATTATATGGCCTGATAATATATGCCCTCCCAATTCATCACCGATTTTCAATGCCCTTTCTAAATTTACTTTATCGCCTGCTTGTAAATTTCCTAATGTAGAACGCTCCAAAGTTTCTTTTATAGCATCAAATGTCACAATGGTGCCTATTTTTTTAACCACAGTCATGCATACGCCATCGATTGATACACTAGCTCCATTTTCTAAATTATTACTTCTTAATCCCATATCTACAGAGATGCTATTGGTAGTTTCTTTTTTTTCAATTATGGATACAGTTCCAATTCCTTGTATGATGCCAGTAAACATACTAATCTTCCTCGAATGGTGCACCTTCATTACTTGGCCAAATATCTAAAATTTTTGCAATTATTTTTCTTGTTCCATCTAAGTCATCAGAAAGTCCTTCAACCCTTAAAACCTCAATTTCATCATATCCGTTTTTTATTAGACCGGATTTTATCGAAGAAATTGAATGTTTCTGATCATATCCCAATGCTATTTTATCTGGATTTATAGACTTTAATATCTCAAAAATTGGAACTTCTGGAGGGTTTCCGATTATAGATATATCTACAGGTTTTAACCCTCCAACCATACGACGTCTTAAGTCATGATTAGTGATAGGCTCATGTTTACGTTTCCTAACTGTTTCATCATGGGCAACTACAACTATTAATTCATCTCCAAGAGATTTAGCTTGTTCCAAGTAGTGTAGGTGCCCAGCATGTAGTAAATCAAAAACTCCTACAGCCATAACAGTTACCAATTGAATCAATCCATTTAATCTTATTTTATCTTAAAGGCTTCTAAGATGTCTTTTCCCATTAACATAGGGATATCATGATTTTTCGCATATTCCATTGCATCGGATACAGATAATGCCCCATCTCCATCCGGTTGTAACATTTCTGCACCAATAGTACAGGGAGGAAGGCCTGCTAAACGTGCTATTGAGACTGCTAGTTCAGTATGGCCTTGCCTAGAGCTTAATCCGCCCGGAGATTCACGGCAAAGAGGTATGTGCCCAGGAGTACGAAATTCATCACCAAGTAATTTCATAGCGCCCTCATTGCTTGTATTTGAAGATAATAATTCACTTGCCAATTCTCCAAATCTACGTGTTGTCAGTGCACGGTCTTTGTCAGTTATTCCAGTGAAGGTTTTTCTATGATTCAATGAGAGTGTGAATGCAGATTTTGAATCATATCTTAAATCATCAGTTATAAGTTCGCCTAGTACGGGATTCGTTTCAACTAATTTGGGATTTGAATGAATATCTTGTAACCAAGGTAATCCAAATAAATCACCAATTTCATTTCCTATTGCAAGAAAAAGTAGGCCACCACAATCCTGCCTTAATCTTCTAATTATTTTTGGAGTTGCGCATGATGCAGGCCATAAGAGATCGGTTTCTTGCTCCCTAAATGAAGAGTCAAAAATCATTACGGGATTTCCCTTTGAGAATGCCTCAACCGCCGCGGCGATAACTGACTCCATGGCCCCCGGAGGGCGTCCACATACCAATTCTTTTCGGTCAGAAAGTATCAATTCAGAATGTCTCTTCGGCTCACCATGGTGAAACTAATTCAAGTTGAAGTTCCCCTGAAAATAGATTTGGCTGGAAGTTGGACCGATATTCAACCATATGCATCTGATTTTGGTGGTGAAGTAGTTAATTTTGCAATTAACGTCAATATCAATTGTGAAATAGAAGTTGAAAATGGAGATTTAAAAAAAGTAAAATATTCTACTGAAATGCCTATTGATTTAGAGCTAAAAACAACTAATGGAGTTGATTTTAAATTTTTAACAAAAATAACTGAAGGAATTAAATCTTTGGAGTATCTCAATAAATTTACTCACGAATTAGAGAATTTAATAAAAAATACTGGAAATATTCATGTACCATGGATAAATTCTAGAGGCGGATTTAATCATACTTTATTTTTAGGTAAAGAGATTGAACCTATGCCTTTTGAACCAATGAAATCGTCAAAAAATTGGTTAAAAAAACATTTTATTATCATTTATAGCGATATTGATAATAACACAAGTGAAATCCATAAAGATGTGTGGAATAGATATGAAAATAAAGATGAAGAAGTTCTCAAAGGTTTACATTGTTTAAGGGCGGCAGCCAGAGTAATGGCCAATGGCCTTCAAAAGGACCGTAGAGAATTGGTAGTCAATGCACTAAAAGAAATATCAGCAGGTATTGATTTGATAAGTCCTGAAATTCATAGACCATTTAGAGACGTGATGGATCCATTGGTCAATAATAAAAGTGTAATAGCATGGAAAGCACTTAGTTCATGCGGAGGAAAAACATTAGGAGTATTGTGTTCACCAAATGGGAGGGAGGCAACCATAAAGAGAATTGAGGAAATGGGATGGCAGAATATAGAATGGGACTACAACGAACATGGGATAAAAGTAGTTAAAAAATAATTCATATATCAGAAATATCTAACTTTGGGACACCAAGTATGAAACGTCTTAATATGTCCGTACTTATTATGATGCGCCGTAGAGGGTTTTTGGCTTCAGTGCTCATCATAGTTCTGATAGTCCCGCTGGCTTCATCTTCAATATTGCCATCTAAAAAAACAGATGGCGGGCTAGATGCTGACGGAGAATGGCAGAGTAGTATGGAATCTGGCATCCACAACGATTGGTGGCTAGATTGGAGCAGAGATAAAAACAATAATATGTTAGATGATAGATTAGAATGGTTATTGGATCAAACTGCTGAAATTCAACATAATTGGTGGAAAAGAGCACCTAATGGTAGTTCAAGAGTAATAGTAGATTATGATCATCACCCTAGTAATAAAGACATAGAGGCACTAGAGAATATTGGGGCAGAAGTAACATTTAGGCCAATTTATCTTGATAGTCTAATCATAACAATACCATTTGAACCTATTTTGAACATAAATGGGATTCGCTCATTACAAGGAGTAGTGATGATTGAAGATTTAGGGTTGGCAGAACCAAATATGAATGAAGCAGTTCCTAATATGGGAGTAAATGGAGTTTGGGAAGATTTTGGATTAGACGGTACTGGTTCAACTATAGCAATTCTAGATACTGGAATTAGAGGAGATCATGAAGGACTAAATGATATGGATGACGATCCCCTAACATGCATAAGTGAGCCTCCTGACCCCTTAAATCCAAATCCCGAACCAATATCAGATTGCGACCCGAAAATAATAGGATTTTTTGATGCTGTATTCACTGATGATGAACAAGATCCAGCATCATCATATGATTCTGGGACACATGGCAGTCATGTTGCTGGAATTGCAGCCGGAAGTGGAGGAGGGCAAGCCGATCCGGTTAGTGGAATGAGATATATTGGAGCTGCTCCAGGTGCATTTCTAATAAATATATTAGCTTGCTGCGATGGAGACATTGAAGATATCATTCAAGGTGCAGAATGGGCCATAGAAAATAAAGAAAAATATGGCATAGATATTTTGACATCTTCACTTGGTGAACAACAAGTTGAGATTCATTTTGATAATGATGGTAGTTCGGCATGGAGTAGGCAGATGGATTATGTTGTTGAATCTGGAATAATTACCACATTATCTGCTGGAAATGAATTTGGAGGAGCTACTTTTGCTGGCTGTAATACAATCGATAGCCCCGGTGATGCAGAATTGCCAGTAACTGTTGGAAGTTTAGATAAAGATCTTGGTTTGGCAATTTATAGTAGTAGAGGATATACTTCTGATTTACGAGTGAAGCCTGATGTAGCAGTAATAGGATCAAATATAATGGCCCCGGATGCTGCGACGAGTGATGGATATACTAGTAAATCTGGAACAAGTATGGCAACTCCTTTGATGGCAGGAATTGCGGCCTTAATGGTACAAGCAAATCCCGATTTGACTCCTGAAGAATTTAAAGACATCATTCGTGCAGATTCTATTGAAAGGGAGTTGACCCTGCTTAATGACCCAGGATTAAATGATTGTAGTATAATTGAGACTAGGCCAGATAATGAATTTGGATACGGGCAGGCAGACCCTGTAAAATTTGTAGAATCAGCAGGAAGTATCGATCGTTCGCTCAATATTTCAATGAATATAGAGACTTTACAGGAAATAGGTAACCAGAGTTATGTTGGAGGATTTTCTTCTGGGGCAGCACCTGGGCAAGGAGAAGTCCAAGTAAGAGTTGGCGGAGGTATTTGGAAAGGTGCGGCTGATCTTACTGGAGATTGGAGTGAATGGAGATTAAAACTTGAGCCTCATGAACAATCTGGGAACTCTACAATATATGCAAGGTTAGTGATGAGTGAGGATAGTATTTCTCCCGTGGATGCGAAAAGAGTTATACTTATTGATGGAGTATCCAAAAGTGGAATTGTAAATGGAGAATTGATATCAATGGGATCATTTATATTCTTTTTTCCATTTATTATAGTCCTAGGAATATTAGCATATGTGATGATTAATGAACGATGGGTAGATAAAATGAAGTCTAATAAGACATCAAATAATGTTGATTTAGTATCAAATTATTCAAAAATAAATACGGAGTCATTTAACATATTTATTTGGTTTGAAAAAATAAATAAAGAATGGAACAATGGGGCTTCATTGATTGAGAACCAATTTAGAAGATATATTTCTTTGTGTGTTTTATATATTGCCCAAGGATTACCTGCAGGTTTTACATATGTAGCATTTGTAGCGTATCTTACTGATAATGGAACTCCTCCTGCAGATATAGCGATATTATTTGCAACTGTTGCCCTTCCTTGGACATTCAAATTTATTTGGGGGCCATTAATTGACTTGCTCGTGATTCCTGAATATGGGATAAGACGCCCTTGGATCTTATTTGCACAATCTGGAATGGTAATATCTTTATCGACATTGTTATTTATTCCAAATATTATTGATTCCATAGCATTAGTAACGATATTATTATTTATTCATAATCTATTTTCATCGCTACAAGATGTAAGCGTAGATGCTTTGGCTGTTGACGTATTAAGGCCGGATGAAGTTGCTAAAGCAAATGGATTTATGTTTGCATCTAAGAGAGGTGGAATGATTTTTGGTGGGGCAGTTCTAGGCCTATTGGTTGTACCTTATGGCATCAAATCTGCAATAATGCTACAAATACCAATATTAATAATTATGATGAGTTTGCCACTTTTCCTACGCGAGAAACCAGAGAATAAACTATTCCCATGGGAAAGTAGCAGAGAAGAAAATGAAATAACTGTACAGGAAGATGAAGTGATTAAAAGTTCAGAATTGACATGGGAGGGAGATGATAATCCACGGTTCAAAGGTGCTAGATGGGCAGCAAATAACATATATTACAATAAAATTAGTATTACTGCTGCATTTTTGTGGATTGGAATTATTACATGGGTATTTGGAGGTGCAATAAATATAATTCATTTGATCGGGCACCCATATCCTGATGGAGTATTTCATGGCCCATTAGTTACATTATCATATGTTGGAACATTTGGATCATACTGTATCCTCACATCAATAATAATGATGATAATGGAGGCATTAGGAACTAAATTACCAATTGTCACTAGCCCCTTAGCATTTTCATCACCGGAATCTAAAAAGAATATTGCTACAACAATTTACCATATTGTTCAAGGTTTTTCAACAAGATCTTCATTTCTTTTAATATTCTTATGCCTGCTTTCTGATCTTGCATTGTTTGTTGATCCAATTGTAATTGATATTTTTATTAATGAGGCTGGATGGTCTCAAGGAAAATACAATGCCATAGTTGGTGGAATTGTAGTATTATTCACAATGTTAGGCCAAGTAATCGGCGGAATCATAGGAGATAGGTTTGGAGTAAGGGAAGTTGCCATGGTTGGATTTACCCTTCTTGCTTTGGCTAATGCTGGTCTAGCATTATTGAATGGGTACTGGACGGATACGACTATAATGACATTTTATCTATGTATTAAAGCAGTAATATATGGAATAGCATGGATATGCGTAATATCTGTTTCAATGCGATTAACATTCAGTAAAGCTGGAGGTACTCAATTTACTGCGTACATGTCAATGTTCAATCTTTCTGCAGTTTTTGCATACCTATTTTCTGGTAAAATGATTGCTGCCTTTGATTATCTGACTATGTTATACATAGGTGCAGCATTAACTATGATATCTGTAATTATGCTAGTATTCATAGATCCAGATGAAACTGATAGAGTTTTGGAAGGTAAGTTAGATCAAGAAGATAATGGAGAAAATGGAGGGGACTTTGGAGAAGGACTTTGGCCAACTGATGAAGAGTTAATTGATACAGACATCCTCGGAGGTAATGATAATGTTACAATTGCATGAATGGATTGAAAAAACTGAGACTGATTTCATATTATTTTCACAGACAATTTGCCCATATTGTAATTTGGCAAAGAGATTATTAAAATCAAAAAAATTATCATTTACCGAAGTAAATCTTGACCATCATGAAGGATTAAGAGATTCAGTAGTAATGGAAACGGGGCATAGGACCGTACCAGCAGTATTTGATTTAAGGAATTCTAAACCATTATTTATCGGAGGTTCGGACCATTTAATAAGGTATTTTAAGGACACAAAAAACGTTAAAAAATAGATATAGACCACCATAATTGGAACAAAGATATATTATTATTGACTGGCAATAGATTGGATGCTTGTTTTGAGTTTATCTAATTGTGATATATCTACCATGTGTCCTTTTTGATGCCTTAATTTTGTTACTTTCCATCCTCCTTTCTCAAATACTTCGATATGTTTTTCAGCCACTGAAATTGGTATTATTTTATCTTTTTCACCATGCATCCAAACTACTGGCCTTTGCCAAATATTTGACATTGCGGATTCTAATCCCAAAGGATTAATTGACATAGTTCCAATTAGAACTAGTCCCAAAATACGATCCTGTATACTTCGTTCCATCATCATGGAAGCCATTGCACCTCCTTGTGAAAAGCCACCTACAATCAATGGACCCTCAGGTAATTCTTCAATTAATTTAGTTAGTGAATCATATACTTGGAGTGCATAATCATCATAATTTATGTCATCTTCTTCTTTGATCCACCATGCATATCCTCCTAAATTTGGATGTGAAATTGTTGCCTGAGGGCAATATACTTCCCAATTATTTGGAACTAATTGATTTGCAAGTGGCATCATTTTTTCAGAAGTTCCTGACATCCCATGTAGCATAACCAGTGTCCCTGACATCTATTTTTCCTCAAATAGACCAAGATTGGGTTATACCGCCTGCCACTATAAATCTAAAATAGCTTTCACCACTAAATGTCAGAGTTAGAGTATATTCCTCCGAAGGATACGGTATAGTCCCAAGTGTCCCCGATTCTGTTGAACCTGGTCCCCAAACCCGTTCAAGTACTGATATTGATAGGTGGTCCCTAAGAGTCATCGATATCGATGAAGATCCCCCCCCACAATTTGCATCTAAGAAATATATCATCTCGTCCCATGCACCATCATTTGGATGATCACTGACCAAGAATGAGTCTTGTACTTCTGCGTCTGGACCATTGCTTTCCCAAATATCGCTAAAAAGATCACCTCCCCTTACAAAATAAACATCTCCTGAATGCCCAGTTCCTGAATCTACTTGCATCATCTTTAGATTTTCGACATTGTTTGAATCTGTCCAAATAAAGGTTGAAAAGAATTTAATATTAGAATCAAATGTATATACTAATTTTGAACCATCATTAGATGATGCGTGAATAACTGCTAAATTTGAATCTAAAGAAACCACAATTGCACTCCATTCAATAGTAAACAAAGAAAAATCCCAAGATTTTTCAACTTCTAATGGAAAATTAAGTACTTGCTGTGCAACGCCGTTTTCAAATGCACTTAGATGATCATGCGTCATCCTTCCAAGAAAAGGATTATGATTCAGAACAGCATGACGGCGAGCTTCAGTTAAACTAGAGATTGTCAGCATATATGCAGTATTATCTTCTTCTGTATCTGAAGCAACAACAAGTCTTGCAGTATCGTCATTATAATCAGGAGTGGAAAATGTATACAACCAATAATCTCCAATATTCCAAGTTGGTACTTCAATTTCATCTTTAGAATTGGATATAGTATCATTATTTTGCGTACATCCAGATAAAGGCATAACGAGTATTAATATCGTCAAACCAATTATGACTGACTGTTTCATAACAACTCGTGAAGCCAATTATTCAAGAGGTTGGCGGTAAGAAGATTAGAAACCCAAGAGGCCGCCAGCAGTTAATTCTCCAGTACCTGCTAAAACAACTGCCACTATAGACATTAATTTAATTAGAATATTTAAAGAAGGCCCAGAAGTATCTTTGAAAGGATCTCCAATTGTATCTCCTATGATTGCAGCATCGTGAGCTGAATCTCCTTTTTCAGCACCTTTGATATGCCCTTGTTCTATTGCTTTCTTTGCATTATCCCATGCCCCACCTGCATTTGCCATGAATAGAGCCATCAAAACACCCGTTACGAGAGAGCCAGCGAGAAGGCCCCCTAGTGCGTCCCAACCTAGTAGTACTCCAACTAATACTGGAGCGATTATTGCAACTAATCCCGGTCCAACCATTTCCCTAAGTGCTGCTTGTGTTGAAATATCAATACATTTTTTAGAATCCGGTTTTACTCCCTCCTTGCCTTCCAGGAGGCCAGGAATTTCTTTAAATTGCCTTCTGATCTCAATAACCATTTCTTGAGCGGCTTTTCCTACTGAAGTCATTGTCATTGCAGCAACCACAAATGGCAATGCCCCTCCAATTAAGAGACCAACTACGACCATAGGATTTGTTGAGATGTCTAAATCTAAACCTATTCCGCCATCTACTATGGAAGCATTAACTGCACTAGAATAGGCTGCAAATAATGCTAGTGCAGTTAATGCTGCTGAGCCAATAGCAAATCCTTTACCTACTGCTGCAGTCGTATTTCCAATTGAATCTAGTTCATCAGTAATTGCACGAACCTCTGGACCTAATCTACTCATTTCGGCAATACCTCCAGCGTTATCAGCAACAGGACCATAGGCATCTACAGTCATTGTTACTCCAACGGTAGCTAACATACCCATAGCAGCCATTGCAATGCCATAGAGACCCATTTCATCTCCACCCATGAATTGATTTGCTCCCAATATACCAACAGAAATTAAGACTATAGGAAGGAATGTAGACATCATACCTATTGAGAGTCCTGCTATAGCATTAGTTGCAGGTCCTGTTTTTGACATTTCTCCAATATGAGAAATTGATCTAGTCGGGATACCAAAAACTGGTTCAATACCTGTGTAGTATTCAGTAACTAATCCAATCATTATACCAATGATGCTTCCAAGAACAACCGAATGCATGACACCCAATTCAACATCGATTAAACCTTGATTAATAGCCAAATATCCTCCTGCCCAGAATAAAATAGCAGCAATGAATGTAGTATTCCTTAATGCAGCTGCTGCATTGGATCCATTCTTCAAGAAAGTCATTGAGAATACGCCTATTATAGATGCTACGTAACCAATTAATCCAAGCATAATTGGCATCAACACATAGTCTACAGACATTTCATCTGAATTACTTGCAATAATCATTGCAGCAATTATTGAGCCGACAAAAGATTCGAAAATATCTGCACCCATTCCTGCAACATCTCCAACGTTATCTCCAACGTTATCTGCAATTACGCCTGGGTTTCTTGGATCATCTTCTGGAATGCCAGCTTCTACTTTACCAACTAAATCTGCCCCAACATCAGCAGCTTTGGTATATATCCCACCACCTACACGAGCGAAGAGTGCGATTGATGAAGCCCCCATTCCGAAACCTGCAGCTGCTGAAAGATTACTAGATGCATCATCAGCACCTAGCCAAAAAGCGATCAACGAAATTCCTAGTAATCCAAGCCCTCCAACTGAGAGGCCCATAACTGCACCTCCATTATATGATACAGATAATGCTCCTGCTTGGCCACCATTCTTAGCAGCCATTGCAGTTCTTCCATTAGCTGAAGTTGCGGCCCTCATACCTGAAAAGCCTGCAAGTACAGATGCGAATGCACCTGCAAAGAATGCGATTGAAGTCTCAAAGCCATTTAAGGCTAATAAAAGGGCCCCTACAACTGCTACAAATATACTTAGAACTTTATATTCTGCATATAAAAAAGCCATAGCCCCATCTTGAATTTCTTGAGTGATGTCGGCTACTACTTCATTATCTATTTCGACACTGTTTACTTTTCTGTATAATCCAAATGCTATTGCTAAACCAATAAGACCTGTGACTGCTGCTATTAAGGGTATATTATCCATCATATTATCTACCTACGGTCACGCCGACCCAAGTCTTACTTATAATCGGAATCCTGATTATACACCAGTTAGAGTCCATCTCTGCTATCATATTTTAAAACCAAGTTTGCAAATGATGATAATATTTCAGCCCCATCGTGTTCTCCTTTGAATGATTTAAATTCATCTTCGCTTATATGGCCCCACTCGTATGCTCTTTTTATCCTATTTTTTGCTGCTTCGGGATGAAATTGGAGCCCCCATGCAGGTAATGGATTTCCTTGGTCATCATTTACTCTAACTGCCGTAATTTTATTATGAGTAGTTGTTGCTAGAATATCAAGACGAAATGGAACTGACATTACATGATCTTGATGAGTGTAAAGTCCTGGAATATTGTCTCCAGGAATTAAATGAGATGTTAATAACTTATCTTCTTTACCGATTTTGGTAAGTTCTAATTCCCAAATACCACTTGATAGTGAATCATGCCTTTCGACCTTGCCTCCGAATGAATGGCAAAGTAATTGATGCCCGAAACATATTCCGAGTGTTGGAATTCCAGAGTTTGAAGATGTTTGCATGAGTAATGCTGAAGGTGCCATCCATTCTTCCCATATGCTCACATTTCTTCTAGATCCAGAACAAACAACTACATCTATATTCAAGTCTTCAAGCCAACATTTCATATTATGATAATCTGCTATCATTGGCATAATGATCCTGCGGAAAGGTACTTTTTTATTTTCTAATTCTACTTCCAATATGCTCCAAAATGGAAATTCATCGCCCCAGTTTGGGACATCTTCTTTCGTTAATGTAATATCAGGATTTGAATTTAATTTCTTATTATAAATTGGAGATTGCATTTGAGGAGTGATCAATAGAACTTCAACATCTGAAGATTTTAAAAATGGCCTTACAACTTCTTGATTTCCTCCGTGTCCAAATTCAGAACGTTCTACTAATAGGTCAAGAATTAGTATTCGCGTAAGTGCTACCACAGATAACCGTAGAGGAAGTGTTTGAAAGCCTCGCCCCTCTTCGATTGGTTCGGAGTAGTCATTAAATGGTAGACAAACAAATGATTTTGGAGTCAGTTGGACCTGTTCAGGCCATATTAGATGCGCATGACGGAGTAGTGAACATTATCGATACTACTGGTGGGATTATCATGATATCATTAGAAGGAGGATGTACTGGATGTAGTGCAACTCCAATGACTGCAATGCAAATATATTATTCATTAATGAAACTTGATGAGGTACAGGATGTTATTTTCGTAAATGGTGAATTACCGGCATATATGCGTTCTTTTATTGATGATAAATTAAATGGCGAGAATAAAGAATAATTTTATTTATCTCTGCGTTTTTTCATTATTTCATGGGGATTAATTTCACCTTGGACATCTTTTCCTTTGATATTTAACGAAGCAGTGAGTGCAACTATTATTGCCAAAATTGCTAAAGGCCTCGCAGCATTCCTTGATTCCCATAATTCCCCTCCAAGATAATGCAATAAGAACAACATAATTGCTGATGTCCAGCATAATGACATAATGACTCTTTGAGTAATTATTTCACCATTTTGTGAACGTGCTAATGTGCCAATTGAAATCCATAAGAAAAGAGCGGCCCCACAAAGAGTTAGAGAAATATTCTCCAGCAGATCTAACATTTCCATAGCCACTCGTAATGGTCTTCACTTGTTTAGATTAGGGAGATTAGCACACAATCAAGGGACAGAATCAAGTTGAATGACTATTTGACTTAAAAATATGGTGAACATTTCCGCATGGTCACTTCCAAAAACAAAAAGAATAGTTTCGCCATATATTACTAAATCACAATTGGCAACAGTACTTGAACAAGCTGCCGTCCTATTGGAATTAGATGGAGCTAATAGATTTAGAGTAATAGCCTATCAAAATGCAAGTCGGGCGCTTTCATCTTTAGAAGAAGATCTTCTAAAAGTAATAATTGATAATAGAATAACAGACATTAAAGGAATTGGTAAAGGAATTGGAGGATTGATTGAAGAAGCAGTTCTAGAAGGAACATGGGGGGGCTTGTATGACCTCTATGGAAGAGTCCCCCGTGGCTTAGTAGAAATGGTCGGAATTCCAGGATTGGGCCCTAAAAGGGCACGACAATTATATGAGAAATTAGGAATTGATTCTGTAGAATCACTGAAATTTGCTTGTTCGAATGATCATATTTCTTCTTTATCAGGTTTTGGAAAAAAAAGTCAAGAAAAATATCTTGAAGGAATTGATTTACTTAGGCGATACCAAGGCAGGAGTAGGATGGATGTTGGATTAGCATACGGACACGCATTGGAAAGAAGAATATCAAATATCCCTAGGGTAGTAAAGGTAGAATTGGCAGGTAGTGCAAGAAGAAAGAGAGAGACTATAGGCGATTTAGACATAGTACTTGGAGCAAAACCGGATGATCAAGCAGGAATAATTAAAGAAATAATGAATTTTCCAGGAATAGCAGAAATTAAGGGACAGGGTAGTTCCAAAATTAGTCTTATTTTAGAAGCAGAGATGCTTGTAGAAAAAATTAATGTTTCAGGAATAGACATTGGATTAGCGGAAACTCTTGTTGAAAGAAGTTTGGACGCCACAATAGATGCTCAAATTAGAATTGTTGATCCAGAATCATTTCCATTCACGCTAGCCTATTTTACTGGATCAAAAGAGCATAATATAAGGATGAGGCAAATTGCCATTAATAAGGGCTTACGTTTAAATGAATTTGGATTATTTTCAGAAGAGGAAGCTGGCAGTAAGATAGGTAAAGAAGCTGCGAAAAATACACTTATATGTTCTACAGAAGAGGATATTTATCATCATTTAGGACTAAGATGGGTGCCCCCAGAATTACGTGAAGATATGGGAGAAATTGAAGCATCTGCAAATAATAATTTACCAAATCTGATAAAGGTTGAGGACTTAAGAGGATCTTTTCACAATCACACAATTGCTTCGGATGGAAATGCTACTTTAGAAGAAATGAGTAATTATGCAATCAAAATGGGATGGGAATATCTAGGAATTGCTGATCATTCAGAGTCGTTAAATATAGGTGGAAAATCCATAGGAATTGCAAGTGAAGATATTTTAAAGCAAAAATTAGAAATTCAAAATTTAAATAAAAAATGGATAGAGCAAGATGTAGAATTTAGGATTTTTCATGGTTCGGAATGCGATATAATGCCTGATGGAAGATTGGATTATTCTGATGAAATTAGATCTTCATTATCGCATATCGTCGGATCAGTTCATGCATTAGGGAGTTGGCGCAATAGAGATGAATATACAAATACTGAGGCATTGATAAATGCAATTGAAGATCCAACATTTACAATATTAGGACATCCAACTGGAAGGATACTACAAGGAAGAGAGGGATTTCCTGTAGATATGCATGCTATTTTACGGAGAATGGGCGAAATCAATGCAGAAGGAATACTTAAGGCGGTTGAAATTAATGCTTCTCCATATCGCCTCGACATGGATTGGAGATTATGTAAATACGCCAAAGAACTTGGAGTCCCTGTCTGCATTAATCCTGATGCCCATAACCCCGAAGGTTTGAATGACATATGGTTCGGCACTCAAATTGCTAGAAAAGGATGGTTGGAAAAAGAGGATATTTTGAATACTAAATCTGCCAGTGAAATTGAAAGGCTACTTGGTCAATAACGAACATTCACATATCATCGGGTCAATGGGTAAATATGGGAATTGCACGCGGGGTAGTTTTTGCTGGAGTTGCATTTCTTCCTAGCCTTGTTTTGGGCCTAATCCTATACATCGTATTAGGAGGTAATACGGGTAGTTCCGTCGGAGGGGCAGATTTCATGTATGGGCCATGTTATGGGGTACCGTTTATTTGTATCCTTTCTGCATTTGTAATGGGAATATCTGCTGATGTGAGAGAATAGAATGCTGAGATCGCAAAAGGCTAAAAAAATTGGCATCTTATTAGATGAAATGTATCCAAAGCAACCCATACCCTTAGATCATAAAGATATCTATACCTTATTAGTGGCTGTAATGCTTTCTGCACAAACAACAGACAAAAAGGTAAATCAGGTCACTCCAAATCTTTTCAAAATTGCAGATAACCCAGAAAGTATGAGTAAGTTGGAAGTTGACGAAATTAGGGAAATTATTCGTGAAGTTGGGCTAGCTCCAACTAAAGCGAAGAATTTGAAAAAAATGGCCCTACAAATATTAGATAATAATGGAGAAATATATCCGGATTGGGATTTTCTAGAATCACTGGCAGGAGTTGGCCATAAAACAGCAGGAGTAGTGATGGCTCAAGGATTTGGTAAAACAGCTTTTCCAATTGATACGCACATACACAGATTGGCGACTAGATGGGGCCTAACAAATGGTAAAAATGTAAAAAAAACAGAATATGATTTAAAGAAGGTTTTTCAAGAAGATACTTGGAATAGACGGCATTTGCAAATAATTTATTTTGGAAGAGAACATTGCCCAGCATTACGGCATGATTTGACTCAATGTCCGATATGTTCATGGGCGGCTACAAAAAAAAGAATACATGAAGAGAGGAAATAAAATGGATAGATTTGAAGGTAGGATTTCAGCTTCATCATTTTCAACAGGAGAAAAAATTGTGATAGGAGACTGGAGTAAATCTCCTCTTGGAAAATTTGTAAATATTATGTGGGCCAGACCTAATGGAAGGAGAATTTTAATCTCTCCTTCAGAAAAATGTGCCGAATATGTATCAAAAATATATTCATTTGAAGAAGTTATAATTCAGCCCATAGAAATAAAGAGGTATGCTAATAAAATTGAAATAAAGACTTTGGATTTGAAATTAATATTAGAATGGAGAGGGTTTTTTCCACTTCCAATAAATAGGCCAAGATGGTTCATATCTACAATAGAGAATTTTATAGGGAATCTTGTATTTGGTTCAAAAACCTATGGAAAAACAAGAGATGGGCGTAAAGAATGGTATATGATAAAAGGAATTTCTTTAATATCAAAGGCATATGGCGAGAATAAGGGAGAATCTTTTGGAACTATTGAACATCGTAAAATTCCGACACTATTTGGATTCAGTGAACCTCCAAAAAGACCATCATCAGTAAAGGTTGTTTCCTTAATAGAGAAAACTAGACTTGATGTGTGATGACTCATACGAGTACCTATGGTAGAAACGACAGAATTGGAAGTTGGAGATATTGCGCCCGAATTTGAATGCTTGATAACAGATGGAACATTAATCAATCTTAAAGATGTTTTAAACGATGGTAGGGGAGTGATTCTATATTTCTATCCCAGAGATAATACTCCTGGATGTACCATACAAGCGTGTGATTTTAGAGATAATTTTAGCAGACTTGATAATTCAGGATGGAAGGTAATTGGAGTTTCTACTGATACTCCCAAAAGCCATGAAAAGTTCATAAATAAGTATGATTTACCCTTTGATTTAATTGTTGATGAGGATTCATCTTTACATAAAAAATATGGCACATGGGGGAAAAGAAACATGTATGGAAAGGAATATATGGGTTGTTTAAGATCAACATTTGTCATATCAAAAGATGGAAAAATCATGTCATCCATGTATGGAGTTAGTGCAAAGGGGCATGTAGATAAATTGATTACACAATTAGGAGTTGAATAATTATGATGATAGGTGAAAGGAGAGAGGTCGTTGAACGTTTTTTAGAAAGATGTATTATATATTCAAATGCATCAATAGAACGTAAAGAAGGCAGAAATGATAATTTAGAAGATATAAATAAATGGAAGGCATATAGAGATTTTATGCAAATAACTGTAAAAGAGATACGAGCAAAGGAATTGGATACTTGGCTTGAAGATGGCCCAGTCTCTTATGAGCCCGGAACAGAAAAATAAACTTGCCTTCAAGTAATATTTGATAGGCCAAGAATATGTTTGTGCGTGTCGACCCTCATATTCAAACCAGGAACCATCAGAAGAGTATCAGATTCATTTAATGCAAAAACATTTAATCCATTATTTTCTGCTAGTTGACGTATTTCCCTACTACATTTTGCAGTTTGTGAAGGCATATGAATTAATTCTTTTAAATTAAATAAAAGTAAATTGCCATTGATTAATTCTTTATCCATGCCGATTAAATTTAATCTACGTAAATTATCCGGTTTGAGATATATTACTTTATGAGTCGGTTTAACTATCATTTTGTTAGTCCATTCAGAAATACGATTATCCGATAAATGTATAATACTATCTCCAGCTTGTGGATTAGGAAAATTTGATTGAACCATTTCATCATTTTCTAAATGTTTTTTTAAGTTTGGATTGGGCAATCCTAACAGACGGAAAAGGTTGACCATGATAGCCGTGATAACTACTCCTCAAAGAGTGCTTCGATGTCATCTTCGGATAACATGACATTTGAGGCGGGTATTTCTTTTTCCAATGCACTAGAATCATTGGGATGGTTATTTTTTAATTCTGAAATATCAGATGCTATATCTACATTGTTAATTGATTTATTGGAACTAATAGAATCAAATATTTCGTTTAAATCTGAATCTTTTAATTTATTATTTGTTATTTTATCATCTTCCTTATTTCTATATCTAATTGATAAAAATACTCCTCCAGTAGATATTAGGATTAAAAGTAAGATTGTGGAAGAATTTTCTTTTATGCTATTTTCAAAATTAAGCGGTGCTTTTGACACATCAACGACCATAGTTATTGAATTGCTCTCAGATTCATCATAAACAGTCAATTTTACTACTTTTTTACCTTCATCATCATAAAATACCTGTATCCATCTTCCGATCATGTCAACATCATTAGAAGGATTACCATCGCCATCAGAATCTAATGAAGTATCAATATCCCAATGATAAATCATATTTTCTATATCGAATTCAGAATCAATAGTCCCGTTAGCAGATAAAGAAATAGCCTGTCCTTGTTGAAGATTTAGGCTATTTGTTGATGCTACAGCCATGGGCCTAGTGTTTCGAACATCAATATCTATTTTGGCGGAATCTCTGCTACCATCATCATCTGTAACATGAAAAACTATAAAATCTGGAGCCGATACAGAATCTTCCCAAATATATGATATGTAAGTAGAGTTGAAATCGCAATCATCATCCTCGTTTCCGAACAAGTCAGAATTAACCAATGGATCAATATCAAAGCATGAAGTCAGAGAATCTACATCATTAGAAGTATCCATAACTCCAATATTAAAAATCAATTCTTCTCCTTCTTGTACAGGTAATCTTGGACTAATAGAGACAATATAAGGAGCAATATTTTCAATTTCTATGGGTATAATCAATGTTTTTGTATCTCCTTCGAAGATAGCAGATTCATTATCATTATCAAGAATTTGTAAAGTTGCTAGTTGGAGCCCTGCAAATGTGTAAGTATGATTTATCTCGCCCATAATACCATAATTAGTTAATTCCAATTCAGGATTATTTTCAGCATCTGGAGACCATATATATTGAAGAGAGTCCATGTCATTCTCTGAATCTGTAACCCATGCTTTTAAAGTTAGGATTTCTCCTTCTTTGGCTACAAAAACTCCCCTATTATCAGGTGTTATCTTATTTGGACCAGACCAAACTTCAATTTTCGGATCAAAAGGTGCAATGTTAGTGACCATGACTGAAGAAGAGGCATATGTAATTGCCCCGTCATCATCAATTGCGGATACATTAATACTAAATTCTCCCTCATTAACAGGGGTAAGAGTGCACTTAGTACTTATTAGCCCTTCCTTACAATTAGGATTATCCCATAAAATGTCAACCGGAGAATTCGGGGATTGTGTATCTAAATCGATTCTGTCACTAATTTCAAATGTAACTTCAGAAAATACTGTAATTGATGTTTTGTCCGAAATTAATGTTATTTGAGGAGGCCTATTTACAACTGAAATAGAAGACATAAAAGAGTCTTGGTCGTTTTCTTCATCAGTAATTGTCAACAGTATCTGAAAATGACCATCATCATCCCATGTAGCCTCATAAATACAATCTTCTTCAAAAAAGTTTTCGAAAATATTTATTGATATTTCAATATAAAAATCACAAACATATGAGCCCCCATCAGAGTCATAAGAGGAAGTTCCATTCAGAGATGTTTCATCCAATGTTAGTACTTCGACTGGATGTTCCAAGGCTGCAATTGGAATTGTACCTATAAAAAGAGTAAAAATTCCATAATTATTGGATTTATTTCCATCTTGGATGAGAGTTTCGTCAGGATCAACTAAAAATTCCAAATAGACTGACCCATGTGATTGTTGAAATGGGACTGTCCAATTTACTTCTATCCTAGATTCTTGAAGACTTGCCAAGGGAGGGACTATCGCAAATAGTGTATTCCCATCAGGAGAATCAATTTTAAGATTAGAGGAAGGAGAAGATATTAGCCCCTTATTGGCCACAGGTACTGAAAATACTAGTATATCCCCATAAACAGCGGTAAAACCAATGTTCGTATCTAGAGTCAGAGTACTATTATTTCTAGTTCGTTGGACGGTTACTCCTTCGGCCCTTGTTACCAAATCAATTTCATGTATGTTTAAATTTGTACTAACTGATGCCGCCCCCAATATTGGTGAAGATTGATTGGCCCAAACAATAATTCCATGACTTGCTAAATCATCCACTGAAGCGGTTGAATCAGTACTGTTTCCAGTATTAAATTCTAAGTAATAAGAACCATTTTGATCAGTAGTAAAACTTCTTACGTCATCTTCTATTTCATATCTAAATTGTAGTTCTAAATCCGAAACAGGCGTACCTTGATTAGTCACATTTATCCATGCATATATGTCAGCATCAATAGGAGATAATGGGTATTCTAAATCTATATTAATTTCTTTAAATCTTGTCACTGGTTGGTATGCAACTAATTCATGTACTGCTTTAAATCCTAGACTTTGAGTAAAAGAAGATTTAATATTTCCATTTATTGCAGGGCAATACCACCTATATCCTGATTCTTCGCCATCACTATTGTAAGTTGTAATGTTATATGATTGCCCACAACCAGCATAACTTACGCCTGAAAAGCCTTGAGAGACAGTTTGCCATGAAGAAGTATTATCGTCTTCAGAATTATCAGGAATATCAACATAATTACTAGAGCCGCCGTATGTAGTTTCTTGATGATAATCAGAAGCCCATAATTCACCCACATTCAATGGAAAGTCCAAGCCTTCAAGTGCAGGAGAATAACTATTATTTATTATTAAATCTGCCACATCTTCGTTTACGCAAAACCATAGAAAATTTGCACAAAAATCAATCTCTACTGATGCTTCTTGTGAAACAATTGCCATATCTGAAGCACGTATTATTTCAATTGTATTCATGTTAACTGAGATATCGCCATTTATGCCATCTAATTCTACATCATTGGCCCCATATTCTCCAATTGATTCAACTTGGTAAGTTAATGATGATTGATTATCTATGATTGATAAGAATATTGAAGTTACAGTTTGATCCAATGTCCCATTGAGATAATTTACAGTAGTAGATATCCCAGAAGAAGTTATGAAGTCCCCCACATCCAAATATCCAGTATACATCCAATTATCATTAATTTGCCATGTTTGGACATCAACTATTCCGGATTGAGAATTAGCTTCTACGCCATATACAAGGTCTTCATCTAATTGTTTTTGATCAAGAATATTAGATAAAAGAGGTAAAATTAGAATTAAACAAATAAAAAATGTAATTCGGCAAGACTTCTTCATGGGCCTTTGTAGGGGCCCCACTGAATAAAACTTGGTTTTTAAGAATACAGTAAATCTGCTAATTCATCTTGAATAAATTGTACAGCTTCTAATATCTCATCTTTGTGTCTTGCACCAGTTATAACCATCTTTCCACTTCCAAATATTAGGCAAACTACTTTTGGATAGTCAAGACGGTAGATCAATCCAGGAAACTGTTCCGGCTCATATTCTACCTTATCGAAGGGTAGGTGAAATGTTAAATTGTTTAGATTTAATTTTCTTGGTAATCCTGCTAAGCGTTCTCCAGCTTTAACGCCCCTTACCCTTGGATCTTCATCTTTTACTTCTTGATCTGTAGCGGCTCTTAGCCCTCCATCTTCTTCTACTAATTTACAATTTTGATCATCTCTTTCTGCTATTTGATCATAATCTTCGGGATAATATAAAGAGTATGTGGCAACCATATTTTGAACCTCAATTTCAACATCCTTTAGATCCCATGTATCTATTCCTGCTGCCCTTAAGTCCTCAGTCATTCTTTTTATTCCAGTATGGATATTATCTTCATTCTTACCTCCTGTACAAACTGCCCTACCCGAACGGAACATTAGAATTGCTAATTTAGGATCTACGACTCTGTAAACTACTCCTGGGAATTGTTCTGGCTCATATTCACAATTCAATTGGATAGCAATATCTGGTAAGTCTAATTCTTCTGCGACTCTTGTGGATGCAACTACATTTACAACAGTCAAACGTTCTTCGTCACTAAGCATAAAGGTCCCAGCGTAATGTTACTTATAAAGGATATTTAAAAAAAATCATCAGTAATTATCTAAATTAAAAGATAATTTACTTTAAAATACATACGCCCTTAGAGCCTAATTTTGAAATTAAGGGTGAACCACCAGCTATTTCTATTTCTTCTGCGACTCTTTGTGGATTTCTTGACAGTGCGACAATACATCCTCCCCCTCCTGCACCCGTCATCTTTGCACCTAATGAATAAGGTCTAACTGCATCCACTAATCTATCTAGAGAAGGGGTGCTGACTTCTAAATTCTGAAGTTTGGCATGGCAAGCATCCATCGCAATACCAACAGCTTCAAAATTACCAATAGAAAGTGCAGTTAGGCCTGTTGTAGTTATACTTGCTATTGCCTCCATCTCTTGGAATTTATTAGGATTATATGTTAATAAATTTGAAACTCCTGATACCATTTTTCCAGTTGGAGAAGCATCGCCTGTAAAGCCCAGAATTAAATAGACATCATTCGATTTATTCTGAATATTAACTTTATTTATACTCCATTTACGTTCGCCTTCAGGAGTTTTTAAAATTGAGTGAAAAATATTTGTAGTATCATCCACTTCTTTGCCTGAAACGACAATGCAACCCCCTAAAGCACTAGCGGCAGTATCAGTTGGGCTGGCCCTTCCTTCTTGCGAAATAGCTTCTGCAGAGTGGCCCATTTTTGCCAATTTTATAATATCTAATTCTTCGTCATTTCCCAAGTATATTTGTAATGCAGCACCAAATGCAACAGATAATGCTGCTGAAGATCCCAATCCGGCTGCAGAAAATAATTCACTTTTTATCTTAATATTTAGAGGATGGCCTTCATATTTGAACAGATCGTATAATATATGTGAAATATGAGGATGTTGATTTGGAATGAATGGCGAACCTTCAATCAACCATTCATCAGATTGTTCCAAAGAAACCTGTACCCCTTGATCTATCGCAACTGCTACTGCAGGGTGCCCATAAACAACGGCATGCTCCCCGAATAGAATACATTTCCCAGGAGCAAAGGCAACCGCCATGCCCTTCCGAAGTGTGCATAGGAGATTATCATTAGGGAATTAATAAATAAATTAAATCATAGAGCGATTGTTTCAATAGGTTCGACTCTGCGCATGTATTACCACCAAACGAATATAGGAGATTAAATTATGAAACATCCTCTTCTAATTCACTATGGACCAATTCCAGGTTGGTTAATTTTAATTATCATAGGTAGCGTTGCTGTAACTTTTTTCCTATATCAAGTAATTAAAGCAACAAGGTTAGTATTATTAGGAGCTCCTGATGATAGGTTTGATTCCTGGGGCTTAAGATTCAAAGAATTACTAGTTGGCTGGCTAGGGCAAAAAAAGGTATTGAGAGATAAAATTGCTGGTACAATGCATGTTCTGATGTTTTGGGGATTCTTGATGCTAGCAACCGATATGTTTGATTTGGCATCTGCTAATTTTTTCTCTAATCACATAATTCCTCAATTACTTATTGGCCCTTGGAATGGGATAGTAGAATTGGGATATACATCAGCATTTATTGGTGCAGTGGCTGCATTAATACGAAGAGTTGTTTTTACACCTGAAAAGCTAAAGGGTAAATCTCAATTAGAGGGAAATTTTATTTTGGCACTAATACTTACCATAACTTCAACTTCTTTCATCATTGAATCTAAAGAAGATCCCATAGCATGGGAGCCGATTGGACTATGGCTTGAAGGAATGAATATATCAAATACAATAGCAATAGCATCTTATTGGGCCCATATGATAGCAATTCTGACATTTTTAATTCTAATTCCACTTTCCAAACATATGCATCTAGTAATGGCATTTCCAAATGTATTTTTTCATGATATTGAGCCAATGGGAAAAATGAGGCCCTTAGCAATTGGTGAAAATGGCAAAGCAGTTCTACTCGAAGATTTAGATATTGAATCATTTGGCGTTAGCTCTTATGAACAGTATTCATGGAGGCAATTGATAGATGGGTGGTCTTGTACTTCTTGTGCTAGGTGTCAAGATGTATGCCCAGCATATGCATCTGGTAAAAGCTTGAATCCAATGCAAGTAATACATGATGTAAGAGATTACGCAAATGAACATGCGCCTATACTCCTCAGGGGAGAAAAACCTGAAGAAACTATGATGGAACGCATAGGAGAAGATGCAGTTTGGGCATGTACTACATGTAATGCATGTGTTGATGTCTGCCCATTATACATAGAGCACGTCCCTAAACTTACAGATTTACGTAGAAATGCAGTTATGGAAACTATGGAATATCCAGAGGTTCTTAACGTTGCGATGGGGAACCTAGAGTCTGCATCAAATCCATATGGATTTGGAAGTCATGAAAGGGCTGATTGGGCTGCTGATTTAGATGTAAAAATAGGTGAGCCAGCTGAATATATTTATTTTGTTGGCTGTGCAGCTAGTTTTGATGAACGCAATCAGAAAGTTGCAAGAGCGACGATATCGTTGATGAAGGAAGCTGGACTTGATGTAGGCATACTCGGTATGCAAGAAGGTTGTTCCGGAGATCCAGCTAGAAGGGCTGGAAATGAATATTTATTTCAAATGTTAGCTGAAACTAATTTAGCAACGTTTCAAGAATTAGGAGTGAATAAAATAGTTGCATCTTGCCCGCATTGTTTCCACACTTTGGGAAAAGAATATGGAGATTATGGAGGAGATGAATTAGAAGTATTCCACCACACCGAAATGATGGCAATGTTACAAGAAGAGAATAAACTGCCCCAATTAGATAAAATGGGTAAGAGCATAACATATCATGATCCTTGTTATTTAGGAAGGATGGGAGATGTGATAGATGAGCCCAGAGCAGTACTTGGAGGCGTAGATGTTGAAGTTGAGAGACATGGAAAGGATTCTTTCTGTTGTGGTGCAGGAGGTGCGCAAATGTGGATGGAGGAAGATGCTGATAAAAGAGTAAATAAAATTAGAGCCGAAGAAATTGCTGCTACAGGATGCGATACTGTTGCAATTGGGTGTCCGTTTTGCTCAATAATGGTTAAGGACGGATTGGATTCTGTTGGTTCAAATATGGACGTAAAAGACGTTGCAGAATTGCTCTGGGAACAAATAGTTGCAAAGGATGAAGAAATCCAAACATCAATTACTACTAATTCTTAAGCGAGACCATAATATACTTGGAACCAGTAGGCCAAATATGGATAAAGATTTCATATTTATAGGTTTGAAAGTACCAAGGATTGCGATGATCGGAGGAGGATTATTAATTGCTTGGGGATTCATGGCATATTTTCTACAAGAATCTGGATCAAGATCATTCACTGCCATGATACCATCATTTTTAGGTATGCCATTATTAATATTTGGAATATTATCTGAAGTTGATGAAGCTCGTAAACATCACTATATGCATGCATCAATGGTTTTTTCATTACTCATGGTACTTGGAGGAATGCGAATACTAACGAGTGAGGATCCTTCGACATTATTAATTGCATCTCATCTAATATTAATTTTTGTTGGGTCGGCATTCATGTTTGTTGGGATAAAATCATTTAAGCATAATAGATTATTTAGAGAACAGGAGTAGATCTCTGTTGAATCCCATAATTGGAATTACTGCATCAATAAATATCATCAATTATGAAACCGAAAACCAATCAGTAATAATGTCCCCTTTGAATTATTTGAGTGCAGTAAATAGATCTGGAGGAGTAGGAGTAATTATATCAGAAGGAGATAATATAGAGGAAATATTTGGCATATTAGATGGAATAATCATTACTGGAGGAAGAGATATTAATCCGGAGTTATATAATCAAGGCATTCATGAGCAAACGACAGAAATCAAAAATAGCCAAGATGAGTGGGAATTATTACTAATTGATGAAGCAATAGAGAGAGATTTGCCAATATTATGCATATGTAGAGGGCATCAATTACTTTGTATTGCAAGAGGCGGAAGTTTGTATCAACACTTACCTGAAACTGAGGGGTTTGAAAATCATGGAGAAACGAATGGGAAATGGTCCAATCATAAGGTAATATTAGAACCAAATTCCCAATTAGCATCCATACTAGGTAATGAAATTATAGTTAATTCTGGCCATCATCAAGGAATTTCCGATCCTGGCGATTTAACAATTGTAGGTAAATCTGAAGATGGATTGATAGAAGCAGTTGAACTTGAAAGTCAGACATTTTTAATTTCTACCCAATGGCATCCTGAAATGATTTTACAAGATTCCATATTCCAATCTTTAATTGATTCAGCGAGAAGTTAAAAAACAATATATGAGAGGTCGTTAAAATGGATGCAGATATTGAACGACCGATAATTGGAGTTACATGCGGGATAAGGGAGTCAAGTTTTGCAAAATGGAAAATGGATGCAGCAATATTGCCATCAACATATGTTTCATCAATAGAAGCGGCAGGAGGAGTCCCCTTACTTATTCCTCCCTCGGGATTTTCAGAATCAATTCTTAATTTGATTAGTGGACTAGTAATAGCAGGTGGGCCGGATATTAATTCTGAAGAATATGGTCAAACTCCAGATTCAACTGCTAGTGAATACTACCCTCTTCAAGATAAATCTGAGATTTCCCTCATTAATGGAGCATTAGACCGTGATATGCCTTTATTATGCATCTGTAGGGGAATGCAAATGTTATCAATAATCCATGGAGGGCACCTATATCAACATCTTGACTCAACTCCTGGATATGAAAATCATGGCTCATATGATGGTAAATTTAGTGAGCATAAAGTAATTTTTAAAACTGATTCTAAAATATCTTCAATAATGGGACAAGAAATAATTGTTAATTCAACACATCATCAAGGTGTCGCAAATGCTGGAACATTGAGTGTAACTGGAAATGCTAATCAAGATGGCTTAATAGAAGCAGTAGAGAGGCCCGATAAGAAATTTTGCATCGGAGTTCAGTGGCATCCTGAAAGAATGAGTGGCGTGCATGAAGCTCTATATTCAGAACTAGTAAAATCAGCAAAAAAATATATTTAATTGCCTAGGAAGGAAAAATATATGACATTAAGAATACATGATACTCGATCTAAAAAAAAGAGGTTGTTTACTCCCATTAAAGATGGAAAAATTGGCATATATGTGTGCGGAATAACTCCTTATTCACCTAGTCATTTGGGACATGCAAGACAAGCTATTTCTTTTGATATCATCACAAGATGGTTAAGAAAATCAGGGTATGATGTAAACTACATTACAAATTTTACTGATATTGATGATAAAATAATTAAAGTTGCAAATAAAGAAGGGAAAGATTTTTTGGAAATTGCAAATAGAAATATAAAAGATTATTTTCGAGTAATGGATTCTCTGAATGTAAAACGTGCAGATAAGTATTCAAGAGTTACGGAAACCATCCCAGAAATAATTGACATGATATCTATTTTAATAGATAAGGGAAATGCATATATTGGAAATGATGGGGTTTATTTTGAAATAGATACTGCTCCTGAAAAATATGGTCAGTTAACTGGTCAAACATTGGAAATGGTTAGATCCGGTGCAGGAGGTAGAGTAGAGGGTACTGGTTCCGGAAAAAGAGATCATAGAGATTTTGCGTTATGGAAAAATGCTAAAGAAAATGAGCCTTTTTGGGAAAGTCCTTGGGGAAATGGACGTCCCGGATGGCACATTGAATGTTCAGCTATGTCATTGAAACATCTAGGTAAAGAATTTGATATCCATGGAGGAGGAAGAGATTTGATGTTCCCCCACCATGAAGCGGAAATATTCCAATCGGAATGTTGTATAGGCAAAGAAAATACTGTAAAATATTGGATTCACAATGGAATGATAAATGTTAATGGAGAAAAAATGAGTAAATCATTAGGCAATTTTACTACAATTTCAGAAACTTTTGATTCTGTTCAACCTTTGGCACTGAGATATTCTTTATTGAATGCCCCTTACAGACAACCAATTGAATTCAATCCATCAATGATAGAAGAATCTGAGAAACATCAAGAGAGACTTATACTTGCGTATCTTAGAGGAACTAAATTGACAAATGCAAATGATTGGAGTGATTATGAATTTCTTAATTCGGCAAGTGAACGTTTTTGTAATGGGATGAATGATGATTTTAATACCAGAGTAGCCATTGTGGAGGTTCAATCTGTCATAAAGAAGTTGCAAGAATTGTTATCAACTAATTCCAAATTGGATTATATTTCAGCAATCATGGGTTGGCTCAATGAGTATGCAGGCAATATTCTCGGCCTTATTCCGGATAATGATATTGTAAATTCATTAGTAAACAAATTAGATTTTAAGCGAAATGAAGTATCAACAAGAGTAGAGAAGTTACTTGCTCAACGTCAGGAAGCAAGGGAGCAAAAAGACTGGAATATGGCCGATAAGATAAGAGATGAATTAAATTCTATGAAGGTAGTCATTGAAGACGGCCCAGAGGGTCCGAAATGGAAGTTAAAAAACTAATTTAAGATGCGATATAATCAATAATTTCTGAGTAAATTGGCTCTATTCCTGGATTTTCTGCAATCCAAACATAACCAATCGTACCATCTTTTTCAACTATAAATATTGAACGTTGACTTGCTGTGTATCCCGGGGCTCCAAAATTATTAATTGCAACGCCGTATAGATTTATTGCTGTTCTTTCAACATCGCAAAGTAAAGGAAATTTGATATTATTTGTTTCAGCAAAGAATTTGTTTGCAAATACATTATCTGCAGAAATTCCAAATACTAAAGCATTAAATTTGGACATTTTACTTATAGAATCGGAGAAAGTGCACATTTCTTTTGTACATACCCCGGTGAAAGCGGCTGGGAAGAAAGCAAGTAAAACTCTTTGTCCCTTATATTCATCCAATGTTACCATTGACCTATCATGTGCCATTAATGAGAAATCTGGTGCTATATCGCCTACGCCTATCATAACTTTGCCAAGTGCTTTTGCATTTCAATCATATGTATAGAGAACCATAAATGAAGAGTATGTATTTTTGAAAATTATGATGTAATATGTATATAAATTAGGACCAAAGATTATCAATTAATAACACAGGGGCCGAACATGGCTTGGGAAATTGAGGGCCGGAGAGAAGGAGTCCTGCGACTAAAGATTGAGTTAGATGTTAATTCAGTAGATCAGCTGGGGCTGGCACCTCAAGACGAAGATGAGGAAATAACTAGTATAATAGAAATTAATACATTTATTGCTAGTGCAGTATTGAATAGTAAATGAAATAAAATTAAGGTGAAAAAATGACAGAAATATCCAAGAAAAACCCGCAACTATTGAAAATAAAAGGGCCAATTAAAGAAGGAGGAGAACTATCTGTCCTCGAGATAAGAACTAATTCTATGGTTGAAATGGAAATACCTTGTTCTGAAATTAAAATTAACATAGAGAGGCGCTTACAAAGAACAATTTTGCATGGAGGCGAGGGTGACGATTTAAGTGATCAGGGTGCTGAATCAGCAATTTATGATATTGAAGCATACATAGAAGTAGACGCATATACGACAATAATGGGATTATTTAGAGGCGGACAACCAACTATTGAAGATCCATTTGAAGGAGGACAAATAAAAGTGGCATTCAAATCTATACAATACAGTGCAGCAAATCGTTTATTAAAACTAAGATTGATTGAAGATATAATATAATCAAGAACGGAAAGTAGATTTACGACCATCAGATTTCACCCTATTACCGCCACGTCTATCTCCGCCACGATTGCCGCCTGAGTTTCTGTTTGGGCCATCTC
>JAJPRE010000038.1 GCA_023700245.1 Candidatus Thalassarchaeaceae archaeon
CAATATAGATTTAAAATGATTCAATTTACCTATTGAACTACAGTGAAATATAAAATATGAAATTAATATTATATTTATTAATATCCAATCAACTTATATTGAGAACATTTTTTGTAAATAACAACCATGTCTAAAAATCGTAAAAATTTTAATATGGAAAGTCAATCATATCGATTTAAAAAGGCTTCAAAAATCATTAAAAAAAATATTTTACGAAATAAATCAAGGATGGAAGGTGGATCAAATTGTCCAATACTTGTCGAAGGAATTAATGATGTCAAAGCTTTAAGATCATTAGGATTTACCGGAGTAATTGAGAAATTAAACCGTGGCTACAGCAGATCAAAATTAATTGCATATCTTTATGAAATGTACGGAACTAGAAATAAAATTGACGGCAAATCCTCAATAATTATCTTAATGGATTGGGATAAAACAGGAGAAAGTATTCAAAATTTTTTTCGTATAAGGTTAATGGCTATGGATATGGCAATAGATGAAGAAATGCATAATCAATTATCAATATTAATTAATCCCGAAATTATGGCCGTGGAAGAATTATCATCCTATGCAAGTATATTTTCTTCTATAATATAAATTCATTTATCGAATTTATTAATGGGTATAGAGCTGGGAATTTCTTTTACAGTATTCAATACTAAATGAGTAACCGACCTTTCTACGCCTTCAATGGATAATACATTTTTAGATAAATTATCTAAATCCTTTCTATTTTCTGCTCTTGCTAAAATCATTGAATCAAAATCCCCAGTTACGTCATATGCACCATAAATTCTATTATCTTTAGCAATTTTTTCTTGAATCTCTATCAACCTACCTTTTTTTATTCTTAATCCAATAACTACGTTCAATTCCCATCCAATTTTTTCATGGTCAAGAAGTACGGAGTAGCCTTTAATTATACCACGTTCTTCTAATTTTTTTACTCTATTGCTCACCGCTCCTAAAGATACTCCTATTCTTTCAGAAATTTTTCTTAGTGAAGTTCGAGCATCTTCACACAAAACCTGTATGATATTGTGGTCCGTTTCGTCTAACATGGTTCCATTCATATTCCTAAGAATATCGCATGGCTATTGAACATATGCCAATTAATATCAATTTTTATTTTTCATTTGATTAAAAAACTATTCTTCTTCATTGATTATTACCTTTAATCCCCTAATGGCACGCATGATAATTCTCTCAGGTTCATTTACCATGAGGCTGACTCTACTCCCTATCCACACTGGTAAGCATACTCCATCTGTTTCGTCAACTAATACCAAACTACCTTTAAATTCCCCTATATTGGCATCTATTTCTAAAGGAAATATTTCTTCTTCGATTAGTAACCTGTTTATTATTACTCTACTAACTTCAATAAAACCTGAATCTATTTCAGAAATAATTTGCTGTGCAGCTCTACCTATTATTCTATCAATTTCTTTGTTTCTTAGCTTAATTGTATCAAGTCCTAAATGAATTACTTTCAGTGGTTTCCATCTCTTTCCTGGAATTATTATTCTTCCTGATTTTCTACTTTTCTCATTCTCCCAAATATATTTAGCTTCTTTAGTGCACCAAAGTATTTTCTTACCTCTGATCCATAGGTTATCCGGACAACTTCCAAATCTATCCATTATTTTGTCAGTAATTTCACTCCCTATTGGTTGAGGTAAATCTATTGAGTCTTCAGTAAATTGATTATCATTTAATATTTTTTTAGGTATTTTTATATTCAATTCATTCATTTTTTCAAGTATCGCTACAAAAAATCCTCCTCCATTATTTTTATCATTCCAAATTCTTACACAGTTACGAATAGATTCTAGTATGTTAGATTCAGTCGGTGGTAGAGTGGAACTAACTACATCTAATTCTGTTGTTATATCGCCCTTATCATCTAAAATAGGCCATTTAGTTAAACCCTCATCAAATAATAATTTTGATAATATTGTACTAGGTTGTACAATTTTTACGGCATATCTCCTCATCATTTCCGCCACAACTGCCTCATTTTCTACAGGGTCTAATGAACATGTTGAATATACTATTCTACCTCCAGGTTTTGTAATTTCTATCCCCTTACTCAATAAATCAATTTGTAATTTATGAAGAGAACGTCCACCAGAAGGTAACCATTTTCTCCATACATCAGGATTTTTTCTAGTAGTTCCTGAACCAGTACATGGAGCATCTACTAATACTCTATCATAGCCTAACCCAGGAATTTTAGGGATATGCCTCCCATCATGATTCACTATCATACAGGTTCTAGATCCATGTCTTTGTGAATTTGATACCAATGTATTAATTCTTGAACTAGCTATTTCATTAGCCACAACCAAACCTTTATTGTTTAAATGCTCAGAAATCTGTGTGGTTTTAGATCCCGGTGATGCACACATATCTAAGATGATTTCTCCAGGTTTTGTATCAAGTGCTATTGCCGGAATCATAGATACTGATTCCTGCCTAGTTAATCTACCAGTTTCATGTAAAGAAGAGAGTAATACTCTATTTTCACCATCTATTTTACCTCTTTCAAATGGTAATGTCCAAGCACTACCAACACCATTAAACCAACTTATCCGTTTTGAACCAATCTTAATTAACCAATCTTCTACCCATTTCGAATCTTCTCTTAGTGGGTTTACTCTCACTGTTTCTGGCAATCTTTCAAATGATCCTTGGAACCATTCTTCAGAATCCGTTCTCCATTTACTGACTGCATTGAGCAAAACACTATCCTTTCCAAGATTATACCAGTAATCCGACTTGCTTGCCACGACCTTCCGAACACGACATCACGAAAGAAATACTCGTACTCCGTATTGAATAAAACATCTAATTTTTATTACTTAACAACTATATTTTTCTAAAATATTATACCATTGATGAATCGCTCCCCGCTCGTGGACTTGTTCCGCAAAGGGGATGCACGTAATGAGATTAAGCAGGCGAATAGCAAAAAATAAAGAAAAACCGATACAAACCGATATTTTTGGAGCAACTAAGAAATTAATTGAATTAGTAGATAGAGCTAGAAATAACTCTCTAAATCAAGGGCCATTAGTACCAATTCAGGCCTTAGTAACTATAGAAAATGATGAATGGACTTGGCAAACTGTTAATCGTGAAGTTCTAGAAAATTTAAGTCATAGATTGGTTTTTCAAACTCCCAATGGCAATCGTCGTGAGATTCTAATGACTTCAAGTATGGATAATGCAATGGATGCAGCATCAATGATAGTGGAACTCGATGGTGGTTGTGTATTAATCGAGTCTTTAGAAGCATAATCATAATTTAATATTATTTTATTGGGCTCGTGAGTTTGAAATAGTCTATATGGGTGCGACGGTCAATGGCAAAGGATAAGAAGGGTAGCGGAATCCAGCAAGCAGCTGGATTAATTCGTTATTTTGATGAAGAAAGTGAAGATGCCATTCAAATATCAAAAGGTACAATATATTTCGCCTGTATCTCATTCTCATTAGTAATTTATCTAGCACAACATGGTGTTTGGTCATGGATGTTCAATGCACTAGGTCTTTAATTATCGTCAAACAATATATTTGTAGATTGTAAATCCGTTTTTGGATTTGCCCTAATTATTGCTTTTTCTGCTCTACTCAATGCCCGTTCAACAGCAGGAGAATTTCTATCAGATAAAGCCGTCCTTGCTTCCTCCAATGCATTATCTGCGGCCGAAATAAATTCAACTGAATCTTCATTTACTCCTCTGAGTAATCTAACTGAATCTTCTAATTTTAGAATGTTTTCATTCATCTCATCTTTGGCTATTTTAATCAGATTATTCCATGATTTTATGTGTTCTTCAATAGTTAAATTTGTTACCTTTTCAAAGGATTTTAGCCTATATGGTTCCCACGGATTTCTACCTAGACTTGCTACAATGTCATGCACACATCTAGCACGTATTGACAACTCTCCTCTAATTTCTATTTTATTATAGAAACACCGATTAAAAAGTCCAAATCCCCAATAATGTGAACTATTTATCTTAATATCCAAATCATTTGATTTACACTTTAACTCCCAAACTTGCTGATCCCAGTTTGAATCGTCATTAATAAACGGCGTTTCATGTGAACCAATTGAGTATAATACAGACTTCGCGACGTCTCCAAGATAGATTCCCCTACTCTTCTTCAAACTTTTTACTTCCAAAAAACCCTTTTCATTAATATCCATTTTTGGCTTACCTTGCACCACTTGTGCATATAAAATCGAAACCCCTGCTTCATTTGATGAATATCTATCTGACTCGTAGTAAGACTGGTCCACGTACTTCTCACGGTATCTATTTGATTGAATGTTGTGTATGAATAAACTACTTTCAAGTTAGTTTGTAGATTTTATTTCTATAGTTTTAATTTCTTTAATTACCTCTTCAGAACTATTCAGATCAGCAATAGTAATTTTCTTCTGGGCTCTATGATATATTTCACGTAAGGTTTGATCTCCTATTTCAAGATAAACCCGTGTTGTAGCTATACTAGCATGCCCCAATAGTCTTTGAATTGTAACTAAATCTGCACCTCTCTCCAATAATCCAGTAGCAAAAGTATGCCTGAGAGTATGGGGGCTGAGCTTACTCTTGGGAATATCTGCTGCTTCTGCTATCTTATCTATTATTTTTTGAACTGATCGTGGATTCATCCTATTCCCTCTACTGGATAGAAACAATGCACGATTATCTGTTTCATTCTTGCAACGCTTAAGTCTAGATTTCCTCATTGGGTACCATGAATTTATTGCACTAACAGTTGAATTAGTAAATAAAACAGTCCTGTCCTTTTCTCCTTTTCCGCCAATTACAAGTGCAGATAAATCTTCAAAATCTAAATCGTCAATATCAAGTCCACATAATTCTGATACTCTCAATCCTGTATCAAGCATGATTGTTACAATGGGTGAAGCCAAACAATCCTCAGATTGACTCGTGGACAATAAAACTCTCTTCAACTCATTTTTTCCTAGTGTTTTAGGTAAAGAACGACTCCTCGAAGGTCTTTGAATCCAATCAGGAATCATATAACCCAACCATTTTAATAAATGAGAAATAGATGCTATTCTTGCATTAATTGTTGAGGGCTTTAACTTACTGATACTATTTAACCATGCATCTATTCTTCCATTATTGGGGTCACTAAATGAGTGAATATTATTAACAGATATGGTCTGCATTTTCTCCCATTTTATAGAATTTTCATTTGGTAGATTTGTAACTGAGAAAGTCCTAACTCCGACAATGTAAGATCTAATTGTATGCTCACTTTTTTTCTCTGTTCGCAATTTTTGCAACCAACATTCAAACCAAGGTAATTTTGATATCCTATCTAATCTTGGAGGTAATGGGATTTTAGAATTTATAAAATTAATATCTTGAGGCATATTATCATCTACTTTCGTATTTGAAAATATTTCACCTTCTTCTTCCATTTTCTCGACTCATGCCGTAAATGACGTATGCATCCCTGCCCTAACGAACAAATAACAGGGGGCCAATAATGTATTGAATGCTTCTCATGATTGGCAATAAGTCATGTGGATTTTGATATATTATTAAAATAGCCGATTAACTATCAGATGTTATTTTATGACTATTAGAATCAGTTATTTCTTCAGATTCATCTTCTATTTCTACTTCTAGAGAATCATGATATCTAAAAGTTAAATATTCCGCTACCTTTTCTGCAATATTAATTCCAGTCGAAGACTCTATTCCCTCTAGTCCTGGACTAGAATTTACTTCAAGAATTAATGCACCCCTTTCAGATATGAGCATATCTACTCCCGCTATATCCAGTCCTAACGTTTTTGCTGCTAGACATGCGATTATTTTTTGCTCTTCACTTATTATTACATCTTCTACAGAACCACCTAAATGAAAATTTGAACGAAATTCATTTCCATTTGCTTTTCGTTTCATGGATGCAATAACTTTTCCTCCAACCACCAATACACGTATGTCTTGACCATGAGACTCTTTGATATATTCCTGAACTAAAGGTCGCATATTCCGTTCTAACATCTGATAAACTAATTGTCGCGCTTGCTGATCTGTTTTAGCTAGAAATACTCCATATCCATGAGTGCCTTCTGTTGATTTAATTACACATGGGGTACCACCAACTCTACTTACTGCTCTAACAGTATCTTTCCAAGAGCCCACATGCGCCGTAATTGGTACTGGAACTGAATTATCGGACATCATTTGACAAGCAACTAATTTATCCCGACTACTCATTATTCCATTACTTGAATTTAGTATTATTACTTCTCTACTTTCAAATTGCCTAACTATAGCAACCCCTCTTCTAGTTATTGAATAACCTATTCTTGGCAGGACGGCTTCACATTCTACAGGCCAACCTTGATGAAAAATCTTCCCTCCCTCCTTATCTATAACTATAGTCAAACTCAATGGATCAATTATTTTGACATCCCAACCTGCTTTTTCTGTTTCTTCTAATAGCCGCTTGGTACTATACAACTCAGGACCTCTTGAGAGTATCACAAGTCGCGGCTTCATAGTTTTCGCAACAAAAACTACTTCTTGAGTTCTTTGCTTGAATTTATAGTTAAACTATCATAGTGCCCTTTCTGTGATACTTTGAAACAAAGGGATTGAAAACCATTACTTATGGCTCGATTAACATAATGAGCAAAGATGACCAGTCTACTTTCGACTCCGATTTATTATCGGAGATGTCAGTTGCAGAGCTAAGGGACATTTGTAAAAAACTTGAAATTCATGTCTCAGGTAAAAAATCTGTGTTAATAGACAGGATAATATTGGCAAATGGTCATGACAATAATCCAATAAATGATGAAATAGATGAATTAATTCTTATCGATGATGATGAAGTTATAAATATCGCAGAAAATGAAATTAGTAAAAAAATAGATGAACTAATTTTACAAAAAACTCCAAAATA
>JAJPRE010000006.1 GCA_023700245.1 Candidatus Thalassarchaeaceae archaeon
CTAGTAGGTTATTAATAGAAATTGGAATAATTATGCTTGAAAATATTGAATATATTTACCTAGAGCATGATGGAAAGATACTTTTGGTAGATGGTGAAGGCAATGGGCCACAAGTACCAAAGCCAGGTAGAATTCTAGCTTTAAAAGATTATTTATTAAGATTGCCCACATATTATGAAGTTCAAGAATTGAATATATCATATAAAAAAATTAGAAATAATGTGATTGCCATTGGAAATAAATCTTACAAAATTACCATAGGAGAACCCGAAATAAATTGGCCGGAACATTGGGCATGGAAAGATGATGCAATAAGTGATAATGTAGTTCATCCAATAGTAAGAGAGTGCGTCTATAGAACAATTCACAGAATAGTCAGTAAAGTAATTATTTTAAATGATGAAAATAAATTATTGATGGCGAAATCCTCAAGAGGATTTTTTACAGGATATTGGACATTACCAGGAGGATTTGTAAATTATGGGGAGCACCCAAGAAAAGGTGCTGAAAGAGAAGTTTTGGAAGAGTTGGGAATAATTATCAACATACCCGATCCTACGGGTGAATCTGGAAATATAATGACAGGGAATGATAATTCACTAATTGAACAAGAAATATTTAATGAAGATGGAATTAATTGGGTATCATTTACATATAGAAGTAATTCCAATGTTATGATTGAAGATATTGAACCGAAAGAAGGTGAAATTGAAGAAGTACGTTGGTTTGATATCAATGAAGCTTTAGAAATAGCCGTATCTCATTTTGATATAAATGCGATAAAGAGATTAAATAATCAAAATGGGAACCGAATATCAAGCGGACGAAAACATAACTAAACAATCCACCCGGACATATCCGGCCCCCGGGTTTTTGTCCGGGCAACTTGTGATGTAAGCACTTCATCCTTAAGTCCTAGCAATAATTGATGAGAATATTCACTTAAAATATAAAAATTAATAGTGGCTATCTATAAATTCAAGATAAAATGTAGAGGTTTAAATATATATGGACCTCATAAATAATTTTATACAATAATTCTATTTTACATTTAGATCATTTAGGTGGTAGATGGCGAGCGTGATAACGAGACCCTGAAAGAAAACGTTAAATTGCCATCTACCGTATTTCGTCAATCGATTATTATTGATAAAGTTGGTGTATATAGATAAAAAATATCACACATCATGGATTGACATCAACTTTCCTTAAGAGGTTTAAGACTTGAATAATTCCATACAAAAATTATCTGGATACCTTTGAGACTTACCGTCTCATACAATTGTTGAGAAAAATACAAAGAATCAGAGTTATCTCTTAGAAGATTATTGTATGCCAGAGTATTATCTCAATTGGATAAGAGATCTAGTTAAGGAGATGTAATAATTCCTTGGCATAAACAATTAGGAGAAGATGAAAAATCAAAATCTATGGTTAGGTCAAGGTGGCATGCATAAATTATGGTAGGACTGCCTGGTGTTGTCAAGGATATGAGATAGGCAATCACGGAAGGTGAACTTGGTTGTTTTGAGAGATTATGTTACCTTCTAGAATCTTTAGGAAGGGGTGAGAAATGAATTTATACCTTAGTAGGTGTATTTCTATCAGTACCTTCAGTACAACCATTAAAAAGAGCAAGTAATAATGTTATAATCATAAATAAAACCTCGACTTACATATTTGGTCAATCAAAACTACGGCATATAACTTACTTACATCAGTAATAAGAGTTTAAATGAATTATTCGTCAGGTTTTTTTAAAATACTTTACTTTTATAGTCTCAATCAATTTTGTTGTCTCAATCAAAGTGATTGCATACGTGATAACATAAAAAATAAGTCCGAGGATAAAACCGTAAGCAAGCATAAGTGCCGTGATTTCATCGTAACTAGTATCTGGAAAATCACCTACAAACCACATCCATGCAACAATACTTCCACCAATAAGGAATCCAGAAATAGCATTTTCAATTCTGGCAAAAATTTGATGATTTTTCATCGGCGTATCATCTTCTTTCTGCGTAGCTGTCATCAGTCAACCTTAGGAGGATTTGGTAATTAATAGTTCCATTCAAAAATGGTCTGGATACGCTTGGGACTTACCTTCTGGTGTCATTTTTAGCATCATCTGATGGTGGTGGCAGAAAAAAAAAATTTATTAATTACAAAAGCTATAACTCCACAACCAAGGAAATTAAAAAATGTAATACCACTAAAATAAAACTCATCACTCGAAAGCGTCCACAAACCACCAAGAATGCCAAATGAATAAATGACATGCAAATCTAGTCAAGAAGATTTGTTGATTTCTTGGCATAAAGAGTTAGAGACAAGGAAATTTAAGCATTTAAGGTTGAGTAGGGTGGTATGCATAAATTATGGTGGGCCTGCCTGGATTTGAACCAGAGTCTGTTCGTCCCAAACGAACAAGCATAGACCAGACTAACCCACAGGCCCTGTGGTAATCCGGCCGAACGGCCAATATGTCATGAAGGTTACTAGAGCCAAGACCATTCATTATGTGCTGACCTAATAATTAGTCCTTCAAATTCAGACTTTGCAATGAGGTCCTCAGCAAGTACATCTTCTATGAAATTATTATTTAGGATACTGACTAATTTATCTAACTTTAAAACTCCATCATTGGATGTAGCATTCTTCATCATAACTTGATATTTTGACATATTAACTACTTCATTTATGTTCAAATTATATTTTTTTGCCTCGGATCCTTTTAATTTATTATTTATTATATGATTGATTTCTTCTGGTGCGTTTGCCGTAGCCACGGCTATTCGGAGATCTATAGAAGATGAAAAATTCTTAATAATTTTATAATCATTATTATTTGAACATCTGAAACACCTAATTTTATTCCCTTTTTTAATACCAAAATTATGGCCACAAATACATTTAATTAATGACCAGGCAGATTCCATGTCACTCTGAATAGATATTAGTTCAATAAATTGCCTGAAAATTAATCTAATTTAGACTGGTTTATTGAAGTAGTCTTCACTCGGATAAACATCATGACTACTTTGAGGGCCGTTATTGGAGTAACATTTTCTTTGATATTAATACTATTTTCTATATATAATTTTATGATTAATAATTCACTTACAACTCAAGTTTGGGGCTATTTACTTCTAGCACCTTTACCTTTAGCAATAGGATTAAGTCCGAATACGGAAAAACTGAAGTTATACAAACAATATAATGATTGGGATGATGAAACCAGAGAAATAGATGATGAAAATATAGATCCAATAGCTTTTGGCTTTGATATTCCAATACTATAATTCATGCGAGTCTAAGTGTTTCTAAGTTATCGGGCGCATAAGTTTGAACTTTGAATTTCTCCCTTAAACCCTGTCTGAATGCATTGCATGTCTGCGAATCGCCATGATGGCAAATAATTTTACGTGGAGTGGGATGAAGTGCTGATACATAATCCATCAATTGATTTCTGTCAGAATGGCCGCTAAATCCATCAATTATTACCATATTACAATTTACGGCAATCATCAAAGTTTGCCCTCTATCCATTAATGGAACTTGAGAATGGCCATCTTGTAATCTACGTCCGAGTGTTCCCGACGCTTGATACCCTACAAAACAGAGAGTATTGCCATGTTCAGGTGCCCAGTGTTTGAAATATTCTACTATTGGGCCCCCAGTCATCATACCACTAGTTGCAAGTACAATGCATGGATTTGTTTCTAAAAGTATAGATTCTCTTTGTTTATGAGATTCTACTTGTTTAAACCAAGGAGAATTGAAAGGATTGTGATCTCCACCTTTCAGCAACTGTTTTCTCAAATCTCTATTTAGAAAGTTAGGATGGCTGGAGTGTATAGCAGTTGCTTCAGATATCATCCCATCTAACCATACAGTAACTGGTTTTACTTTTCCGGATTTAAATAATTCATCAATAGCAATCATTACTTCTTGTGAGCGGCCAACGGCGAATACTGGACTGAATATTTTACCGCCTCTATTTAGAGTGTCAATAATTAAGTCTTGTAGTTCGTGACTAGCCTGTTGCCTAGTTGGTTGTATGTTTGTTGGACCACCATACGTTGATTCTATTACTAAAGTGTCAACTTTGGGAAATCTTACTGTAGCAGCGTCGAAAAGCCATGATTTTTCATATTTTATATCTCCAGAGAATAATAACCTATGTTCAGATTTTCCTTCACCTATCTGAGCGTATACACTAGAGGAACCCAATATATGGCCGGCATTTTCTAAAGTTATTTTAATATCAGGAGATATATCAGTTTTATCCCCCCAATTTATATCAACAGTATGTTTTATACATTCTTGAATATCAGCTTTTGAATATGGGGGATCATTACCTTCAGCGAGTGCTACTTTAATGTAGTCAATTTGTAATAATGTCATCAAATCTCTAGTTGGAGGGGTGCAATAAACTGGGCCTCTATATCCATATTTGAATAAAACTGGTAACATCCCAATATGATCTACGTGGGCATGAGTAATTACAATTGCATCTAGATTATCTAATGGCAATAATTCTGGTGCAGAGAAAAATGGCTGAGTTTCATTCCTATTTGTTGTTGGCTTAGCACCGCAATCAACTAAAATTTTTGATTCATTTGTTGTAACTAAATGCATTGCCCTTCCAACTTCTCTATAGGAACCTAGAGCGGTTACTCTGACCCATGGCTCCCCGGAACGTTTAGGCCTGTATATTCTAGTTCCGAATTTACGCATTAATGCTTTTCTGTCACTAGCCATTTCTTTTCGATATCTTCTGATATCATGTTGCGTCCTACTTGCAATAGCAGGTGCACGAACGACGTTGACCAACCATCCAATTTCATCCCTCAATTGTTGAATGTGTATTCCTTTAGGCCCTACAGCAGATGAAGGATCATCGCATTCCAGGATAATTTCAGATAATGCTGGATCTAAAAAAGTATTATTCACTCCGGCTTCAGGAGGAATATATTTTGAAACTGCCTGATGTATGGTAGTTTCATCTGCAAGTATATCGGGATGAGGCCGTATAACCACTCTACGCTTGATAGATTTTGCAATTTGGACAGTTAAACTATCTCCGCTGCCAATAAATGAAGATGGGCTTTTGGTAATTATGGATATAGAACCAGCTTCTAGATCAACATCGTATTCAATATGTTTTGGTATAACTGAGGCTATTCTCTTTTTCATTTCGACTAACGATAATCGCATATATTTACATCCTTATAGGCAAAGCCTGCTAAACTAGTATCTCGAAAATGAGAACTAGGGCAGGAATATGATTATAGAGAGGACAAAAGGACGATTTTTTCGTCTTCTGTGAGTAATTTGAAACCATCATCGAGAGTAATTACAGCTAAATCCATACCATTGCCACTAGCTGCATCTCTTTGAGCAGAAGCTAAGAGTGCTTTAGCAGCAACCTTTAGTGCATCTTCTCTGGACATATTATCTCGGTATTGGTCTTCTAAAACTCCATACATGTAGGGGCTACCTGAGCCAGTTGCACAATAAACGTCAGGTATTGAACCTCCGGCTGCATCGATACTGTATACACTTGATCCATCCTTGTCAGCTCCGACAATTAGTAATTGTACATGATGAGGGCGGCCAACTAAAATATTGGCTGTTAGTGTCGCTGCACCTTTTACTGTCATTGGAGAATCTCGCTTTAATTCATATAATCTTAGTTCAGATGCTAATGTCCTAGATAGAGATTGTGCATGGCCTACAAGTCCAGCAGTTGTCAATGCTATAGAATTTGAAATTTGAAATACTTTTTGCACGCTTTTATTCGCTATAAAATGCCCCATTGTGGCTCTGTGATCGGCGCCTACTACTACACCTCCATCGAAAGTTATCCCAATAGTGCTAGTTCCAGTTTTTACTACTTCAGTAGACATATCCATAAAAAATCACTCGCTCCGGAAGAGTTCCCAGCAAACCTTACTGAAATCAGGCCCCTTATGAATGCGACGGGGCTCAAGGCTCAAAAACACTAAAATTAAAATAATTTAATTTGATGTAATGATAGAAGAAGTCAAGTCAATGAATCTATTCGCTGGACCATGGCCAGCGAGGATAGGGAACCTCGTTGGATTGAAATGGAATCAAATCTCTCCGATAATGATGAAGATTTACAACCTGGTGAAAAGTATCATGACTTACATAAAAAGTATCCCAACCCCCCAACTCCAAGAGGCCCTAGTGATACCATCATACATCGAGCTGTACTCCAAGACTTAACTGGAGTGCCAATGATTTTGAATTGGATTTCAGATGGAGATATCGTAATAATTGAAATGTCAGAATTAATAAAAAGAGAGACTGAATTAAATATTGCAGTAAAACGCATTAGTAATTTTGTTGAATCTGATATATCAGGTACTGTATTACTATTAGGTAAATCTAGGCTTTTGCTTCTTCCTTCTAAGTTTGATGGTAATGAAGGACACATCTCTTCTTAGGTGAAATTATGGAAAGTATAATTGAGCAATCGTGCCCAATATGTTTTGCCGATAAAGGATTAAAATTATTTGTCCACATTTCTGAAATCCCATATTTTGGAGAGCACACTCAAATGACGATGCTATGTGAAGAATGTGGCTGGAAAAATACAGACTTTATCCCTGCAGAAGGAAAAAAACCTGGGGCTTGGTCAATAATTATATCTAATATTAGTCATATGTCTACGAGAGTAGTTAGATCATCTTCATGCACAATAAAGATAGATGAAATCGGACTGGAAGTAGAACCTGGAGGCAATTCTAGTGGCTACATATCCAATATCGAAGGAGTCCTCAATAGGTTTAAAGGAATTGTTGAAATGATATTAAGGCAGGCAAAAAGAGATAAAGATGACAATATTGAAAAATGCTTAATTCTAATAGATAAGATAAATGATATAAAAGATGGCAAAAGAGAGGTTGAGATGATATTATTAGATCCAATGGGGCACAGTCAAATTCTTCATGAAGATGCAAAGTCTAGAGATTTAGATGAAACAGAGATGGCTGAATTACCAACTGGGCCTAGCATACCGGTTTTTGATTTAAATGAAGATTAAATAGCATCTGGCGCTAAAAATTCATTAACTCTACCGGCCCATTCATCTCTTTTTTCAGATAAATCATTAAGCCAGATTGTAGCATTCTCGATGCATATATTTTTCATTTTACCTGCTAATATTTTTCCGCTTTCATAATCTCTTTTTACATCATTTAAAACATTATCATCTTTTTCAAAGAAAAATTGTAAGTACTGAAATGAAACATCTTTACTACAGTCACCACCTAAACGTCTGTGTTCTTCTACGGTTGGCTGACCTCCACTATATGCTTTCTTGACTTTCTTTTCCATTTGAGCGATACTATCATTCATAAATATAGTAGTTTCAGGTTTAGAGGAAGACATTTTATCTCCTGTCATTCCCACAGCGAACCTGTGGTAAGTAGAGCATGGTGGCATGAACCCCATACCCCCCATTTTTCGTTCTAAACGTAATAAATTCAACTTTAATTCCGATATATCGTTATTTGAAGCGCCAGGAATATCTAATGTACCATGTTTAGGATTAGAAATTATGTCTGCATACCCAATAGAAGAAATTGAGGATTTTATCCTATTAAAAATAATGTTACGAACCTCACGATTTACTTTACCTTCTTTAGAAATTCCAAATATTTCCGAGTTATCATCTTGGATTGATAATGCTACAGTAAGTCCTCCATTTTTTCTAGGCTTTACATTGAACCAATTTGTCTTACTAACTAAGCCCCTAGTTAGTCTTAGGTGAGGATCTTGGTCTATTCCAACAGGCACTACAATCGGCCTAAGTCCGCCAAACTCCTCCATCTGTGGATGAACAATATCTCCTGCTTGAACAAGTGGTGCTTGGACATGAGCTAAATTAGTGTCGCCTCCGAATCCATATATTGCTTCAAATTCGGAAATATTAGTTTTACGGCCCAAAGTAAAGGCTAGACGTTGGACGTCGGGCCTTTTACTTTGAAAATAAACACTAGTAGATTTAGGATTCAACCCCATTGCTGCATAATTAATAATGTATTCTTCCAAAGCAACTTCTCTACCTTTTCTTAGCGAGGTAGATCTGGTTGCTAATGCTTCTAAATCTGCAACTGCAACGGTAACATCTCCCCCTTGTTCTTGAAACCATTTTACTTGGTCGATTACCATGCTATGGCCGAGGTGCATCTTACCGCTAGGCATAAGGCCAGTTAGAACGCCAAATTTTTCACTTTTATGTATGGAATTTAGTATTATATCTAGGTCCCTATGGCCAAAAATAATTCCCCTTCTATGTAATATATTTGGATTAGGAATTTTAGATAATTCTATTGAGTCTAATCCAAATTGAGTAGATAATCTATCATAATCAGTAGACTGTTCTGATGACCAAGGATCAATATGACCTGCATCTCCCATGACAATCGGTAGATGATATATGCAATCAAACCATCGATGAATTAGAAGTATTTTAACAGTTAAACACAATAAAGATCACCTCGCCCGATTAATTAATGGCATCCATTCATTGCTTGGGAACGGGACTAGTTGGGTCATTTGTAGCCAAAAGATTAGCGATTAATGGCCATCTAGTCTATGCACATGACATTGCCCCTAATTCACAATTGGTTGGCCACCAAAACATCACGATAATAGAGGGTGATGCATTAGAAAAAATTAGAGATGTAAGCAAAATGCCTAAATTTGATTTAATAGTCAATATGTTACCTGGAGATATCGGGCATGAGGCAATGAAGATACTATGCGCTCAAAATGTTAAAGTTGTAGATTTGAGCTTTAGTGAAATTACTCCAGACAGTTTAATCAAAGACAATAATAATAGTAATTGTAGAGTATTATGGGACGTTGGAATTGCCCCTGGACTATCCAATATGCTAATCTCCATAGCCCATAGGAGGATGGGTAAACTTAAAATTGGAGAAATTAGAGTAGGAGGTAATCCAATTAATAAAATAGGTGGTTGGAATTACATGGCACCATTTTCTCCGAAGGATGTTATTGCAGAATATACACGTCCCGCCAGAGTAGTTAGAGATTCAAATATCGCCATATTGAAACCATTATCTGAAAGGCACAATATCCAAGTATCTGGAAAGGGCCAGATGGAAGCATTTCTAACAGATGGATTGAGAAGTATATTGACCTCAATACCGGCAACAGAATTATCAGAATTCACAGTTAGATGGCCAGGCCACATTCAGAAATACATTGATGAATTTAATGATGGAACACTAGATTATAACCAATTATTGAATGATTGGAAATATAATGAAAATATAGAAGAATTTACTTGGATGGAAGTAATAGCAATTAATCACGATGGTAAAATGATGAAATGGACAATATCTGATGAAGGTGCAAATGATGGTCATTCTATGGCTAGATGTACGGGATTGGTAACAGTTTTTTGCATAGAAGAATGGCTAAATAATCCTGATATGATTACAAAGGGCGTTCATGCTCCAGAAGAATTAGATAATGAGACCATAGAGAGAATAATTAAAAATATAAAGAATGAAAATATAGTTATAGAATTCGAATGTAATTTTTAATTTAACCTAATGTTGTATCGTATTTATCTTTTAGTATTAACCACTTTATTGCGATTGGAGTTGCAATTAGAGTAATTATTGCGATTCCTATTATAGGCCAATTAAAATCAGGTTCCGATGATCTTTCTATTAGCCACGTAAATAATATTTCAGAATCTAAAAAGTCTGAAGCAGATTCCCTGAGGTTACTGACGTGATGCCCCACGACGGTAACACCATTATGTAAATCATTAAATGTCATTAGAGGGTTACTTATTGTAGAATTTAAATTTGAATTTTCAAATATTAATGTATATGATTCATTTGGTGAAATGGTCAGTATAATTTTGTTATCGGCATTTCTCCAACCGGTTTTAAGATTCTGATCAGATGCATTCAGAATTGGTACATCAATATCATTAGAATCTTTAATAGAAATTAGTTCAGGAGTATTTTCAATAGAGATAGTGCCCGGAACTTGCCATGAATTATTAGCAGTCGCTAAAGTTACTATTAGTTCATTATTTTCTTTACTTATGTTAATTGATTGACTTGATATCTTATGATTATACCATTCTCCCCATGTTGTATACCATATTTTTTCATTTGACTCTAACCATTCTACAACTTCTTTATCTTCTCTAACCTTGATATCATATATTCTGGCTATCCAGTATATACTTACAAGAGTATCTTTATTAGCAGAATTTAATAATGAAATATTTGCTATATTTTTCTCTAAACTCCCCCCATTCCTCTCCATTACAAAAAGTTCATTAGGAGAATTAGTGACTTGATCTCCAATGATTTTAAAGCCAGAATTAAGAAGATTAGTTTCGGTCAGATTATCTATTTCTCCAGACGTTATCCCAAAGGATATAGGATATTTTCCCCATCTTGAGGAATTGGATTGGGTTGATAGATAATCTCTGCAACTTTCAATTATCCATTGTTCATCATTAATATCAATATTCTCAAATCCATGGCATCCAAATTCATCACCTAAGGCAAGTCTTTCTGGTCCAATTAAATTTTTAATCCATCCATCGGACTTCCATTCAGTAGCCATTACTGGTGAAACTGTTGGAATAGTGAATATAATAATTAATATCAATCCTTTGATACTGAGTCTCCCCATGGTTTCCGGAAATATATCTAGGATATGAAGTACTTGGAATCATTAGTAAAGGCTAAGTTGAAAGGGCAATACGGTAAATTATGGGAGGTTTGGAAAGTAACCTAATAAATTTGTCTAACCTAATAAAGATTAAAGGTACTGGAAATGAATTTAAGACTCCTAAATTATACAAATTTTTAGTAAATTATATCAGAATAATTGGGCGAAGTTTTACAAGAGTTAATTTTGAAGGATTAGAGAAAATACCAAGACGCGGGCCCGTAATAATTGTTGGGAATCATACTTCCAATATCGACCCGATCATTAAAATTATGGGCAATATGAGGCCGATTCATTATCTTGCTAAAGAAGGTCATTTTAAGAAGCAGCCAAATAGAACAATAATGCTCAGTACGGGTCAAATTGAAACATTTAGAGATTCAGGTGGAACGGATGCTTTGGCTCGTGCAATCGATGTATTAGATTCTGGATTATGTTTGGGCTTGTTTCCAGAAGGAACAAGATCTAGAAATATCAAAGCCCCATTTTTACAAAAGGGTAAAACAGGTGTTGCCAGAATTGCAGCAAGTTACCCCGACATTCCGATAATACCTATGTGCATAATGGGCGCGAGAGATATGATGGCCCCAGGAGACAATATAATTAGAATATGGAAAAAAATATCTGTTAAAATAGATGAGCCCATAACATTTAATCAATGGATCATACATGAAGATGGAGGTTCCATGAGCGAAAATAAAATTGTGAAAATGATAGCATCAAATGATGAAGATAGAAATGAACAGATGAGATTTTTATATAGAAAATTTACTGATCAATTGATGGAAAATTTGAAACAATTGGGCGCACCATAAATACAACTTTCCGTAGCGTTGAAGGACTACCAGCGCAGACGCCTACAATACATGGAACAGTATTTGACATTCCTTCGAACGATTTTAGAAGAAGGAGAAGAAAAATCAGATAGGACAGGAACGGGCACAATCTCAATATTTGGACATCAAATGAGATTTAATTTAACTGATTCATTTCCGGCTGTAACGACTAAGAAAATACATTGGCCAAGTGTGATTCATGAATTATTGTGGATCTTATCAGGAGATACAAATGTATCATATCTTCAAGAAAATGGAGTTAAAATATGGAATGAGTGGGCTGATTCTGAAGGAAATTTAGGCCCTGTTTACGGAGAACAATGGAGGAAATGGAAATCTGATGAAGGCGCACTAATAGATCAAATAAAAGATGCAATTAATATGATAAATGAAGATCCAGATAGTAGGAGGATTATCGTATCAGCATGGAATGTTGGTGAATTAGATAAAATGGCATTAATGCCGTGCCATGCATTTTTTCAATTTTATGTTAATGATGGTAAGCTATCGTGTCAATTATATCAAAGAAGTGCTGATGCGTTCTTAGGAGTGCCATTCAATATATCTTCATACAGCTTGTTGACATGTATGATTGCACAAATTTGTAATTTAGAGCCTGGAGAATTTATTTGGACAGGGGGTGATTGTCACTTATATCTCAATCACATAGAACAAGCTAAATTACAAATTAATAGAGTGCCGCTTCCTCAACCAAAGTTGAAATTAAATAAAGAAATAGTTAACATAGATGATTTTTCATTTGAAGACATCAAGATTGTTGATTATCATCATCATCCCTCGATATCTGCACCCATTTCAATATGAGGAATAAATATGATAATTTCAATGATTGTAGCAATGGACCTAACGAATGCGATTGGAGAAGGAAATACTATCCCGTGGAGGTTATCGGCAGATATGATGAGATTCAAAAATTTAACACAGGGCTCTGGTAATAATGCAGTAGTCATGGGTAGAAAAACTTGGGAGAGTTTGCCAAATAAATCAAGGCCATTGCCGGATAGATTAAACATAGTTATGTCTAGAAATTCTAATTGGAAAGATCTTGGGGCAGAGGTTGCTTTGTACCCCGGGCGGGCAATAGAAATAGCATATTCTGAAGCCTGCGATATATGTTGGATAATTGGCGGTTCAGAGATATATGATTTATTTATTAATCTCGTAGATGAGATTCATCTTACTAGAGTAAAAACTGAACATAGTGGGAAAGTAGTATTTCCAAGATGGGACTCCGATAATTGGACTGAGCAGGTTGTAGAAGAATATATGAAGGATTCAAAAAATGAATTTAGTACAATTTATTCAATATGGAAAAAAAACTAATCAATTTTCTTATAATTTGTTACTCTGATTCCTAATCCGCCCTTTATTGAAGGCCTCTTCATAATTACGTCCATTTTATTATGAAATTCTTTTTCTAAATCTATTTCTAGTGCTAAAGAATGACCTAAAATCAATATCAAAATATCTGCAAGTTCTTCGGAAATTTCATTTTTTGATTTACCTTTTGTTATTGCGGCTGAAAATTCTCCTAATTCTTCTACTGTTAATGCTATTCTATATCCCATATCGTGCCCGTTATTGTGTTTATTTGAAAAAGAATGTTTGGAATGAAAACCCGCCACCCTTTGCATCATTGTACCCCAAAGTCCATCTAATTCTCCTCCAAAATCTGATATAATCCAATCTTCAACACTCAGTGGCCTGCCCATGTGCTCCGAATAGCGAAGAGGGTCATCAATTTTACTCATTAAATATATTGATTAATCAATAAATCAATACACTTAGAAATATTTTCAACAATCAATGAACTAAGGTTCTCAATTTCATTATGATTTATCCCAATAGAATTACCATTTGGATTTCTGCCAGATGCCCAGTTGGCAGAATATATAATTGATGCATATGGAATGGATAATTCTGATATCAATCGTGATTCCGGACCAAGCGTCATATTTACTGCCTCAGCACCCATTTTTCCTAATGCATTTATCTCCGCAGGACTTTCAAACTGAGGGCCGTTACATTGAGCAACTACAATTTTTTGTACACACTTTTGTTGAATATTTTCGATAATAATTTCTAAATTATTAATTATTTGTTGATCGAATATTGATGTTCTATCTGAATGTACGGCCGAAGCATCATGAAAAGACCAAGAGTATTCACTAAAATCTATCATATCTATCGATAATCCAATATCCCCCGGAGAAAAATTTGAGGACAATGTTCCTACTGAATTTATGCTAATAATGAAATCAGAATTTGTACTAGAAGAAGCATGAATATTGGCCCTATGTTCAATTAAATTGGGGGGAGTTGTGCTACCATCATCTGAATGATCCCTTTGGATCATAAATATCATATTATTACTATTATCATTTATTGCCGATATTGGGACATCGCCCCATTTTGAATGACTTCTTAAGACGGTAATTTCAGAACCATATAATTGAGAAATAAATTTTGGTAGATTAGATAATCCGGTGCCATATAATACGCATACGCGAACCATTACGATTTATCGCAGAGGACTGCAATAGATGTAATTAATGGACTATTCTTCTAAACGGGCTATTAAGTCTGCTTTCTTACCTGAAATTGGTTTACTTGCTTCCTTTAGTAGATCCTTTAATTGAGCAACTGTCATAGACTTATAATCAATTGATTCAGTTTTTTCAGATTTTTCTACTGGGGCGACTTCATCAATTGGAGTTTCTAGGACAGATTCCTCAATTAGTTCAGATATTTCTGCTCCGGCTTCTGCAGCAACTAATACATCTGATTCAGGTTCTTCAACGGTGACTTCTTTTGATTTTTCCATTTCATATATTTCATCAAGAGTCGGACCTTCATCAACAACTACTCCTGATTGAAGTAATTGAACTCGTCTGAATAGGATATTTTTTACTGGTTGAATTTTTGTTACTTCATCCTTCATAGAGTTTTCAAGAGTACCGTCAAATAATGATTTCTGAATTTCAATCCAAGTGGAATCGGCACCAATCCTCAAAATAGTATTTCTTGCAATTGTACGCATTTGTTGCTTTTGACTAGCTTTTATCCTACCTCTTGATATAATAAGTGGTTTAAATCTTAGATAATACCCATCTTTGGTTACTAAATCTACCGTATCATCAATTTTTCCACGTTCTCTTCTAACTAAACGTCTAACATGGTCTTTCATCAAGTCATAACCAACAAATTCTGTCAGAGCATCTTTACTTACTACTTCTGTAACTCTGAATTGAATCTTAACATGCATTTTAGAAAAATCGCCATCTAATTCATTTTGCATTACTTCATAATGACGATCCACTACTTGGGAATCTTCTTCTGCAAGAGTTTCTCCGATCACTTTGAATGACCACGGATTACGAGGTGCGCGAATTGAGTACCATCTCTTTGATTTCCACTTATCTTTCTGTTTACGTGCTGCTGCCCTTGATACTGCTCCTTTTGCCATAATAAGACCTCTCCTTCTGGGGGCTACCCCAATTGCAGTCCTTGCGAAATGAGTTGAGTATTTGAACAAGGTACATCATTATTGTATTTAATTGTTGGATTTAATTCAAAGACTTGGCACCCCTCCTGAGACCATGAGTCTGCATGGTGCAACATGGAGAGTCCATACAAGTTCAGTAGATGACGTAGACTTGATAATGGATGGAGTAAAATGGCTTGCAGGAAAAGACGCCATAATATCTGTAGATAAAGATAAATCTATACATGGCGCCATTCAAAATACTATTGAAGCCAGATTAGATAAAAAAAAATTAGCGATGGAATCATTAGAAAGACTTGGAGTTGATGTACTAGAAATGATTTATTCTGGTGATTTGAAAGCTAGGATTGATGAAGACAAAAATATGCATTTAAGGCTTGATTTGTCATCTCTTGTGCAACAAAAAATTAAATTATCTTTTGCAAGAAATGATGGGTTAATAGTAAAAGGCATATTTAAGATTGAATCATACCCTGGAGAAGATCCTTGTAATGTCCTCTCTCAAATATTAATCAGTGCCATTAATAAATTTAAAAAATGAAAATGTTTGCCTAATTATAACCAAGTATTAAAAGCCTAGAGAATAACCACTAACTCAATTACCATGACTCATGTAGTAACTTCGGCTTGCGTTGGCCATAAATATCAAGATTGCGTAGCAGTTTGCCCGGTAGAAGCATTTAAGGAAGCAGATAATTATTTGGTAATTGATCCAGATGAGTGTATTGATTGCGCCGCATGCGTTCCCGAATGCCCTGTAGATGCCATATTTGCAGATACAGACTTACCTGATGAAGAAGAAGAATGGTTGCAAAGGAATGAAGATGAATCTCCGAATCTAGAAATTGCAGAAGGAGATTCTCCAGTCCTTGCAGACTAAAATGTTTCAGTTCGATTAACATAACTTCTTGAACTCTAGACGAGAGGAAATAATATGGCTACTAACGTTGACATGACCCAACTCTTACACGGCACAGATCTCTTGAAGAGAGGCTTTGCTAAAATGCAAGAAGGAGGAGTAATAATGGATGTAGTTAATGCTGAACAAGCACAATTGGCAGAAGACTCTGGTGCAGTTGCGGTGATGGCACTCGAAAGAGTGCCGTCAGATATTCGCGCTGATGGAGGAGTTGCTAGAATGAGTCACCCTAAGATGATAATGGAAATAATTGATACCACAAGCATACCAGTTATGGCTAAATCAAGAATTGGTCACGAAGGAGAAGCCAGAATCTTGGAATCTCTAGGAGTGGACATGATAGACGAATCAGAGGTATTGACGCCTGCAGATCCTTTCTTCCATATACCCAAAAAGGAGTATAATGTACCATTTGTCTGTGGATGTACCAATTTAGGAGAAGCCGTTAGGAGAATAGCCGAAGGTGCTGCAATGATTAGGACAAAGGGGGAAGCAGGGACTGGAAATGTTGTAAGTGCCATCCAACATTCACGGTTAGTCAGCAATGAAATTAATGCATTATGTAATTCTACAGCCGATGAGGCAAATGACGCAGTAGATAAAATCATGGAAGGTTTTCAAAAATTAAAAGATGTTTCTGAATTTGACATAAATCCTAATATTACTCCTTTTGGAACAATGGAAGATTTAAGAAACGATGTGGTAGACGTTTTTAATGAAGTAATGAAACAAAAAAGATTGCCCGTTGTAACTTTTTCTGCAGGAGGTATCGCCACTCCAGCAGATGCAGCACTCTTAATGAAACATGGAATGGATGGAGTTTTTGTAGGGTCGGGCATTTTTAAGAGTAATAATCCAAAAATGACAGCAGACGCAATTGTTCTAGCAACTCATCATTATCAAGATGCTAAGATAGTAGCAGAGGCTAGTGAAATGATGGGAGAGCCTATGCCAGGACTTGAAATTAGTAATTTAGAAACAAGATATCAAGATAGAGGATATTGATTACTTCTTTCTTCCTCTAGAGGTTCCCAGTTTACGTGATTGTTTCTTATTCTTTGACTTTGGAATATTATTTTCTATAAAATCACCACCCAAGGTACCTCCAAACGTCAAAGAACCCGTTTCCATTAGTTGTGCCGACAATGAGTTTGCTAAATCTTCATCCATATCAGGCGTTGTCAGTGATTCTCGAACTGATTTATTATGATTTTCTATAACTAATCTTCCTTCTTCAATTTCTGATTTCATCTCATCTCTGATTTCATTAACCTTTTTTAATAATTCAACTATCGAAGCATGGACGTCATCAGCATTTTTTCTAGCTAAAACAAATGACTCATGTAGCCTATCACCTTCTGCTTTCATAAAATCTCTTTCTTCAAACATAGGCTTTATTTCATCCCACACTTCATCAGCATGGCTATGAGCATCTATCATTAATTTGTGTTCTGAATCTGCTTCTGCCTTAAGGAGTTGAATAGATCCTTCCATATCGCCCAAATCAATAGATAGTACATTAAAATCTTCTACTAAAGGAGACAATTCAGCTCTTTTAGATATCAGAACTTTTAATTTCTTTAGCAGAGAGTTTTCTTTCTTCAGCGTTATTGTACCATCAGTCATTATTTGCCTTTCAATTCTCTCAATTGCTCCGACAGTTTCGGATAATTGAATAATAACTGATTTAGTGCCCTTATTATCATCTTTTCTTCCCTTTTTCTTAGAAATTAATTCCCTTATTTGACTTTGAATTTCGTCTCTTTTCATTTGGTGCCCTTTAGCTATTAATCTAATTTCTTTTTGTTGTTCCAGTAACTCTTTTATTTTATCTCTTAATTCTTTACTTTGTTCTTGAATTCCATTACGTGAGTCTGCGGCCCTTCTAGCGTTTTCGGAAAAATTATTACGTTGATCACGCATTCTTTTTAGTTTAGTTTCCATTGCATGGAGGCGGCTTCGGAGGTCATCTTCAGGCATCTCCGCTACATCATTCATATGGTCCGCGAGTAGTATTTACTTATTCAAGGAAACTAAAGTCCGAGTAATGATAAAGCGAATGGAATGAGGGGAGAAAAGACAGCTACTGCGGCTCCAAACATAAATAAAGCACCAGTTGTAAGCCGTAATCTAGTAAAAATATCTGAACGAACCTGAACAGTCAAAACTCTACCTGAAATAAGATTTCCAGATGTGTCTTCTAATCGTACTGTAACAGTGGCTTCACCTGTCGAAGCTGGAATTAAACTCTGCCATATTATTTTAGTAGAAAGTAGAAGGTCCGGGAGTGTATCTGCTACATTTCGAGATAATGGATTTGAAGATAGATTTTGAGGAGGAGCATTTAGACGATAAACACATTCATTCGGCCTAAAATCGGGAGTTTGCACTCGTAAAATCAATTCTTTATTTTCTTCATTTTGATTTAATACATATGCAAAAAGATTGGCTTTTCCCAATGTTAAATTTTCCATATCAACATCAAACCAAATATCTTCGTCTTGAATGGAATTATTTTCATAATGCATACGTAATCTATCATGAAGTCTAAAAAATGGTGCACATCGCTCTTCAGCATGTGTTAATAGCCTATTCCAAGTTTCTTCACCTAATTCAGGGTGGTTAAAAACTTGTTCTATGAAGTCTTCATCTACAATTGTAATCAAAACATCTCTAAATTCATCATCCGTTATAATGCCTGATCTTCTTAAATGTAATAAATGAAGTAGATTTTCCTGTAAATCCGTTATAGTTTTCCCTTTACGTAATTTTGAAGATAAAGAATTGACGTAGCTTGAAACTTTTACCAAGAGTAAAGGATCTACATGCGACCTGATGACATCCGTAAATGGTCTTTTTAACAATGCAGGATGGATAGGAGTCGAGAATGCTTCGAGTAACCCCCATGGATTAACGGTATTGAATCGTGTGCGACTAGAAATCATGTAAACTCCATGACCTGCAAGCAGTGAACCGGTTGAAAGTGCAATCATTATTGGTAATTCTGTTGAGTTATTAATTGAAAAATACATAGATATTGAAAGTAGAATAGTTGCAATAATCATTAGTGCAGTTGTCACTATTAATTGCCTAGATGATCCATCAATTATGGCTTTCATTTGTGCATAACCATGTGCACTGTTGAAAGTTATTCCTGAATTAGTTATTGCATCTGCTTCTAAAGTGAAAATTTGTCGAGTCACGTAAATTAATCTTAATAGAATTACCAATAATGAAATATCTGCAACCAATATCAATAATGATGCAAAATAAATTGATGTAGATATATCTAAACCAAGGTAAACATCCTGAACACTATTGGCCCACCAATCTGGATTTGAATTACCGAAAGATTGTGCTAGACCAAATAAAATTACTACAAAGAGGGGTAAGTAAAGGATTAATCTGGCACCTCCGCTGATGAGTAAATCATCTATTGCAGTCAAAATATTTTCTTGATTTTTAAATTTAGATTTTAAATCTAATACGTTATTTTCTTTGAAATCTTCATTTTTAATTACAATGTCTTGAATACTTAATTCTTCACTCGGTGCAGAAGCCATATCTTTTGGGAAGGATTCTAAAATAGATTTAGTTTCAATCGCATCAACTTCCCCTATTTCGGAACTACGACTTTCATCCTGAATCAATTTAATCCCCTCCTTACTCAAAATAACTTGAAACTCTTACAAGAATTTTATGAGATAATGAATTAGATATTTCCAATGTATCGTCATTAAATCGATAATTACCTTCAATATTTTTTATAATAGCACCATGTTTAATACCCATGCTCTCAAAAGTTTTTTTCTCACTATCATTCATTACGATTAATTCAATTTTTCCCATTGAATTTAGGGGAAGGCAATTTAATGGAAGAAGATTATTCATTATAGGCTCCATGTTTCTTTCTATTATAGGAATTTTAACGCCGGAAGGGGACATTTCTGGATATCCCAGCATATTATCTAACGCGAGTTCAAGATCTTGATCGATTGCATGTTCTATTTTACAAGCAGCGGCATTTATATCTCCGGTAAACCCAATTACATCTATAAGTAAAATTTCAATAAGAGATTCTCTTCTTTTAATTCTGGCTGCATTTACAAAACCTTCTGGAGTTAAGCGACACCCCCTATATGGCAAATAAGTCAACAATTCACGTTTCGAAAGTCTAATCAACATTTCAGTAGTAGAAGCAGAACTAACTTTCATTATTCCTGCTAATTGAGAAGTTCTCACTATCTGATCAGGTTTTGCAGAATGTAATTCAAAAATCCTTTTAAGATACATTTCTTCAAATTCACTTAGTTGTATAATATTATTCAACTCCTTCTGTCGCCATAAATTCAGACCTGCATGCTGGACAGCGTGCCCTGACTGGTCGTTTTCCAAGCGGTACCTTTAGTTTTTGGCTACAATCTGGACAATCCAACATATCCACAGTAGATGAAACAACCGTTATATCATATTGAGTTTCTTGATTATCTTGTTTAACATTTGTAATATTATCTTCAGCACCTGCATTATCATCTTTAATATCAAAATTTGATATACAAGACGGGCATCTTACCATCCCAATATGATTAACCGGAATGTTTAATCTTTGTTCGCAAAGAGGGCATAAAATCTCTCTTTTATTTTTATTAGGAGATATTGTAGAATTCTTGGATTTTCTAGGAGGCCTAAAATTAGAGGCAGGATTGGTGCTTGGAGTCCTATTAGATACTGCACTAATTACGACTTTGCCAATTAAAACTGCAGATAAGCCAAATACTGATCCATAAAATAATGAATAATAATCAATAACATAAGAATCGGATTGTCCAGAAATCGAGGGCGTGACAAAAACCCAATCTCCGCCAGAATAAGATTCAGAAATCCATATTATAGTAGTATTTACAAGTTGGACATAGTTCCAATTCTCAATATTTATTGTACCTGTATAACTACCTCCAGAAGATAATGGTGATAGGCGCTCTTCATGAATAATTGTTTGATCGGGCATTATAATTCTTACAATACCTGCTTCAGTGGCACTGTTACCGTTATTTATTATTGTATATTCAAAAGATAAGTTTTCACCCAATGAAGGATTTTTTGGGTAATAATCATCAATATTTAAATCGATATCTGCAAATGGGATAATGACATCAAGCGACGTAGTATTTATTGAATTTTCAATTGAATTGAACCATGAAAGAGGAATGGCCTCTATTGCTAAGGTTGAGAAATCAGGATTACCAAGATTCACCGATAATAGCCTAAATCCATTGTCCATCACTAATTTTGATGAATATAGGATATCTTCAGGTTCCAATTCATTAAAGATATTTAATAAAATTGGCCTAGCTACCCCATTTGAAAGATATAATGACAAATCTAATTTTAAAGATGAAGATAAATCCCATTCGTAAGAATCATATGAAAGAACTAATGATTGTGATTCCAATATTTCAACATTGAATGAGCCATTAAGGCCGGGATCAATTCCGCCCATTGGGCTATAAACATACCACATGAATTCCACATTTCCAACAATTTCAGGTAAAAAAATAGTAGAAAGTTCTTTACTTGAACCGGGCATAATTTTAATATCATCACCAAAAAATAAAATTTCATTGCTTACATCCTCAATTATCAAACGAACGGTATCATTGTATTGACCTGAATTATGTATTAGTATTGATGCTACGCCAGAATCGCCTAAGTGTAAAGGCTCTCCTATGATAGTAATTTCATCAGATCCTGCGTTTGTAATATTATAAGAATCTACTTTAGATGCATTGAATGATTCTTTTGATAAATTTGAATATGAAATTGAATCTAATATAAAGTTATTAGAATGAATTAAAATAAAGAATACTAGAGTTAAAATAGTTAATAAATTAACAAAGACCGTCTTATTACTCCCCATGTCTCGACCCTCTAAGTATGACCGTATGAATGAAACCCTTATTGGTTAACTCATAGAACCATTTTAATGGTTAATTTAATTCGACGCACTATGGAAATAGGCGCTCTGCTGAATGTTACTCCTCAGGAAATCGCCGAACAGTTACTAACAAGAAGAAAAGTATTAAGAGAACAATTACCAAATATCATAAAAACTCTGGATGGAGAATCAGAATCTTTATCGCCAAAAGTAACAAAAATCAAGGAAAAAAACGACAAAAATAAAATTGAAATCTCGAAGTATAAGGAACTTAGAGACGGATTGCAATCAGAAGCTAGAGCCATTTTAGATGAAATTAAATTAATTCAAGAAGAATTATCAATTTCGGGTAATATGATTAATTTAGATCCGAAATGGAAAAAGGAAAGGATGTGGGAAGAACTGCAGGATATTGAATTTAAAATTCAGACAATGGCATTAGATCAAAAATCTGAAAAAAAAATGATTGAAGCAAGGAAAAGAATCCTACAACAGAATGAAGAATGGTTGAAAGAAAGAAAAGTTTCTAATCCAAAAATGGCAATCTATATAGAAAAAAGAAAAAAGATGAATTCACTATATAAAGATGCAGATAAATCACATTTAGAAATGATTAAGCGCGTACAAAAAGGTGAACCCATACATGCAAAGTACATTTTATTAAAGGATGAATTTATAGATATCAATAGGCAAAAAGATAGAGCAAAGGAATTGTTCAAAAATTCAGATAGAGATGTTTTATTTTGGGAAAATATAATTTCTGAAGGACTGGATGACTTGTTACAATCTGCAAATAGTGTCAAAGAAGGTTCTCCATCAACATTTGTATCAAAAAAGAAATCAATTAATAAAATTAAATTATCAAAGCCCATAATTAAGGAGGCAGAAGAGGAATGAGTGAATTATCATCAAATGAAACTAGTGATGGAATAAAAGATATGGATTTATCTAATATAAAATCATTAAAGCAAGATTTAATTAATCAACTAGAAGTTGGTGAGCAGCAGTTTAGAGATTTAGTAGAAGATAGGAGAAATCAAATTGATATTGTGAAAACATTGAGAAATGCGGTAAAGGAAGTAGAATCAATGGATGATGGAAGAAGGGAATTATTAAAAGAATTTCATGGATTTAGGAAGGCGGCGGAAATAGCTAAAGATTTAAGAGATAAAGTCAATAAATTAATTCCTCCTCCAAGTGACATATTAGAAAAATGGATAGTGAAATCTCATAATAGCCTAACTACATTACCTAATGACTTAACCGAACTGCCTACACTACCAAGGGAAAAGGATATTTTCAAACGTTTTTTCGAATTACAAGTATGCATATTGAAGAAGAAAGAATCTGAAAATGCACATATAGAATATGTTAGCAATATTGAGAAGTTGAGAGAAGTATCTAAGAAATTAGATTTGCACAGAGAAGAGAAAGAAAAGAACATATCAGAAATTGTTGATGATATTGGAGAGGGTGAAAATTCCGTCTCGAGAAAAGATGTTAGAAAAATTAGCAAAAAAATTACTGGAATAGATAAGAAGTTGGATTCCCTTAAGGAGGAACGTACTCAAATACGGGATGAATTAAATAAAATAAAAATAATATTGAAACAAAGTAATAGTAAAGTTAGAAAAATTTCGATTAATGAAGTTAAAGAAAAAATAAAGGTAGGTAGCTCATTAGATGCATCTGAATTCGAAGCTTTGCTCCATGATGGAAATCTGTCCGGAATTGGGTCAATTAATAATGATAAAAATATGAAGACAAATAAAAAACAAACTCAGAAAAGAAAAATGAGAAAGTTAGGATCTACGCAGAGGAAATCAAGGCGAGGCAATACTGCAGCACTTAGAGAAAATGATTGAAATAAATAATCTAATTAGTATTAACTTATATGAGTTTACAAAGCCCGTTAAAACATAGAAGGTGCAGTTCAATGAATTATGCTGAGGTAGGTAAGATATTCACTCCCCTTTGCGATAGTATAAAAATAGAATTAAGCATAAATAAAGAACAAAGAGATGAATGGAACAATAGAGTAAGGAAACATCTCGATATGAGAAATGAAGTTAATGTACAAGTAAAGGAATTAATCACAGAAGTTCAAAAACAGAAGGTTTTGAGGGATGCTGCCAATATCAAGGTTAAAGATTTGAAAGAGTCAAGATTTGAAAAGTCAGAGAAATTAAAAACGATTAGAACTCAATTGAGAGAACTCATAGAATTAGAAGGCGACCAACCAGATAAAAAGTCCGGCCCAGATCCTAGGAAATTAAAATCTGAAATGGAAAAGTTAGAGATGAGTTATGAGAGAGGGGCATTTTCAGGAAAAAAGGAAAAAGAATTTTATAGCAGAATGAAGGAACTCTCTAGGCTATTAAAGGTATCAAAATCTCAAAGCAGAGAAGACGGTGTTGGATCATTGAAAAGGCAACAGAGAGAAGCAAAATTTGCACAGGCCAGTGCCCATGAAGAAGTAGTCGTAGCAGTAAAAGATGCGCAAGAAGCTCATGATCTAATGATGGAACTTTCTGAAGAAGTTGATAGACTTAGGGCAATTGCAAATAAATCACAAATGGAAGTGACTGTCTCCAAGAGAGAAGCAGATATAATGCATAATAGATATGTAGTATCTTTGAGGTGCATACATTCAATGCAAGATATTTTAAATCAATTAAAATCAGATTCTGGAGATGAAGATAGAGTTGGAATTTCAGATTTGATGACCAGATTAATGTCCGGAGATACCTTATCAACTGACGAGTTAATGTCTTTGCAAAGAAATTAATTTAAAAATTTATATGTTTTACCATTTATTCCATGTAAAATAGTTGGTATTGTAAGATTTAAAATCCAGGCAGAAATAAATATGTATTGAAAGTCAAGTTCAGCCTTGTCCGCATTAAATCGCCAATTTTGAAGCATCATACTTCTTGTCATCCCTCCGGATAATTTAGGTTTACCTTGTCTTTTTTCAGATAAAATATCTACTAATAAGTTTATTATTTGATTATCACCTTTCCATGCCATCCTATTTGGTTCCAATATCCTTAATGAAGGTATAAATTCCAGCTTATCGTTATCATCATATTCATATATTTTATTAGACCATGAATCTTCTATTATTTTCCAATTATGTTCTTCAAAATCACCATTTGAATTTTTAAGTTCGCCATTAATAAACCATATTTTACACTTTAATAAAACAGGAGTTATTCGTACATCGGAAAATGAATTATCGTTAAGCCATTTCTTAATGTCTATAGTGGGCTTTAAAGCTACAGATTCGAATTCATTAAATATTTTATTTGAAGATTTGTCTATTTCATCACTTAAATTCTCATCATAACCATGAGTATCTGCAGGGATGATTATTCCTGATAAAACCGCCTTACCAATCCATTGGGCTAATTTATCAGGACCCCAAATAATTACATTTTGTAATATTTCTAAATATTTTAATAATTCAGGTTTAAATCCTCTTTCAGATATTAATAAATGATTACCTGAAGGTGCGTCGACACTCCATCTCTCAATTTCTGATTTATTTATACTAGTTATGCCATTAGATATATGCCAAATATATGTTGGACCAGTTGTTGATCTTGGTAAATCTGGAAATGAATCAACCATCCCTATAATTTTTATATCTGTAATTTCATATATATTATCTAATCTTTTAAAATTAGGATAATGAGAGATAATAATCTTAGTAATTATTGATTCCACGAGTGACCCAAGGGCCAAAAGAATATCAATAAACCGCTAATAATTACAGTAAGAGTTACATCTATACATTTTGAGGTAGAGTTAGTAATTCACTTTGACCTGGATCGACAATACACAATGCACTGACAGGAAATGGCTTAGCGCATGCTGCTCCAAGTTGCCTATTCACCATCATTACTTGATGTACAGTAACATCAGGGTGATTATTTTTTAAATCAGATATATAATTTGCAGGACAGTTAGCAGCGACTAAAATCATCCTTGCATCTCCTTTAGAACAGGCGCTCAAAGCCTGCCTTTGACCAAATAGTATTGTTCCAGTATTCATTCCTTGTTTTAATTGACGTATTAAATCCATATTTATATTCCTCCTTAATTCTCAGGGACGTAATATAACTCTACGCTACCTGTTCCAAGAGATACTGGTTGACCGACGATGATATTTTCAGTCACGCCGCTTAGATCATCTCTTTCCCCTATAATACCGGCCTTTAGAAGATGGGTGACTGTAACTTCGAAAGCGGAACGTGCCAAAATTGAATGCTTTGTACCGCTGACTCCGTGCCTTCCGATTGCCCTAACTTCTCCTTCGCTGGTCATTACATCTGAAACCATAATTAGATGCCTGATATCTACATCCAAACCTGCGCCGGCCATTGTATCGAATGCTTCATTGATTATAGCTTGTCTTGCGGCTTCTATTCCTAAATAATCATATATTTCACTTACGTTGTTTGTGTAAGTCCTACCTCTGTCCACACCAGAAAATTCACTTACTTTGGTTAAATTTGAACCTATAGTTGAAATGTAATATTCGCCGTCTTTATTAGGTCCCTGAACGTTAGCTCTCGATATACCGGGTAATCCTTTTAATCTTAATTTTTTTATCTTATCTTCTAATTGTAATAGTGCTGTATATGTTGGCGGATCGGTGGCTATGTTTGCTAAATCTTCCGCTTTGGATATTCCTGGAATAATTTTTAGTTCTTTAGGTCTGTCTTCGTTGTCAGCCTGAATATATAACCTCAGTGCCCTAGATAATTTATCCAAAACTTCTGCTCCGCTCATATTTTTTAATTTTAGATTTGCAGGTATTAATTTTAAAGTAATATGCCTTTGAGTCACCTCAACATCTATTGCCGCTATGTCTATAGCAGTAGTAGTTTCAATGGCAGCAGCTAATTCTCTAGCAAGTTTTTCATTGGTCCTCAATGGTTTACCTTTTGAATTCAATTCTTCCATATAGATATTCATAGTTGGAGTTTTTGGCACTTTACGAGCATCAACAATCTCAATAATTCTAGGCAGACCTTGGGTAACGTTCACCGTTGCAACACCAGCATAGTGGAATGTCCTCATAGTCATCTGAGTGCCAGGCTCTCCAAGAGATTGTGCAGTTGTTATTCCGACTGCTTCGTGAGGATCAACTCTGGCTTTTAACATATGATTATGAGCTGTTTCAACAACTCCTTTTAGCTTCTTATCAGTAAGCTTCTTTTCACCTCTTGATTCTAGTCCTTGTACTAATGTTTCAATAACTAGGGGAGTTAAGTATATCCCTAAATCATTAGATTTTTCTTGGATTGCAATATACAATGGATTTAGATTATCTAAATCCCTCATCAATAAAGTTTCACTTTTTTCTTCATCATAAGTTTGTATAGGCAATAAGGTCTTTTTTCTTCTTCGAGAAACTGTTCTTCTCCTTACGACAGTTTTTTCTGTTTTAGCAGCTGCAGCTCTAGCAGATTTGCTAGAACTAGCCATTACATGATGAATTTTTTGAGCCGTCCCTGAATCTATCCCACATATCTGAGCAATTTGCCCGGGTGAAAGTACTTTGACGTCATCCCATTTTTTATCATCAGCTAATTTATGAGCATACTCTTCCTCTATACCCAAATCCATTAATTTCTTCTTTGTTGCACTCTTGACGACCATTATTTAGCACCTCCAAGTGCTTCATCCAAAACTAAGTTAACGTCAAAAGGATCTCCTTTTCTGCTTCTAGCTGGATCAACTCTATCTTCCCCATATTGAAACTGTACGATTCTATTTCCTGTATTTCTAACTGAAGATTGGTCATCAGTTGAGACTTTCAAGTCATCCATTGCATTAATTAATCTTCTTTGCATGTATCCTGATTTACTTGTTCGTACAGCAGTATCTACGAGTGATTCTCTTCCGGAAACAGAGAGCATAAAGAATTCAGTAGGCTCTAATCCCCTTTTGAAAGAGGATGAAACGAATCCTTTCTCTTTTGCACCTTTTACTCCACGAGGGAAGTGAGCTAAAACTCTGTCTTGATATCCTCTTTCTAGCCTTTTACCACGTACTTTAGGTTGTCCAATTGAACCTGCCATCATTGCTAGGTTATCCATGGAACCACGAGCACCCGATGTTGCCATCAATACAGCAGCGTTATCCTCTCCGAGATATTCTTTTGCAACATTACCTGCATCTGACTTTCCTGTATCTAATATTTGTAATATATTTTCTTCTAAAGTTTCTTGAGGAGTTCTCCCCGGGCGGGCTTCATATTTTTTACCATCTTTACCGTATTTAGATAATTCTAAGTCCACATTATCACTTGCCTGTTTGTTAATATCTTCAATTTTAGACTTTGCTTCTGGAGGTAAATCTTCGTCGTCTATTCCAGTAGTAAATCCTAATGAAGTACAAGCTGCAATGGTCATTTTTGTCATTTCATTTATGAATTTAGCCCCAACTTCATTTCCATGAGTTTGTACAACTGCATCTAACAATTTTCCATCTTCTGCACCGATTCCTTTCTTATCTATCGTCCCTTCAATATTGCCTTTGGATATTTTTACGGTTTCACCTGATCTATTCTTATACTCTAATTTAAATCCTCCTGGGACAATCAAACTAAGTATTTCTGCTCCCCTGTATCCTTTAATTCCATCTTTTTCCACTTCTTTAGGTAAATCGCCTTCATAATTTATAGATCCTAGAACTTCTAGAACTATGTGCTTTGGTAAAATCATGTCATCATGAGTTAGTAAATAAGCACCGGAAATATGATCGTGAATTCCGCCTATTACACTTCCCCCGTATCGTGGTGTAATGATATGCTCTTGAACACGCATTAGAATTTTAGCTTCGGCCCTGGCCTCTTCACTTTGAATAACATGTAGATTCATTTCATCGCCATCAAAATCAGCATTGTATGGCGTGCAATCTGCTAAATTAAATCTAAAGGTTTTACCTTCCATTACTCTAATCTCATGTACCATCATTGACATCCTGTGCAATGAAGGTTGTCTGTTGAATATTGTTACATCTCCATCAATTAGGTGTCTCTCAACAACTATTCCAGGCTTAGGATTACCATCTTGATCGAAAGTGCTTAATCTGTCTTCACTTTCAGTCGGATACGCATTTCCATACTCATCTTCTTGTGATGGGCTTCCACAATGGGGGCACCTTACTTCCAGATGATCTGGGAAGTATTCGGTAGGATTTTCAACTTCCCACCTCCATCTATTATGAATTAGTGCAGTAGGATCATCCGATTTAAGTGATTTTCCATATCCATCTTCACCACGTAGGTTTGAAATTGTTTTATCTAAGTCAATTCCATTAACTTCTTCCAATTCACCAATTTCATTCCTTCTCATCTCTCTTTTTAATTCTAAACCAGGTAAGAAATTTGGGGCTGGTAAGACTTCGTTCATATCTGGCCTATAACCAGAGTATGGCTCATCTTCGCTGCCACTATGGCATTCGGGATTCTTACACCTGAAACCGGCCCAGATGTATTTGGTCCTGTCCGTAATTCTAACTCTTAGAGTATCTCCACGTATGATGTAATTAACTCCAGGATGATTATCAGGTCCTCTCAATATCATCTGCCTTAGTTGTTCCCTATTTCTACCAGTAACTCTTATTGGCACCGTTAATTCTTTTGCAGTTGAAACTGGTACACCTACTTCATTAATTCCAAGATTAGGATCAGGACTAATTACAGTCCTAGCACAGAAATTTACTCTTTTACCGGACAAATTACTTCGGAACCTTCCTTCTTTTCCTTTTAGACGCTGAGTTAAAGTCTTTAGAGGCCTACCTGATCGATGTCTCGCAGGTGGGATTCCGCTAGTTTGATTATCAAAGTATGTTGTACAATGATATTGTAACAATTCCCATAAATCCTCTACAATTAACTGTGGAGCACCGGCATCTCTATTTTCCCTTAATCTTTGATTAATTCTAAGTACATCTACTAATTTGTGCGTCAAGTCATCCTCTGATCTATCTCCGCTATCCAAAGTTATCGATGGCCTAACTGTAATTGGTGGAACAGGCAATACTTTGAGTATTGTCCATTCCGGCCTGCATACATCCTTATTCATACCGATGAAAATTAGGTGATCATCAGGTATTCTTTCCAACCATTCTCTTATATCTCTAGCATTAAGTTTGTGCTCCCCTTTGTCGGCTTTCTTCTCTTTAAATGTTGAGGGTTTGTCAAGGATTATTTTACCTTGTTCAGAACCACAATGCATACATATTGCTCTTTTTGCACTGGAACATTCTTTCTCTATGTCTTTTATGGTTTTATTGAATTCTCTTGAACCAACTCCATGTTTAATCATTACATCATGAACTCTTTCTCTGTAATAATCTTGTTCAGATTTTTCTGGATCTAGCGGATGAGTTTCTGGTGAACTATGAAGTAAAATTTTACTACATTTATTGCATGTATTTTTCAGAGACATTTTAATTAATCCAGTAAATCCTATGTGCATAACTGGTAATTCCAATTGTATATGTCCAAAGTGGCCAGGGCTCTCATCATACTTGCAATTATCAGTTGGACATACTAAACCCGGCTCAATTACTCCCATTTTTGGATCCATTAATCCTTGCTTGAAAGCGTGGCCATCGTCTTTGTATGTGTCAGCGGTCTTTACTTCTACTGCTGACATTTTTCTTATTTCATTGGGATCCATTAATGCGAATCTGATACCTGCAATTCTTTTTGGAATTAATGTGTTACTATTTCTTCTCATCTTTGGTCCTCCAGTTCTAATCTCATAGCGACACCTAAACTTTTCATCTCATCCAGTAAAAGTTTGAATGCATAAGAAGTTTGTATTTTGTAAACTTCTGCACCATCACCATGAATTGGAGAGACGTATGTCCTCTTCCTAGGGTCATACCAAGCGATATGCCCTGATTGCGCGCATACGAATAAATCTATACCATCTGATTCACCAAGTAATCTATCTTTAATGACCATTGACGCACCATGTGAAATCAGGCAATCTCTCTCCATTTCTCCAAATCTTAATCCTCCCTGTCTAGCACGCCCTTCAGTTGGCTGTCTTGTCAGGATCTGAACTCTACCTCTACTCCTGGCATGTAATTTACTACTTACCAAGTGATGTAATCTTTGATAGTAAATAACACCGACGAATACTTCAGCTGGATACGATTCACCAGTCTCACCATTTACCATAGACTCTCTGCCAGTGTGGTTAAATCCATTTCTTAGAAGTCCTGACCGGAGAGATTCTTCTTTTTCACCGGTGAATGCGGTACCGTCAACTCTTCTAGTTTCCATAGATCCGACCTTTCCTCCAATCATCTCTAAAACGTGAGCCACAGTCATCCTAGAAGGGATCGCGTGAGGATTAATTAATATGTCTGGAATTACACCATCTTCGGTGAAAGGCATATCTTCTTGATCGACTAATCTTCCAATAATTCCTTTTTGACCGTGCCTACTAGCAAATTTATCTCCCAATTCAGGGATTTTATTACTTCTAAGTGTTATTCTAACTAATCTTCCAGAATCAAGAGATTCTGTAACGAATACGTTATCGACCCATCCGTATTCTCCATGTCTAACATTCATCGAAGATTCACGCCTTTCTTGCGCCTGCAAAAAAGCGCCATGCGCTTCTTCCAAGAATCTAGGTGGACTAGTCTTACCTACTAATACAGGATTCTCCCCTTTGGCCGTAGATAGGAATGTTTCAGGTATTGGCAATCCATCTCTTTCCAAGTGAGAATATGAGTCCCATGATTTTAGGCCTTTAATTTCATCTAGACCAGTTCCTGGTATTTCTATTCTCTCTTCTTGCCCTCCGGGAAATCTTTTATTTTCAGCATTATATGTCCTCATAAATGAGGATCTGCCCATTGATCTTTCAACTGATGCTTTGTTCATTACAATGGCATCCTGCATGTTGTATCCGTGATAACTCATAATTGCAACAACTAGATTCTGGCCACCGGGCCTTTGATTGAATTTAGTAGAATCCATAGCTCTTGTTCCTACAATTGACCTTTGTGGATAATGCATAATATGCGCCCTTGTATCTGGCCTTAAACGGTAATTTGCGCTAGACAATCCTAGACTTTGTTTTACCATAGCTGTTCCACCTGTGACTCTAGGAGTAGAGTTATGCTCAGGATATGGAATTAAAGATGCGCAAACTCCCAAAATCAATTGTGGATCTATTTCCACATGGGTGAAAATTAAAACAGTATTGCCTTTCTTCTCTTTTCTTTTTAGTGCATCAATATCATTTTGGTAGTAATTTAATGGTATTTTGAATTTTTCAACTATAGTTTTACCACTTGGAAGTTGAATTTCAGCGGCTAATTTGGCATGAGAGATATCATGTTCTCCGAGATTAAGCCACTCAACTTTATCGGGATTAATGGGTCTTTTATTCTTGGGTGAATGGGAAGGCAAATCGTATGGCCTTGGAGCAATTAAAAGATCTTCTTCTTCTTCTGCATCTACCCATTCTACTACTCCACTTCTAACTAGATCATTGAAATCTAGTTCATTAGATCTAAGCGCATCAAGATGTGCTTTAGATAGAGTTAAGCTTCCATTTTCAATTACTAATAATGGTCTGAGAATTCGTCCACGGTCAGTATTAATAAATACATCTTTATTTTCTGTATCATGTCTAATGCTAACTTCATGCCTAATTTTACCTTGCCTTCTGCGGCGCTTAAATTGGCTAACTAACTTCTGAGGCCTTTTATGTAATCCAAATATATCACCATTTACATGGACTCTCGAACCATCTGCCCACCCTTCAGGATTATCATTAACGCCAGTTTCCTTTAATAATTCTTTAACATCTCCTTCTGCTACTTCCTCAGAAACGTCAATCATTTGTGCTGCATTCTTAACTAGTCCACAATTTTGTCCTTCTGGAGTTTCGTTAGGGCATAATCTACCCCATTGCGTAGGATGTAAATCACGTGCTTCGAAATGCGGTTGACTTCTAACTAGCGGACTTGTTACTCTCCTCATATGAGACAGTGCAGAGAGGAATGTAGTCCTGTCCAATAATTGACTAACTCCGGAACGTCCTCCGACCCAATTTCCAGTAGCAAGTGCATGCATTATTTTAGAGGTTAAAACATCTGGCCTCAAGCATGAGTTTATTTTTAATTCTCTTTTACGATTGTGATGTCTTTCTAATTGATATTTTAGATCTCTAGCCAACTGTTGTAAGCTAACTCTGAATAAATCTTCGATTAAATCTCCTGCTAAACGAACCCTTTTATTTGCATAATGATCTTTATCATTTGGATCTTTGTTATTAATCGCCATCTCTAAGACTTGTCTGACAATTCTACCTAAGAAGATTGCTTTCTTCTGTCGGTGTTCATAAGCTGCGCCCAGATGAGGTAGTAATTCTTTGTCAAGTAGATTTTGAATTCTTGATTCTCGATATTCTTTTTGTTGTCCTGCTGCGAACTTCTTTTCTAGCCAAGCCAATGCTTCTTCTTCATTCTCAACACCATATTCTTCGTTATCCTTAACATCATTAAGGTTAGCTACTGTATATTTCATTGCTTCGACCGGTCCGGCTATTGAAGAGAATATTTCCCTATCATTGGACATCCCTAATGCCCTCATCAAAAGTACCACTGGAATTGCCGTAGTTCCTGCACTTGGAATTTTTACCATTAGCATTCCATCTCTTCGCTTTTCGACATTTAACGGTTTACGAACACCATCTTTTTGTGAAAATATTTTTGCGACTTCTGTATCATGGGCATATTTTTTATTCCTTTCTACTGTAACTCTATTTGGTGCTAAATCTTCCATCGATATGAGTACTCTCTCTGTACCGTTTATTATGAAATACCCACCTGGATCAACTGGATCTTCGCCAAATTTTCGTAATAATTTAACATATTGTTCTGCGTCTTCAGGAGATGTATCGGGAGATAATTTTCTATTTGAATCAATATTGTTAGCGTGTAAATTACATCTTGCAGACCTAACCATTATTGGAAGGTTTCCTATGTGTACATTCTTTTCGTCCATATATCCTAAATCAGCACCAGGAGATGGAGGTAAATCATCCCTGTATATTCTAAAATCTAGATATACGGGTGCAAAATATGTTAATTTCCTTAGTCTACATTCCATAGGAGTTGCAGGGTGTTCTGCACCGTTGGCTTCCCTAATAGTTGGTTGACCTAATCTAATATTTTTTACTCTGACAACTATTTCTTTTTCTAAAACATCCAGTTTGATTAATCCTCCTTCGGCCTCATCGACTTCAAAATCATCGCTACCAATTCTAATGTTTCTTACGATTTTTTCCATCCTACTTGACTTACCATCTGATAGCGGGATGCAATCATTATACGATGCGAGTTGGTGATTTACTAAACTTCTTTTATCAAAATAACTTTTTACAATTTCTTTCATCTAAATAACTCCCTTAAGCTCTCTCCACTACTAATCTGAAGGCAATACTTGTGCCTGCTGATCTACTATATCTTTTTACTTTCATTACCCTGTTAGTAAGCCAACCGGCCAACAAAGTATCATCTTCAGCCTCTGTCATTTCTTTAATTGCCTGAACTGCAGGATCTGTAATAAGAATTTTTGGCAATAATTCTTTTGCAAGTCTATCTTTACCTTCGAAATCTTTTTCCATTAAGTTCCATGGAGACAGTTCGTTTTCCTCATCTTCAATCGGTACTAGTTCATGATGAGGGACCAATATGTGATTCAGAACATTAAATCTATCATCGCCCTGCGGTATATCTTCGTCCAAGAGAGCATTTCTAGAAATTGTTATTCTGCCACTTCTACTTCTTTTTCTAGAAGCCATTTGTTCTCGGATTACAGCCATAATAATTTCTAAATCGGCACTCCCCAATTCAAGATCAACCTTTTTTGCGACTTGTTCGACGGTCATCCTTTTTATGGCGTCCATATTGGCATCATCGGCTAATTTATGAGCCCTATCTTCAGGTACACCTAGTTCTATCAGCCTTTTTTTAGTTGAACTTTTTACTGCCATATTCGCCTTCCCCTTACCTGCAAAAAAGCATGAACCAAGAGCTTAGTCAGGCGGGCCTGACGGGATTCGAACCCGCGGCCGACGGGTTAAAAGCCCGTCGCTCTACCTGACTAAGCTACAGGCCCATAGCATATGCTGGGCTATCAGCCGTCCTAGGAGGGGTTTAAGAATCTAACTAACCAAGCAGCGCCGAGAGCTGAGGAAGCTCCCTATACTGCAACAGGGAATACGCATCGATAGGGCGCTTATTGGATAAAGGTTTTCGAAAAAATGAGATTATTAAGATGGATTTAATCAGTAAGAATATATTGTTTAAAATTGAAAAAATATGTTCGTTAGATTTGAATATTCCTAGAACAGTTTATGCACCTAGAGAAGATACATATTTACTCGCTGATGCCATAATCAAAATTGGAATTAAAGTAGGAAATGCTATGGAAATTGGATGCGGTTCCGGAGCGTTGTCATTGTTGATGGCTCATCTAGGTTGGAATGTCACATCTTGTGATATTAATCCGAATGCAGTAGTAGCAACAAAGACTAATGCAAAGAATAATGGTTTAGATGGTAAAATTATAGTAGAACACAATGGAATTGGAGACAAATTAAAATTTGATTCGAATTTAAATCTAATTGTGTGGAATCTCCCATATCTAAATCCATTAAAAGCTGATGAAGAGCATTTAGAATTTATAGAAGATGCAGCATATATTGATATCGATAATGGAGGTTGGAGTGAAAAACTTATTGATGAATTAAAAAAATCTAAAATCTCTGATGAATGTGTAATATTATTATTATTTCGAATTAACCCAATTAGTCCTAGTTCACCTTCATCATGGAAGTTGCAAGGATGGGCTTCAAGAAGAATTAATTATTTATTAATTGGTGATGAGAAATTAGAAGTCCATGCATTTTGGAAGCCAGGTTTTAATCAACCTCCGCTTATATTAGATGAATGTGAAAGCACTATGGACGAAGCTAAATTTCTATCAACGAAAGGATGGAATAGAGTCGTCGCAAACAATCAAGTCAATGGCAGAGGAAGGAGGCATACAACTTGGAATTCAAAAAAAGGAGATATGACTGCAACCTGGTTAATATCAAAATCAGTATTGAAGGACATTCAAATTGGCTTGTTACAAATAGAGATAGGGTCGATAGTTGCAAAGGCATTGACTGCTAATTTAAAATGGCCGAATGACATATTGTCTAATGATTTCAAAAAAATTGGAGGGATCATACTAGAATCTAGTGATACGGAAAATCATATTAGATTAGGAATAGGAATAAACAAGGTTCGAAGAGATATTGAAGGAGTTGAGACATCTGGATGGGTTGAAAAATTTGATAAATATACTAACATGGATATATTCGTGCTAATAGATGCTGCATTGTCCTCAAGATTTGAGGTTAATTATATTAAATCGGATATTAAATACTTAGATTATTTAGAGAATTCATGGATCTCATTATCTCAATTTTTATCCAGGGGCGTAAGTGCATCAATACATAACAATAAGTTCCAAGAAAGAGTGGTGAAGTTAAATGAAAATGGTTCTTTGGATTTTGTTAACTGTAATAAATTAATAAATAGCAATGAAATAGATGAAATAAATTGGAGATATTTTGTTAAAGTTTAATCTCCATTCTTTCCCGGACTAATTTTATTTTACCTGAACTGGTAATGGTCTCAATTAATTCATGCGAATTAAGAATTTCAATAGATTCTTTATATGAATTAAGATCTATTTTGACGATGGAATAAGTTACATTATTTACAGTTATAAAATCATATAGTTTCCAAATAGAATTAATTAATAAATCATCAAGGATTACCTCAAATTTTTTCCTAGATTGGAGATTTGAATCTAGGGCTAAACCAATCCACCGATGCTTTCCTCTTTTGGCCTTAGTTAGCCGCGCCATGTGTTCCGAGAAGGGGTTTAACTTAACCAATGATGGTGTGCCCTGTGAATATGGGGGAAACCACCTTCGATGCTAACAACAATTACGAGACCGAGGATGCAAATAAAAATAATGCAATTAGTAATCCTTCCACTTTACCGCATTTTATTTTATTATTATTAAATGCTAGTATATTATATTTATTTATGAAATCAAACTATGGGATAATTGGTGCTAAGGGTAGTTCAATATTTCTTTCAATGGCAATCAGCTATTGTATTGCGGCATATATTTATACGACTAAATTTGGCATTAAAATATTAAAAATTGAAGATAATGGAATGGGGATATTAACTACTAAATATTGGTTTTTGGCTGTAAAGGCTGTAATGCCAATGGTTTTCATGTCATTAATTTTAACTGGAATTATTAATATAATTTTTACAGAAAGTGAAATTGATTACTTTATGAGTTCATTATTTATTGTAATGTCAATTGGACAAGGAATATCAATAATTACTGGTGGAATCATTTACTATGATAGTAAGGGCATCAACGGAACAAGCAATAATTCCGAAAATTATAGAATAATAAGAGTTGTTTCTATTATTGTAATTTTTATCCCATTAATTTGGTGGTTTGGATATGGTGCAGAAAACACTTTGAATAAATCTTTAGTTATTAATTTATTATGGATTTTATATGCAATAACAATAGCATTGATAGCGTATTTATTGGATAGATTTACGTCCAATACCCGTAATAATTTAGGTTTAAATGGAGCAAAAGCAGATAAGTTTCTTTTATTGATGATTATTACAATTTCTTGGCACCTCCTTAGTGCATGGAGGAGGAATCCAATTTTAGTGGAATCTACGGATTTATTAATGTTATTTGAAGAGGGGATATTGATGCTTGTTACCATATTACTTACTGTAACCGCATTGATAAAAAAAGGGAAAAAGAGAGGATGGATAATATTTGAAGGTCAATCGGCCATTTTTTGGGGAGTGGCCTTTGGATACGCATATTCTGGAAGTATTAGTTCGCTAACGATACTATCAGAAAAATTAACAGAAAGTAGCTTATTACAAACTACCGCGGTGGGCCATCTTTTAACTGCATTTATAATTATTATCATATTACCGAGTTCGATTAAGAAGTTTATGATTTACGAAGAAGAATGAACGTATTTATTATAAATTATATTCCACTTAATACAGCTATTAACCTTAATTTTCCTAACATATTATCACTTGTTCTTGCACCAAGAATTACTTGACAATCCGGATCTAATATAGATAAAAATCCTTCTGAAACTTGTTCAAGATGTGCTAAAGTCATATCTGGGCCGCCTTCTACTTGTATTAAACATCCCTTTGCCCCCTGTACATCGATATCATAAAGTGGAGATTTTTTAGCCATTTTAACAACATAATCTGGATCATTAGTATTCCCAGTGCCGACTACAAGAGTTGTGTCTCCAGATTTATTTACTATTGTCTTTAAATCCATCAAATCTAGATTAATTTTTCCAACTTTGGCTAAAGTTGTGACTAACCCTTCTATTAATTCTCCAATCCATTCGGATCCAGACTCCCAATCAGAATTTCTATCTTTTGCTTGCCAAGCGAGGCGTTCCATACTTAATTTTATACACACATCAGAAAAATTTTCAAGATATGGTAATGCATGTTTTGCTATTGCAGATCGGAGCGGTTGCTCGGCAAAGGGGAGTCCGGCTATAGAAACTACGACACTGCCTGTATCTTGGGCCATCGCAGCAATTTCAGGTGCAACTCCCGAACCTGTCCCCCCACCCAATCCTGCCAAAATAATGACTAATTCGGAAGATTTTAATAATGGCTTAAATTCATTTATGCCCTCTTTTAATCTATGTTTTGCTACCCTACTAAGAGTTGCTGTCCCTTTATCATGACCTCCCAAAGATAATTGCAAACAGTGAGCAGAATTAATTCCAGAAAAAGAATCTTTATCAGCATCAATTAATAGTAAATCTGCAAATTTGGCGCATCTTAAATGAGCTTGACTAGCCCATTTACATCCTACACCACCAGCACCGACTATCAATATGCTGCCGCGCTCCATGCATGTGGAAGTAGAGGTGAATTATATTATCCTAGTCATAATTTAGATATCTTTGATAACGCCTTCTTTCATCCCTTGCCCAAGCATTATCTGGCTCTAAAATCAGAACTTGTTCATATATCTTGATTGCATTTTTGAAATCTGATAAATATCTACCTTGCATATGCCCCATGACATTTAAGATTGGTATGCAATTTGGATTTTTACTTAGAAGCTCAATTAGAATATTTTCTGCCTGCGTGATTTCCATTAATTCCATATGATCTTCTGCGATTCCTAAATTATTGATTTCATATTCATCTAAATCATAAATATTTCTCCAAGTAGGGCCTGTCATGGACTTGCTAGGGGCCACATAGTTTTATGTTTTCGAGAGTAACGAAAACTTGTTAAAAAAGATAGTCAAGGAAAGTGGTTAACTGGAACCTTAATAGTCTCCTTTCAATTGGGTTAGAATATCATAGAGGCTAAAGTATGAATAGTGCGATTTTGTCCTCAAAAAGAGTAATTGTTTTGGGAGCATTATTGATGTTTATGGCAGGGACTAGTCAAGCAATTCATAGTGGTGTTGGAGGAGATGCAAATAATCAAGGTGATGTTGCGATTGCTGGATGTACTTGTCACGCATCTGAACCAGATAATTCTGTAACGGTAATACTTGATTCAGTACCATATCATTATTCATATGGCGCAAGCTATAACATGGAAATTCAACTCATAGGAGGCCCAGAAATACTAGTTGGAGGCCAATCAGGAGGATTCGCCCTAAGAGTCAGTAGAGGGACCCTAGGGCCAGGAATAGGATATGAAAATTTAGTGCAAAATTGGGAAAATGACCTATCGGCACTTACCCATACTTCGGCAGGATCTAAAGTTGAAGATAGGGCATGGCACATAATTTGGAATTCACCGGACACAATGGAAAACGATACAACGGTTACTTTTTGGTTAGCAGGAAACTCAGTGAATGGAGATAAAATCCCGTCATCACTAGACAGGTGGAATAGATTAAGTGTGACTCTCGAAGAAGGAGAAGATAATGGAAAAACTAGAACCGTATTTTCTGGCAATGGGGACATTAATCCCCCTGCCCCTGTGACTGATGAAATTGATTTGCACCACATGGGTGCAAAATTAAGAGCGCATTGGCTAGGATTGCTAGGATTTGGAGCAGTGATATTAGTAATTGTATTTTGTGGTTTGTTTTTAAGATATGGATTTTCAAGACATTATGTTGGACGTAGTAATTTACTCAAATTGAGAATAAAACATCTTAGAAGGGGTGATCAACTTTGAAAGATGATGTTGTCATGAGATTACTACGAGATGTTAGTCTCGGTAAGGTATCTGTTGAAGAGGCCAGAGAAGCACTAGAAGGCATTGATATTTCGGAAGAAAATTATGTAAAGGCTGTGGATCATGGAGTATTTAATATGCCGAAACCGGGAACCATAGTAAGGGCCAGCATATCTCCCTCTGGCGATTCTTGGTTGATCATCCTAGTAGGATTATGGGGCATAATCTGGACATTATTTTGGGCAGGTTCATTATCATATGGATTATACAATCATTGGAATCAACAAATGCTAGCATTTGATTTAGCAATGACCTTGTTGACCATCATAATTATGGGAATCGTGTACCTAAAATATGTTATGCCTGACGTAGTTGTTGTAAAGCACAGAAGAAACAAATACATAACAAGGAATGATCCTGAGGCTTGGAAAAAATACGAGGCATGACCATGGCTAGAAGATTTAAATTACGTCCTTTACCTAATGACTCTAATGATAATAAAGAATCATTAAAGATGATAGATCGAAGAGAGTTTATGAGGCTTTCATTTAATACAGCCGCTGGACTAATCACTATGGCGAGTATCGGAAGTGTTGGATTCGCATCACTATTAATGGGGCAACCAGAGGCAGATGGAGGAGATACGGCAGTTAGGTTTTGGGTACCTTCAGGAGCAGAAGATACCGCTTGGTTTGGAGATCGCCATCTTGAGCCTATGAATTACAGCGCATTTCAAACTGCAGCGGCCAATACCAAAACAGGAATGATAGGTGCTCAAGGAGTCTGGTCAGGATTACCTGTTAACGTAGTTTATGTGCCCCATGAGGAAAATAAAGACTTACCTCTAGTGCCCGATAAACCAAGATTTCAGTACCTAGATGGTTATGATTTAGGAGGGAAATATGTTGGGTCGGGGAGAGAAGTAGAAGATGATTCGACTTATTCCACATTATCAATTCATGATAATATGATAATAATATTTTCAAGATGCCCTCACCTCTGTTGTATACCGGGATGGCAATTAGTAACTAATAATTATACAGGAGATAATTGGGCATCAGGAGGAACAGATTCTGGAGGCGATAAATTATTTTGTATTTGCCATTCCAGTAGATTTGATCCAACGGCGATTGAGAAAAATAGTATGGGAAGAGGAGTTCCTTTTGATTTCATTGGAGTTAGGAGAACGGGTGGCCCTGCACCCAATGGAATGCCTTTAATCCCGTTTGTACTAAATGGAGATATTATTGAGGCATTACCAGATTTTAAAGACTGGTATGCATATTGTGGTTGAGGTAGATAAATATGATTCAATTTTGGTTCTTATGGCTTTTTATTGCAATAGTAGTTGTCATCGTAGCATTTACCTTACGAAAGGAAAGGGATGATATGCCTAGAAAGGATATTTTAAGGGCAGTGGAAAGTAATGCAAGTAATATGGGTTTAGCAGAAAAATTATTTTTATGGGCTTTTTCATGGTTAGATACTAGATTTAGAATACAAGATTATTGGGGAATGAGCAGAGATGCATTCCATAGCGTTCACAGGCAGATGCCCCTTACTCATGCTGAAAAATATAAATTGAGAATTATTTGGTATTGGTACCCACTTTATTGTTTAGGCGGTATTTCGTTTTTAGCGTTTATAATATTGGTAATTACTGGAACTATACTTGGCCTTTATTATGTGCCAGGAGGAGAGGGAGATCCGACTCCTGCATACAGCAGCCTTGAATTTATTATGACTACATTGCCATTCGGATATATAATAAGGTCAATACACCATTGGACAACTCATTTTATGGTTGCAGCAGTATTCTTACACATGTGTAGAGTTTACTTTACTGGGGCATATAGGAATCCTAGAGAATTAAATTGGTTAATAGGAGTTGCATTAATGTTTTTCACAATATTCTTTGGATATTCTGGATATCTACTCCCATGGGATAGTTTGGCATTTGGAGCTGCTACGATTGGAATAAATATGGCAACATCAACTCCTTTAATTGGAGAATGGATGGCGAACATACTTTTCGCGGGATCTACATTATCTGGACAAACTGTAACTAGAATGTACTTTTTACATGTCTTCATATTACCAGTCCTAGTGACCGCTTTAATATTAGTTCATTTATTCATAGTTTGGGTTCAAGGGATTGCTGAACCGCATTAAGAGGTATTTAAATGGGATTAATAGATAGATTTGGAAGGATTGCTGATACATATGTCAGCGAAAGGGATCATTTAATTGAAGCAGAGCAAGAACGAAGAAGAGTTTTTGTCGGTCACTCGTTTTGGCCTACAGAAGTATTAAGAGATACAATAATCCTAGCTAGTATGGTCATGGTAATATGTTTCTACTCATGGATTGTGCCCCCTCCACTGCATAGTGCTGCAGATCCATTTGCTCAAGCAGGATTCGTATTTCCGGATTGGTATGTATTATTCTCTTACGGATACCTAAGATGGGGCGAATACCTGCCTCAGTACACAATTCCAGCAGGCCCTATTGGTGATTTCTTTGGTCAGCCATTTATTTATTGGAATGCAGCATGGTGGGGTGCGGCGATAACCGGCATCCCAGTAGGAATATTGGCCCTGCCTCCATTCATAATAGGTAAAAGAGAAAAAAGAGGCGTTGAAGATCCTTGGTTTGCAAGTGCAGGGGCCGCTTATTTAGCACATGTCTGGTTTATTTCCGTATTCTCCATAAATATATTCTTAGAATTATATGCAAAAGATTTGACCAATTATTGCTTCAAAGATTCTCACGATTATTTCTTCTGCGGCCGACAGGCTCCTTGGACTGCTACGATATTTAATGCCATTCCTTGGATATTATCAGCCTTTTTCTTAGGTGTAATTTTATATTTCGGCATAAGAAAATTTTTGTTAAATACGATGGGTGCCAGAGTAACTCCGTCTCTCGGAAAACAAGTAACGATAGGCACCATAATTATTACAGTACTTATCTCAACTGTAACTTGGCCGATATATGAAGGCGGATTTTGGAATTATGGAGGATTAGGTGCAATGGATGATATCTCGCAATTAGATGAAATGAGAGAACAGCCGCAGGATACATTAGTTCATTATGGTAAAGGAAATGTCTGGGAAACGTGGGAAGAAGAATGTTTATCACATGAAGAAAGTTTCGGATTAGGAGTCTGGGAAAGCATAAATCAAGAAGATTATGAAGAGTGGTGTGTGATACCTGCATCTAATTGGATAGACTGGTCTATCTATCAACCAACAAAGTTTACTTTAATTGATTATTCTGGCGTTAATGGACATGCAGATTATGAAACTGGACAAAATCAAGCATTTTCAGGAATGACATATACTGGAAATTCAGATGAAACAGAAGTAAGTATTTCATCTTTCGAATCTTTTACAGTAGAAGATTTTGGCGTGAGTGAATTACCCACGGATATAGGATGCAATTTTAGAACAAGTACATACGGAGCAGGAAATCATCAACAGACAGTATATTTAACTAATTCAATTAAAGAAGAAGTTTGGAGGATGGAAGGAGAAACTTGTTCACTAGAAACAATTTATCTTAATTCAGGAGAAACATACACAATCTATTTTGAAACAACCTCGAATTCTATCAATGAATCAATTACAATGATTACAGATTTTTCGGCTACGGCTTATCAGCCATTATTATTGACAGAGGATGGGACTGCCCTAATCAGATCGTCCAGTATTTTAACATTAGATGAGATGAAAGAACTATCGATAGAGAATCCAACTTACCATAAGAATCCGAAGAGCCTGGATGCCAAATTAATATACTCATTATTCATACCTTGCTTAGGAGTAGGTGCAATGGTGTTTATGTTAATGAGAAGTATGGCACGAGGATATGAATGGGAAATGAACAAATGTTATGGCTGTGACCTTTGCGATGATGCATGTCCGGTAAGGTTGTTTAATGCAGGAGATAAATTAAATATAATTTATAATACATGGAATAATGAAGATGATGGAGTTCCCCTATATTCTTGTTTGACTTGTAGTGCATGTACAAATGCCTGCCCTCAATTAGTAGATTATGATTCATATGTAGACATTCGAAGAAATTTGATTGTAGGCGGCCCTCCTGCAGCCGAGATACCGCATACAGTACTGCAAGCAGTACTGGCTGCTGAGGCCGATGAGGATGAGTCGTTTATCCCTACAGCTGATTATCCAATAGATTCCAACATTGGCTATTATCCAGGATGCGTGGACTACATAGATCAAGAAATGGTATTTAGCCATGTAAATGAAGGCACTATGAACCTTGGAGAAACAACTACTGCAGCATTCACACTATTCGAAGAGTTGGGGCAAGATGTTACTTATTTAGGAAGAGATTTCTTAAAATGTTGTGGCCACGACCAAAAGTGGCAAGGATTATCTGAAGTATTTGAAAAACTAAAGGGATATAATCAAAAGAAAATTGGAGAAAGTGGAATTGATACATTAGTAACATCATGTGCTGAATGTTTCAGAACCTTCGCATTAGATTATGAATTAGAAGACATGAAGGTTATGCATACAACAGAATTCTTGACTGAAAATGGATTTGATATGGAATTAAAAACAGAGGATGACATAACAGTAACTTACCATGACCCTTGCAGAATTGGTAGACAAATGAATTTGTATGATGAACCAAGAAATTTAGTAGAATCAATTGAAGGGGTGTCTTTAGTAGAGATGGAACATAATAAAGAAGACGGATTATGCTGTGGCGTTTCTAGTATGATGTCATGCAATGAAAACAGTAGAGGGTTACGACTTCAAAGATTTGATGAAGTTAAAGCCACAGGCGCGGATATCATGCTAACAACATGCCCAAAATGTGTAAGTCACTTTGAATGTTTAAAATTTGAAGGAGATCCGAGACATGATTTTGAAATATTAGACGTAGTCAGTTTCTTAGCAAGGCAAGTAAATGCAAAAAATAAAGTTTAATTAAATGCAAAATACGCTGAGATCAAAGATAGTATTGCATTTAGTAAAATACCTATTAATGTAAGTTTTGCTACTTGTTTATTTTGATAACCTAACGCCGTTAACCACAAAAATAATCCTATCAAGCCACCACAAGCAAATGAAATCCACGCTGCCTCTAAACTCAAGAATAACATCATAAAAAGCCAAATTAATACTCCTTGAAACAACGATAATAGAGACAAGGGATTAAAAAAAAATTTCTTTAGTTCACTCATAGACATCCGAGACGACATAGAGCAATGAAACTGACGATTGATAAAGGAAGTACACCTGAAGTTGAACGATGGAGGGTGAGGAGTGACGAAGCAAGATGACTTAGCCTTGAGGAGAGTTTCTCAGCAAAGAAGAATTAGGATGATGATGAATGCTGTCAAATCTGAAGAAAGAGCGAAACTCAAAGGAGGCCCTGAAGCAGTAGCATGGGTAAAAGAAGATTTATGTATTGGTTGTGACCAATGCACAATTGTATGTGATGACGATGCAATAGAAATATATCATACTCCATTAAAAAGTCCAATAATGAATGTAGATAATAATAAAAAAGCAAAGGTCTTGAGAGACCCTTGTACTGGATGTAAGTTATGCGTCTTGGCGTGTCCAACTGACGCAATAGTAATGATAGATAGGTGAAAAAATTATGAGTGAAAAGGATCCATTGAGATTTGGAGCTGAATTTGGCCCAAAAGGCGTAACTAACCCAAGTGGTGTATCATTATCGACATTTAAGACATTAGTATGGGTATCAAATCTCGGCGGATTAATATTATTTGCAATAGGATTAGAATTAATGGTAGTTCAACAATTATTTGGATTTGGATTATTATGCCTAATTGCAGGCGTAATCATAGCATTGTTTCCATCTAATTATGAAATTACAGGAATGGAGGAGTTATCTGATTCCTTTATTATGAATAACCAAGATGAGGAGTAAAACATGTTTGAACATGGCGTTAGGAACATAGAAACTCCAATAGGTAACTTGTCAATACGTGCAACTAATGTTGGAATTTGTAAAGTTTCATCTGAACTCGATATAGAAAATAATAAAATCGGAAGAGACCATTTGGATCATGCAGAAAAGTGGTTTATTGGATATTTTAAAAAAAAACAATCGATTTTCCCAAATTTGATTTTTCGAGCTTGTCGAGCTTTGGATTAGTAGTTACAAGTACACTTCTTGAAAACGTTAAATTTGGAAATACTTCTACATATTCAGAATTGTCATTTACCGCAAATAAGCCAGGCGCAAGCAGAGCCGTCGGGGCAATAATGAAGAATAATTCATTGCCAATCATCATTCCTTGTCATAGAATAATTAAAAAAAATAATCACATTGGAAATTACAATTTTAAAAAAGGAATAACTACAAAGGGTTGGCTATTAATGCACGAAGGAATAATAATCCAAGATAGTCATGTAGTTTAAATTCAACTAGGCCATAAACTTACGTCATCCAATATGTCTAATGTATTTTTATTGATTGGGGGATTGTCTCTTTGAGTTAAATGGATCGAATGAAATAATCTTAATCCAATGGCCATATCTGGTTGTTTCAATAATTGCTCAGTAAGAATCCCATAATCATGTGCCCACTCTTTAGCGTGAGGCTTCATCTCGTCCATAAATGAATTAAATAATGATGGAGAGGTTGCTGTACCGGCTGGCATTTTTGGCCTATTAACAATTCGGCTAGGAAGTCCGGATAGTTTTGCTGCTTCCCTTAATGCCATTTTTTCAGTAGAATCAGATATTTTCCAATTTATAGGAATTTTATGGGACTCATCCCTATGTTTTTTCCCAAGAAATGGGACGCGAACTTCCAAGCCAAAGCACATACTATGCCTATCTGCTAATCGTAATTGAAAATTTGATAGTTGCCCTCTATCAATTTCAAACTGGAGTGTTTGTTGTAATGTATCAAAATTCTCACCTAAAAAAATATTTTTGTCTTTCCAAGGCATACCTGGCCCTGAATGAATTTCTGGCAATGAATCATTACCAATTAAATTAAGTCTCTCTTTAACAATATTAGAATGATTTTTAATGTCCTTAAATCTCGAATATCCAGCATGTAGCTCGTCAGCGCCTTGCCCGCATAGCCCAACCTTAACACTATTTGACATATGAGAAAATAAAGGTTGCCAAAATAGGACTGATAAATCCAATTCTTCACCATGATATGAAAATTTAGGCAGTTCTTTCCAAAAAATATTATCATCCATAATACTAGAATTTAATTTTAAATCATTTTCTTGGGCTACGAATTGTGCTGCAAGATAGTCAGGATTATCTTCGCTCCCTGCTATCGTCCAACATTCAGGGACTGCAGCGCCGGTATTATTTGCGGATTTTTTTGAAAGGGCGGCTATTAAACTTGAGTCTAAACCCCCAGATAAAACAATTCCTATTGGAACATCAGCCATCAATCTATCATCTATACTAGATTCCAAGCTATTAAGTAATATTTTAGCATGCTTTGAAGGCGTCCATTGTTTTGAAGGAGAAATTATGTCTTTCGAATATGTGCTTACTCCTGTCAAGACCGCCCGCCCATTGGAATCAATAGACCATGTTTCCACTGTGCCCGGAGAAACTTGGCTAACGCCTTCGAATAGAGTAGTGTTATCTATAGTATATTCATATGATAACCTAGCGTGAAGTGATAAGATGTCGGGTTTAGGAATAAAATCTGGATGCATAAAAAATGCTTTAATTTCTGATGAAAACATTAAAGTTCCATCTTCTAGAATAGTCCGGAATAATGGCTTTACACCCATAGGATCTCTAGCGAGTATTAACTCGCGTTTGAGTGGATTCCAAACTGAAAAACCAAAAACGCCATCTAATTTAGAAATCCAAATGTTATGTTTACTGGCAGGATTATTAATATCTGAATAATTGGGCGTATGTCTAATCATATTATTTAATTTCCCAATAGGTACAGAATTCGGAATATTTAAGTTTAAATTATATTTATCATGTAATGCAAGTATTACTTCTGCATCTCCATTAGTTCGCCAGGGGAAATTTGTAATCTTTGATTTAATTTCTTTATAATTATAAATTTCTCCATTTTGGATTAAAACAGATGAATTATCAGATAATATTGGTTGTTTCGATCCAGATAAATCAATTATGGATAATCTAGAATGGCTCAGTGCAACCGATCCCCCATCCATATGTTCGACAAAGGAACTAATTCCATCTGGACCTCTGTGGGCAATACGGGATGCCATTGCTGCAGTGATTGATGAATCAGCATTACCAAAAAGGCCAGATATTCCGCACATAGTAAATTCCTCATCTTAGTTTATTCATAATTAGATTTAAATAATAGCCATACCAAAATAAGAATGTATTAATCAGAAGAATCTAATTAATATTAAGAGAGATGCTGCTGCTGATAATGCCCAAATGAACATATATGCATTTTGAGATAATTCAGAGTCGTCTTCTTTAGGAGCCATATTACAACCCTTGGAATAGAAATTGCCATGTAAAGATGACGGATAAATAATTAAACAAACGGCAAAAGAATTACCATAGCGACAAGAGGGAATAGTATCATTGTAGCATTATCGTCAATATATTTTACCTGAGGTATTTCTCCAAGAACTGTCAAAGGGGCAAGAAATAATGAAAGAATTAAGGGAGTTTGTAAAAAATAACTACAACTAAGCCAAATAAAATATGAACATATGAGTCCAATAACTATCGCCATCTTAATATCTTTCATTTGCCTTTTAATTTCCCCCATTAATGGATCTACAAATGTTAATCCAAATATGATTGGAATACCATATAATCCTGACTTAATTCCTTCAGTATCGCCAGTTGGAACAATTAGAAATACTAAAGAAACTGATAATGCTCCCCACGCTAAAGCCGATATTTGAGTAGATTCGTATGCCCTTTGACCTATGACGACTATTCCAAATTTTAATCTTATTATTTCAAGGATTAATGTAGAAATGCAAATTATGCTAACTAATTGATCGATACTTAAGCTCAAATTAGATGCAATGTTTTCGCCCATAGTATAGTAAATAATAGGAATTACGGACATAGAAATATGAGTCGCTCGCCTGAATGCATGCCCGCCGAAACCACCAATTGAATGTTCAACATGATCAACCATAATATCTGTATTTGATGAATTATTAATCTAAAATCCCTCCATTAATGTTCTAATTTGCATATTAAATCAACTGCTTGTTCAAGTGTCATTATTCCGTCATCTAATTCTATCAGTATATCATTTAAAGAAGGGTGGGAAAGTAGTCGAGAATCCCATGCTGAAAGAAGTCTTTCCTTAGTTCTCAGAATATTATTGACACCAGTGTGCTGACATGCCTCTATAGAATAAATTAATGATGAAATACCGTCGCCAGTAATAGCGGAAACAAGATGGACGTCCGTATTGGAATTATCACTCATATCCAAGGAGTATTTAATTGAATTAAAAGTTGCATGAGAGCTGGGGATATCAGATTTATTAATTGCTACGATATCTGCTAATTCCAAAATGCCAGCTTTTTCGGCCTGAATTATATCTCCCATATCAGGCCCTTCAACTAATAAAATCCTATCGGTGAATGCTATAATTCTAATTTGAGATTGCCCCGAACCGACAGTTTCAATGATTATTCTTGTCCAACCTGCTGCAGATAGTAGATCGACCATTGGGGCCAGAGAATATGCTAACCCTCCTGGATGGTTTCTTGTAGCTATGGATCTAACGTAAACGGATTCAGATGAATCAATGCCCTGCATCCTCATTCTATCCCCTAGAAGGGCCCCTCCTGATTTTGGAGAAGATGGGTCGACTGCTAAAATTGCAACTTTCTCGCCTTTTTTTAACCATTCAGATGTTAAAGTTCCAATTAGAGTAGATTTTCCTACTCCTGGCGGACCCGTTACACCTAGTGTCCAGGTTTTTGTTGGTGGAATATCGGGCCTAAATCCTGATTCAATTTTTGAAATTAATTTACCTAGACTTCGCCTATCTCCGTTCAATGTTGAATGCAATAAGGTACCTTCACTCAAGTCCAACGCCATCCCTTATCTTCTCCGACACCAATAGGTAAATGTTTATTTTTCCGATTATTAACCTCAAATAAAAAATCAGTAATGACATGTGAGTATGTTCCTGGGCCAAAAATTGCCCTAACTCCTGAATTAAATAAATTTTCATGATCTTTCTCTGGAATTATTCCTCCTGCAAATACCACTATATCATTCATACCTGAATCTTTTAATTTTTGGCATATTTTTGGGATAAGTACTTGATGTGCCCCGGACAACGAAGATAATCCTAGTGCGTCGGCATCTTCATCCATAACAATCCTATTAATCTCATCAGGCGTTTTCCGGATTCCGGTATAAATTACCTCGTGACCCGCATCTCTTAATATTCGCGTGATGACTTTAGCACCTCTATCATGACCATCGAGACCAGGTTTAGCAATTACTATTCGCATGCCCTTCATTATGGCCGAAGGTATCGCTTATTTTCAAATAACCCCAAGAGAATACATTTTATTACATCCCATACGGAATGCTCAAGGGCGTCCTTACTCAATCAAGGGTCAGAGATGAGTATTAAGGATGACAAAGCCGTTGATTTGCGGCTGAGAAAGACGCGCTCCAAAGCTGGAGGTGGTAATGCTAGAATTGCATCGCAACATGCAAAAGGTAAGATGACAGCACGAGAAAGAATAGATTTTTTATTTGATGATGATAGTTTTATGGAAATAGATTCTCTAGTCGAGCATAGGTGTCAAGACTTCGGAATGGAACGAAATATTATCCCTGGAGATGGAGTAGTTTGCGGACATGGGACCATAGATGGGAAACTTGTTTACTGCTTTGCCCAAGACTTCACAGTATATGGTGGATCGCTGGGTGAAATGCATGGATTAAAAATATGTAAAATATTAGATATGGCAATTAAAAGTGGTTCCCCAATAATTGGTTTGAATGATAGTGGAGGAGCTAGAATACAAGAGGGAGTAGCAAGTTTAGGTTCGTATGCTGAGATATTTTTTAGAAATGTAAGGGCAAGTGGAGTCATCCCCCAGATATCAGTAATAATGGGGCCATGTGCTGGAGGAGCAGTATATTCGCCAGCAATTACTGACTTTGTAATTATGGTAGATAAGACTTCACATATGTTTATAACGGGACCTGAGGTAATAAAAACGGTAACAAACGAATCTGTTACATTTGAAGAATTAGGCGGTGCAGGAACTCATGGATCAAAATCAGGTGTAACTCATTTTACTGCTACAGACGATAAGGAAGCACTAGAAATAACAAAAGAATTGATTAATTTTTTACCTGCTAATAATTTAGATAAGGCCCCAACTAAGGAAACCAACGACTCATTTGACAGAGAATGTTTGGCATTAGATACAATAATACCAACAGACTCAACTCAGCCATATGATATAACTGATGTGATCTACGAAATTTTAGATAATGGGGGATTTTTAGAAATTCAAGCGGATTTTGCCCCAAACATAGTAATTGGATTTGGCAGGTTAGGCGGGCATACAATAGGGATTGTTGCAAATCAACCAAAATTCTTAGCAGGATGTTTGGACATTAATGCATCAATTAAAGCAGCAAGATTTATACGATTTTGTGATTCTTTCAATATATCATTAATTACTTTGGTAGATGTACCTGGATTCTTGCCTGGTGCTACACAAGAATGGGGTGGAATAATCAGACATGGCGCCAAACTATTGTATGCATATGCAGAGGCAACGGTACCGAAACTTACTGTGATAACTAGAAAAGCATACGGAGGAGCCTACGATGTAATGTCCTCAAAACACATTCGCGGAGATTACAATATAGCATGGCCAACGGCAGAGTTGGCAGTCATGGGGGCAAGTGGCGCAGTACAAATTATTCATAAAAGAAGAATAAATGCCGCAATTAATCCTAATGAAGAACGTGAAAGGCTAGTTGAAGATTATAATGAGAAGTTTGCTAATCCTTACAGGGCAGCTGCATTAGGATACATAGATGATGTAATAAAACCTCGAAATACCAGAAAGGTACTAATTAAGTCATTAGGTGCATTATTAGATAAAGAGGAAATTAGGCCTTCTAGAAAACATGGAAATATCCCATTATGAGGTCCTACTATGTCAAAAGAAATTGATTTGAAACTAATGATTGCCGCGTTATCGGCAGTATTATTATACGAAAATGAAGGAGAGATATTGACAGTATCAAAAGCAAGAAAGAAGGGAAGTAATTGGGTCCAAGATCAACGGAATTCAGGACATGGAAAAAATGGATTATTACACACAAATAATAAGAGAAGCTTGCTTAGGTGATTTAATTGAGTGAAAATATAAAAGTTACAATAGACGGAGAAGACTATGATGTTGAACTTAAAAAAAGTGGAAATGTGTGGACGGTAACAGTACAAGATCAGAAATTTGAAATAACTACAAATAACCTAAAAAATAAGAAAAATAGAGTAAAGAGGAGAAAGAAGAGATTAAATTCAGATGGAGTAATCTCTTCAACAATACCAGGTAAAATCATTGTTATTAATAATAAAATTGGAGATATTGTAAAGGAGGGGGACGTATTGATAATTTTAGAAGCTATGAAGATGCAAAATGAAATTACTGCACCAATAAGCGGCAAAATTATAGAAGTAAATTGCACAGCTGGTGGAAGTATAGAAGCAAATATGCCTTTGATAATTATGGACAATATTGATAAATAATATTAAATCTTAGTAATTCTGTTCATATTAGGCCCAATGCGTCTTCAATCCTATTTAATTCGGGACCTGTAGATCCAGAGCCAACAAATGCGTGGGAATCACTAGACGTACATCCAGCTCCTACGAATGGTGAACCAAATGTAACTGTCCCAACCATCAAGGGAACTTGTAGAGTGCTCTCTATAATTTCAACCTCCAAGGGAGTAATGTCTGGATGTGCTAGGACGCCTTTATTATTGGCAACTAGTAGGCTCCCAATTGAATCTTGGTGAGCAACTGTAGTTGTCAGAGATGGAACTCCCAATACATCTGAAATCATTTCTAATCCGTCATCTGGAACGGTTGGGCTGACTATAGCGCCATTGTTATTACATTCAATTAAATTGCCAGCAGCGTTGACACCGCTTTGCATGACGACTACGTCGCCGAAACTTGTTAATTCATCTAATTCATCTTGAAATGCTATATCTGCAACAGCTATACCATTTTTATTACCTCTAAGTAGACTACCCAGTAATGCGGAACCGCCTATGAGAAAGGGTTGCATCTCCATCTGAAAAGATGATTCAAGAAGTTCAACAGATGGGATATCGAGTGATCTAGGGTAAAATAATACATCGTTTACTATGCTTAAATGAACTCCTACTTGAGAATGTCCAAATAAACCACCGGTTGAAATTCCCATATTATATCATCCTCATTAAATATGGCTAAAGCTGATTGGTTGTAATGTTTGCGGGGAATGAAGTAGAGAGGCACAACGATGAACGTTCCCGTGGGCTTTCGCACCACAGTACAAGAAACAACGCAGGAGGGCTTGACTTCCGGGTTCGATATGGGACCGGGTATTACCCCTCCGCTATGGCCGTGCTCAACTCTATCTTCGAATTTATGAATTGATATGCGCTGTTGGACAGAGGCCCACATAGGCCTGGATTAGTGTAGAAATTTGATGCATGGGGAATTAGTGCAGCTGGGCTGAATACCTCGGGCGAACCCTCGGTACTTACACCCGCTGTCTATCAAACTCATCTTCTATGAGTCCCCTGAGATGCCTCGTCTTTCGGATGACTTCGAGCTTAGATGCTTTCAGCTCTTATCCACTGGAGCGTGGCTACCCAGCATTGCCCTGTCGGACAACTGGTAAACTAGTGGCTCCGAGTCCTCGTTCCTCTCGTACTAAAGGACCCTTCCGATCAGGCATCTGATACGCCTCAACCACAAAGCAACAAACCTGTCTCACGACGGTCTAAACCCATCTCACGATCCCCTTTAATGGGCGAACAACCCCACCCTTCCCAGCTGCTGCACCAGGAGGTTGGGAAGAGACGACATCGAAGTAGCAAGCCACCAGGTCGATATGTGCTCTTGCTGGTGACAACTCAATTATCCCCGAGGTAACTTTTCTGTTATCAATGACCCCCATAAATGAGGTACATTGGTTCGTTAGGCCCTGCTTTCGCATCGTCGATCGTTATTGGTCCGATCCACGTCAAGCCAGCTTTTCCCCTTACGGTTAACGGTGGAGACTGAACCACCTAAGCTGACCTTTGGGCACGCCTGTTATATTTTCGGGCGCGTGGCGCCCCACCCAAACTACCCACCAAACGGTGTTCTCTAAAAGAGTTAGAATAATTACAAACTAAGGACGGTGTCTCTATGGACGACTCCCATCTGGACTAGCGTCCAAATGATCAACATCTCCCGTCTACGCAGCACATAGTGTGCGATTATTCAACGCCAGGCTGTAGTAAAGCTCTACGGGGTCTTCGCTTGCAGGTTGAGGTTACTGGACTGTGCGCCAGTAATAGTCAATTTCGCCGGACGTATCGTGGAGACAGTGGGACTCTCGTTGTGCCATTCATGCAAGTCGCCAATTAAGCGACAAGGTATTACGCTACCTTAAGAGGGTCATAGTTACCCCCGCTGTTTACCGGTCCTTCGTCAGGTTGAAACCCGATTTCAGATACCGGCACTGAGCAGGATTCAGCGACTATACACAATCTTTCGATCTAGCAGTCGCCTATGTTTTTATTAAACAGTCGGAGTCCCCTGGTCACTGCGACCAGCTTATCTCTAAGCTGGCACTCCTTCTCCCGAAGTTACAGAGCTATTTTGCCGAGTTCCTTCACGATACTTTGCCCGTCACACCTTAGGCTACTCACCTTGGGTACCTGTGTCAGTTCTTGGTACGATCACTTCTACGGCTTTTCATGGGACCTAGGCCTCATTCGTCGTTGCTCACGTCTTCTCAATCTTCTCACCATGACGGTTCTCCGATTGATTATTACGCTTCGACGTCCCATGACAGAGACGTACGAACTAGCCCAAGCCGTCACCATTATTGTAGAAGGGCATACGAATATTAACGCATTTCCCTTTCGGACTCTTCGATTAAGAAAGCCCTTAGGATCGGCTAACCCTCGGCTGAAAAACATTGCCGAGGAACCCTTACCCCTTCGGTGGTGCGGATTCTCACCGCACTATGCTGCTACTCTTCCCTAGATTCTCATATATAGACGGTCCACTAGATCTTAAAACCTAGCTTCTACCCGACCATATCGCCGCGCTACCTCATCTTCTTACGAAGGATCAGCGTATCGGTATTCAGTTTGAGTCCCGTCCATTTTTCGGGCCCGCAAGCTTGACCAGTGATCTGTTACGAACTCTTTCAAGGATGGCTGCTTCTAAGCCCACCTTCTGGTTGTCTTCGACCACGGACGCCGTTTGTGATTAACACTTAACTGAAATTTTGGGACCTTAACGCTGAGCTGGTTTCTTCACCTTTCGTCACGGTAGCTTACCCACCGTGGCTCACTCCCTGCTTCTACGGCGTGCACAACTTCGGAGTTTGACAGCGTACCGAGGAATTGCTCCCCCTAAATACCCAATCAGTGCTCTACATCGCACACTACCTCTGCAGAGATCTACCTACGAGTAGTCTCGCGCGGAACCTGCTATTGCCTATCTCGATTGGACTTTCACCCCTATACCAAGCTCGTCAGAGCGATTTGCACATCAGCAACTGTTTGATCCTCCACCCAACTTTCATCGGGCTTCAATCTGGCCAGGCATAGATCGACAGGCTTCAGGTCTCCCACCATTGACTCCGGGCGAGCACACCCAGTCCCTCACCGCTAATGCGGCTGCGGACCTTTCGGTTTCCCTCCGGCTTCGCAGATTAACTGCTTAACCTCGCCAATGATCAGAACTCCCAGGGGCATTATTCGAAACGCAAGAATAGACGCTGCTCATATCTTCGCTTTTACGCCTATTCAGCTTGTTCCCGACTGGTTTCAGGGTCTTTTCACATCCCGCTAAGGATACTTTTCAGCTTTCGCTCACGCTACTTGTCTACTATCGGTCTCGAGTAGTATTCAGGATTGGAAGTATCTGCCTCCCATATTCACGCGCGATATCCAACGCACGCTACTCTGGATTCATCACTTGGTCATACATAGTACGTATACGGGACTTTCACCCTCTATGGTGCGCCGTTCCAGGCGACTTCTACTTCCTACACTTAGACTACAGATGATCCATACCCCACATCTCTCCAAGGTTTCCCAAGGAGATTCGGTTTGTCCTATTCCGTTTTCATTCGCCACTACTAACGGAATCTCATTTGATTTCTTTTCCTCCCCCTACTGAGATGCTTCAGTTCGGGGGGTTCCCTTTCCTCATAGAGGAATGACATTAATGTCAGGAGGTCCAATTCAGCTATTCGCGGATCCAAGAGATTCATGCCTCTCCCCGCGACTTATCGCAGCTTGTCACGACCTTCTTCGGCTCTCGAGCCGAGCCATCCCCCAGTCGGGTTGTAGCATCTTAGATTTCTACAATCCCACCTTATGTGAGTCCTCTGGTGTCCAGGCATATCAATTCTGGCATCTCAGATCGCTCCGTCTCCCCGCAGGGCGGCGCAATCTCAACCACTTACCCTGATACCTGATAGTATCAAAGTGCACTAAAAGCAATTCGCCGACCTACCTGTGGTATATGAATTAACAGGATGAAAATAATTTATTTTGTTCTGATGATTACTCAATATAACCAAGCCGAATTATCTCATTTAGGGGCTAATTCTATGCCAAATGGTATACTTATAGAAATAGCGTATTGCGGAGCATTATCAATCCCGAAAGGTAATGGAAATGTTTGATTTATATTTTCGTAATTTAATTTGGAAGAATTTTGGTTATTTTCATCAATTTTTAAGTCGTTTATTTGTTGATTTTGGACGTCCACATCATCAATGATTAAGCCTCCACAAAATTGACATTGTGCATCAATTATTCCGTCCATTCCGCACGTGTTGCAAACTGCCATAATATGTGACAACTGTATGGGACACTTTACTGTAACTGATAATTAAATAATATTTATTCAGATTCAGCTGTTATAGCTACCATGTTACTTACGCTACTATCTCTGTAAACATAAGGAGTAAGTGCTACGCTGATAATAGCCATTGAAGATATAATTATTATTGGATATGCATTTGATGGCCAATTGATTGTATATCTCACAAGGCAGTAAACCGTTGCTATCATAACTGTAAAGATCATCATAGGAAATCCGGTTCGGAAAAAAGTATTGAATGAAATATCATTTCCTGACTCTTCCGCCAATCCGGCTGCAACTACGTTCGCAGACGCTCCTATGATGGTCCCGTTTCCTCCTAGGCATGCTCCCAAAGCCAACGCCCATGCCAAGGGCCCCAGCGGTAGCCCAAGTAGAGGATCTGATGCAAGTTCTATCACTACTGGAACCATAGTAGCAGTATATGGAATATTATCTATAAATGCTGAAGCAATAGCTGAGACCCATAACAGCAGAAGAACCGCTATCATCAATCGATTTTCTTCTGATGCTTTGCCAATTGCTTCTGAAATCATTTCAGCTATCATCTCTATTAATCCCATGAATTCTAAACCATGGATCATAATGAACAACCCTGCAAAGAAAATAATTGTTGTCCATTCTACTGAATCTAATTGCTCTTCAACATGATGTGGCGAAGTTATCAAAAGCATTGCTACAGCCCCTCCCAATGCTATTGTGGCTACTGATAATAATGGATGATGGAATGCAGAATGAACAAAAAACGCCAATATTACAATCATAAGAATTATTCCTGATTTAATTAATAATTTTTTGTCTTTAACGCCATATCTGAGCCTCAATAAGTCAATATTTCTATGTCTTTCGCCACTCAATCCCGAACTATCAATTTTCCTTAAAATCCATAGAGAAGGAATCATACAAATAACAACAGCAGGTGCTACGTGAATAATGAAATCAGTAAATCCAATACTGGAGCTTTCAAGGACGGTCCCACTTAGGCTCTGGGCAGATAATTGGGCTCCAATTATTATATTCGGTGGATCCCCTATTTGAGTAGCCGCACCTCCGATATTTGAAAACATAACTTCCGCAATTATTAGAGGTACAGGCTCTAGATCTAACACTTTTGAAATTTGAATTGTGACTGGAACAATTAGTAATATAGTAGTTACATTGTCTAAAAAGGCAGAAAATACTGCGGTAATTATACATAAAATAAATGATAAACGCCAAATGGAGCCTCCACTCTGGGCATACGCTTGGACGGCTGCCCATTCAAAAATTCCAGTTTTTGAGAGAATATTAACAATTACCATCATGCCAATAAGAAGTCCAATTGTTTCCCAATCTATCCAAGTCATAATTGTGGATAAATCTGGTCCATCGCCAATAACATGCAGAGAAATGACCGCTGCAATTCCTCCTACTGCGGCGGCCAGTGCACGATGAACAATCTCAAATACTATTAAAGTATAAACTGCAATTAAAATTATTATTGCTAATGGGACGCTCCATTCGGGCATATCTGGAGCTACCCAACTAGCATCTGAGCTTGCAGCTTTAACGGACGATAGGGGGATAATTGTACAAATAAATAATATACATAACCGAACTAATTTCACTGCCAGCCTGTGCCCAATCACGTGTCGCATGTTGTTGCGTAAACCAATCATATTAAATATATCGCGATTGATTTCATTAGTAATCCTTGAAATATAGATTATTTACCTGACCAGTATACAGCCGTATTGCCTCTATTGAATACTAAAATTGAATTAGATTCCGTCGCCATCAAATTAAAAAGTAATTTTCTTTTTTCTGCAGTTTCTACAACTCCTCGATTTGCCTTTACTTTTATTAAACGACGCCTATTAAGTTGATCTTTTAATTCATTAACGATGGATTCTGATAGGCCTTCGTGGCCGATACGCACAGAAATTAGTGTATCCTTATCTTTAGCTTCCCTCAATATATAGTTAGGTATTTTATCCATTTTTTTCCCTCTTATGTTGTACTTAATTTAAGCCGATATGTATTATTACAAATTTTGCAGGTGTTAGTTATGAATCCTTTTGAAAATCTGACTCTTGTGGTAGATCCAGGTATTAATGCAGATTCACATGTTCGGCATATTTTCTTGTAAATATCACTTGATGGACGTATGCCATGTTTTTTCCCCATCCTTACCAAAGAACGGGCGGCAGAATTCATTATCGTCAAGTCAGATTTATTATCTTCTAAAATTGCTGATAAGAATATAACGGCTTTTTTTGCATTTTGTTTCCTTGCTCTAGAATTATTGATACTTCTATTATTAGACATTTTAAGCACCACTTATTTTAAATAATTTCTTGATTTCTAACTCAACATCATTAATCGATTGGTTTCCGTTAATTCTTGTTAAAATACCTTTATTTTCATACCATTCCGATAGAGGCGAAGTTTTATCATGATAAGAATTTAATCGATTAATCACTGCTATTTCATTATCGTCTTTTCTTTGAATTAATCTGTTTTTTATTTCATTCGGAGCGGGCCTGAATGTAAGATGATAAATTTCGCCAGTTTCGGGATCCATCCTTCTCCCGACGATTCTTTTTATTATTTCTTTATCTGGGACCTCTATGCAAATAACAGATGAGATATCAACAATTGAAGAAAGAATTTCGGCTTGATTAATTGTTCGAGGAAACCCATCAAATAACACTCCATTAATTGCATCATCTTCTTTTAGCCTTTCTGATATTAGTTCTATTATTAGATTATCAGGCACTAGAAGTCCTGATTCCATATACGATTTTGCTTTTTTTCCTAATTCAGTATTTTTTTTTACTGAATTTCTGAGCATATCTCCAGTTGAAATTTGAGGCATACCAGTTATTTCCGATATTATTCCTGCTTGTGTCCCTTTTCCCGCCCCAGGGGGCCCAAAAAGTATAATTGATTCGGCCATTGAATTCCTCCATTACGATTTCTTTGATAAGTAAATCTATTTTTAATTCTTATTCTTTTCCCACCACATGTGTCCATATGCATTCCATTGTTCCATAGTCCAACCATCAGGTAACCCACTAAGTGGAAGAGGAGGGGCTCCGGGTGGAGAGTGCTTCAAACTTGGTAATGAAGAAGACAGGGCCGCATTTATCTCATCTTGAGAAACTGTGCCCGACAATACTTCTCCAGATAATGATGTGTCCAATGCTGAATTCCTTCTTTCAGAGATATTTCCTGATGACAATGCTGATCCTGCAGGGATTAATTCTTCATCAGAATTAATAGAGTTAGATTTTCTCATATTAAATCCAACGAAGCCTACAGATATTAAAATCAAAATAAATATCATTGGGATGATCCATGGTGGCAGACCTGCATCTTCTATAATCTCTGAAAGCCCACCATTTCCTGTTTCTCTCGCCATACTTACTTTGAGTAATAATGAAGAGTCTGTGATTGATATTAATTCTGAAGAAGAATTTGCAAATAGTGTAAATTGTTTAAGTCCACTTGAAGATTTACTTACAGGAGTTGCCCCCGCCAATAGACTAACTTCGCTTCCAGGAGCAATTTGATTAATTTGTGTTTTATCTAATGATATTTCCCATCCTTCTAATTGATTAAATTCAATATTGACATTAGTCATTATATTGCCATTATTTTTTAGAATGATATCAAAAAAGGAGTTTGAATTAATTCCAATATCTTCAATTTGTATTATTGGAGATTCTAAAATTATCCAAATTGATGGTAAAACTGAAATTGATATTTCTACAGTATAAGTTACTATTTCTCCACTAGGCGTAGTAGCTTGAATAATCACTGGAACTTTATCCGATAATTTTCCTTGTTCTAGATTTGGAGGTAAATTTATACTTATTTGTACCACTGCTTCTCGATTCATATCCATTGTAAAATAATTGCCTGATAAAAATCCAACCTCCCAAGAATTAGGAACTGTTCCTATACTTATAGAAATATCTAAAGGTACATTTCCAGTATTTTTAATTTCAATCTCCGATATTCCGTCGGTGCCCAGGGCTATGTCTAAATCATATGATTCAACAAAGTCTAATGACGCTATTTCCTCCACAATTAATTTTGTGCCGCTTCTTAACAATGTTCCTTCATCGGACGTAGTTTTTATAGAGATTGTATTCGTATCACCTTTTTGAGAAGATAAAGGGATAATAGTTTTTATTATTATGCTAGAATATTCACCAGGAGCCAGTACAATAGAAACTGAATTAATGAGTCCAATAGGAGTTAATTCAGTACTTTCATAAACTTGCAAAGGCCAAGTATTTAATGAGGATAAAACTTGAATTTCAAAACCAATTTCAACATTACCCAAATTCGATATAACCAAATTTGTAGAAATAGTATCTCCATTTGTAACTGCCCTCGGTTCGGCAATTTCAACAGTTTCAAATTTATTACCTTCATCATCAGACAAATATGTAGAAAATAGTTTACTTTCCAAAACTGTTATCATTGCCCATTCAGTAGTATATATTGAAGAATCTGATATTGAAGTAGTTGTGCACGTTATTTCTTCAGTAACTCCTGCTAATGGCTGATAATCTAATGATTTGGGCACTTTTACCCTTACTGGAAGAGGGAGAAATTGTAATCTATTTAATGGATCAAGTACTAGTTCAGAGGATTCAGTATTTCCGATATGAATTAACCATCTATTTGCTGTTTCACAACTTACCTCATATTGAGTAGGGCCGTTGCCAATATTTCTTATTGATAAAGAAAATAATCCAAATTTACCAGGTTTTGCAGATAAATCAGTTTCTCCTGCCACTACTGTAAATAACCCTTCAACTGTATCCACTATAGTCGTAAGTCTTATTGAATGGGAAATAGTAGGTGCATTCTTATCAAATAGTGTCAAATCCGTAACATAATCGCCGGGCAATGAATATCTTGCTAATGCGGTATCGGTAATATCTGCATCTCTATTTGATAAGTTTAGAGATACTGTGTATTTATCCCCTTCTTGTCCTGATGGATTTAGAATCCAGGGGCCTGACTCATTCAATATTTTCCACCACTCATCTTGCGGTTGATTTAATATCCCTTGCTCACTTATTATCTGTAATGGTGAAATAGATAAATCAACTGTTATTTGAGAGGTTCCTTCATTTTTAATTTGCAATTTAAAGACTATTGAGGTATCTTCCCTGGGATCTAAATTCCTCATTTTTGCATTATTTAATTCCTCGAGGCTATTCGGAATTGTACCGTCTTCAAGTAAAGGTATGATTCTTACTCCTATTTGGGAAACGTTAAATGAGTAATTAAAAATATTATTATTTATGCCTTCTAATTCATCATTAAATTCTGATACTTCAGATAAAGAATCAAGCCTTAACTGAATTACATGTTCGCCAGTTGTATCAAAGGAATGAGTAAATGACAGAGAGGCAATTTGACCTCCTACAAGGGACGCCATTTGAGAGGATTTTATTAATTCATTAGTAGTCAGGTCATGGATTGATATTGAATAGTCGCCTGTAGGAAGAGATGCTCTGTTGGACCATTTTGCATTTATTGATAGAATATCGCCCTGAAGTGGAGTAGATGTAAATGATGATATAGAATCTGGAATTATAGATAGATCGGCCCCGAATGTTTCTTCAATGATTCCAGATACTACAAGAGAATATTGTTGAATATTACCCCTGGAATTTCCGATTTCAACAGACCATATTCCTTCTTCGGCTGAATCTAATTTTATTCTTTCTACATTATTTATATTGTCTGATTCACCACCCGATATACTATATCCAGAAATAAAGTTATTACCATTATAAATAACTCCACTAGGAGATGTAATTCTTAAATCTAAATTATTGACTAATTTACTAATATTTTGATTACTCGTCACGGAACCCTCTCTGTCATTCCAAACTAAAGTTGCATCTAGAGTGGAACCTGAAGTAACTTGTAATGTATACAAAAAACTATGCCCTGGAGATAATGAACGAGAGTAGTCAAATATAGTATCAGAATCAAAATCACCAGATTTTGGATAGAGACTTTGACTCAAATTTAGTTGCCCCCAACCTTCAGAAGGATTAGGAATATTAGATAATCCTAAATCTGTAGCTCCATTTATTAAAATAGCTTTAATCAAATCTGACCTTGGTTCGGTAATATTAACCTCTTCTCTAAGATATTGCCTAGTCATTGCAGCAGCCCCTGCGACTACTGAGGTTGACATTGAAGATCCATTTAATGCCATATATAATGGAGTAATTTCATCGTTGTGAGTTGCCGTAGAACATGATTCTCCAATTGTGAACGATGCCTCTGCTGCTCTTGCAGAACATATCATTACCCCAGGGGCGACTAAATCAGGTTTTATTCGTCCATCCAAAGTGTAACCAGTTGATGAAAAATTATAGACACTGCCTGAATCTATACTTGAATATGCACCAGTAGTTGAAGCCCCAACGGTCAAAACATTTTTTGCGGTCCCGGGAGAGCTGATTCCAGAAGACCCTTCGTCTCCCGCAGAAAATAATACTAGGAATTTAGGTTGATCCTTGACATATGAATCCGCCGAATGTGAGTCTGAAGTATATTCTCCAAGAAGGTTACTAGAGCCCCAACTATTAGTTTGAATTTTCGCATCCTTATCCCATGCGTGTGCGAACATTGAGTAGAGAGAATCCCACCGTGCAAAAATCCCTGAGCTGTCTACTTCTAATTGATAAAATATAAATGTTGATTCCGGCACTACTCCAGTAGTTTTAGAATCACCAGAACCATCTCCCAATAAAGTTGCTGCGACATGAGTTCCATGCCCACTATTTGCATCTTCACCAGAATTGTCGGGACCGAAATCATTGTAAACAGGATTTCTCAGTCTGGTGCCAAAATCTCCATGATCTGCGTCAAGACCAGTATCGGAAATTGCTATAACTTCACCTTCTCCATTCAAAGATCCCCCCGATAGAGATAGTGCTTCATCTATATTAGATAATATTCTAGCATTATTATTATGTATTTTTAATGATGAAGAAGGTTCAATTTTTAGAATTCGTCCATCCATTGCAAGTATAGGAATTATTGAAGGATTTATACTAGACAATTTACATAATGAAAAATCACATACATCTCTATCTACAATATCATTCGACACCAGAGAAAGATCAATATTTAATAACTCCAATTCTTGAGGATTTAGATCTGGGGCAGGCATTATCTGTAAATCGATATTTCCTTCTAAAGATTCAATTAGTGGAATTATGTCCTTTGATACTTTCCATGCTGTAGGAAATTCACCAATCCATTTTACACTCGAGAATTTTTTAATCTTCTCAAACATCTCAATTTTATGATCTCCTACTATCCTGATTAAATATGCATCATCAGGAATTATGTCTATAATATTGACATCTGGTTCCCCTTCTAAATACTTAGTTAATGGCATCAAATTTGAACTATTTGATTGCACTATTGCCATCCCACTTCTTAAAAATGAAAAAGGGTCAAATAAGTTTTCAGGCCCTAATGGAATGAAGTCTACTTCCGGGTAGAATGAACCAAATGGAGAATGTATGATTCCTGAACTTTCAGTTATATCGTAAGAAGAATATACTACATGTTCGAACTCTGACCATACTTTTACAATTTGTAATTCCTCATTTTCATATTCGATATCATCAATATTTATTATAGTTGCCTGAGATATAAAAGAAAGAGGAGTGAACATAAAAATAACGATGATGGAAACGGTAACCTTCGTATTCACGAGTTATCCGACTATTGTTTTGCTTTTGACTATTAACATCAATTGTACATAATATGATGAGCATCATAAACCATAATATCTAGAAATTGATGAGTCTGTCATTTCGACAGAAACTTTCCAATCTTTCTCAACTCCCATCATGGACCTTATGCAATCTATATTTTCTGGAATTACATCGCTTTCTTGGTGTATCGCTTGGAAATAATATAGCCTATTGCCCTTTAGCGAAACGCCATCTTCCCATATGAATATTTCATGTAAATCTCCCCATTTTCTACCTATGTCTCTTGCCATTTCCATTACTTCAGCAGTCGAAGTAATTCTATTTTTATTGCCATTCATAACTATAACTCTAGGCTGATTTTTCCATAACGTAATTATAGATTCTGTAGTAAAATTATGATTATCTGGTAAATCAACTATTATTGAGTGAACGTGCATTATAGTAGTCGGAACAGAGACTGCGAGACTATTTATTTTAATTTCTGGCTTGATAGTCATTAGATCTAATCCATGATGGCTAGGGACCTTGAGAACAGGTTTAATTGCATTAATTGGACCTCGGGATGAATCGCCAGGATCTGCGGCACGTCGAATCATAGTACATTCAACGGTGAGCTCTCCGCATGCATCATAAAGTGGCACTAATGTCCTTGATAGGCCAGTAGTATTGCACGATACAACTCTAACAGAATTGGCATTAAAGGCTGAATCATGATTGGCTGATGAAGAATATGATAGTCCTGTCAAATCATGTTTTTCGCCACCTTGAAAAATAAATTTTATATTTGCTCTACGATACATTTCAGCATTAGCAACACCCATTTTACCGGGGGAACAATCTACCACAATATCTGCTATATTGAGAAGATCAGAAATGCCCCCTATGCAGGCATATCCTTCCTTAGAAAATGATGAAATCTTATCCTCATCATCGTTAGTACAGTATATTGGAAAATTTTTATTTACAGCCAGTTTACAGCCAAAACTTGGACCAGTTTTAGTAATTCCAATTATTTCCATATCATCCTGAGCATCTACGGCGTCCGCGACTCTTTTTCCAATAGTTCCGTAACCATTTATTGCAACTTTAATCATACTAATACACTTCCAATCTATATCGGTGATTACATGGCATTGACCAAACTCTATCAACATAACCATAGAAAATTAATATATCAATAATGGATATCCTTTTTTCTACATTGCGTTTCGGCTCGTATGCGGACAGCTAAAAATTACTTCGGGAGGGCGCCACTATATGCGAAATAATACAAATAAAAGTATCAAATTAAATAGACAATTGGATAAATTATTAGTAGAAGCGATGAAAAAGGATTTACTTGTTAAAATAGGATGGGGCAGGGAGCAGGATAAAAAGCCAAGAGATGGTGAAATTGGTGCTATCACTCTTCTGCCAGATAAATCAAAGGTATTACTACTCGGAAATCTGGGAGAATGCGCTGGAGCAATGAATAATGGCGGTGTTTTTACACTCCAAGGATCTGCTACTTCTATGCTAGGGGCTTTTCAAGAGTCTGGAAAAATCATCGTTGAAAGAGATGTAGGTGCGAAGGCTGGTTACAAAATGAAGGGTGGCTCGATAATAATACAGGGATCTGCAGGAATTGAAACCGGGGCAGGTATGCTAGGAGGTACAATAATCGTCAGAGGACATACTGGCGATAGTTTGGGTGCTAGTATGCAAGGCGGAATGGCAATAATTCTTGGTTCAACAGGTGCTGAACCAGGAGTTGGCATGAGAGGAGGTAAGTTAGTCATAGCTGGCAGTTGCCCTCCACCTGGAGAAAGTGTTTCAATGAGATCAATAAATAAGACAGAATTAGAAGAATGTGAAATTTTACTAAAGCCTCTTGGGTTGACAATTTCAGATGATGCATTAGTACTTGAAACTTTAAAAATTTTAATACACGATAATAATAAAATAAAATCCCATATAGCAGAAAGATTTGAAAATATATCATTGATTCCCGATAATAATGAAAGAATACCAGAACATAATTCTATAGATCCATATACACTAGTTTTACCGAATAATTTAGAATCAGAGGGGATACTTTTTCCAATTCCATGGCTAGTAGAGGTCGATAATTCAAATAAATGGAAGGGATTTAATTCAGAAAGACAGCCGGCATTAGTTACGGATAATCCACGTAAAATAGATTTTGTAATAATTAATGATGGGAATCTAAGTAATGCTAAATCATTGATAGATGAGTGTGCAGGTATTTTTATTGACTTAAAAAATCTACCTCCTATGAATGATGCAGAGTTAGAAGCAATAATTGTTTCACTTAAGAGTAGAATGATAGAAACATCTTTAATTTTTTTAAGAGATGATGTGAATAGAGTTGAGGAATTATTCCGATTGGTGGTTGAACTAGATTTAGATGGAGCATTTGTTGATGCATCAGTTCCCGGAGGGGGAATAATTGCGGCATCATTGCCATTAATAGGATTAGCCGCGAAAACCTGGGAATTTAAAAAAAGTAATCGAACTATCATGATAGGAATTGATAAGAATCCAGATGTACAGGATATGTTAATAGCAAATGCATCAGGATGTAATCTGATAGTTGGACCTTATGACGGAGACGATATTGAGAGTGACCTGATAGGTAAAAATATAATGCTAAAAAAATGGATGGTAGAATTAGGTATAGATGGATTAGAAAAAATTGGAAGAAAGAACCTCAGAGCAAATGACTATAATACGGCGGCTATCTCAGGATTAAGATTAATAGGCTATAATCGGCCATTGCCAATGTGGTTACGAAAATAGATGTGATAGAATGCCAACGATAACATTAGAACATGAAACTCTAATTAAAATTCAAAAAAATAATGGAGTCACACATGACTATATAAAATGGGAAAATTGGTTACCTAAATTAGGATGCCCTGTTGAAAATAATGATAAAGATAAAATTGAAATTGAGGTATTTCCCGATAGGCCTGATTTGCTAAGTCATGAAACAATGGCCAAGGCCATGAGGTCCTTTTTGAAGTTAAGCAAGGAAAGTCCAAACTTAGAAATATTAAAGGGAGAAAATAAAATTATTGTCGATAAAGATACAATTAATTCTCGTCCAATTATAATGTCTGCAATAGTAAAGGGAGTAGATACTGGCAAGGATTTCGATGAAAGAGAGAAATTTATTCAATCTTTGATGGATCATCAAGAGAAACTACACTTAACTCTTGGAAGGAAGAGAAAGTTTGCATCAATTGGCGTCCATGATTTGAAAATGATTAATGCACCTTTTAGATATATTACAGTCCCTTCAAGTTTCAAATTTACGCCTTTGGGGAAAGAAAAAGATATGAGTATTGAAGAGATAATTTTTCAACATCCGAAAGGCATAGAATATTCTAATTTAGTTGATAATCTTAAAATGTACCCGCTAATATTGGATTCTAATAATGATGTAATATCATTTCCGCCAATAATAAATGGTAAAAAAACTACTGTAACGCAAACCACAAAAGACTTTTTCATTGACGTCACTGGATGGGACTCTAGAGCATGTGAAACTTGTTTACTTTTGATATGCCTTAATCTAGGAGAAAGAGGTGGTAAAATAGAGAGTTTAGAAATTACTTATCCTGATGATATAATCAGAGTTACCCCCCTAGGAGATTCAGTTGAACATAAAGTACCAGATAAATTAATTAAAAAAATACTTGGTTTTGACCTAACTAATATGGAAATTTCTGAATCAATAAATAAAATGGGAGGTGAATTAATTGATTCTAGGACCGTAACTAATGGAGTAAATAATTCGGAAAGATGGTCAGATTGTTTAGTTGGTGACAAAGAGCACATAATATCCATGCCAAGATGGAGGAGCGATATTATGCACCCCATAGATATTGTTGAAGACATAGCAATTGGACTAGGTTATGAAAATATGAAAGATGATTTTTCATCAATACACTTAGATGCCATTCCCCTAGAATCCGCACAAAGAAATAGACGAATAAGAGAAAGTTTACGTTCACTTGGCCTTCAAGAAACACAGAGTTTGACACTATCTAACGAACGCGATCAATTTGATAAGATAAGGAGAGGGAAAACAGGAATTATAACTAATATATCAAATCCCATAAGTAAAGATCACACCATCCTTAGGCAATACATTCTCCCTTCATTAATGCAATTATTAGCCTCCAACAGGCATCAAGAATTACCTCTAAGAATTTATGAATTAGGATTTGTAGTAACGGATTTAAAGAATCAGCATAGTTTTTCTTGGGCATGTGCAGAAGTAGGAGGTGGATTTACTGCAGCAAAGGGATTTACTCAAGCATTATTGAGAGATTTGGGCATACTAAATACTGAAGTAATATTTGAAGCAACATCTGAAGATGATGGACCATGGCTACTTGGAAGAGGTGCGAAGGTGATTGTACGTGGAATAGAAATCGGTCAGTTTGGAGAAATAGATCCAACAGTTAGCATTAATTTCGGATTACGGTCTCCAATACATGCTGGTGAATTTGACATTGAAAAAATTAAAGATGTCTCTGCTAGCTCACTTATCTGATATATTCATAGTTTAATCTTCGTCGAATAACTTCATGGCATCCAAAAATTTTTTATTTTTTAAGTGATTATTTTCTTCTCCTTTTTTTGAATCTTTGGTTATAATTTTTCTCTCATATTCTACAATATTTTCTGTAAATTTAGAACTTTTCAACCGTGACGAAGATTTTTTTTTCTTAAACGGCCATATCGGGGTCATACTAGCCCATCAAGTAAATAGCAGATTAAGATTTCCTAATAATTATCAATAAAGACCATAAAACAATAATTCCTAGAGGCTTTGATACTATGCCGAATAATGTAATAGGCATTGATGAAGCAGGGAGAGGTCCGGTAATAGGACCGATGGTTGTTTGTGCATTAAAACTTCCAAAAGCTGATTATAATATATTAAAAAAACTTGTTTGACATCTGGTCTTATAGGAAAAAGTGTAATTATTCAAGGTCTAGGAAATGTATTTTATTATGCTGACTATATTCTATCAAATGAATTTTG
>JAJPRE010000007.1 GCA_023700245.1 Candidatus Thalassarchaeaceae archaeon
GAAATCGAAGAGGTTTCTGTAGGGGCTAAGTTAATCTAAGGATTAAGGAGATAATGGAGGAATAAATTATGAATTACGAATTAATTAATACAACAAAAAATAATGAAAAAGGATCGATTGGTATTGGAGCAATGATTGTTTTCATTGCACTAATTTTGGTAGCTGCTGTTGCATCTACTGTTATTATTAAGACTGCTGAAGAATTACAAGATAGGGCAGAAAAAACTGGTGACGATACTCGTGATCAAATATCCGGTAAATTATTAGTTACAGATGCATATATTGCGGCTGATTGCACCTATGCAGCCAACGCCTTCGCTGCTGATTGTGCTGTATCTGCAGATAACGATATTGATATGATTACGGTAATAGCTAAGCTCGCATCAGGTTCTGATAATACACTTCCGGGTTCTATGAGTTACACAATAGCATGTGATGATGGTACTGGTACTTTCGCAACTGATCACGCTTTACTGGATTCAACGGCTGCTGATCCCGATGCACTCCATGATGCAGATATTAGAACAATGTCCAATACCGATATTCTTGATACAACATCCCTTTCGTCCGGAGAGCAATTCAAATTTGATATCCACACAACCAACTGTGATGCGGCAGCTATAGTAGGAGGAGCATTATCTCTTACATTAAATGTCCAAGGTGGTGGAGACACACGTCTGGATTTGGAAATTGAAACCATTGCCATCGGAGACAAACTCATCTGAGAGTGTTTCCTAAAGTTATGTCTCAAGGAGATTATGACTATGGAGGATAAAAAATGGGTCTTTTTGATAACCTACCGTTCAGCGGCTTAGGTACAGATGGGGATATGACCAAACGTTTAGAGCGTGTTGCAAAGCTTTCTATAGAGCAAGTAGATATTCCCTCTGAGTTTAGGCCTACGGATTTAGAAGCTTGGTTATTTGCTCCTGCTGGTACTAGAGTAGGAATTCTTGGAGAGCCACAAGGAAATAACCAATCTGAATTGACGCCAGAACTTGTTGAATTAATCAAGGACAGATTCGAAAGATTAGAAACTGCATTAGATTTAATGGAAACTAATATAAAAATCACTCAACAACAAACAGCGGAAATGGCCGGAGCATCACTCGGGAGTAGCCCTATATCTGAATCATCATCAGACATGATTCATAGTGTTAACTCAGATGGAGAAGTTGTAAGTAAACCTGTACCTACAATATCTACAGATGATCCTATATTCGGTTCACACCAAAATTCAGCTGGACCTGGTTTACTAGATTTGTATGAAGCACAATCATTAGCAGTAAATCCATTCTTAAGGGCAAGTGATGCTGGAGAATTATTGACAGGACCACAAATTGACTCTGCAAAATTATCTGCATTACTCCTTGATAATATGTCAGGGGCGGATTCATTGAGATTCATAAAAAATGCAGGGGCATCCGGAATACTTACTAGTAATGAACAAGACTCACTTTCAGCAATAGTTTCTCTTGCAGAACCGGGAGAAAAATCAGAAGGACCACCTTCTTTGTCAAATCGTAACCTCCTTACTTTTGCCGCTATGATTGATGCTTGGAGGGTTCAACTATCTCAAAAGGAGGTATGAAATAATGGCCGGATCAAGCATTGCTGGAATGATAGTTGGAACTGTTTTTATTGTAATTTTTGCTTCTGCCACTGTAACAATGGTCGATAATATCAATAAAGCCCAGCAGGCAACAGAAGTTAATTTACCAGATCCTGAAATTAATTTAATTACAGCTACTTGGACTAGTCCTGATGGTGGAACGCTAATATTGGAAATTAGTAATGTCGGCTCAGAAACAATTTCTATAAACTATATATATTTCTCTCTTGATGGAGGTACGCCAATATCTATTGGAGATCCTTCACTTACTTTAGATTCAACCGGATCTCTCTTTCCGGGAGAAACCATTCTTGTTACACAAACTGGCGTCACGGACGCTCCTACGGATGCATTACTAGTAGCGTTTGAATACTCCTCCTCTGTTACAGTGACACAGTAGGAGTGAGAGCATGGGTGACGGGCCGTCGGAATTAATTATGTTAACTACAGGATTAGTAGTTGCCACCATAGTTTCTTCATTACTATTATCAACATGGGGCAGTATATCCCAAGGTCTTGATAATCAAGGTGAGCAGGAACTTATGGATTCTAAAACTAGGATATCAATAGTAAATAATCCAGCCTCGATAACGTGGGATGAGACAGGTACTGATACCGATGTTAAAACATCAATATTTATACAAAACTCAGGTAAAACTACCTTAAATATTGAGTCCACGTACATTGTTATTGGAGGCGTTATGATGACAGCATCACCATCAGCCGCTTCTCCAACAATGTGGTCAGTCGGCGAAGTAATAGAATTCGAAATTACAGTCCTTGTGGCTGATTTTAATCCACCTGACGTTCCAACAGAATTTTTTCTAAATATTGGAGTTACATCAGAATTGAATTCACCTACGGGAACTTATAGTACTTCAGAGGTGATTAGACTTGTCTGAACAGGATGGGTTTGATTTCGGAATCATTCAGGACAGCCTTGCAAATAGTATGGGCGCTTCAATACCAAATCGTTCCATAGGAATCATAAGTGGTGGAATCGGTGCTGGTAAGAGTTTAATATGTCAAAGATTGGCGTTCGGATTTGTACAAAATGGGGCTAAAGTAGCATATGTTACAACGGAGCTAACGACCAGAGGTTGGTTAGAGCAAGTTGCTAGCATTGGTTATGATATGGATAAGCGCATAGATGAAGGTAATTTTTTATTAATATCTAGTTTCGGAGTTATTGCTGAAGAAATTCAAGAAAAAGTATCTCTAACTGATATTTTGAATTCTCCAGGTTTACTTGAAGCGGAAATAATAATAATAGATCGTGCATCTCAAATACTCGCCCACGAAACGAATGCACATTTATTACTTTCACAATTAAGAAAATTTAATTCTTCAGGTAGAACAGTATTACTTACAATGGATAAAGAAGAAATTGATTTAAGATTACTAAGAGAAATAAAGAATTCTGCCGAAGTAGTTTTAGATTTAGAGACAGCAACTATTGGTGGAGATACCGTTAGAACAATAGCTGTGACTCGCTTTCTACGAGCTGCTGGTCCGACACAAGGAAGGATAGGCTGGAAAGTAATGCCTCAGATGGGCTTTATAGTAGATATTACTGCAGTCAGTTAAATAAAGAGGGGAAATTTTGGTCAGTGAAAATAACATAGAACCAGAATTTGATATTCAACCTGGTGATCTTGGAGGCTTAATGGCTCGTTATGCCCACATACGAGTTTGGGTCGAAGCTTTTGAAAAAAAACATGGTACGAGGCCTATTTATTATGGTTGGTTAGACAGTGGTGCAAGAAAGATTGAGCCATGCAACTTAATTTATGCTACAAGACCCCCTTGTTTTGCTCACGTTTACAAGCCATTAGTTGGTGAAGACGAAGCGGGAGCAACTCTTTGGTTTGGTCTGGAACCAACTTTAGAAAACGATGGTGAAGAAGAAATCAAAGATCAAATTGTTGAGAGATTATTGAGAGATGCTCCTCAAGCTGAAAGATTTGATGATGACAAACAATTTATTGATATGTTAGATAAGATGATAGAGAAAACTTGCAAAGTAGGTTCAAACCCTCTATTGAATAGTCCTCTCTTAGTTCAGGCTAGAGAATTAATTGGATTGGGAGAACCACCAATATATGTTACTGAAGATCAGTTAGAACGGCTAAAGTATGTTATTGCTAGGGACTTAGTAAAAAATGGACCTCTGGAAACTCTACTTTCCGATGAGCAATTAGAAGACATTCACTCCGTTGGTTTATCTAGAATAATAATGGATCATAAAGTATTCAAATCTGTTATATCAAATATTAGATTTAAAGATTCAGCAGTTTTGAATCAATATCTCCGTTCCATGTCGGAAAGAATAGGAAGACCTGTTTCAGATTCAAAACCTATCATAGATGGTTCATTATTAGATGGCTCAAGAATAAACATAATTTACAGTGACGATGTATCTATTTCAGGACCTTCTTTTACAATTAGAAAATTCGCTGAAGAAACTATTTCAATTATTCAATTGATAAAATGGGGGACTTTATCGGCTCAACAAGCTGCATATATTTGGTTAGGCTTACAATTCGGGCAGTCGATGTTAGTATCAGGAGAAACTGCTTCTGGAAAAACAACTACATTGAATGCCATTTTACCATTCGTTGACCATCAAGTAAAGATATATTCTGCTGAAGATACTCCAGAGGTAAAAGTTTCACATAAGTTATGGCAACGTCTAGTAACTAGAGATTCAAAGAATGAAGACTCTCGAGTTGAAATGTTCGATTTATTGAAAGCCGCACTGCGTTCAAGACCAAGATACATAATAATTGGAGAAATACGAGGTGTCGAGGGAGCAACAGCATTCCAAGCAATGCAGACTGGACATCCGGTAATTGGAACGTTTCACGCATCATCAATTGTAAAGATGATCCAAAGATTCACCGGAGATCCAATAAATGTTCCAACTAGATTTTTTGATAATCTAAATTTTGCTATATTTCAAGAAGTTGTGGAATCAGAAGGTAAAGGAATTGTCAGGAGAGTAACGGGAGTAGATGAAATCATAGGATATAATAAGATTGCAGATGGTGTTCTAACAAGAGGTATGTTTGAATGGGACCCAGTTCAAGATGTTCATTATTTTAGAGGCATGTTTCAATCATATATTTTAGAAAATAGAATTGCACCATTTATGGGTTTTCAAAATAAAAGATTAATTTATGATGAATTACAAAGAAGGACCGAAGTTATCGAAAGAATGGTTGAGCGAGACCTCACTCACTTTGATGACGTATTCGATTTACTTGATATATTTTATATTCAAGGTTGGGAACCATTTGTAGAAAATGTTGAAACTTGGGTGGGTAAAAATCACGAACAGTGAGGCATTCTGATGGAATCAAAATTATCAAATTGGCAAATAACTCTTTTACGTTTGGGTATGCCATTTACGCAGTATCTAATTATATTTGCATTACCTGCTACTATCCTTGCATTAATAGTGGGGGGATTTGTTGCTTACTCTGCAGGCACTTCATTACAGCTTTTTCCCAAATTAATTCTTACAATATTGTTCCCATTATTGACTTTGAGTGCAGTTTTACTTTATCCTCTTTCAAATACTTCAAAATTAGCTACTGAAATAGAACAAGATATGCATATGTTCATTACTAGAATGGGTATTTTGTCTTTAGGTGAACAAGCTGAGAGAGGTATGTTCGATATCCTAAAAGATATGAAGGATTATGGGGCATTGGCAAATGAGGTTCAGGCAATTGAAACTCTTGTAACAAAATGGCATACAAATTTACCAGAAGCTGCCAGAATTGTTGGCAGACAAAGCCCATCTCCAATATGGAGTGATTTTTTAGATCGAATGTCATTCTCAGTTGAAGTTGGTCAACCAATTGGAGAATTTATGAGAAGCGAGTCTGAAACTTTTGAATCGCAATATCAGACACTATATGATGCCAGGTTAGAACAATTAGACACTTTACGTGAAACCTTCGTCTCTCTTACAACTACAGGAATGTTACTTTTGGTTGTTTCAGGACTCCATCTTGTACTATTCCAAGTCGGTGACGGAACTAATGATTTAATTGCAATAATAATTCGATCAAGGTATGTAATTGGAGCATCTGCATTATTCGCTTTTCTACAATTCGGCGCATGGTTTTTGTTTACATTAGTCATACCCGATGAACCCTTATTCGCCAGGCATACATTTAATACAAAACAAAAAATTAATCTTCGCAGAGCATGGATTGCTGCTACGTTTTTAGTTACATTTGAATCCTTAGGATTTTTATATGTTCTAGCAACAAGTGACTTCGGTAGTTTATTATTAACCAATTGGAAATATTATGGACTTTTCATGATAGCACTGACTATGACGCCATTTTTATTACCATCAATTTTAGTTTCTCGTGAAGAAGTAAAAGTAAGGAGGAGAGATGAAGCCTTCCCTGAATTTATACGTGCTTTCGGAGGAACAGCCCAAGCACGTAGTGCAGAACCAAGTGCAATGATCAAAGCTCTAAGCAGTATTGATTTTGGCGCTTTAAGTAGCTCTATTGATCAATTAGAAAAACGATTAGCAATGAGGATAGATAGTGACTATTCATGGGACTGGTTTGCTGCGGATAATAATTCTATGATGGTTTCAAGATTTACTAGAGTATTCTTAGAAGGCTCCCAATCTAGTGGTGAGGCTGGAACAGTTGGAGACCTAGTTTCTCAGAGTACAGCAGGATTGCTTGCACTAAGAAATAGAAGGGAAATATCTGCTGGAACTATGAGGGGCGTATCTTATGGTATCTTAATAGCAATGATTATTGCTCTAAATATTACAATTGAAATTGTAGCCGGTTTAGGAGAGCAAATTGCAGAAGTAGCAGCAGGATTACTATCCTCAGGTGCCAGTGGAGCAGGCGCCGGTGATTTAGCAGTGGGATTGCCGGTTCTGACAGATACGGCTGGAGTAGAACAAAACATACTTGTCTTCAATATTACTAGCTCATTTCTAATTATTGTTGTAATAGTTGTTTTAGGATTTATTACTGCTAGAATTAAAGGTGGAGGTTTTACCTTATCACTAGGACAAATGATACAAATGATGTGGGTTGCTGCAATCTCCAGTGGAATAAGCGCATTTGTTCTTACTAATTCAGTTGGAGTATTTACAGGCTAACTCCTTTTTAGCGCTGATATATAGAAATCTTGATGATTGATGATTAGGTGCTTCAATTGATGGATAGCAACTCTGCAGTCGTTTTTCTAAGGCTATTATTGTTATATTCATGCTTACTAGTAGCTGCTAAGTCGGACATATCAAAGTTCTTAGTAAAAAATAAACATTGGATATACTTTTCTCCATTTGCAATTATATTACTAATTCTAGATATGATCATATCTAAATCTTCAATTTGGAATATTTTTATGATTTTTACATTAGTATCCATAGCAGCCTCATCATTAGGTATCGTTCCAAATATTAAGCAAATTACTACTTTTAATCTAATAAATTATTGTATAATAATTTGTTATATTTTAGGTTTCATGGGTATAATCAATGGAATATTCTATTATACTCAAATAGACTACTATTCCCTAATTCTTCAAACGGAAAGTCATAATGTAACATTATGGTGGACACTAGTATTTGCTTCAATATCGATGATTTTCTATAAGCTTATATGGAGATATGGATTAATTCAAGGAGGGGCAGACGTCAAAGCTCTTATTTGGACTACACTTTTAATTCCTAGTTGGGCATTTATTCCTCAGCCCTATATTTATCAAACTACATTGATTGAAAGAGAGGATATAATAGTGCAATTACCTCCATCTTTTGTATTATTTCTATGGGGAAGTAGTGTTTTTATTATTGCACCTATTATATATTTAATTAGAAATATTCTAGAAAAAAATATAAAATCATTATCGGACTTAAAAGTAGCATGGCATGCAAGAAAAGTCTTATTATCAGAGATTTCAGGAAATAAATTTTGGATCTTATCTGAGATTATCATGGATGATAATGAACAATATATTGATACTAAAAATCGAATTTTACCCGATATAAATAATGAAAATAAAAGTATTCAAGAGAGAATTGATGAATTTAAAAAATATGATATTGAGAAAATATGGGTCACAAACAAGTATCCATTTATGGGGTATCTTTTCTTTGGAATATTTCCATTAATTATTTTTGGAGATCCAATTGCAATAATTTTAACATTAATATAAATTAAAAGAAATCATCCAATGTCATTACAGTGACAAAATCATTATTGAATAACGAATCCACGCTATCTGATGTCCAATATACTCTCTGTTTAGTATACATATCTACTCCAAATTCTTCAATTACATCTTTTGTAATCTGAATATATTTCTTCACAGCCCCCTTTGATACTGTCAACACAACATTGCCATTACACATCGATCCATCATCACCTCTAGAAATAGTATCAAAACCACTCCTAATGGTTTTTCTTTGAATGCACTTTCCAGCAAGTGGTATTCTTCTGTACTTCTCACCACATTTAACACATCTAACAGACTGTCGGGTAAATGCCATCATATTTCCTCTCATGTCTGGTAAAAAATGTGATTGAATGACCTTTGATGCAACTAAAGTTGCATCAACGGCACGTAAGCGTTTTCCAAGGTTTAATTGACCATCCATTTTGTCTTTCATACTTTTTAGTGTTTTATATGAGGAGTTTTTTGGTCCAGCATCCAGGGGTCCAGAATCATGTGTCCACCCATATCCTCGTTTATCTCCAATTGAACCTTCTCTATGTGAAACTAAATCGACCATATTCATCATTTCACTTGGATGTGGTTGAGTAAGCGTTGATTCATAAAAAGAACTAGAATAACTCCATGAACAATCGACATTAAGTGCTTCTTTATCTATTTCACTTGGATTTATTCTTGTTGAAAGTACAAGCGGAGCGTCCATTTGACCCCCTCTTCCTGATGGTAAAATAGATCTTGAAAAGTTAAGTAAACCATCTAAGAGAAGCATAATACTATCTTCATCTCCATCACAATTTCGTCTTTTAGCCGCGTGAAATAATGGGTGAGCATATCCTGCTGAGGCCTTCGTCCATCCAATTATTCTACATAGTACACCTCCTGAAGTATGCGGGGCAAGGCCAATTCCCAATTGACCTACTAAGTCTAATTCATGTTTAACATTATAGAAAGGCTCCATTTTATAAAATCTTACTAGCAACTCATCTACAAATTTACATGTTGAAATTAAATGCTCTTTACCATTAATTGATGGTATGAAATCCTGCGGATATAACTCTAATATTTGATCGTCAGATTTTAATTGGTTTCCAAACATATCATATTTATATCCTAAATTATATAATTTCTTCCAAGGAGTACCAATCTCTGATGGTTTAAAATGCGTTACTGGTACATCTATCATATCATATCTGGCCGTACCATCTCTAAATACTGATAAATTATGCTTTGCCCTCAATATTCCTTTTTCAATTGGTTCAGGTGTTTGTAATTTTGAAATTAATTCCTTCATAGCTTTAATTCTTACAGGAAGACGTTCTAAATTTAAAGACCTTCTTTTCACTTCTAGTATTGATTCTATGGGTATGTTAGTTCTTTCTCCTAGCCTTCTACGTTGTTGATTTTTATTATTTCTTACCACAGTTCTTCCTCCACATTCAATGGGATCAGATTGATCAACTCTATTATGGCAAATTATATGCCCTGAACTCTTTCCACATTTTTTGCACGTTCTTGGAGACATTTCCACAGTTATTGATACTTTATTGGATGCTTGCTGCATTAGTCTCTGCGGCCCGCCAGCTCCTCCGATAGGGTACAATGAATGTACCATTGGTTTCATCTCTCTAATTCCAGATTTTTCAGGTCTACCCATTCTTGCTCCTATTCTGCAAGGAACTGCATCTTCCCACCTGATAGAAGATAAATTTCTTACTAACCATAATGTTTTATCTACATCATCATCATCCACCAATTTCATTGCATTCCGGTATATTTGCATATCCCTTGGTCCATTGTCAATTATTTTACTTGCTGCTACTTCTCCGGATTTTTCTGTCTCAGATGCCTCTAATCCAGATTGCATTGCCCTTGTAGTGGCCTCTCGCCTTGCTTCTTGTCTATTTTCTCTAAGAATTTTAGACCTTTCATTTTCTTCATCAATTATAATAATTGAACTCTTTAATTTTGATGACCTATCCTTAACATAAGGTCCATAATCAGAATTTTTAATTATTTTATTATTAGTAATTTTTAATCCGAGCCCATAAAGTAACCCTTCCCAATAACGAGGTATAATGATGTCTGCACCCTGATGATGATGTTCTAATCCAAGTGTCATTAACGCACATTTTATGACTCCATGTATTTTTATTTCAGATGTTTTAGGGAACTGATTAATTACTTCATCAGGAATCAATCCTTCCAATTCATTACCAATATTCCAATTTTTAACAACATTATTTATTCGTAACTTACCTTTATTAACTTGTGATTTGAGTAGTTCTTCAACCAATATTGAAACCGCTGAAATTGGTAAATCTGACCACCAAATATTCCATGGTGGAGGTACTGCAGTGCCAAAATTTTCTGATATCTTACATACTTGATCCCAATTTAATTGATATGTTCGTAAAAAATTTATCCATTCTCTTTTACGCCAATTCCTATCAATCTGCCTCTCTCCTCCTCTGTTAATGGCCCCTGTAAAAGGAATACCTAAAGGAAACTTTTTCTTATTTATTCCTAAAATACCGGCTAAAAAGCTAATTTTATCAGGGTGATCTAAAGCTTCTGCAAGATCCGCAGCCCACCAATCCATCGAGTATGAAGATGGTACTAGATTTTTATTATTTTCTAGGAATTCTCCGAATCCTAATAATATTTCGCCCGAATCCCATATAGAGTGTATCTTATTCTCAGTATCTTTCCACCCTTCAAGAGTTTTAATTAGTTTAAAATTCCCATTTATTTCTAATATTAATGGGCCATCAATTTCTATACACGGAGTTACTGCACATGCTTTCCCAGGCCTTTCCATTTTCATCTGAGTCCCAACAGATAAAAATCCACCCATTGCTTCCATAGTAATTGGATTAATTCCTGCTGCTGCTAATCCAGTAACTCTACTTCTGCCATATCGCAACCGAAATCCCCCAGGTTCCCCAGGTTCCCCAAAAATTGGTCTCCCAGCAATAACATCATCCATAAATCTGGTAATTTTTGGAATTTTTCTGGACTCAAAAATTACATCCTTTTCCTTTTCTTTTCCCTTATTTGCAAAATCTGAGATGAATTCCCATCCTGTAATTTTTAATCTTTCTACATGTTTCTTTATTTTTGGAGCTTTAAGGCACAAACCTTCTCCAATGACTAACATCACTCCACCCCTTATCCTTGTCCTAGATGTCCCATTAGAATTTATTACGTTACGAACTTCCTTGAAACCTGCGCATTCATTTTTTTCTGTTTCCTCTCCATTAATCATAACTGGACACGCTCTAACAATTGTCTCAATCTCTTCGGGAGGTGGTTTATACTGTAATCCAACACGATAAAGTCCAAATTCTTCTTTGACTCTTTCAACTTCATCTGTGGTTGGAATATATCTGCCGACACCCAACTCCCTCCGTATCATATCGCCAATTAGCACACCGAGTGCTTGCGCAGTCCCTCCTGCAGCACGAATAGGGCCGCAGAAGTCTATAGATAGAAATTCAGAACCATCAACATTGTTTAGAATCCTAACATCTCCAATGCCTTCTAATGGGGCTACTAAAACAGCTTCCGTGAGAACAGCTAATCCAACTCTCAAACCGCAGTCAATTGATATTTGCAAATCTTTAGTTTCCTCAAATTTACTTTTTGCAACATCAACTCCTATCTTTATTGATGCAGTTTCCCTATCATGTTCTTTCAATAGTTTTCTTAAGTCATGCTCGATTGACAAATCTTTCAAGTAATCTTTCTGCAGAAGTTTTTCAGTCCTACTCGCAAGATCAGAAGCCCTTGGAATTTCTATATAATTTTCAAAGTCTAAGTTTTTTAATTTAGCCCTTGATGCTAAATTATATACTTCTTCAGTTTTATCATCTAACCATTGCTGATATCTCTGAATTTCTCCTTCTAGAATTTCAGAATCATATATTTCAGTTACTGTATTTTTTATCGACATTCCGTCACCCCCCCGTCCTGTCATATAATTCACGACCACACTAGACCGCACAAGAACATTGACTGTAATAATACCCTTTTCGAGACTTATTTAGGATAACGTTCTTGCCACTCTTACATCTCCCCGATGAAGGTAATGTACAGATGACTCCAATCAATGATGCAAAATTAAACCTTATCAATAAAATAAAAGAACTAGCATATTTATATTCTCCAAATGAACATTTCACATTAGCAAGCGGGCGTAAAAGCCCTCATTTTTTTGATATGAAGCCAGTCATGATGAATCCGGAATGTGCCCATTTATTGGGAATATTGATCCATGATGCAATCAACGATTTTGATAGAGTAGATGCTATTGGTGGACTAGAATTGGGCGCTGTTCCATTGACAGGTATAGCCATTGCTAAAGCAGGTAAGGGCTCCAAATTAAAAGGATTTATTGTTCGTAAAGAGCCAAAAGGTAGAGGAGGAAGGAAGACTGGAAATCCTCCTGGAATTGAGGGAGCAAGTATCACTAAAGGTGAACATATTATTTTACTTGAAGATGTTACTACAACCGGTGGTTCAGCACTTAAAGCTGCAAAAATTCTTCAAGATATAGGTTGTAAAGTTGTAGGTTGTATAACTATACTAGACAGGCAAGAAGGAGGAATCAAAGCTTTTGCTGAATCCAACATTCCTCTAATCCCACTAGTACTTAGATCAGATATTTCTGGAGAGAAATGAATGTCCCAGCATCGTATAGATACTGAAGAACTTCCGTATCTTCCTGAAAAAATCCCCAAAAAAGAATATTTGGGGGTACAAGGATTTTTTTCTCTCGATATGAGGGTCGGAGAGATATTAGAGGTTGAACAATTTCCTGAAATGAAAAAACCTTCATATAAAATAAAAGTGAATTTTGGTCCTGTAATTGGTATACTTTGGACTTCAGCACAGGTTACTAACTATTCAAGAGGAGAATTAATTGGTCGTAAAGTAGTAGGTGCAATTAACTTAGGAGATAAAACTCTCCCAAAGGGTTTCGTATCCCAGTTTCTAATTCTAGGGGCATTAGAATCTGATGGTACAGTACAACTTTTACAAGTACCATCTAATACGCTTCTTGGCTCAATTATTTCATAGTAAAATTCCCAATATTGTATGCTAATAACCGTTATACTCAATAACCTTATTCTATCCCTTGGATAATATGACTTATGTATCAATGACTACTACTCTAGGGGAAATACAAATTAAACTCTATACAGAGGATTGTCCAGAAACAACTACCAATTTTCTAAAGTTATTAGATGATGGTTTTTATGATGGCTTACATTTTCATCGAATAATAAAAGATTTTATGATTCAAGGAGGTTGTCCAAAATCTAAAGATCCCGAAAGTAGAGCTGCAGGTACAGGCGGTCCAGGATGGCAAATACCTTGTGAGTCTTCAGCGCTTGCAAAAACACATGATAAACCCGGACTCTTTTCTATGGCAAACGCAGGGCCAAATACTGGCGGATCACAATTTTTCTTAACAACCGTTTCAACTCCATGGTTAGATGGTAAACATGCAGTCTTTGGTGAAGTAGTAAAAGGAATGGATATAGTAAAAGCAATTGAAAACCAACCTACTAATTTTAGAGATAAGCCAGACACACCCCAACAAATAATATCAGTAAAAAGATTAGTTTAGTCCAATAATATTTAATTTAACATATAATAATATAGTTTATTAATAATTATTAACTGGGTCGTGTATGGGAAAGCACCACGCTGGAGATCGAAGAATAATTACTATCAGTTTACCAGAAGATATTGCTAAAAAACTAGATTTAAATGTCGGCAAGGGTAAAGATACTGGACGTTCAGCAACTATTTGTAAAATGATTTCCGAATCATTAGACTCTAAAATTCCAAAGTTAGTCAAAGTAAATGATATATCTTCTATAAGTCCTAAATTAGTCATTGGTAAAGTAAGAGAAGAAGTTGATACTATGGGAATAGTTGAAGTGCCCGCAGATCGATATTATGGAGCACAAACTGCAAGATCTTTGATAAATTTCAAAATAGGTGATGATATAATGCCTCGATCAATAATAAGGGCATTTGGAATATTAAAACAATCAGCAGCTGAAGTTAATATTGAGCTGGGAGAATTAAATTCAGGAATTGGTAAATTAATAGTCAGTACCTGTGATGAGGTCATATCTGGAAATTTAGATGATCACTTCCCTCTCCGTATTTGGCAAACTGGTTCTGGTACTCAAACAAATATGAATGCCAATGAAGTAATTGCAAATAGGGCAATTGAAATGGTCAACGGCGTTTTAGGAAGTAAAATACCTGTACATCCAAATGATCACGTCAATATGGCGCAATCAAGTAATGATACATTTCCAACTGCTATGCATTTAGCTGCAGCAGAAGAAATTTATCATAAATTATTACCTTCGGTAAGATCTATGAAATCTGAACTTGAAAAAAAAGTAATTGAATTTGATGGTATTATAAAAATTGGACGCACGCACCTTATGGATGCAGTTCCATTAACTCTTAGCCAAGAATTTAGTGGATATGTTGCTATGCTAAATGCAGATATTACTAGGATTGAATTTATATTAACTGATCTATTTGAATTGGCCCTAGGTGGGACCGCAGTAGGAACTGGATTGAATTCCCATCCTGATTTCGCAAAGCATGTCGCTATAAAAATGGCAGAAAAAACAGGACTTCCATTTGAAACAGCCAACAATAAATTTGCTCAATTGGCAGCACATGATGCAGTAGTTTCAGCATCTGGGGCATTAAACACACTATCAGTATCATTAATGAAGATTGCAAATGATATACGTTGGTTAGCATCTGGTCCGCGCTGTGGATTTGGTGAACTATCTCTCCCAGCTAATGAACCCGGATCTAGCATAATGCCAGGCAAAGTAAATCCTACACAAGCCGAAGCAATGACGATGGTTTGTTGCCAAGTTATGGGTAATAATTCTGCAATATCTATTGGAGGAAGCCAGGGTAATTTCGAATTAAATGTTTTCAAGCCAATGATGATACATAATCTTCTTCACAGCATCAATCTCTTATCCGATTGCTGTACTTCATTTACAAATAATTGTATTGTTGGTATTACTGCAAACAAAAGCCAGATAAGTAACCATCTTGAAAACTCTTTAATGTTAGTTACAGCGCTAAATTCACATATTGGATATGATAATTCAGCCAAGATAGCCAAACATGCACATAAAAACAACTTGACATTAAGACAAAGTGCAATTAAGTTAGAGCTCTTAACTGACAAACAATTCAATGATTGGGTAGTTGCTAAAGAAATGACAGGGCCAAAAAAATAAAATAATATTGGGCAAAGATAACCAAGTTGGGAGCAACAGAGAACAACACCTATGGGGGGGCGTTGTTCTCTGATTACTCCGCAGGGTCTGGTTCCATTTTGGTCATAAGACGGTTAATTTTCCCAGGTAGCTACTAATAATCCGCTAAGGATTATTTTGTTTGATGTTTCCATCTTTTCCGACTTTTGATAAATTACTTTTTCATTTGCCGTTTTTGTTTCTATTACCAATTCTCACAGGTTCTTTTCACAAAACTAGTACCATTACACTCCACGATTTTATTCGCGCTCGCTTTTGCGTGTTTCTCTTTCAATTTTACTTGATTGTTCCCCACGACACAACTCAGGATTGTCTCCTCCCCCTTCTTGTGTGTACCTCTACGGTATGGTATCTGATTCGGTTTTGTTTTCCCCGCCTAAACGTTCGGTTTTGTTTTCCTCAGCCCCTGTTATTTATTTTTCCATTCTTTCGTTTGGATATTTCCACTTCAGTTCTACCGCCATCTCAATCACCCACAGGTGATCTCGACTATTGCCTCGATCTCTTTTCAGAAATCGATTTTACTGCCCCAAATTTGAGGCTCGGTTTTTGTGGCCCGCGGATAAGCCGAAGCGCATCCACACCACTCCCTCGGAGCAGCAAGGCAAATAGGAAGATGCCCGACTTTTAAATGTTTCGGCAATAAAGCCGCAGTACACTGGAAATGCCCCTCCAATTACGTTAATTTCCACTGAAATTTTTTAATCACGAAGTTTTCTTATTCTCTCTTTGAGCAGTGCCCTCTTTTCATCATTTACTACTAATTTATTTGAGGATTTCAAGCGACGATTCAATACCCTTTCTTCGATTAAGAAAATTTTACCTTCCGAATCGCCAAGGACTAAAATTTCACCATACCTTTTCATTTTTCTTATTCTTGAATTATGTTTTATATGATATTTTAATACTCCTGAATCAACATCAATTATGCTAATTTTGGAGTTAGTTGTCCAAGTCGAAACCCATAAACAATCAGTACTCTCAATCAATGGCCCACTGATAATTTTATCTATAATCCCGTTAACATTATACTCCCAATTATTTTCTTTTGAGTATATCATTCCAGATTCCAGTCCAATAACCATATCTTTCATAACTTCTATTACCTTTACCGAAGAATCTCCTATTTTTACTTCGTTAATTTCATCTTTGTTTAATACTGTAATCAATCCATTACTATGCCCAAGGTAAATAATTTGATCCTTTTTAAATCCCGTTGTAATTGGATTTTTATTTTTTAATGATACATATTCGACTTTTTTGCCGGGTGTAATTTTCCCATATCCGCATTTGGGTCTACTAAGTCCTACGCATACCCCATATTTTGTTGAACAGAAAAACCACGGCTTACCCTCTATAATCCACTTTTCTAAAATTTTTCCATTTTGATCCAAATGCCATATTATTGATTCAGAATAATTAGAAATATGCAGGTCATATATTGAGGAACTAACCCAAATATCACCATTATTCACTTGGACAAAATCACTCAAACCTTCCAACTTTAAACTCCATAAAATTTTTCCTTTTAACAAATCAATTGAGTGCACATTACCTTCCTCAGTCAAGTATATTTTTTTTCCAAAAATAATTAATTCTGAACATGGACCTTCAAACTTATTCCTCCATTTCTCAATTCCTGAATTTATAGACCAACAAATCAATAATCCTTCTTTTGAACCGACTATGAGATAATCATCATGACTACTAATTACTGTACATTCACTATTCAAATTACGTACAAATGAAGAGATATCTTCTAATCTCATATATTCCATAATACTGACCCCGTATATTAAATTTATATTCCATAAAGATCCTTTATCTTATTTTTTAAATAATCTATAAATTCATCAGACGATGGTGGTGAACCGGTGGCTTCTTCTATCAGTAAGGCGGGTTCTAGAATACTTCCTCTGGAATGTATATTCTCTCTCATCCAATCTAACAATGATGAGAAATCTCCTTCTTTAATTTGACTTTCTAAATCTCCCAAGTCTTTCCTTGCAGTAGTTAAAAGTTGAGCAGAATATAAATTACCCAACGTATAAGTTGGGAAATAACCAAATGCACCCATTGACCAATGAACATCTTGCAATACTCCTAATGTATCATTAGGTGGAATAACACCTAAAAATTCTTCATACATATTATTCCATACTTTTGGTAAATCATCAACTTCTATGTCTCCACTGATCAACATCTTTTCTATTTCATATCTTATCATTATGTGGAGATTATAGGTTGCTTCGTCAGCCTCAACTCGAATTAAACTAGGCTCTATTAAATTCACTGAACGCCAAAGATCTTCTGGGGTAACACCTATCATATTATCAGGAAAACATTCTGCCCACAATGGTAGCGACCATTCGCAAAATGCCAAAGATCTACCAATCTGATTTTCCCATAATCTACTTTGACTTTCATGAATTCCAAGGCCATTTGCCTTTCCTGCTGGTTGAAAATCTAATGCTCTCGGCCTTCCTTGTTCGTATAGGCCGTGCCCTGTTTCATGCATTGAACCATAGAGAGAACCAAACGGTTCAGTCGCTGAGTACCTTGTTGTCCATCTTACATCATCAGGATTAGGCCCTCCGCAAAATGGATGTGTAGAAGCATCTCTTCTACCAGCATCAAAATCAAAACCTATTGATTCAGAGACTTTTTGACTTAGGGATTCTTGCCCTCGTTGAATCCAAGTACTTCTTTCAACCCATTCCATATTAGGTCTCTTGCCGTTGTCCATCACAGATTTAATCAGTGGAGCAACACTTTCTCTTAAGTTAGTAAATAATGGGTCTAATCTAGATACAGTGAGTCCGGATTCATAATTATCAAGTAAAGCATCATATCGCAATTCTTCATATCCTAAATAATCCGCCTCTTGCCTAACTAAATCTATCATTTTCTTCAAGTCATCTCTAAATATTGAAAAATCATCTTTTGCACGTGCCTCGGTCCATGTTACCATGGACTTAGATCTATGTTTTGCGACTTCAATTACAAATTTAGTAGGTAATTTTGTTGCTTTATCATATGATTTTCTGATTAATCTTAGATTACCTGATTGAACCTCATTTAATTTCTCATCATTCTCCAATTCTATTAAGAGCTCACCAATTCGTAAATCCGTCATTTTAAGATGGCCACTAGAAGATAGCCATGCTAATTGTTCCGCCCTCAAAGTCGAAGCATTTGGAGGCATCATTACTTCCTGATCCCAGCTTAATAATCCACCAATTTGTTCTATTAAATCAATCTCTTTCATCTTATCCATCAATTCTGAGTAAGCAGACACGAACCTCCGAGATTGTTCTAAGACACATAGGTTACGGATAGAGTCTTAATTTATTGACTTAATTAAACATCTTCTTTCAAAATACAATCAAATTTCCGAACTATTGATGGTAGATTATGATTCGCGTAAATCAATGGTCAGCAGTGATGTCCGCGTCAACATTTCTGTGACAGATAGAATTTTACTTCATTTATGGGAACAAGATCACCAAGCTGATCATTATTTAGTAACATATGAAATGACAAGACCTGGAATAGCAGAAGTTTGTGCATTACATCCACCAAATGTATCTAGATCAATGAGGGATATTATTTCTGAAGGATGGGCAACTGAACATACGAGGTCAATCAGAGGAGTTGACCGAAGGCAAAAAACATGGCAATTATCTGATGATGGACGGCATGCAATTTCCGAGAAGATGTCTCAACTTCGATCAACAAAAGTATTACTCAGGGGACGGGATAATAATCTTCTTGAAATAAGGGCAGACGAAGCATCTTTGAATCTAAAAGCAAATCTCACACTACTACAAATCTTAATGCATGCACAACATGAAGGCGTTCTTAATTTTGGAGACATTAGATTTGGAACAATAATTAATTCAGATGAAAATATAAGACCTGGCTCAATTAGTATGTTATCTGGAGCTCATTCAACATATCATACTCGTCCCCCAGATACTCGAACTGTCCATGGGCGAAAACTCGAAAAAGATGGAATAAGTAAATGGTATAAATCCCAAACTCCTTTATTTGTTCTATCAGGTATAGCGGGTTGCGGTAAAACTACTTTAGTATCGTTTTGGATTGATGATGTGTTAAAAAATAATCAAGAAACAGAAATTATGTATTATCCTTGTCAACCTTGGGACACAACACTTGGAATAGCCACTAGTATATTGCATCGCTTTGGTATACGTTCACCAGGTAAATCACAGGACCCATATGGCGTCTTAGAGGCAATACCTCTTAAACCAGGAATGGATTTTAATTTAGATTTATACAGGCGTAGAGTTACAGCCCATTTATTGGATAAAAAAGGCCTTAGAAAAGATAATCTTAATCAAATTCTTATAATTTTAGATGATGTACATAATATTGATTCTTCTGGACAGAACTTTTTTGGTATGCTATTACAAATTGCTGAAGATACAAATATTCGACTCTTGATGATATCTAGAAAAAATTTAAGTTTTTATGATCGTAGAGATGTGCATACCCGTAATCGTGTAAGTGAATTTACACTTTCAGGACTTTCTGTTGAAGAAATAACTGTTTGGCTCAATACATTACCATTATCAAAAAATGCCCCTATAGTGGAAATCTATCAGGCTACAGGAGGACACCCTCTTGCTTTAGAATTATTAGAATTATATGGTCAGATATTACATGATGATTGGTTGAGATTTTTGGATGAAGAAATCCTGAATGTATTGCCAAATGATCATAGAGAAATATTGGCCCTTCTTGCAGTATCTGATCGACCAGTTCCTTGGAAGATTCTAGCAGATGCAGCAGACTTTAGTGGAAAGCCTCCAACTCAAATTATTGAACGAGGATTGATGCTCGAACTTACCGAAGGAATGTGGATACATGAAGCCCTAAGGTCAAGATTACTTAGGGAAGTAGGAGTCACAAACGAAATTAGATTAAAGAAATTAAAGAATGCTAGATTAAGACATATGTCGATCTAACCAGGTATCCATAGCAGGTTTAGGCATTGCACCAGTCATTTGCTCTACTACTTTCCCATTATGAAATAATAGCAGATTCGGAATACCCCTAACTCCATATTTTCCAGGTGTTAATGTATTTGTGTCAGTATTTACTTTTGCTATTGTAATATCACGTTGTTGTGCAATTTCTGACAATACAGGTGCAATCATCTTACAAGGTCCACACCAAGGAGCCCAAAAATCAACTAATACCCATTCGTTACCATTCGTAATCATATCAAAATCTGCATCGTTTACTTCAATAACTTGGCCCATTATTACACCTACATCTCACTCGAGGCATTGATAACCTATCAACATGTGTCTTGAAATCAAGTATATTTAGTCAAATTCATTTACCGCCATCTATTGCCTAGCAAACAATCGAGGCTATTATTTTGGAAATTACTCCTAGCATTCTAACTGTAAACTTTTGTGAACTTGGTAAAACCTTAGATGAAGCTGTAGAAGCAGGAATAAAATGGATTCATATGGATGTTATGGACGGTAACTGGGTAATTAACCGTACCATAACATTCGGCCCAGCATTAATTCGCTCTGTCAGGGATAGATTGGGTCCAAACATATTTATTGATTGCCATTTAATGATAACTAATGCAGAAGAAACATGGAAGCAATATGCGAAAGCGGGCGTAAATATGATTATAGCACACTTTGAAGCAGTTGAAAATTTTGAAAAATTAATAACTGATATACACGGTTATGGCATACAAGTAGGCTGCGTAATTAATCCTAGTACCGAACCTTCTGAAATAATTCATTTACTACCTAATTTAGATTTAATTCTCGTTATGTCAGTAGTTCCAGGTAAAGGCGGGCAATCATTTATGGATGAAGTTGAGGGCAAAGTACGTTATTTTAGAAATGCCATAGATAATCAAATATCTTCAGGAGGTTATGAAACAAAACTGATGATTGATGGGGGTATAAAAAATCATAATGCAGCAATAGTTTCTGATTGGGGAATAGATATAGCAGTAGTTGGATCAGGATTGATAAATGACCAGGGGACAATCAAAGCAAATCTTAATTCTATACATGCAGCTATCAATAAATAAATTTCTACACCAAGAATTCAATAGTAACCTCCTGTTGTAGCAAACAATGGTAACCGAACAATGGGTTGTTGATGAAGTTCTCAAGGTTGTTCCCGACGCAGATGTTTCAGTCACAGATTTACATAAAAGCGGAGATCACTTTCACGTCAGAATTATTTCTAATCAATACGAAGGTACTAGGCCGTTACAACGACAACGTCCAATTTTAAATCATTTCAAACAATTTATTACTCAGAATATAGTACACGCTTTAGATTTAAAGTGCATGACATTTGACCAAGCAAAGAAAAGTGGGGAAACCGCCTTTGACCCCCATGGCGCTGAGGTAGAATTCTTCGGAGTTCATATAAGAAGAGAAAAATAGGAGTAAATAAAATGAATTTTAATTGGACGCCAGAAGAATTACAAGATATAGTGGATAAAAATAGCGTTGTCCTTTTTATGAAGGGAACGCCAGAAGAACCTCGCTGCGGATTTAGCAATCGTGCTGCTTCAGTTCTAAATAAATTAGAACAACCTTACGCAAGTGTGAATATTCTAACCGATCCTCGTGCAATACCTTCCGTATGCGCATGGTCGGATTTTCCCACAATGCCTCAAATATTCATAAATGGTGAATTGATTGGCGGTTCAGACATTGCTTTGGAATTATACGAAAGTGGCGAGTTACAAGAAATGATTTCTTTAAGTAAATCAGAATAAGGTGACTTATTTTGTCGGACATTTCCGATCGAAAGGTCATGTCAATTGCCCTATTGGGTGCGGTTGCAATATCCTTTGCCCCAATATTCTATATGTTTTCTGAAGTGAATCCAGTCACTGGTGCATTTTTTAGAATGTTCTATGCACTTCCATTACTATTTATAATAGTAATAATTTTTAGTAAAAAAGATAACAGAACTAAAAAAACTCGGTTAATTGCTTTCTCGGCCGGTTTATTAATGGCACCTGATATGTTAGCATATTTTAGTGCTATGAAATTTATTGGCGTCGGAATTGCAACTCTTATTGGAAACTCACAAGTCATAATTGTGACCATAGTGTCTTGGAAGTTATTTGGAGAAAAACCCAATCCCGCAATTTTATTTTCTCTTCCAGTTGTATTATTTGGGCTATTTTTAATTTCAGGTATATCTGATGCAAATGCCTTTGGAACAAATCCAGTAAAAGGTGTTATTTTTGGAATCGCTGCAGCAATATTTTATTCTACATTCTTAGTTATATTTAGGTTTTCAAATAGGGAATTAGCCCCAGCAGCAAATGTTCAATTAGATGCTACTTTAGGTGCAGCCTTAGGATTACTTGTATTGGGATTTATGCCACTTTCTTCAATTTCAATTGCACCAATTAATTTTGAATTTATATGGCCCGGGCACGGTTGGATCATTATACTAGCATTAACTTGCCAAGTTGCGGGCTGGATAGCCATAGCATTTGCATTACCTAGATTACCTGCTGCTCATACTTCATTTGCCGTACTTCTTCAACCAATACTGTCACTGATCTGGGGAGTAATATTATTATCTGAGAATCCCTCAATAAAACAAACAATTGGAATATTCTTAGTTTTACTGTCAATAATGGCTGTAACTATATTTGGAACCGTTGAAGATAGGAAAAATACATCATCTGAGATTAGTTAATTTAAATGTACAGGGCGAGAGATAAAAGCGAGGGGATGGGATGCACTCAGCGAGAACCTTACGGCCCCGTACGGTCACTGATACAAGAAGGTAATAATTAATCATTTTGTGAAAATAGTTAATTTTTTAGTTATATCTAGATAAAATATAATTTTTTTTAAGCTATGGTCAATATTTCTGGGCCCCCATCAGTCACTAATACTGTATGCTCATACTGACCAACAAAGCCTCCATCAACATCCTTTAATGCGGGATATACTTCTAGAAATCTAATTGAAGTTAATTTTTTAATTAAAGCATTCCATTTTTTATTCAAAGATTCTTCATCTTCCTCAGGAAACGGCTTCTCCAATAAAGGATATGCCCATCTTTCAGCAAATGGAAGTGTTTGATACCGCTCTTCAATGTATCTAGCCATAGTAGCTCCAAGTGGTTTTAACTTCCCTTTACTAAGTGCTTTACGAATTTTTACATCTCCAGTAACTCTTAGGATATTAGATGAGCCACTAGGAGCAACATTTTCAATCATTCCAGATTCTCCTGTAGTGTTAAAAGGTTCAACGGCATATAAACCACCTTTTTCCACGACTCCATTGAAATTAGGATTATTTGGTCCACAATCATACATAGGAATTGATAATCCCGCATGCAAGTTCCATCTTTCCATTTGATGCCCACACAGATTTCTAATCGGCTCAAATCCTGCATCCTTTGTAACCTGTCCAGCAGCTGCACCAATTTCATGCCAAGGTGTACCTGGATGCATTTTTTCAATTGCGGCATCTCTTGCTTCTTTGGCAGCCTTTATTTGATCAGTATGTTTTCCTTGAGATCCAACTTCTATTGTCATTGCATTATCTGCTATTGCTCCTTTAATATGTACTCCAACATCTAATTTGACCAAGTCTCCATTTTCAAAAACCATTCCCTTTTCCCATTCTTCCATGGGATCTTGAGAATGATTTGTAGTGTAATGGGCCGCTATATTGTTTACTGAAATTGTTACAGGAAAAGCCGCCTGACCTCCATGACGCCTGATAAAACGTTCAGCAGAGTCTATTACTTCAGACCAAGATTTTCCTTCAACAATTTCGCCTTTGATACCCTCTAAAGTTCTACGAGCTACGTGTCCAGCGTCTCTCCATTGCTTGAGGTCTGATTCATCCACCATTTTAGAATCTCCTTTGAACTTACTATTCCTTCTCTCAATATGTCAATGTTCGACGACTTGAGTGGTCCACTGACAGTGTGCCATGATATCAAAGTACTGGGTATTTTATCTAAACATTCTCCTGAGTGCCCCATTACTTTATGTTCTGGAGTCGTCAATATGTGTGCTGCTTCTTTACAATTCAATAATGGCTCCACGCCACTTATATTAGCACTTGTTACAGTCAAAGGTCCAGTTTTTTCTAAAAGCCTCTTTGCATTTTTATCAGCTAAGAATCTAATTGCTACTTTACATCCTCCTAAACGTGAATCAAGTGGTTCAACGGCGTTCAGTATAATAGTTAGAGAACCATCAGGAAAATATCGTAAGATGTCTAATACGTCATTAGGGACATCAACTATCGATCTAGCTTGACCAATATTCGCAACTCCGATACTTAGCGGTAAAGAACTATCTCTATTTTTGATTTTATATAAATTATCTAATGCCTTTGAATCAAGAATACATCCTAATGCAGGTTGTGTTGTTGTAGGATAAACTATACATTTACCTGATAAAACATGTTTTATCATTTCTTCCATAAGTTCACCTATTTGATATGTTTACGATTAAATGGCGGTAATGAGTATGTCTTTACAACGATGCTATTGACTTTTAAATCGATATTTGATTGGTGTGTATGCCGGTGTTTGATACTGGCTAAATCATATGCCCCTTTATACAATCCAATTACTGGAATAAGATATATTAACTTATTTAGCACTCTTTTATCCCACATTTCACTTGTCATTTCAGAACCATCATCAGCGACAATTGCTAATCCAAATAACTTCTGTCCCAAAGATCTAGATAGGTAAATCCCTGAATATCTCCAATATAGCCAATGTGCACTAAAAATAACAAAAGCCATCATAATAGAATAATGAATATCAGTCGAAAGCCACATACTAATACTCCATGCATAGTAAATTTTTTGCTTTGTGATTAATAAAAGGATTGTTGTTATCACTATTACATCTAATACGAATGCTGCTAACCTATCAACTCTTGATGCTAATATAGTTCCTTCTGGAACGCTCCAATGGCCTTCTTTCTGTGAAACTATGGCTTTCGCTAAATTTCCATTACCTGAATTGAGTGATATTGGGTTTTCATGATTACTCATAACACATCTCCTGTTGATGCCAAGGTGTCTTCATCCTCAATGTTATGCATTATAGATTTCAACAAATTTAAAGAAATATTAGTATCATAATCCCGTGATAATTATACGCAATGTTTCCGCGACTGTGAGTGTAAGGGGGGGCGTGGTAGTATGTGGGACCGATTTAAAAATTGGAAAAAAGATAATACTAGTGAAACAGTATGTCCTTTATGTCAACATAAAAACTCTAAGAAAGCAGAAACATGCAAATCTTGCTCTTATCAATTGAATAAACCTAGTCACGAACAGATATCTAATATTGAAGAATCTGAAAAAAATTCATTATTTGATCAATTAATGGATGAATTTGATGTTGAGAAAGAAGATGAAATAATAGATTGGTCCAAAGCTACATTCAAAATGGATGATGTTACGGTAGATGTAAATCAATATACTGAAGAAGAAGAAGTATTTTTGAGTAGTAAGCCAAGTTTTGCCATGACAAAAGGTACTATTGAAATGCCTAAACAACATGAACAACAAGAAGATTATCAATTAAGCCCTGAAGATGCTCCATCAATATCTGTTAAGTTTGAAATTCCTGTAGAAAAACTTGAGATAATCGAAGAAGTTGAATATACGCCAGTTGAATTAATTAAACCAACTTCTGGAACTCCGGATAATGTACAGATAATATCTGCCGATCAAATAACTGAAGAAATTAGTGAACTTACAATTCTTGAAGCTGCAGATTTTGATGGCGATGGCGATGTTGATGAATATGAGGAAGCGTTCTTTAATGATGAGAATAATGAGCAGGCACTAATAGTTGATAAAATAGATTCAGAGAACAATTTTTCTATCATTCCATCCGCACCATTGGACCTACCTCCATTTGTAAAATCTGAAAATATTCTTATAGAAAAAGAAGATAATAATGCCGAAGATGAAATAATTACATTACCTTCAGCACCAGTAATTTCATCAATTAATGAAAATCCAATATTTTCTAATACAATAGATAATAAAATATCATATTGGCCCTGGGAGCAGCAAGATGAGTGGATGTTTTCAGAACTTAAAGATCAGGTGTTATCGGCAATGAGGGCAGCTATTGATAAAAATATTGCACAAGCCACTGTTATAATTGATGATGTAGGGCCCCATTTAGGCAATCAAACCAATTTAATGTATCCAATAGGCAAACTTTTAGATACCATAGGAAGAAGAAATGCTGTAGATAAAATGATAACTCTGGCCTCTAAAGATCTACCCAATGATCCAAACGTAATACAAGCAAAACAAAAGTTACGGCCATAATATACAAATTTCTACATAGATATGATGTACATCAACACATCCGTCTTAATTAGTATGCCTAGAACTACATCTTCAATAAGGGTAAACGATAATTTAATTTTACGGCCTGCAACACAAGAATATCTTTCAGACTTGATAGAAGCATTCGAAGAAACATGGCCAGAAGTCAGTTGGGCTATGCCATGGATAGTGTCTGAAAAGCCATTATATTCACAGATTTCTAATTTTATTAATGAAACAGAAGAAAAAGGTAGAAAAGGTATCTTACATCATTGGGTCATCATACGTGCGTGGGATAATTTTGTTCTTGGATTAATAGGATTTGACCGCATTACTCGTTCGGATAAGGCTGTTTGGAATCTTGGCTATTGGGTTCGTAGTTCAGAACAACAACGTGGAATTGCAAGAATGTCCGTTGATGCAGCATTAGATTGGATTAAAGAAAAAAAACCTGTTTTTATAGAATTAAAAGTTGACCCAAATAATATTCCTGGTAGAAGTACAGTTTTTCGAATAGTAAATGATTGGAATGGTAAACGATATATTGAGGGTGACTCAGCAATAACTATTTCTGGATTACGAACCATGCATGAATGTTATTTAGTTGAGATATAATTACTATTTGTATAGGTAATTAATCTAACAGTTGAAATCTAAGATTCCATCCGGTGTATATAATAAGTCCCCGAAGGTGATACATTGTCAAATTTCAGATCACATCAAAATTTACCAGATGAGGACTCAGAAGAAACTGATGAATGGTTAGAATCACTTCGCTCAGTTGTAGATAATCACGGACTCGAACGTGCAAGGATGTTATTACATGAATTAATGATAGAGGCCGAATATTTATCCATACCAATCAATCGAGTATCCAGAACTCCCTATCTAAATACAATTCAATTAAATCAACAACTACCGTATCCTGGGGATTTAAAATCTGAAAATAAGATTCAAAATCTGATATTATGGAATGCTGCATTAATAGTTTCGGATGCAAATAGGAGAATAGATGGAATAGGGGGACACATATCCTCATACTCATCGAGCGCAACTCTTTATGAAGTAGGTTTCAATCATATTTTTAGAGGTAAAGAAAATAATGGTATTGGCGATGCGTTGTATATTCAAGGCCATTGCAGCCCAGGGATATATGCTAGAGCATTTTTAGAAGGAAGAATTTCAAAAGAACAACTAACTAATTTCCGGCAAGAAGCTTTTAAAGATGGATTATCATCTTATCCTCATCCAAGGCTAATGAAAGATTTCTGGGAATACCCAACTGTTTCTATGGGTCTAGGGCCTTTAGCTGCTGTAATGCAAGCCAGATTTTGGAAATATCTGCATATGAGGGGCCTAGCAGACACATCTGAAAGTCGAGTATTTGCATTTTTAGGTGACGGCGAAATGGATGAGCCAGAATCTATTGCATCTATAGCAGTTGCAGGAAGAGAAAATCTAGATAATTTAATAGTAATAATAAATTGTAACTTACAGAGATTAGACGGGCCAGTTAGAGGAAATTCAAAAGTTATCCAAGAATTTGAAGGCCTTTACAGAGGGGCAGGTTGGACTGTAATCAAAGTACTATGGAGTTCAGGGTGGGACCGTCTAATGATGGCAAAATCCAAGGGAATTATATTAGCAAGAATGGAAGAAATAAATGATGGAGATTGGCAGAGAATGAGTACGTTGGAGCCTGCTTTATTCCGTTCAGAATTCTTTTCTAGTAATGCGGCTTTAGAGGAAATTGGCAATTCTCTTTCAGATAATGAAATATTAGGTTTAACAAGAGGTGGACATGATCCAATCAAGGTATATTCTGCATTCAAAGCTGCTGAATCAGCCGAAGGCCCCGCAGTTATACTCGCTCACACTGTCAAAGGCTGGGGAATTGACTCCTTCGAAGGTCGAAACTCAACTCATCAAAAGAAAAAAATGAACATTGAAGACTTAAAGGCCTACAGAGATAGGTTAGAAATTTCAGTTAAGGATTCAGATTTAGAAAAACACCCATTTAGTGATTTTGATCCAGACTCAAAAGAATTTGAATATCTAATAAATCAGAGAGAAGAATTGGGAGGTTTCCTTCCCTCCAGAAAACCATGTAAGATTGAGATAAATTTACCAAATCCTGAAGTATATTCTGATTTTAATAAAGGTACGCCAAAAGGACAAAAAGTATCTACTACAATGGCCTTTGTTCGTTTATTAAGGAAAATAATGAAATCTAGTATTGGAGAAAAGATTGTCCCCATAATTCCAGATGAAGGAAGAACATTTGGGATGGATCCACTTTTTAGTGAATTTGGAATATTTTCTAGTCAAGGTCAAAAATATACTCCTGTAGATCATAAAATGTTACTTAACTACAAAGAATCAGAAAGTGGGCAAATATTGGAAGAGGGAATATCCGAAGCTAATGCCATGGCATCTTGGATAGCAAGCGCGACCTCATATTCTCATGCAAATACTCCCACCATGCCATTTTATACATTTTATTCTATGTTTGGATTTCAACGCGTCGCAGACCAGATATGGAGTGCAGCAGATGCAAGGGCACGAGGATTCTTGATGGGTGCTACAGCAGGGCGTACAACACTAAATGGTGAAGGATTACAACATCAAGATGGCCATAGCTTACTCATCGCATCTACTGTGCCATCTTGTAGGGCGTGGGATCCTGCATATGCGTATGAATTAGCCACAATAATAAACCATGGTATGAATGAAATGTGGGGCCGAGAACTAGACGTATTTCATTATATAATGATATATAATGAAAATCAACAACAACCTCCAAAACCTGATGGCATAGATGAAAAAATTATTAAAGGAGGTTATAAATTAGTAAAAGAAAAAAATAATGGTAATCCAAGAGTGAGAATACTTGGATCCGGCCCGATACTAAAATATGCTAAGCAGGCACATGAAATTCTTAACTCCAAATTTAATATTGATTCTGAACTATGGTCTATTACATCATATGGTGAGCTACGCAGAGAGGGATTATTGGCATCACGGCACAATAGATTGAATCCCCAAGAAAAAACAATTCCCTATGTTAAGAATTGCTTTGGAGATGAAACACCAACTATAGCGGTCTCAGATCATATATCCGCAGTGCCCGAAATGATTCAGCGATGGGTAGGTGGCCATTTTATTGTTTTAGGGACAGATGGTTATGGCCGCTCAGATACTAGAGAATCTCTACGAGAATTTTTTGAGATTGATACTAATAATATTGTTTTAGGTGCTATTTCAGCATTAGAAAATGATGAAAAATTACCATCTGGTAGTGTAGAAAATGCGATAAAAATTCTAAATATTAAAACTAATATAATAGATAAAACAAAGTGATTTAATGGGTAGATTATTTAATTTTATAAAATATTTTTTTAGATTGATACCAATGATTATCTCTGGATCATATATTACTTACAAAACATTACCTGAAAAATCTAAACAAGATCTACTGGAAGTTGCTAATAACCCACAAGGATGGGGTCTTTCAATTGAGAAAGCATGGGATATTTCTAAAATCTCAGCAGAACATTTTAAGGATACATCAATGACTTTAGCAAATTTACTTATTGGTCGAAAAATATCAAAAAATGATAAACTAAAAGCCAAAGAAGATCTAGCGAAATTAAGTATCATTGTTCCGCCATTACGGATTTTTATGATCCCAGGAAGCCATATTTTGTTAGGAATTCTTGCTAATGTAACTCCATGGAGGTTGATTCCTGATGAATGGATACCAATCAATGCACTAAAGAAGATACGCGAAGGAGTCCCTGATCATAAATTAGAAGAAGAAAGTACAATAATGAAAAAATTATTACGTAGAAATAAAAAAAATTAAAAATTTCTCCTTCGTACATCTTTTAAAGAGTAGTTTTGTTCTAAAACATCTTTTATGGTTACCCAATCAGGCGTAGTGCCATCAATCCATTCATATCTATGGCCAGGAACTAACCTCCAATCCGAAGGTAGACTATTTAGTAAATCATTAGCAAACTTTAGGCTATTAATTTGTGCTTTTGGATCACTACCGGGTAGGTCAACCCTTCCAGAATGTGCAGTAAAAAGCAAATCTCCTGCATGATAAATACCATGTCCGTGAAATGTAAGATGACCAGGAGCGTGACCAGGTGAATGAGTAATTTTTAAATTTATTTTACCTACATTCCACTCAATCATACTATCTGGAGGATTATTCCATGTAGTGGTAAAATCTACTTTATTAAATAACTGATTATTAAATAATGTACTATCTAATAAATCAGGTACTTTGGCTTCTTCATGGCCTAAAATAAGTATTTCTGGAAAATTATTTATCATCTCAGAATAACCCCAAGTATGATCACGATGAGTGTGAGTGTAAAGTAAATGAGTAGGTTCCAAACCTATTTTTTTAAGTTCTGAAATCCAAAGATTACTATCAAAAGGATCAATTATTACTGCTATTTTTGCCTCGCGATCTATGAATGCAGTATTCATATTCATAAAATCTCCCATTTGTGTTATCCACACTTCAACTCCATCATCTCGAATATCAATCGCAAACTCACCTTTTGTCAGCATATTTACTCCGAGCAGACCGTCATGGATAGGTCTAACGGTATATTTAGAAGCGTATACTTCAAATCAGATATAATAGGTCGCCTAATATGGAACGAATACTCTATTCTTCCGTCCTTTCCTATTTAACTTCAGCTTATTTTTTAATTCAAAGAGGATTTTAATAGTCTTTTGGACATTAATGGGGGCAATTAGATGGAATATAATATTCAAGAAACAGAAATTCATTGGCAAAGAGAATGGGCTAAATCTAAAGTTTTTGAAGCTAAATTAGATTCCAAAAAACCAAAATTTTACTGTTTAGAAATGTTTCCATATCCCTCAGGTAATATGCATATGGGCCACGTTAGAAATTACTCTATTGGGGACTCAATGGCTAGATTTCAAAGGCTAATGGGGAAAAATGTACTATATCCAATGGGATATGACTCGTTTGGAATGCCTGCAGAGAATGCTGCAAAAAAAGAACAAGGTCATCCTCACAATGTAACTCATAGAAATATTGCAAGCATTAGAGCCGATCAAGAAAGAATGGGATATTCATATGATTGGAATCGTTCTTTAACAACCTCAGATGTAGAATATTATCGTTGGAATCAAGAAATTTTTTTAATGCTAAATGAAAAGGGTTTGGTCGAACGTAGATTTGCACCAGTTAATTGGTGTAATGATTGTGATACTGTATTAGCCAATGAGCAAGTAAAGAATAATCGTTGTTGGAGATGTGGTTTAGAAGTCATTCAGAAAGATATGGCACAATGGTTCCTGAGGATGACTGATTATTCTGATCAATTGCTTGATGAACTTGACAATATTGTATTCCCTGAAAATGTAAAATCAATGCAACGTAATTGGATTGGAAGGTCCAAAGGAGTTAATATTGACTTTTCTATCGTTGGTTCCAATTCTATAATAGAAGTCTTTACAACAAGGCCAGATACTATTTTTGGTTCAACATTCGTAACTCTATCTCCCGAACATCCGTTATGCGAAGAATTATGTAAAAATACAGATTGGCACGAAGGCTGGGAAAAACTAAGAGATGAATGTTCAAAAATGTCTGAATTTGAGCGTATTAATATGTTAAAAGATAAAAAAGGAGTTTTCTTGGGAAGATATGCAATTAATCCACTCAGTAAAGAAAAAGTACCAATTTATGCAGGAAATTTTGTTGTTGCTTCCTATGGTACTGGCGCAGTAATGGCGGTTCCGGGGCATGATCAGAGAGATTTTGATTTTGCCAAAAAATATAATCTGCCTATTAAAAATGTCCTTTTTGATGAACACGCTAAAAATCCTGATACGAATTTAGATTCTGCATTTGAAGGATATGGCCCAATGATCAATTCTTCAATTAAAAAATTTAATGGCCTAAAAGGCGAAGATGCAAAAAGCGCCATCATATCCGAATTGGAAAAGATAAATTCAGGCAAAGGAACATTCCAATATAGATTGAAAGACTGGCTTCTATCGAGACAGAGATTTTGGGGTACTCCGATCCCTATGATACATTGCGAATTATGCGGAGTTGTCCCAGTTGCAAATTCTGATCTTCCTATAGAACTTCCCTTGGATGTAATTTTTAATGAAAGTCAAAGCGGTAATCCCTTGGATAATCATCATGATTTTATTAATGTCAAATGCCCCTCGTGCGGTAAAATGGCTAAGAGAGAAACAGATACAATGGATACATTCTATGATTCTTCATGGTATTTTATGAGATACTGTGATGCAAATAATACCGAATTACCTTTCAGGAAAGAAACTGTAGATTATTGGATGAAGGATGGCATAGACCTGTACATTGGAGGTATAGAGCATGCAGTTATGCATTTACTCTATGCAAGATTTTTTACTAAAATTACTCGCGATTTAGATATGATTTCTATTGATGAACCATTTGGCCGACTGGTTTGCCAAGGAATGTTAAATTCTCCAACTCCGTATTGCTCTGAATGCAATGTCGACTATCACGTAGATTTTTTTGATCAGAAATGCCCTTCTTGTGATATTTTATTGACGAGACGATCAGCAAAAATGAGCAAATCACTTGGCAATACTGTTAGCCCGGGTGAAATGGTAAACATATATGGGGCCGATACTGTTAGATTATTCATTCTATTTGGTGCCAATCCAGAAGCTGGAATGGACTGGTCCGATAGTGTATTAGAAGCAAACCATAGACAAATTAAATCAATTATGGAAGCAATAAATACATCATTGTCTATGAAAGTTTCTGCTAATAAAATGGATTCTTGGATTATAGCTAAATTAAGTAAAAATAGAGAAAATTGGCAAAATGTTATGTCCAATGTAAGCATACGTGAAGGAGTTATGATAAGTCATTTTACAATGTTGTCAGATTGGAATTGGTATAGGCGAAGAGGAGGAAATAATTATCAAACTGCTTTACAATTTCTGGAAGGTTGGTTGCCAATGCTAGCCCCAATAACGCCACATTTGGCTGAAGAGTTTTGGCATAGGATGGGGCATAAAGAATTACTAGCAGAATTTCAATTACCTGAAAATAAAATACAAATCAATAAAGATATGGTATTAGAATATGAAAATTATTTGCATAAGGTAATTGATTCTTCAAGAAATGTCAAAGGACTTGCAAAACGCCATACTGATTCCAAAATAACAACCATGGTAATACAAACAGCACCAAAATGGATGTATGATTTAGCAAGAGAAGCAATTGTATTACAATCCAAATATTTCGATTTCAAATCCAAAGGAATAGATCATTTGAAATCACTGCCAATTTTTAAAAATGAACAGATTAGAGGTGAAATATTTAAAATATGGACTAATTTAACTGTAGGCAGTAAAAAGAAAAGAGGAAAAATTTTCACATGGTCCGAAGATGATAAAAAACTCATTTTAAATATGTTCGATGAATCAGAATTTTTATTATCAAATAATTCATTTATTGCAAATGAATTGGGACTAAACTTAGTCAGAGTTTATTCTGTAGGAGAGGGCCTAGATGTTGCAGGAAAAGCCAAAGTTGCATTCCCCTTGGAGCCTGCTATCGCATTTACTTAAACAGCAAAATGACAAACACATTTCTCTCGGTGGGTTCATGGGGTACTTTACAGTGGATGGTAACGTTGAGCGAACCCAATGGTGAAAACATAAATCGCAACCGACGCGTAAAACGTTTGCGCCGAGATGATAATCAAAACAAAACAAATGAAAAACTAAATTCACAAAATTTAGAAGCTGTAGAAAGAGCATTATCGCGATTCCAGATATCACCACCTCCTCAAGGAATACCGGATACGATAGAGCCAGAACCAACCACTATTGAATTAGAATGGCTAACACATGGAGTTCCAAAAGAAACTCAAAAGATAGTTGGTGATATTGTATGTATGCCAGGGGAATTTGGTTGGTTAGATGAAGCAAAGGTAACAAAAATAGCTAAAAAAATTAAAACTTATCCTATTTCTTTAGAACAAGCATTATCTTTACGTTCAGCATTAAATCAAGAAAAGAGTGTGTATTCCCATGGGCGTCTGATGAGTCGTTCAAATGAATTAACTAGACGTTATGATACAGGGCAAGGAATAATATCCCTTTCAAAAAAGTTTGATGCACCACCTGTTAATACTTTCCGTGCAGTACTTACTGGTAGAGGTTGGACAAAAACAAGAATTAAGGAAACATTAAAAAATCCTTCCAAACTTAATAAAAGAGATAAAAGTGAATTTGAATTGGCGGAAGAACACGATAAAGTAAGTTCAGTAAATCAATCAGAAACACAATCTGCAGCAGAAATATTTGAAGATATATTATGTAATTATTTTACGTCTCTAGGTGTTAGATTCAGACGTCAAGAAGAATTACTTGCTGAGCAGAAAAAATCTGAAGGTAGGGCTATCATAACTCCGGATTTATTATTTTTAGACGATGTAAGAATAAATGGCTATCCATGCGCATGGATAGACGCAAAGCATTTTTTTGGTGCAGATTTAAAGTTTCCAAAAAAGAAAACACAAAAACAAGTTGACAGATATGTCAATGAGTATGGCTATGGTGCAATAGTTTATCGTCACGGTTTTTGTGAAAGTTTGAAATTAGATGGAGCCAATAAATTAGATGCCAGTCCACTAGATCTCACCTTATTATCAGATTTTCATGAAAAGAGTAGAAAACCTATTTCAGAATAGTTTAGAAACTTCTGTGATGGCAGTTTTGTATCCCAGTTCAGTTAATTTTTTAGAAATTATATCAATTTTAAAGTCAGGATTTATAATATCCTTGGGAAGTATCACCACACTTCTTCCAAGCATACATAATAACGAATCACAAACATTTTGTAAATTATTTTCTTTTATTATTATATTTACATCTTTCAGTATCATAGATCTTTTAGAATCAATTATTAATTCACTATCTATTGCAAAATTTTCTGCTGAAATCAACAATTCTTTCCATCTAGAAGAATTCCATTCACCTTCGGCAATATTCTTCATAGCTTTTAACCCAGCATTTGTAATTTTATCTTTCCAAATATCATCATTAATGTATTCTGAAGTATGTTTTCCACTTTCAGGCATCCATGCTAATAAAAGTGGAATATCTCCAGTCCAACCTTCGGACATTCCTGGTCCTTTAGTCAATGAATTGCCACTATAGGGGGAACCTTCGGATAATCGCCTTTCAACTCCTCCTGATGCCAATGCTGTAGTATCTCCCAATCCTGTTGATCTTCTACGTTCAATGATATGTGCTACTAAATATGATCTTCGCTTACTTTCTTCATGAGGAATTCCCAATGCCCGTTGAAAAGAACTTGCAGCCGCAATAGCTCCTGATGCAGACATGCCAAATCCTTGAGAAGTTGGTAATGAAAATCTAATATTTAATTCCCATGAATAACTTTTTATCTCAGGAATATCTACTGATAAAACATCTATGACGTCTTCATATAGGTCATTTGTACCATTTCCGTTTAGAAATTTTATATCTAATTTATAATCTCCCTCTTCTCCTCTAGAAATAACTTCAATTCCATCTTTTAAGCACAATCCTGCGCCCAGACTTCCTTGATTTATGGGCTCTATATGATCATCTACAATTGTAAAAAATAGCGTAATGTGGCCTCCACATTGTCCTCTGCCTAGTCTTACAACCATGGTTCTGCTACAACCTTTCAGAAAAGAAGTCTTTCATTAATTATAAAGCTTCAGACATATCTTTTGATATCAAATCAAATCGACCAGCTAGTTCTTTTGTAGCCATAGTAAATGCTACTTTCGGAGACATAGATCCATCAGTTTCAAATGATAAAATAAACTCACCTGGAACTTCTTCAATTGTAATTGCATTTTTAAAATCCTTCATTTCTTCGGTCCCTTCTCCAACATGATTCAATTCTCTTTCCAATTGAGATACCTTTTCATAATCTTCTAATTTTCCATCTTTGAAATCTTTAGATGTTATACTTAAATCTAAATCCCATAACATTTTTGCTTTGGTTTTATTGTTTATGACTCCAATTTTCCTAGACGCAAATGCAACTCCACATACTGGAGACCATTTTGCATGTTGGCGACCTCTTCCCATTATTGCGGTAGCAAAAAATTCAACCATTTGTCCCTTGAATAATTTAGTTAAAGGAATTCCCTTGAATTCTTCAATAATACTCAAGGAATCATCACCCATAGGCTTCATATCTCCTGCAGTTATCATTTTTCCTTCTTCAGTTCCAAATGCCTTGCAAGCATATATTACAGAGCATTGAGGGCATCCTCGCTGGTCATCTACTAAATCTTTACAAGACGGGCACTCACTTTGGAAGTAAAAATCATCATGTCTCGTTACTATTGGTACCATTGCAAGTCTTTGAGCAATTGTTTCATCTGGAACTGGTCCTGTACTTTCCCAAACTTCGCCATCTTGTTCTACCAAACCTAATTCAAATCTTACTGTATCTATTGCCATTTTTGGAGTGTCAGACATCAAAGAACGCCTAATTCCACTTAATAGAGACCTATCAGTATCTGTAAACAAAATTTGTATATTATTGGCTTCTTCACTAATAATTTTCACTTTAACCATATAATCACCTCATACTCTCCTACCGCGTCTTCCGCCTTTACTCTTTGTCCCATCTGTAGGAATTGGAGTAACATCTTCGATACGTGTTATTTGAACCCCTGCTCTAGTTAGTGCCCTAATTGCGGCAGTTGCTCCAGGAGCATTGTTGGATCTATTACCTCCGGCTCCTCTATATTTTACAATTACTTGATTAAATTCTTTTTCAGCCAGCATTTCTGCAATTCTTTCTGCAGCTCTTGTAGCCGCGAATTGACCGCCAGAATCACTACCTCCCTTGGTTACCATTCCACCAGATACCTTACAGATTGTTTCGCAACCGGTAAGATCAGTGGCTGTTATCAATACATTATTGAAAGTACTGTAAATATGTAGGATTGCTTTGTGTCCCATTATTTTTCCTCCTTTGGAATTGTTTCTTCAACAGTTGGAGCTTGTGCAGCATCAGATTTTATTTTTTCAACAAAATCTTCTGTTGCCTGTCTTGGATTTTCATCATTCGGTTGTTCTGGATCTTCATCTACTCCAACAACTCTCAACCTTTCTAACTCCTGACGGAATGTAGAATTATCATTCATGAACGGAGAATTTGAATTATATTGCAATCCGTCTTCTTCGTCTTTCATGATATGATATCCCGGGACCGTCATTTTTTGTGGACCTATTGAAATGTGTCCATGCATGATTAATTGTCTAGCAGATCTCATTGTCGGGGCTAATCCACGCCTGTAAACAACTGACTGCAATCTTCGAGAAAGCATTTGATCTACATCAATTTGAAGAACATCTCCAACAGATGCACCTTCAGGTAACAATCCTCTTCTAGTTAAAGAATCAATTAACTGATCTTTTTCTCTTGCGAAGTGACCTTCTGAAGTATCTACTCTTCCTATCAGCTTCATTGCTTGATTTCTATATCTCCTTAGTGAAGTTTTTTCTCTCCATATTTCTTTCATACCACCTGTTTTTTTAAGGCCATACTTCTCTTTTAAGGCATGTTCTTCATCAATCCTTGCTTGTTTCCAAGGATGTGTTGGCGTTTGTGTCTTAGACCTTGCAAATTTTGGATCACCCATTCTTAATCACCTCTATTTCTTCTTTACAACACCGAGTGTTGTTCCCGATCGACCATTAGACCTTAGGCGCTGACCTCTTACTTTGTGACCGCTTCTATGGCGCATCCCTCTGTAAGTTTTCATACCTGCTAATCTAGATATATCATCATCACGTGTCAATTTTACTTCGAGGGAAACTAGGTGAGCATCTTCGTTACTTTCTAAATCACGTTGTCGATTCATCAACCACCACGGTGCAATTGTGGCATAATCATCTATAGCCGATCTTATCGAATCTTTTTCTTCTGTAGAAAGTAATCCTCCTAATTTTGTACCATCTATTCCAGAAAGCCTACAAATTTGCTGTGAGGTTCTAACTCCAACTCCTTTGATTGATGTTAATCCAATCGATATCGGACTTAAGCCGTCGATGTCACTTTCTGCTATTCTAAATATGTAGGAGAAATCATCTCCTAATTCTGCTTCATTCACTTTTGCCATACCGGTTCCCCCGTGTTCACTGTTTCCAGTGGCCCAATGGGCATCCTCGGCACTTACCCTCCCTATTTGAAACACACGGAGTATAATTTGTTATCAAAAAATGTTTAATTGTCTTCTTTACATACTATATATAGAGGGTGACTAGATTGCCCTCTATCTAAGTGAATATCAATCATGAATGCTTTAGAACCTTCTTTACCCTTCAATTCAAAATCTAATTTTCGTTGGATTTTAGGGTGCATTTCAGGATCCATATTACACCTCAGGGTCACTTTATTTATTTCATATCGTAATGCTGCAGCAGCAACTTGGTCTACGGTCCGTAGTTCCGGGGCCGTCAATCTATGTTGTACTACTTTTCCGCTGCAAACAACAAAATCATTACTATTTTCATGTTCAAGTAATGGTTCTGTATGTATTAATAGAGGTCTTCTGCCCTTTAATCTCAACCATGAATGCCCACAACCAGGAGGTATAACATTTTTTAGCCAAGATTCTTGTAATCCACTCTCTATCAAGGATGCATCAATTATGGATATCCAAGATCCAAATGGTGGGGGCTTACTTAATTCTACAAGTTCGGATTTTTTTGGTAATCCTTCAATTTTAGCCATTATATTCTTTCTACCTACTCGGATGCACCTATGGCTCGATTTAGAAGAAATTGATCCAACCCATACTGACAATCTATCAACTCTCCCTCCTCCTTGGCTCAACCATTCCCAAGTCAATGGTACGCCAGGAAATACTGTTTCTAAAATTGAATCTACCATATTTCTTTGTTGGCTATCTAATCTTGGAGATAGATCTAATAAAACAGCAGGACCCCTTGGCCCAACTTGAAGAAATTTACTCCAAGATGAAAGAAGATTTTTTAGAGATGGCTGCATTTCATCTATGTGGTGATTTTGTGCATCTCGTGGTCTAGCCGGATCTAGATGTAACATAGCTATGGGTGGATGAGCCCTAGTTCCAGCATTTCGTAAACTCTTCCAAAATGCATCCATTGCTTCCTCAGATTTTGTTCCATCGCCAATAAGAACTCTGTCCATAGTTCGTTGTAGATCATCCTTGTCTGCATTAATGTACATATTGGCTGCACATAATTTTGCAATCTCCTTATCAATTTCGATTCCTAATGCAGGACGTTTTAATCCCATTGAAAATGCTATCAATTGTACTCCTGAACCAGCAGCAGCATCTAATATGACGCCAGCTGGCAAATTCTTGATATCTATTTGACCAGCCCTTATGGATGAAATTGACCACGGTGTTGATAATTTTTGCATCTCTTCAGTCATAAAAAATAGTGGGTCACCCTTTCTTTTTGCTTTCGAATTTGTAACTTCCTCTGCAGCGTCAGCAATATTTTTTGAGGGTATTAAATCGACGTGTGTATCGGAGGACACAAGTCATTCGGAGGTAGCCATCAGTCAAGTCACTTTCGTGAATATCTTTAAGAAATCGGAGCCCTATCTAACTTTAATTCAAAACGAAGCCAAACTTCCTTTAATTCATGATCTTCACTTTGCCCGTATGCAATTGGTGGAGGCAATAATGTTGTATGAGTTGTTCCAGTATCGAGTCCAGGCATCAATGCTCCCCGATCATTATTAATATCCAAACCAATAAGTGACCAGCCGAATCCATATATTGAGCCCAAAGAATCTCCAGAATTTTCAGCCCAGGTTCCTGAATCTAACTCTTCTCCACTATCTGCATTCCATACTGTGTATTGAACTTCAACTTTATCTTCACTTTCAATATGTACATCTCTTTGCTCTGTTCCCGTAAATATGTGAATATCGAGCTTTACTTCAGAAGAAGGAGTTGATACATGTTTTGCAATAATACTAACCTTTTCTTCTGAAACCTCATCAAGTAATTGAATCTCTATAATTTGTGTACTCCTACCTTCTAAACCATTCAAAATTAAACTGGTTTCACCAGTAGCAGAAAATATTACATTTTCCACATCAATAGTTAATATCAAGTCTAAACTATTATTTCCTATGTTGTACACTGCAACACTGGCCCTATCTCCTTCACCTTGGTGCTCCCAATCACATCTTAACTCACCAGGATAAAGGAAGAAATCATCTTGGTCAGCCAAATTATCCGGCCATTCCCAATTATCTTCTCTAGACGTACAAGTATCAAATAATAAATCCAATTCCCAGAGCCATCTTCCATCAGAATTTAGTATTTGAGAATTATTCGATTCAAAAGGATCTAGATTATCTATAAAGTATTTTGCTGAAATCCCAACCCACGCTGAAGATACAACAACCATTAATAGGGTAATTATTGATAATATTAAAGCAACTCTTGGTACTGCCATTTCATTTAATCCAAGAGGGACTGGAGGGTGCTCTATTTCATCCGATGTATCGGATATCCAAGACCTTGTCACGTTCCGTTGTCGAGGCCCCCTATCATCAAGTTTAGCCTTTAATGGGTAAATTAATCTTATTTTTTAATCTTTTAGTAATTCTTTTTCATTAGATATTCCTAACCAAGCCACAATTCCTAATTCTACAGCAAGCAAAGTTAAAATTATGAGTAGATTAATAGGATTTAATATAGAATTAACAAAAATCATACTAAATAAAACTGCTAATATCAAATCAAATAAACCTAATATTCTCAAAATTCTTCGTAATTGTAATATACCAATTAACCAAACAGTTGTAGAAAGTAGTACCATTAATATTGAAAAATATATTTGATTATAATAACCAGTCCAGAAAAGTCCTAAAATTATTAATATATGGGCATTAAAAGTAGCCATCATCGTCCACTCTTCTCGATTAAATTTTGTTGATATTATACATATTATTAGCATTAATACTCCTAATAATAATGCTGCATAAGGTATAAAAATCTTAATTTCAGGGACCCAAGCACTAAATGATATCATGACCAAAATAATTCCTAAAATTGCGACTCCAGTACTGCTGGGTTGTTTACTTCTGTAACCTTGTCTAATGGTACTTAGAATCGCTAACATACCAGCAGGGCCAAATGACATCATTACAATAGCCAAATTCCTCATTCCTCTATTTGGATTAATTTTTGTACTAGCATTAACCTCTCTCTTATTAACTATCCAAAAATCACATATTAAAGTTAAAATTAGTAAAACCTCTAATAATAGCCATGGCAAATTCCATTCTTCAAAATTAGTTTGAATGAAAGGATCTACTGTAAGCGGAAAGGGTAATGATTCATTCATCATTGCACCCAAAATCCTGCTAATAAATAGTGGAATTATAAACCAATCAATTGCCACTGGAATTCTATCAATTAAATTTTCTTGATACATCAAAGAAATAATTGTCAACTCCATTATCAAAATAATTAAAATTGCTAAATCAAAAAGTTCATTATTACTACTCAAAGGCCCTATGTGAGAAATATTATGAATCATCACTAGTCCAAATATGGAAATCGCAATTGGAACTTCCATGCCTAATATATGAGGTAAATTAATGCCCAATGATTTTGTCCTATATCTTGCAATACCGACTAATAATGTTGTAAATATTCCAATAATAAGAAGAATAATTGGATTAGGGCCATTAATCAAACTCACTCCAATTGAAATAATAAAGATTATACTCAGCATTACCAAAACAATTGTAGGACGGTGGCTAACATCTGAAGTATATAATTCCTCTAAATTGGATATTTCACCTTGCTCCATATTATTTTTTCTCTTTTCCTTTAAAGATTCAACCAGTGGGTCATAACTACTAATTTCATTATTATCTACTAACTTAATATCGCCCATTCCTTTTTCTTTAGCTAATTGAATTCGTTGATCTCGGAGATTTATAGTTTTTAATTCAGATCTTAATTCTCCACGGCTAACTAGCCATATTGAGGTAAAAATAAATAATCCTGCAGATACATATTTCGCTTGGATAATATTTGATTGGAAAGAAAAAGTTGAGGTTATAATTATTAAAAATAAAGATGCTAAAGTTGGCTTCAAAATTCTTTCTAGATTATTTAACTTAGATAAATAAATAATAATTATTATTGTTGTGCAAATCAATGCAATCCATATTGTTTCTAAATTGGGCAAACTCTCTGTTTCTTCCAATATGAATCCAATTTTCCTTCCACTTAATGATATCATTATCGGCATAGACATTAATATCATTCCTGAACTAATATGTGCATTATTATCATTTATAGATGTAATGACGAATATCGAAAAACAGATTAAAATGATTATAAATGAATCTAAACCATGAATCCATTGGATAATTATTAATGAAGAAATAATGATAAATAATAAGTTTGAATCACTTCCAATTCTGTAGCCAAACCGTTGAGTTATTGTGTGTATAATTATTATAAATGATAGTATAAATAATAGGCTGAAAGCATCAAAACTATTTAGTCGAGCTAATGTTATTGTAGTTATTATTGGCAACCATAATCCAACATTCCATAATTGTAATATTTCTGAATTTTTTATCAATGCAGATATTTCTGTTACTCCTAAAAACTTGGAAGCTAAGTTGATATTTGTATTGCCCAATTTAATATTGACAATAATCATTAATACTAATGATAATGTAAGATATGCAGCCAAAGAAAAAATTTCGAAATTAATCATACCTTCTATATTTGATTTTTTATTTGCCATCAGAATTGTTTGTAATATTATCTTTATCACTTCATAAACTAATATCCAAAGCCATGGTAATATGACCGTAACTCCTGCCAAAGAAGGCGAAACTCGTTTTAAAGCGAGAAGTGCAGTACTTAGATGCAATATTGATAACAATATTAATAACAATACACTACTATCTTTTCCTGAATAACTATTACTAGAAGGAACAAGTAAAATTAGAAGCAATAAAATAACAACAGAGCCAAGCCATAATACTCTGTCACTTACATTATTTTGGTCCCTAAGTAAAATATATCCAGTAACTATGGATCCAAGTATGGTAAATAAATCATATCCATCTAGTATTGAATAATTAGAAATTTGATTATTGAACATTATAAAAGTAATTAATATCGGTAAAGAAAATATCATAGGCCTAATGATTCTAGTACTTTTAACGCCTCTAACACTAAGATAAGAGCCACCAAAAGCCATACTCAGAAATGTTACCATGCCCAGTGCATAGCCTAAATCTTCACGATTAGCAGTTACTGAGAGTAGTGCGCCCATCATTCCTAATGATACTGAAACCCCCCAAAGGCCAGGTTCGCCAAGCCCACTAACTTTGAAGGCATCAGAAAACCAATTTCTTTCTTTTGAAAATTTACTCGCCATAGCAGCATTTAGACATGTTATCATCATTAGAAGTAGGAATAATAATGCCGAATCTAGTTTTATAATTACCATTTCACCAATCTTAAAGCCATCAGTAATTGCATGCATTCCTATCCACAGATTTGATGAAGCAATTCCCAATGCAGCTAAATTTCCAGAGTTCCTATGAATTGCAAGTCCATGCAGAAGAATCGTAGAAATTAAAATCATAAAAGCTACACCTACTTCTCCTAAAATAGATCCAGTACTAGATCCAATTGCAAGAAGAACTAGAGTAGATTGAGCAGCAATGGCATCATGATTATGACGATATGCAACATATAGATTAAGACATACAAAACTAAGGAGTATTATTAATAAACCTTCAACTTCTATAATTCCCCAATTTCGTAATTCTAGGGATAAGCCATACAATACCTTCATAGATATAATAACCCAAGTCACGCCAAGTAAATTCATATTTTTATCAGGAATCCAAATTTCACCTAAGGTAAATCCAAAACCAGCTAATATTAATAAAATTAAAATTGAAACACCTGAATCAAATGTATTGCCAACAAGGATACTAATTATACTGTATATTACAATCATAGAAACCATGATTACCCAATTGACCTTTCTTTCACCTTCAATGGATATTTCACTTACAATATCTCTATGGGGGGCAGTTGTCACGGTCCCGTCTTGGTGAATGATTCCTGGAGCATTCAAATCTTCACTTTCAAAAGGATCAAAAAATTTCCCCAATGCATCATCTTCGACTACAGTTTCTTCTTTTATTGATTTTATCTCTCTGTCTATGTTAGTTTCAATATTATCAAAATTTATATTGAAATCAATTTTAAATTTACGTTCACGAATAATTCGGTCTTCATTGTCCTCCTCATCCATTAGTTAATGAGACATGCACATAGGGAATAAATTACATCCTTGAAGGCGTCCTTAACAATCCTTCTTTGTCTTGTTATTGATATCATCATCCGTAACACTTGAAACCTATGTGCTACTCCTAGGCTTGTAGAGGTGTGTAAATGTCAGATACCTCTGATGAATTATTTACGTCTTTGGATTCTATTGGCATTTATCCTAAAGGATTAATAAACGTAAATAGTGATTGGAAAGAACTACATTCAAAAGCAGTTGAACTAAATGAGGCAACTTTTACGGCTGATGGTGTATTATTAGCTACAACTGGTGAGCGAACTGGCAGATCTCCAAATGATAGATTTATTGTAAAGGAACCAGGTTTATCCGATGATGTTTGGTGGGGAGAAGTCAATCGTTCAACCTCTGTCAATACATTCGAAAAACTATTAATAAAAATACAAAATCATCTAAATAATGCAGATAATATTTTTGTAAAAGATGCCTTTTGTGGTGCAGATTCCAATCATAGGATGCCAGTAAGATTAGTCACTGAAAAGGCATGGCATGCGGCCTTTATGCATAATATGTTTATTCAAGCAACCCCAGACGAAATATCTTCACATGTGCCTCAATACACAATACTTCACGCTCCAGAGTTAAAGGCAATACCCAATGAAGATGGTACTAATTCTGAAGTTTTTGTGATACTGGCCTTGGATAGAGGTTTAGTAATCATCGGAGGTACTCACTATGCAGGAGAAATAAAGAAAGCCATATTTACGATAATGAACCATATCTTACCAATAAATAACTTGCTTCCGATGCATTGTTCGGCCAACACAAATGATGACTCAGCATTATTCTTTGGATTATCCGGGACTGGCAAGACTACTCTTTCAGCGGATCCCGATAGAGCCCTAGTTGGTGATGATGAGCATGGATGGTCCGATGAAGGAATATTCAACTTTGAAGGAGGATGTTATGCAAAATTGATAGATCTCAAAAAAGAAGATGAACCAGCGATATATGCAACTACAAAAATGCCCGGTTCAATTTTAGAAAACGTCGTACTCAATGCCGACAAAACTCCAGATTTTAAGAATAAGACGCTTACTCAAAATACTCGTGGATCCTATCCGATTGAATATATTGAAAATCGAACTGCCGACTCAATGGCCGATCATCCAAAGAACGTAGTATTCTTGACTTGTGATGCATTTGGAGTTCTTCCTCCACTTTCTAGATTAACGCCTGAGCAAGCTGCTTATCATTTTATTTCTGGATATACTGCAAAAGTAGCAGGAACAGAAATAGGAGTAAAAGAACCTCAAGCAACATTTTCAACTTGTTTCGGCGCACCTTTTATGCCCAGACATCCAAGTGTTTATGCTAATTTATTATCTCAAAAAATACAGCATCATGATGCAAAATGTTGGTTAATAAACACTGGATGGGTTGCAGGAGGTTATGGTGAAAGTAGCCGTATAAAGATTAAATGGACACGATCTTTATTGAATGCTGCACTAAATAATGAGATTCCAGAATCTGACTATGTAATTGATGAAAGGTTTGGCTTTGCAGTTCCAACAAAATGTAATGGCGTCCCTGAATCTATACTTCAACCACGAGAAACATGGGATGACAAGAAAAAATTTGATAATGTAGCAAATTTACTTTCTAAAATGTTCATTGATAATTTCAATCAATATACAGATGAATGTAGTGATGAAGTTATTGCTGCTGGCCCAATAGTTCTGTATTAGAATTAAACCAATTTGGTATTTTGTATGATAAACTCAAGACTGCTGGAGTAATAATTATACTTGCAATCAAAGATAAACCAATCATTACTGCACAAAACAATCCAAAAGTAGAGAAAAATCCCATATCAGATTGATTTATTACTGCAAATCCTGCAATATCTGATACAGCAGAGCCAAACAACGCCAATCCTGAAGAACTCCCGACTATTCTTAATGCATGTTCTACCTGATTGCCCTTCTCACGTTCTTCTCTAAATCTCTCAATTATATGAATTACATAATCAATTCCGACACCAAGCGATATAGCCGCGATAGAAACTGTGACCATATTCAATCCATATCCAGCCACTTCAATCATCCCATATAGCCAAATAATTACTAAAAATATCGGCGTAGTTGTCATAATTGCTATGCCAAAAGCTTCAATGCCCCAAATTATTATTAAAATAATCGTTATTAAAGCAATTGCTATTGCGGATTCTATGCCAACTAAAACGTAAATTATTAGTCCCATAAATAAAGATGCTAAAATTGATTTAATTAAATAACTTTTAAAATTATTTTTTATTTTTACTATATTTTCTTTTAATGTATCTTCAGTCCTAAATCCCCACCACAGAGTCATCATGCAGAATACAAGCCCAAGTAGTAATGTTTCTTGCATTTCATCTTGCATTGAATCTGCGGCTACAAAACGAATAACAGGATCTCCTGTCTGTATTGCCCAACTTATTGGATAATCTTCATCTTGGAATGTTCTTTCTACATCTCCACGCTGATATATAGAAGACTTAGACAAATTTTGGAACGGTAACATATCTATTTGTAACTGTTCTAATGCAGGTTCTATAAGTGCAAATTGTTCAGGATTTGACAATCCAAATCTCATGCTCATTTTAGAATATTGGGGGGTTTCGCCCGATATTGTAAGCCACGGCTTCGAGAAATTCAATTCATCATCTGTATGGATATATTCTGATACTATTGTAGTTGGCAACGCCGGATAACCTGCAGTTGCAGGAACACCTTTAGTCAAAATAAACCCATAAAGGAAGTTCAAGCATTCCCTATCTTCTAATATTGGAATACTGACGAATCCCCTTATTAAATGAGAAACTTCCATTGTTTCACATCCAATTCCACCGTCTTCTAACTCTTTATTCCATCCAGATTCCTCAAATGGTATTGAATTGACATACATTGCTGCTTGAGTAAACATTAGTATTTGATCCAATGCTATTAACTCAACTTCTCCTGTAGGCGTTCTTGAGATTTGATTTGGATCATTTTCATCATGTGAATTCATGTTTTTTCTCATTTCACTTATTGCAGAAATTACCAAAGGATTAGATATGTCTCCTTCAACTAAAATATATCCGGGCTCACCGTCTCTAAATCGTTCATTTACCAAATTAACACCAATTACAAAATCTGATTCATCATCAAGAAAATCATCAATTTCAAAATCTCCCTCTAGGGAAAGCGCCATAGGTGCAGCAATCATGGTAATTATTAATGAAAAACATGCTATTATTACTGCATATTTTGCAGATTTTGATGCAGTATTTCCCAACCATTCCTTTGGAATCATGTGAAGTATTTCTGTATTTTCTTCTTGCAATTTATTTCTCTTGCCAAGCCATAAATCCACATCCATTCTAACCAATGGAACCCAAAGACCAGTAAGAAGAAATGCAGCAGCAACTCCAAATCCAGCTTCAATTCCAAATGACCTTAATGCTGCTATGCCAGAGGTCAGATTGGCCATAAATGCCATTATTGTTGTCATTGAGGTCAAAAGCACTGCTCTACCTACTTTTGTTATCGATATCTCAGCCGATTCAATTGGTGTTTTACCAGCTCTTCTTTCTTCTTTATATCTGTGGAGAGCATGCAAACTATCGTCAATCCCTAATGCTAAAATCAATATAGGAAGAAGATTTGAAAATTGAGATCTAAATATTATTTCAAAACCCGTCCTTTGCCCTAATACCATACACCATCCGATTAATCCTTGCATCCATAACAGCGAAAGTATTAATCCAATTCCTACTATTGCAACATCAGATAACCTTCTTAGATTAAACCATAGTAGAATTATAACTACAAATGCCATCAATATCATTAAATAAGCACTCGATAATAATTCTCTATTTACTTCTACATTAGGGCCTTCACCCAAAAGTACAGTAACGACCATATCATCTGTTTGACGTAAATCTTCTTCCAGAGATAGATATAACCATTCTACAGAACACAAATTAGAATTATTTATTTCTTTTTCGTTACACTCAGAATTTGTATATTTTATCGGATCAGTTTTTAAGGAAACGCCATCAATTTGGTAGCCAAATTCAAAACTGGCATTCATCCAAGAGAAAGTCCAACCTTCTTCTTCCATTAACTCTCTATTCATATTCAATATTAACCAAGCAGAGGAGGCACTCCATCTACCTGGCCCCCATTCCTCAGATAATATTGTACCATTAGATTGTAATTCACCATTAATTGGGCCAATCACTTTACTGTTTACATCCGGTAGGAATGTACGATCAATTGATAGAAATCTAAGAAAAGCACCATTGCTATTATTTGCCATTCTATGTGCTGCTAAATCAATATGTTCCTGAGTTAGATTTAAGTCATCAAAAGATAAACATTCTAATTCTCCACAGTTTTCCCAGTTTGTGGGTGCAGGTTTTATGGTAAATTCATCGGGATCAAATTTTGGTTTTGTGAGTAGTGAGTCCCCATTCATAAAAAATCTAAATTCACTAGCTAAATCAAAAACTCCTTCAATTGGTTGTCCTGATATGTCCGAGGCCAAAGGTAAATAAAATTTAGATATTTCATGTTCCATCAATAAATTTTTTTTATCATCAATTTCTTTTAGTATTGTTAGATTTAAAATACCTCCATTTGGATATTCTAGGCCACTATTTTCACCTTCGAAATCAGCAATATGTGATACTTCACTCGGGTTTAAACCCCAATAATTTGACTCTTTAACAAAGATGCCAAAACCCCAAATATTTCCCGCTCCAGAAAACTCTTCTCGCATTACTTCAGAAGCTTCTAATTCTGGAGATTCTAGACTGTAAGATTCAATATCTATGGGAGTTAGAGTGGCCAAAAATCCTGGAATCATTAGAAATGAAATAAATAATATACTAATATGAACATTTTTCCTCTTTGGAAACATAAAGTCTACGAGATTACTAAAGTCTCTCATTCCAACAAATCCACAGAATCTTCGTATTTGAGTAGTTGTTTTTATCTTAAAGACCTACTTTTCGTAAATGCTCTAAAATCTCTCTTTGTTCATCATTTATCTCAATTATTTCCGATAAAACATATTCTATATCTAATTGGCCGCCGGCATGCCCATGGCCCTTTAGTCCCCTTCTATCTCCAATCTTAGTCCCTGCAGGGACATCGATTTGTACTTTTTTGCCCAATGGTGTAATGATTTTTACTTTTCCTCCTAAGAATAGAGTTGTAATTTGGACAGGGACTTCTTGAACTATTCTCCCATTTTCCCATCTTCTGCCTTCTTCAGCATCTAATCGAAGAGCTATTATCAAATCTCCTGGTTCCCCTTGCGGATGTTCATGCCCCATTTTCTTCAGCCTTAGTAATTGACCATGTTTAGCATTTTTTGGAACTTTTATTGTTATTGTACTACTCTTAGTTATTACTCCTTTACCTCCACAATCGGAACAACTTTTTGATGTTCCAAAACTAGAGCCACTACATTTTTCACAAGTTTTAAATCTTCGATGACTAAATTTAATATCTGCTCCATTGATTGCCTGCTCAAGTGATACGTCCAAACCAGATTCTATATCTGAACCCTTTATCGAATTTTCTTGATGATTAATATTAGATTTATTTTGACTTGTCTGCTGCCCTCGGCCTCTAAACTGTGAGAACATATCTCCCAAATCAAATCCACCAAATCCTCCACCAAATGAATTTCCTCTATTTCCCTGGAACATCTCGTCCATTCGTTTTTTTTGATCATATTCTTGACGAGCATTAGAATCACCAATTTTTTCATATGCTGTTTGAATCGATTTAAATCGATCTTCTGCAGCAATATCGTTAGGATTCCTATCAGGATGATATTGACGGGCCAATCTACGATAATTTCGTTTGATTTCCGAATCGGTGGCGTCTTTCGAGACTCCTAATATTCGATACGGCCCCTCTTCCACATAACCCTTAGGACATTCAACATTATTCAACCCTCGGAATATCATTCATCGATGCACTAATGATGGAATGGTTAGTGGGAAGAGTGAGGAGAGCACTTAGTAACCATTTGGAAACTATTGGAGAATCTTAAATGAAATTAAATTGTACATGATCAATACTGATGATTAAATTATTTTAAAGTTGTGATTTTATGGAAACAGAACCAAGAAGAATTACAAATACACATCTAATTGATCATGATGGAATTGTAAAAAAAGGAAATTTTTTATTAAATAATGAGGGCACTTATAGTGTAAGTAAGGGCCATGAAGATGTAATTGAAACAATAGATGGATCTAACCGTTTAATAACACGCAGCTTACAAAATTGGCATACTCACATGGCGATGATTCTAAATCGATCAACTGGCGAAGGCCTACCACTTATGGAATGGTTAAATAAATCTATATTTCCAGTTGAAAAACACATTACTCCTGATTTAATAGAAATTGGAACTAGGGCAGCGGCAGCAGAATTAATCAGTACCGGAACTACCTTTGCTTGTGATATGTATTTTTATCCAGATGTAGTTGGTAATGTTATTTCTGAAAGTGGAATTAGAGCAATAATATGTGGGCCAATAACTGATTATCCAAACTCTTCAGATACTAGTACTGGAGCTGCACTTTCTAAAGTAAAAACTCTTATTTCTGATAATAATGGTAAGAATAATAGGGTCGAATACGGAATAGGTACTCATTCTGTTTATACATGCTCAAAAGAAACATTAAAAAAAGCATCCGAAATTTCAAAAGAAACTAACTGCAGATTAAGTATACATACTTCAGAAACTCGTAAAGAAGTTGCAGAATGCCACAAAGAAACCGGATTGTATCCAATAGAATACTTAGATTCTATAGATTATTTTACTGAAGGAACAGTTTGTGCTCATTGTGGATGGGTAACAAAGAAAGAAATGAGAATCTTGGCCAAACATGGTTCTCATGCGGTTCATTGTCCAATTAGTAATCAAAAATTAGCATGTGGAGGTACAATGTCATATCCTGCAATGAAAGAAGCAGGAGTTGATGTTAGACTAGGAACTGATGGGGCAGCAAGTAACAATAGTTTAGATTTACGTGCAGAAGCAAAGGCTGCTAGCATAGTTCAAAAGCATGATCATTGGGATGCCAAAATACTAAACCCCTCTGAAACTTGGAAAATCGCAACAAAGGAATCACGAGATTGGATCACTTGGGATCTAAACAATATACGAATGAGGCCATATGGTAAAAATGGTGAGAGATTACTTGCAAATTTAATTTATTCCGGAGCAGATTGTCTTGATGTATTCGTTGATGGCAATCCATTACGTAGAGATGGAGTGACATTATCTATAGATGAATACAAAGTTTCCTTAGACTTAGAATTAGCAACAGAAGAATATTATTCACAAATATAATTCTTAGAGCTTTTCCTGTTCGTGTCTAACGGCATCTACAGCGCATATTGCAGCCATGTGGACGACATCACGAACACTATCTCCTCTTTGAAGAACATGAGCAGGTTTCGCTAATCCTTCTAGAATCGGGCCCGTCATTTCCGCGCCAGCAATTCTTTGAAGTAATTTATATGCTATATTTGCAGATGTGAGGTTGGGACAAATTAGCACATTTGCAGGGCCATTAAATTTCATAAATGGGTATTCATTTTGTATCGATGGAACTAATGCAGTATCTGCTTGCATAGGTCCGTCAATTACCAAATCTGGATCTAATTCCCTAACAATTTCTATCGCTTCTTCAATTCTATCTGTTCGCAATTCTCCTGATGTTCCAAAATTTGAAAATGATAACATGGCAACTTTAGGCTTAACCCCAAATCTTCTTGCAACTTTTGCAGTCTGAATAGCTATTTCCGCTAATGTCCTAGGATCCGGATAAATATTTATTGTCGCATCTCCTATAAACGATAATTCTCCATTTACGGTCATCATATACATCCCTACTATCCTATGGGAATTAGGATCAGGTCCAATAATGTGTAAACATGGTTTTACGATGTCTGGATAATGATGAGAGACGCCTCCTAGATATCCGTCAGCATCTTTCATGTGAACCATCATTGGTGCAAAATGAGTAGGCATCTTTAGTAACCGTACAGCATCTTCTTTTGTAAGTCCTTTACGGCCTCTTAATTTATGATACTCATCAGCATAAATTCCCCTTCTTCTGACATCATATCGCACATCTATGCATTCACATTCAAAATTTAACCCCAATTCTAATTTAACGGCTTTAATCCTCTTGATATCACCTAAAAGTATTGGCTGACATATTTTTTCATTAATACATTGCGCAGCCGCCTTAATAATTGTGGGATCTTCTCCTTCTGAAAATACTATTTTCTTACTAGAATTTTTAGCCTTATTGATAACTTGTCTCATTATAGATCTAGTTAAACCTAATCTAGATTCTAATTCTTCTCTATACAAATCAATATCAAATTCTTCCTCAGTAATTCTTGCAACACCTTCTTTTACGGCTGCTTCTGCAACCGCACTTGCTTCCCAAATCAAGACTCTTGCATCAAATGGCTTCGGAATAATGTATTCCGGCCCAAATTGGATAACTTCACCACTGTATGCAGATAAAACATCATCTGGTACTGGTTCTTTAGCCAGTTTTGCTATAGCCTTTGTTGCGGCCATTTTCATCCCTTCTGTTATTTCCTTTGTTCGTACGTCCAAAGCTCCTCTGAATATATATGGAAATCCTAATACATTATTGATTTGATTAGGATAGTCAGATCTTCCAGTTGCTATTATGGCATCATTACGAACTTCACATATATCTTCAGGTAAGATTTCGGGATCCGGATTTGCAAGAGCAAAGATAAGTGGTTTTTTTGCCATACTAGATATCATTTTTTTACTAACAATACCTCCTTTTGATAATCCTAAAAATACATCTGCACCTTTCATCGCCAATGCTAAGTCACCATCTGAAATATTCCTAGCAAACTCATTTTTATAGATATTCAAATCTCCCTTATCCATTCTATTTTTTGTTAAGATACCTTTCGAATCAACAAGTATGATGTTATCAATTAAAATTCCAAGTTTTAAGTAATGTTTTGCACATGATATTGCAGAGGCCCCAGCTCCGGAAACAACTACTTTCACTTTAGAAATTTCTTTCTTAACTATTTCTAAGCCATTTATTAGTGCCGCGCCAGATATTATTGCAGTACCATGTTGATCATCGTGCATGACCGGAATGTCTAATTCTTCCTTAAGCCGTCTTTCAATCTCAAAACATTCAGGTGCTTTAATATCTTCAAGATTTATTCCTCCAAAGGTTGGCGCTATGGCCTTTACAGTCTCAACAAAGCCATCAACATCTGTCTTATCTATTTCAATATCAAAAACATCAATATCTGCAAACGCCTTGAACAATAAACCCTTTCCTTCCATTACTGGCTTACTAGCCAAACTTCCTATATCTCCTAAACCTAAAACTGCAGTTCCGTTACTTATAACTGCTACCAAATTTCCTTTTGAGGTATACTTATATGCATTATTTGGATCTTTTTCAATTTCCTTACAAGGATATGCCACTCCTGGTGAATATGCTAAAGACAAGTCTCTTTGAGTTCCATGCGGTTTTGTCGGAATAATTGCAATTTTTCCAGCAGGACTTGAAGCATGATATTCCAATGCATCTTCTTCTAGTTTACTGTCGTCCATCAACAACCCCTCTGATAGAACGGAGAAACTATATGATATCATGCTATCCTGTAGAAATTAGTCTTTATTGATGTATATTAGATATTTTTATACAAGGTTAATAGATAGTAATATCTAATTTGAATATTGAGCAAATCGAAAACCTACTGCCAAACTCTTCATTAATTATACATCGAGCGGGTTTATTCATGATTGTAGTTAGTAAGGTTTCCACTGACGGATTTTTAAATCACATAAAAAGCAATTTCATATGCTTTTGCGGTTTTTTGTATCAACAATATAATGATTTAATATGCTTTTGCAAATAAATAAAAATTAGGTGAAAATAATGAAATTTAAGGCGTCAACTTTTATCATCACTTTTTTGATGTTATCTTTGCCGTGGTCTTCCTTGATTTCAAACAATCTAGATGAAATATATATGACAAATAATTCTCCAACTCAAAAGAGTTGGGGAGTCGGAGGCAGCAATGATACAGGTTGGATTGACTTTATTGCAGAAGGTGCAGATCCAATTAACGGAACTTTAGCCAAAGGCGATGTATTCTTGGACTTTGCACCCGGGGCAATTATAGATAACTTAACATTTGAAATATCTGTTAATGGCAGTGAAGGCTATTGGATAAATCAGCCTCAAATGTCGTTAATTAACACTCAAACACAAATACTTGACTGGTCAGGTTATGGTGACCTAGGTCGTCAAGAATCTTTTATCGACAATCCTCCCAATGTTCAACAAGGCATCCTAGATGCTGCTCTATCTCCAAATTCTTTAAGTGATGCATATTGGAATATTCCTACTGGAATAACAATAACTGATTTAGTTATAGAGGCGCTCAGACCTGTAGATCCGAGAGTTTCATTCACTCCAATTGATATTAAAATATATGATTCTGTAGTCAACCCTATAGATGGTAGTCTTATGATTTTAGTTGACGATGATTTATTAAGGCTAGATAATAATTCTCATAAAACCATAATTGATATCGAAATTGGAATTGAAGGTAGAACTTTGACCATTGACTCAAAAAATAATCGGTTGATAATTGGAACTGCAGATGGCACAACTCTTGCTATGGATTTATCTAATTCAGAACCAATTCAAAATTTTCCTCTAGACACCAATGCCTCAAATGTTAATTCAATTATTTCTACAGTACTGGATGATTATAATATCCTATGGTCAGCTTCAGAATGTAATCTAAACTATCTCGAACCGGGAAAAGGCGCTACATGGACATCAATGAGCATTTGTCGTAATGATGGCGATATTATTACTCCCAGCGATATTATAATTTATAATGACACCATATATTTAGCAACTGAAACATTAGGAATTTTACAAATGAATTATACTTTTAATAGTGCCGGATTACTCTTTAGCGATATAGAATTTAACGTTATTGACTCAAGTAATTACTTATCCGGTGACAATGTAGTAGATTTGGAATTAATCAATAATATTCTATATGTAGCAACCCAAGCTTCTGGAATAAGTAGATTAAATGTTAATTCTGAAACATGGTTACCCCCTTGGTCTTCTAATAACTTCTTATCATCAAATAATATTCATGGAATGGCAGCTACTTCTGGTTGGTTGCATATCTTTGCAGGATCTTCTGTACACGTTTATGATACGATTGCTATGATTGAACGTACTACATTATCAATTTCAGATATGAATTTATCAGGTACTGAATATTCAATAAATACTTGGCCTAGCCTTAATTTGCAACGTAGTCCTAATTTTGATATGGTCCTGATTGGAGATTCATCTGGTAAATTAGTAACAGTAATAGGCGAAGATTTAGAAGATACAATAATTTTAGCCACTAGTCCAAATTCTGGAGACAATGCTCAAGTTACTGTATTTATCGAAGATGGAGATCAAGGTGAAATATGGATTGCTGGTAATCAAATAATAGATCGTTTTGATAACAGAGATAAATTATGGAAAGAAGTCATCGATATTCAATATATAATAAATGAAAATGGCAGCGCTGAACCGGCATTAAATATCAATGAAATAACAACGATATTACAGGATTCAAATGATAGAATATGGATAGGAACTAACTCGGGATTATTTGAAATAGATATCGAAGGTAATCTAATTTCTATTGGAAATACTCTTTCTTCATCAGATTATGTTACTAATGGAAATTATGTCTCCTCATTAGCCTATGATTCAAATACAAATTTGCTAATAGTAGGCCACCCAGGTGACGGGATTAGTTTAATCAATACTGCTTCAGACTCTGTTGAGGCTCTATTTACGACTTCAGATGGTCTAGATTCCGATTTTATTGTTGAAATTGCAACTAGGTTTGGAATTGCCTATTTCGCTACTCCTGATGCTGGAGTTATGCGTTTAGATCTTAACAGCCTAGATATTCTTGGCTCATGGCAATCATTAGGAGCAGATAATTTAGATTCCGCACCCGTCGTCGTAGATGGGGATATTATTTATCTTGGATTACCTGGATTTGGACTGTTATTAATTGATAGAATAACTGGAGAAATATTGGATTTATGGACAGAGGATGACCCAAATAGTATCCCAGATAATGATATTATATCACTATCTTTAGATTTTTATGGTGGTTTATTAGTAGGATCAGATACTGATAGAAATAATAATTGCTGGAATAGGGGAGATTGTGGAGAATTAGCCCGTTGGGATGGTAATCAGTGGGAATTATTGCCTACTTCAATACCTGGTGGAAATAATGATCCATATGCCTTTTATGACATGACTAGCGATTCTAATGGAATATATGCTGGCACTAATAGAGGTGCATGTATGTGGTATTGGCCCACGTCCATAGAACCAGATATAACTCTTAATGAATGCTGGAACGAACAAGGTGGAAATAATGATGAGTTAAGTGTCCCTTCGCGATATGTCCTAGCAGTTTCAACAATTGGTGTAGATACACTTTATGCTGGTACAAATGAAGGTGCAGCAGTTATCAACACTGCCAATGGGTCTGTAATGGATGTATGGACTGCTGGTGATGAAACAGAAAGAGCAAGAATCATTAAAATTGGTGATGTAATATATATTGGATATGAAAATACAGGAATTGCTAGATATAATACGTCAACATATACTTGGATGGTACCTTGGGATGGAACTCAGGGATTCATAGAAGATGATGATGTTACTGTCATAATTCCTGGTTCTCAAGAAGGTACTATGTGGGTTGGAGGAGACTTTGGAATTACATTAATCGATACTCTAAACAATTCTGTTTTGGTAGATTGGGAGAGAGGTGATAATAATAACGGCCCTACATTGCCACAAAATGCACCTGCTGATATTATTATTGTTGATGAGATAATGTACTATTCATTGCAAAGAGGCCAATCTTGGAATCAAAGAGACGAGATTTATCGTGTAAATTTAGTAAATAATTCAAGCTTATCTTCTTTAAATGCCGGGGATCAGGCAGGATTCGATGGAGTAATACATGGAATTGAAAATATAGGTAATGAATTATGGATTAGTATACGTGAGAATGGATGGTGGGGTGGGCCAGGAGATGATGGAACTATAGTAAGGTGGAATATTACAAATAACAATTGGTCAACCAATCTAGAGACGCTAGGAGATGTTGAAAGAGTAAATGCACAATATCTTGGTGATTGTTTCCCTATAACGCCATCTTGTGAATTATGGGTGGCCTATGGTGAAAATATTTTACGAAGATTTTCAGCTGGAAATATGACTTTACTAAATCAGTGGAATGATGTGGATGGAAGAATTAGGGGAATGGCCGAATTTAATGGCGAATATGTATTCGCTAGTATGAATGGAATTTTAAGATGGGATCCGGTAAATGAAACATGGCTTTCCCCTTGGACTCCAAGCGATGGTCTACCTTCAGAATCACAAGAAGATATTTATTCGATGAAAACAATTGGTAATTCTCTATGGCTTTCTTCAGGATCATATAATGATGGATTAGTCATGGTACTATACAACGGCAACTGGTCAACATGGGAGATAGATAGTGGAGATATTCCAGATGGTTACGGTGCCGATATAGTATTTTGTGATGATATTGTTCATGTGGCCATAGGTTTCGAAAGTAACGCATGGTGGCGTTCAGGTGGAGGAATTGCTAGATTCGATACTGCTGATCATGATGGTGATGGCATTACTAATGAATGGATTTCTCCAATAACTGAAGATAATTCTCAAATCTTAAACCGCGATCCTCGTGCTATGGCTTGCGATGATCCAAATAGAATGTTATACATTGGATTTGATGCAGAATCAGTCGGCATAGATAGATTTTCTTATAATTCTAATAATTTCTTAAGTCCATTGGACGATACAAATGGCGTTTCCGAAGGAAATGTTTTTCCCGGAGGGATGCTTTATGATAATGGTATTTTATTTGTTGCTCACTTTGGAGATAATTCAGGAATAACTAGAATTATGACCTCAGGAAATACTGCTTCAAATGGTATAGTATTAGATAGTGGAATGGACACATGTTCAATCGCAAGAGCCCCCTCCTCGGGTTCAAGAATATATGCAATAGGTCGATCCGGTGAAAGCACTGGAATAAATAGAGTTGACAGACTAGATAATACTGGACTTATTCAAGGAGGTTTTGACCAATTAATAGGCCTGCCCGGAGGCTCAGTACAGGAAATGATCTCCAACTCCACTCATATCTGGGTAACTAGTAGTGATTATTTTGATGCTTACTGGGGCTCTACTATCTTACAGGGTGAACTAATAGAAAACGGTTCTGTAAATTGGCAATATGGAGTTAGGGTTTTTGATGATATCATAAATGAATTGAGATTAGATGGAGAAAAAGTTTGGATTTCTACTGTTGGAGGGGGCCTAATGTATCTAAATACAACTGGAAAAACTTTGACTCAAATGCCAACTGGACTTCACAGAAATATGGATGGATTATATCTCGAAGACGGATTGCTTTATGTCGGTTTAATGGGTTATGACGACTCATCAGCAGGATTCCAAATTTTTGATACTGTTAATCAACAATGGTCCCAAGGAAGTTTAATTGCAGGTCTCCCTAGTAACATAGTGAATGATTTTATTGAATATAATAATCATATAATGGTGGCAACTAATGGCGGTATAGGATTATGGAATACTACAATCACAGGCTGGGATAATCCAATTACAACTCTGGATGGCCTACCCTCATCTAATGTCGAACATTTGATGACTTTACCTAGCCCAATTCAAGGCAATGGGCAAATACTTCTTGGAGGGCCAATGGGACTCTCAATTCTGGATCAAAATCTTTCATATGTTTCTACTTTAGATTCAGATGACGGTTTAATTGGTGATAGTGTATCTGGGATTGTATATTCTCCAGCGGTTTCAAGAGAATACGTTAATCCTTTAGACAACAGTACTCAAACAATTAATCATGATGCAGCCATTTTCATATCTCATAATGGCCAAGGAAGTACCCGTCCAGGTGTTGCAGCATGGGATTTAGCAACAGATAGACAAAATGGAACATATAATATTGATATGATTCCAAGTAACGATGTAAGATCTATAACGTCAGATATTTGGGGAGTCCATATTGCAACAGATAGCGAACCAATCGTACATTTTAATGGATCTTTGATGCTAATGGAATCAGGAATAGGCGTTGAAGATTTACTATTTTGGCCGCCATCTCAAATAATCTCGGATGGGACGCACATAGTAGTAATCTCTCCAATAGGAATTGATATAATTAAATCAGCAGATAATCATGAACATGTATTCAGTAAAGTAATTCCAGGAATAATTGATGCTGACGTTAAGGATGGATTCTTATCTGTAATTTCACTTAATGGATTGAGAATCTTTTCACCAATTGAGACTTTACAAGAAATGCCCAGTCAATATCAAAAAAGAGCTAGCCCATTGAAGGTGGCATTAGGTCAAGAAACATGGGATATAACTGACTCTACACATCCAGGAATGGATATAATTCTAGCATCTGGTAATAATACAATTACTATCAATAAAACTTTGGAAGCTGAAGTTGAACCCGGTAATTTACCACTCTATAATAGCGCTCTTAATTTCTTAGCACCCCAAAGTACTGCATGGGTATGGGCATCATCAAAATCATTAAATTATACAGGTTTTTGGGATTTAGCAGAATATAACTCAGGAATTGAGACTACTTTCCAATCTGCTATCTTCAATACTTTGCCAGGATCTTCTTCTTCACAACTACATTTACGCCTCCAGTCCCCTCTAGATGGTAAGATAAAAATTAGAATAACCTACGACTGGGATAGATTAGAAGCACCAACTTCAATCATAAATTTGACTGATAGGCCAAATGATGGTGGAGGAGTTTTACAAGCGTCTTGGTTACCTGCTCAAGATTCTGCATGGCATGCATATAGGTTATATGTTTGGGATTCTACAAATTCTCCCGATTGGAATCCAAACATTGAAGATTTAGATGATTTTTCAGTATATGAGAGAATTACATTTTGGTCAGAGACTTCTGCAGTAATCACGGAAGCTAATCATGACGGAATATCAAAGCCTTTATTCAATGATAGGCAATATAAAGCAGCAATTTCAATTGAATATCAAGATGGATCACTTGGGCAACCAATGGCGTGGGAAGGTAATGCTACACCTTCTAATGAGGTTCCAGAACCTCCAAACTGGTTATCTGTTGCACCTATATCTGGAGGAATTTCTGGAGTAGTTACTGCAGAATGGGATGCTTGTTCAGAATTAGATCCATCAATGACAAGAATATGGGCTGTTCAACAAGAAATCTCTAATGCATTAGTTTTGTCTAATTCTTCAGATTTATCATTTGCAAGTGGAAATACTACAGTATTGGAATTAGAGCCCAACAAGACTTATTGGTTTGCAATAGTCTGCGTAGATGAAGCAGGTCAATCAAAACCAGAAAATGCAACAATATTTGGCCCAATTGTTACTGCAGGAGGATTAAATGACGGCATACCTCCTTCTCAGATCACTGAAGTATTTGCATATGATGTACCCGAAGATGAAGGAGGAAGAATTGAAGTTACATGGGCATCTAATACTGAGGAAGATTGTTCTTATTATGTAATTTATATTTTACCAGCTTCTGGAATAAGGCCTCCAGATAGTGTTGAAGGCTGGCCAGTATCACAATATGTTCCAGATTGCTCAGAAAATTCTGTAATAATAGATTCAATCGGAGATGCTGGATTGGAAAACGGAATAGTGTATTGGATTGGCGTTGTTGCGGTTGATGATTGGGGAAATATGGCTTCAGAACCTGTAAATATAGCGTCTACAGCAACTTATTCTGAGACAGACTCTATATCATTTTCATCACCTGAAAAGGTCGAAGGACTGATTGCGTGGGATCATCCTTCTGACGATGGATCATCAATTGATATCATGTGGAATCGCTCAACAGCAGGTGATTTTAGCCATTATACAATATGGGTTTCCGAATATCCATTAAATGATTTAACAGAAATTAATCAACATTGTCAAGAAATTGAATGTAATTTAATAATTATTAATCAAAGGCAAATTGAAAATTCATTACAATTAGAAATAACTGTTAACAATGCATTATATGGTAATGACATACCATCTTTATATTCATCCATTATTATGCCCTCAATACCACTTTATGTTGCTGTAACAGTTCATGATATCGCAGGCAATGTCTACCTAACTAATTTGGATGAGCATATAACTTTGGTAATTCCTATTGATAATCGGGGAGATACGTCCCCCCCTAATCGTTTGGAGGCACCAATACTAAAAGATCGGAATCCAGATTCTGGAGATGGTATGTTTGTTGAATTTTCACAAAGCATAGAATCGGATATATCTGAATATTGGATATATGCCGTCGCTGGAAATCCATTCACAAGAGTAAGTAATGCCGAACCGGCTTTAATTGTCGACCGCAATTCTCCCACTCAAATCTTATTAGAGTCGCTTTCTGATGGCCAAAGACTTGGACCTTCTTTACCAATATGGGTTGCTGTAGTTCCAGTTGATTCTTCAGGAAACGGATTATTTACAAACTTACAAACATCAATGATAACCTTAGTAGATGAGAGTATTTTAGATCCAGGTGCTCACCTATCTGTAGTATCAGGGATACAGACGTATTGGAATCTTGCAGGGACTCAAATAGAAATCAAATGGGATATATCTACTGATGAAAAGGTTAAGTCATATACTGTATATTACAGTTTACAACCCTTTACTGATACAAGAGATGCAATATTATTCATGGCCAACATTACAGATTCAACTATTTATTTCAATACTTTCGATAATCTTACGATTGACCAGGCTACAACTTACTGGGTTGCAGTTGTTCCTTCAGATGGGGAAGTGGAAAGAATCGGTACAAATCCATCAGAAGTAATCCCATGGATAGATTATACTCCGGAGGGTGGCGGTTTAATCAATAATGATGCAGAAATGTCGTGGCTTGATCAGCTCATGGGCGGAAATATGAATTCTTTAATTGCCATCATATCTTCAATTTTAATATTTATTGGTGCCGTTTTAATAATTAAACCAAAGAATAAATCAGCACCTGAAATATGGGAATTGGGCACAGATGAAGTAGATAAAGAAGATAATTTCATAAGTAAAGATGATGATTTTGATTTACAAATAATGAGTTCAGTTCCAGATTCAAAAGTTACAAATTATGATGTATATGAAGATACTAATTTTGAAGAAGAAATTATTCAAAATGAAAATATTAATCCATCAGAAGTAGAAAATGAATTACTTGTTCCAGATGAAGATATGAATATTATGGATGAATTAAATCAAATGGCAGATGGTTTAGATCTCGATGAATTAAATCAAATGGCAGATGGTTTAGACCCTGATGAATTAAATCAAATGGCTAAAAATTTAGAAAAAGAGAATATCGATACGTCCTTTTTAGATGAAATGTTGGATGACCAATAGACATTGAAAGGATGACCTCCTTGCGATAAGCATGGTCCACGCCGCAACCCCCACTTCAGAAGTGTGGACAGCAATTGGTTGGAACGGTAGTAGTAGTTTACTCGCAGCAGATTTACACTTTAATCGTCTGATTAGACATTCAAAAATTTTAGGAATTAACCTCCCATCAGATTTTTTTAAGATAGTTTTTGAAAAAATTATTAATATCGAAACTCCCGAAAAAATGAATTTCAATGAATTACAGACTCCATTTATTGTAAAAGTCACAATCACTCGCAATGGAGATATATCGCTTTTACCAAGATCAAATAAAGTTTGGAGGGACTTGCCCCTTAATGCAATTTCTATGCCAATGCCAGATATTTCAACTCCAATTCTTGGTACTAAACATGCTTCCTGGCATCATTATTTGAACGCAATCGAGCAAGCTAAAATTAATGCAGCAGATCTTTCACTTCTTTTCTCAAACAATTTTTTGATTGATGGAGATTGCTGTACTCCCGTAATATTAGATAATGACGGCGTAGCATATTATCCAAAAAATAGTGATGGCGCACTAGACTCAGTAACTTTGGAACAATTAAGACAAGAGATAGAAATTTCAGGTATTCCGATAAGAGAGGCAAAAATAAGTCTAGATATGATTATGAGATCATCAGAAATGATTGTTTTGGGGAGTGGAATTGGCGTCGGTTCAATAGGTAAAATAGATGGTACAATAATTGGAAAACCCAAAGGTAAATTATTCCAAATTGCAAAAAAAGCATGGTTAAATAGATTAAAATTAGATTGGATAAAGCTTGAAGATATGGAGGAATAGTATTTGATCAAAATATTTCATCAAAGTGTAGATATAGGGGCTGAAAAAAATCCATTAATTTCTATATTATTGGCCCAAAGAAAAAGTAAATTTCCAACTTCAGATGAATTAATTTTGGACTCCTCTGGCCCAATAACCGACCTGTCTGAATATTCATTTCTACCATCTTTAGATAGTATCAGGATACTTTTCATAGAACCGGATAAGAAATCACAAAATAAAGATTTTTCGGCACTCGAGGGAGAAGTATTATTTCAATCTCAAAATCCATTAAATATTCTTATTCAAGAATTAATAAATAATAGATGGGTAACAGTATCTGAACTATATTCAAATAATCTAAAAGATGCGATGGATATGATAAAGAGTTATGAAATAGATTGTGAGATAAAGGAAGAATTGCCAATATATCCAGGAGGATTTGTTGGATTACTGGGTTATGATGTCAATAGATGGGTAATCCCGCTAGATCTTAGACACACTCCAATGCCTGGAACCTTACTAGGAGTTCTTTGGCGAGCCGAAGCATGGTGGATTCATGATAGAGAATCAAATAAATTACATTTAATTTGTACTCCCGGCCATGATTGGAAAAAAACCGATATATCTAAAATAATGAGTAAAATAACATTTCCTGAAATAATTGAAAGACTTGTCCCAGATAGTGAAAGTGACGGTGAACATGCAAGAAAAATTTCAAGAATTCAAGACTCAATATCGAAGGGAAATTTATATCAGGTAAACTATGGAAGGACATGGAAGGGCGAAATGCCGGACCATCCTTGGAATGCATTTCTTAGGATGAAAAAAATCAATCCTTCTCCTTTTGCATCTTGGTTATATGTACATGATTACGGTTGGGCTGTTTCTTCTGCTAGTCCCGAGAGATTATTAAAAACGGAAAATAATATTGTCAAAACTCGTCCAATTAAAGGTACAAGATCAAGAGGGTCAAATGACCAATTAGATGCTAAATTAAGATTAGAATTAATTTCAAGTCCAAAGGAATTAGCTGAACATTTGATGCTTGTTGACTTAGAAAGACATGATTTAGCACCTATATGTGAACCTGGTTCTGTTAATTGGTCAAATTGGCGAATCGAAGCATTATCTACTGTTCAACATCTTGTTAGTGGAATAGATGGAAAATTATCTTCTGGAAAAAATGTCGGTGATGCATTTGTATCTGTTTTTCCAGGCGGGTCAATAACCGGTTGTCCGAAGGCCGTAACAATTGCGGCAATAGATGAATTAGAGCAAAAACCTAGAGGGGCATGGACGGGTTCAATCGGACATATACATTTTAAAAGTAATAAATCTGAATGGAATATACTAATTAGAACTCTGGAGGCACATTCTGGCCCTGAGTCATGGCATGGAACTGTTCAAGCTGGTGGAGGCATAGTGATGGACTCTATCCCCTCAGAAGAAGTAGAAGAAGCACGCTGGAAAGCAGCCTCAATAATAGAAGCAACATGGGGGTTTAGAACTGGATTCAGCAGACTTCCAGAAAAAGAAGTAATTATGCTTGATGTTCCTAATCTAGATGGGCCCTTGAGTGACATAAAGCCCTTTTTACATAATAATTCTAATAAAAATGGCTTAATTTATAGGGATGAAGATAATCCTAAAATTAAACAAGTTCTCCTTATTGATAACTTAGATTCCTTTACAGAAAATATAGCTAGTAGTCTATCTATTTTAGGGCACAATGTAAGAATAGTAAAAGGAAGGCCACAAATTAAATCTGAAGATCCATACAAAATAATTGATTATTGGTTAAAATTATTCGAACCATCTCACATAATAATTGGCCCAGGTCCATCCAAGCCTGATAAATCTGAAATTACAATGGGAATAGCAAACTTAGCAGTCCAAGGTAAATTAAAAATTAACAATATGGTTATTCCATTACTTGGACTATGTCTTGGACACCAAGCAATAGGCCAAGCAGTTGGATGGAATCTAATTCAATCACCACTAGGAGCAGTTCATGGGCAACCTTCAATAATTAGACATGATGGTTTAGGTATTTATTCCGATTTACCAAATCCTTTAGTATTGATGCGGTATAATAGCCTAATACTAATATCAACTAATGATAGATTAATCCAAACTGCATGGGATGAATCAGGCACATTAATGATGGGCTTAAGGCATACAGTATTACCAATATTTGGGATCCAATTTCATCCAGAGTCTGTTGGTAGTCCATTTGGTAATAAAATAATTAGAAATTTTATGTCAAGAAAACCCATAACCATTTCAGAAAAATATGCTGAAAATAAGATTAATTAACCGTAGCGTTGAAGGATAAAGTACGATTGGTTAGAATCAGAATCACATGCCGTCTTGTAGAATTTGTAAGCAAAATTATCCACAGAGTCAATTTGTGTCAGGAAATGGGCCTCGTTATCTTACCTGTGTCAGGTGCGCTGTTGAGCAGGGAATGGTAGATTCTGAGGAAGTCCCACAACTCTATTCAGATGAATTAGTAAATGCAAGGATGGGACTATTTTCTCGTAGATATGCACCTTGGATTTTAGTAATCTTAGGTTGGACATTATTCTTTTCTTTTGGGTCAAATATTGGTGTTTGGTCAAATATATTCTTGGTTGTAATAATTTTAGGGACCCTCATTACTCCGGTAATTCATTTCCTCGGAACAGCTAGATTCAAAGCCAAACTCATTAGATTAACGCCATAACTTTCCAATCGTGAGTTTCATATACTCAACATTACTCTCAAGGTCTAGAGGGAACGGAGGGTTCCCTATGAAAGCCCGTGAGATTGGAATGACAAAAAGGAGGAGTGAATAAAGATAAAAATATTCTTAATATAATTTTATTACTCGCAGTAAAGCGTTTATTATAATAATTAAGTAATCTTAAATCACTTCTTATATGTCTAATTCTCCTAAACATAAAATGTATATTAAATATCAAAATATCGGTAGATTTAGGAAATAATAGGTTTTTTTAAAAAATTAAAAATGGAAGTGAAAAAATGAAAAATAAAATGAATTATACAAAGAATACGAGTTTGTTATTAGCATTACTCTTAGTAACAATGGCAGGTTCAGTTGGCGTTAGCGCTGATGGATCCGATCCTTTAGATCCATCGGATGGTGGAGCTGACTGGGACGGCGACGGACTTACTAATGCTGAGGAGCAAGATGCTGGAACAGACATGAATAATCCAGATACGGATAATGATGGGATGCCTGATGGTTGGGAAGTTAGTTACGGACTAGATCCTAACTCTGCATCTGACTCTAGTGCAGATCCAGATGGCGACGGTTTAACAAATTCAGAAGAATATTCTGCTGGAACTAATCCTAATTCTGCTGATACAGACGGCGATGGAACATCAGACGCTAACGATGCTTTCCCTAACGATCCTAACGATGGATCCGCAACAGATTCTGATGGAGATGGAATTCCGGATGCCTTCGATCCTGATTATGAAGACGGCGACGGTTCCGGAAACGGCGGCACTGAAGGCGGCGGCGAAGGAGAAGACGGTGAAGGACAAGGACAAGGACAAGGACAAGGACAAGGTCAAGGTCAAGGACAAGGACAAGGACAAGGACAAGGACAAGGACAAGGACAAGGACAAGGACAAGGAC
>JAJPRE010000039.1 GCA_023700245.1 Candidatus Thalassarchaeaceae archaeon
TTAAAATTTAACTTCCTAAGGTGTATTTCTGATACTACTCTTCCGGATGATTCAATTGCTCCACCAACTGTCCCTAAAGGTCGGCCAAAACCATCTCCAATAATGGAGACTCTTTTGGTATGGATTATTTTTTCAGGACCTTCGACAGAGTTTGCATACTTCCAATAATGAGCCTGCCAATTAGACGAGGAGACTCCTAATTTATCAGTGACAAAATCTACTATAGTTTTCGAATCCAATTTATCACCACCAATAATTAGATCGTTTCTGACTCTGATTTCCATAACTCCAGGGTCATAAGTGTGATAGTATGATTCCCAGTGTTCTGGAATTTTCTCAACTTTCTCGGAAGGCCCCCATACGACCCAAATTGAATCACTCTCTCCATAAATTTCTAACGCTAACGAATCACAAATATCAATCGCTTGCTCGACAGGTAGTGCAACAATAACTCTGTCATATTTATATTTATTTATGCTATTCTGCTTCTTGACTGTAATCTCCACAGACTCATTATTTTCTTCTACACTGGTTACTTTACATCCATAATTGACTTTAACTTTTTTATTCAGATGCTTTATTATTTCACTTAAAGGCTTTACAGGCATCAAAGAATTACCCTCCATTCTTACTAATTTTAACCGAGTCCATTCTGAAACATATCTCTCCATCCACTTCGGTAAAGAGTCACAAGATTTCGCGCCAATATGGATTGAAAAATCACTTGTTACCTTCTTCGAAGACAACCTCCCACTGGCCCCTCTTCCTTTGTCCCAAATCGTTACATTATGACCGAGTTTATCGAGTAACATTGCAGAAAAACTACCAGATAAGCCCCCTCCTATGATTCCAATATTCAATTTTTTGTCTAATGTTGATTTTTCTGTCCAATTACTATATCTTTCCAAATCGATTCTATTCTGATGAATCTCAGTTGTTCTTTTTCTAACATTTCCCATAACCGAATCATAAGGTGAAAATGATCGATCAAACAGTCCAAAACACCACATAACTCCTGCAATAGAGCTTGGATCTCTTCCATCAAGGGCATATCTATTGTTGAAATTCAAAGATATTTTCATAGCATCTTCGGGGTCTTTGATCCAGTTAGCAAATGCCTTTCCCCAAGTCATTCGGATATTATTATGCATCGCACCGTGTCTGAGCAGACCGATTTGTGAACTATCCCATAGAGTATCTCCTGATTCTCCAAACTCCAACAAATAAGGTGACATTTCATTAGATGTAAATACTCTTTCACTCCATGAAATTTTAGCCCATTCAGGCAAATTACTCCAACTTTGTGAATCAACTAACTTATGACAATGATGATGGGCATGCTCTCTGAATATCAATAACTCATCGAGAAACTTTTCAGCACCTTTACCACCCATCTCTGAAGCTTCTCTGGCTATCTTTGTAGGTGCAATCATCCCATAGTGGATGTAGGGGGACATCCCGCTCACACCATATCTGTTTGCAGCATTATTACGTGTTTTATGATAACTCGAAAGCCCATTTTGACACCATTCTTTCCAGTGACTTACAGCCGCTGAGTAACCGCCTTTGAAATCAGTAACTGGAACAACTGTTGGATCAATATCACACAAAGAAAGAATTTTCCTACCACCATCTTTAGAGAGCTCTTCACGGATATCTATTGACTTAAATGGCGGTTGCCATTCTGATGGAGGGGAAAGAATAGTTGAGTTTACTTCAGGCCAATTTATATTTACGCGCTGTCGAAACTTCTTCTTTGTAGCATTTTTGAATCTAAAGGGCCTGTCCAAACTTTTACCGAAAACAGTTCTAGGTAAAACACATGTGGAATCAACCTCTATCACTGAATTATGTTTCATCAAAGATTTAGTCCATTTTTTCCAAGGATTGAGATCCATCAAATCAGTAATAACTATTGCCGATTGAAGAGATAAGTCTCTAAGTACGGGTTTTCTATGTCCCTTTCTAGATATGTGAAGTAAATATTCAACGCCTAATTCTTCAGCACGATTGGCAATATCCGCTGCTCCTTCCATCAAAAATCTGTGATGCCTGTAAGATGCATGAGGATACCTTTCATCAATACCTTGGTAAACTAATAGTGGCAAATTGAGAGAATCTGAGATTAAGCGTGCAACATCAAACGTTGGACACTCATCAAGTCTTATTGCACCTCTCATCCAATGTAATACGAATGCAGGATTTGCGACTTCGGGACCTGCATGGAATAAGCACCTTTCAGATAGATGAGAAGGCAGCGCAAATTCAGACAGCATAATTTAATCCAATAATTTATTGTTTTCAAATGTTGTTTTTAAATTTTAGTTACCAAAGAAAAATCAATCAATATCGGATGGGAATAATTATCCATGGTTTAAAATACCTCTAAGTCCATAATTACAAAGGCCTAAAATTCCCTAAGTAGTTTGATTTAACCAATCTAAACAAGATTGATGCATACATGCTGGCGGATTGAAAAGACGTTTATCATCAGGATTAATTATGTCAAATAATAGATTGGAGGTTGAACCTTCAGATATTTCAATGATTGAACTAGTGGATGCAGGCAGGTAATCTTCTCCAGTACTTGCAAGCGATAGACGAATTGTGTGGCCCGCTTCTATTTGTACATCCATGGCAAAAAACTCCATCTTAGCATTAATTGTATCAAATATTGGCAACCATGTTTGTTCTTGATCGCCACCCTCATGATATCTTAAATCCATAATAGCATGCCCAATATGGATACACAAACCGTCTTCTGAGCAATCTTCTAACAAAGCATAGATTTGCCCACCAACAGTTGCTGTAGAAACATCGATATGCAATCTAGGAAGTCCCGAAATCCAAATATCTTCAGTGAATGCTTCACTCTCATAAATTGGCCCAAAGTTTCCATTAGGAAGTATCCGAGTAATGCCTCCTGCAACATTCATCAGACCTCCTCCAAGATCCAATGAAATTGTCTCCATATCTTGCGGAGGATACCTATCTTCAATTCTCCATTGGCCTTGATTGGATTGTATTTCTACAAACAATCCTGGTTTATCGCCAACTCCTTTGAGATACCAATCAAACCATTCTAGTAAATCTTGCATCCAGTCAAATCTAACCATTTGTGGATATGCCTCTCTGCCTCTTCCTTCTCCTGAGCGTTCAAAATGATAATCTGGCCTGTCTGGATAATCATGGTCCCACTGGCCAAATAGGCCTTTAGATTCTATACCTGCATCGATTAACTGGTTGATTACCGGGATAGCCATATGAGGATCAACATTCCAGTCGTGCATTCCTTGAATGAGATAAACAGAACCTTCAAAATTCTGTAGTACTCTATCTAAGAAATATCTTTCTTCCCAATATGTGCCTGCAAATTCTCCGCCCCACATGTATGCGGCAACTCCTGTACCTGGGCCAATGATATAGTCAGGACACATGTTTCCAATATCTTCTTGATCTCCATCAATGCCATATGATCCATAAACGCCATTATGCATTATTGGCGCCCTAGCTTCGCTACTACCATTTTTCCACATTAACTCCATGACTCCAATGAGGCCAGAAATTGGAACAATGGTCTTTAGATATTCATTTCCAAATGTAGCCGCCTGCCATGGAGTAGAGCCATCATATGACTTACCAATCATCGATACACCACCATTACTCCATTCTTGAGTTCCTAACCAAGTCACAGCCGCATCAACACCTAATTGCTCTGCATTACCCATCAAGTCCATACAATGATTCGAGCGTCCAGTACCCATTACAGAGACTTGAGCAAAAGCATATCCATGAGGTAAAATTTGATCAATTATCATTTGACCTAACCACGTACCTGGAACTTCTATCGATGGAGTTTCAACACTAACTTCGTCGAAATAAGGACCGAACTCTGCAATAACTGGTACTGTGTCTCCTTCTGGTACATTTGGAAGCCAAACAGCAAGACTAACAATGCCATTAGGGGCTGAGCCGCCTTCACTTAGAGGAAGTTCAAAATTTATAAAATGATGAGTTGAACCCCACTCATTTTCAGTTTCTGTTAGTTCATAATCACCATATTCCATGACAAACCCATTTGCCTTATCAGTGGTGTATGGCCACTCTGATCTTTCCCAAACAGGAACTCTATCATAAATCCCTAAATCTTTTTTGATTTCATCGACAACATCATCAATTATCCAACTTTGTAAAGGTACTAATAACATGATTATTGCCATTGATACTGCAATTCCCAATAACTTCATGTTTGAACGAGGAATCTTAGATATCAATGTCGATTTAACCTCCTCAGCAAGAATTCCATCTAACATTGTAATAATGCGTACTAAGTAGTATTATACAGACTTATGTATTGTTGATAGTTGAAATATTTATAAAAATAAAAGAACATGTCTGGGAAATCATTTTATTTTTGATAAGTATTTTATTGATTCATTTAGATAATTTAGAATTTGAGGCATATTTTAAACTTATATTGTCCGAAATCTTTAGTATCATTATGCCCAAAAATCCGCTTAGTGCAAATAATATCATTGATGATACTCCCGTTGTTGATATCGCTACTCTAATTATGACGGTGGATAAAACGAAACCAGTGTTTCTTGCGAGATTGCCAAAATCTGAGTAAAACCAATAGGACATCAATAATATCAATATGTCAGCCAAGATAAGGAATGTGAAAAAATCTAGAAAAAATATCTCTCTATTGACAGACCCTCCTCCTTGCATTGCAGAAGAAATCCATCCAGTTAGTGACATTATTGCAATTATGATAAAAAATAGTAGCATTACATTTGCAATAGCCTTTTTTGTTGAGACGAATGAGGATACATGATCAGAGACTGTTACATTCGCATCAATATTGCTACTGATATTATAGTATGTCAATGAAGTATAGAATAAGGCCAAAAACGCGCAACACTCAACAAGTAGTAATCCTAAATCATCATCTATTTTCCAGTCATCTGAGAGGTTAATTGCTGAAAGTCTTTTGAGAATATCTCTAACAACGAGTAAGGTGGCAATTTCATATTGTTTTCCAACCGCAGAAGAAAATGAATTCGGAATAGTCCTAATTAATTCATATATCTCATATGCCAATAATATTGAAAAAGGAGTATAAAGCGAGGAGAGTGGCGAACTAACTAATTCTACAGAATCTCCTTTTATTTGTATCATATCTGTAACATATAATATCCAGATAAGAAGGTGGGCAAGGAAACCTAATACAGCAGAACTTATCGCTATTTTTCTTACAAATTCATTCGATTCACTACCCATAAAGGTATCAAATAGTTTATCAAAAAACTTGTCCATTATTAATTTGGATGCAGTTATACTATTTATTATGAATTATATTAAAATAATACAATTACTTTACTTCTTAAACAATTTTTGGCTTCAAATTTACGATTCTAACATTTTTTCTACTAATCTCTCACACTCGTCAATTACGTGC
>JAJPRE010000018.1 GCA_023700245.1 Candidatus Thalassarchaeaceae archaeon
GAAATATTTGGATATTTTTTATATAATGCTTCTACTAATTTATCATATTTACCGTCAAATTTATCCAATAATTTAGGAATATTGGAAATTTTCTTTATTTTTTCAGCATCGTCAAGATTGTCAGAATATACTTTCAGAAGTATTTCGTTAGTCTCTTCCCGTGTTAGATTATTGGCCACTTTCAATCAACTCCGGAACTAACTGTATGTGGTGTGATTATTAATGCGCCGATGCAAAGTTATTCTTCTTCGCCCTCTACTTCAAAATTACCAATATCTGAAAGAGAGTTTGAAAGTCCTTGCCATTTTTCGGACTCTTTGCCTTCTGGGGCTGTCAAAAGGCTCCATTTATCGAAGGATGTTTTTACATCTCCATCTTCCAGCGCCGTAGCGGCAATGTTCATAGTTGCTGATGCTGAAAGTAAATCTAATAATTTAGAGAATGCATCATTTACAATCGGGAAGGATTTATTTGGCTTAGATAAACCAATTGAAATTGCATCATCGGTATTTTTCCAAACTCTCTCTATTGCTGACAATTTATCTTGCTTTATTTTCTTTGCTAGTCTAATGATGAATGTTTGTTTTAAGCAAAAAATGATGAAAAGGAATATCAATAATAGAGAAAGATAGTCAAATAAACCTAAATTTGGTAAAGGTTCTATCCATTTAGGATCTGCCCGTAAATTTAATTTAGCACCCTCGGGAAATGTTGCAAAGCCGGTACGTTCGTAAATTTTTGCCAATTGACCTAATTTATTTACAATAAAGAGAGTAGTAAATATTATTATAAAAAATGATAATAAGAACCATCTTCGCGATTTAATTGATATTATTTTGGGTTTTTTCCTATAATTTTCGATTTTAAGTTTTCGTGATGGAGTATTTATCCATAGCCTAAATAATGTAGATAAAAGATAAATGATAATGACATAATCCTGATACCCTAATTTTAAATCCCCCCAAATTATACGATTGGAAAAAATATTAGTCGCCATCGCAATAGATGACGGCAATAATATTAATTTTTCCTTACTTTCAATAATTGGGATTTCAGGAAATAAATCATAATTATTTAATGCAATTACCACATCGTCCATTAACCCCAATATATTGATTATTTCAAATATTGCAATTACAGTGGAAAAGACTACTGTATATGATTTTGGTTCAGAAAATATGCTTGCCACTGACCCTCACCTGTACTCCGCAATACTGTATAGTCTATGAAAACACCGAAAAAAAAAGATTCCTAAGCATTGCCTGCATAGTACTAATAACATAAGGGGAGGAAGAATTACTATGACCGATTATTTAGATCGAATCGGTGCTGGAAAAATACTAATATCAAAAGAGCCTTTTTCATTTGATTGGACTCCCCCGAGCTTAGTTGGAAGAGAAAAGGAATTGAGGGAGATTGCATCGATTTTTATTGGAATAGATAATCCTAACGTAAGCGCAAGAGTCACTATAATGGGCCCAGTTGGTTCCGGGAAAACGGTTTTAGCAAAAAGATTCAGTGATGATTTGATTAAAAAATTGGAAGGTAGAAGAAAAATAGTATCAATTCATATCAACTGTAGAAATTATTCAAGAACATCTCAAGTTCTACATCAAATAGCAATGAAATTAGATCCCAGGCATCCTGAAAGGGGATTTAGTGCAGGTGAAATTATACACACCATCAGAAGAAATCTTAATTCTCATAATATCCACCTAATCCTTATACTCGATGAAGTTGACGTCCTCATTAGAAAGGATAGTTCAGACTTAATATATAGGCTGTTAAGAATTGATGAAGGCCAAAATGATAAGGGATATTTATCATTAATTCTTATCAGTCAGGAATTAAGTCTCATGAATAGATTTGAAGCAGCAATAATATCAAGATTGGGCATGAGTAATGTACTCAAATTAGAACCATATGATGAAAATAAATTAATTGGAATTGCCAAACAAAGGGCCTTACTAGCATGTAAAAGTGGTTCTATAAGTGAGGATATTTTATCTAAAATTGGACGATATTCAGCAGTAAGTGGAGATGCGCGTATGTGTATTGAATTATTAGAAGGAGGGATTAGAAGAGCTGAAATGAACGGTAGGGATGAAGTTCGTATTGAAGACATAGAGCCTAGTCAATTTAGGGAGTCTTCTGTTGAACCAAGTCAGATTGATGACCTATTAGAACATCAAAAATTAGTTTTACTTGGAATTTGTAGAAGATTAAAAAAGAAAGATAATCTTTTCAGTGGAGATGCTAAAAAACTGTACATATTAGTTTGCGAAGAATATGGGGTGAAAGCCAAGGGCCATACTACTTTTTTGAAATATTTGAAATCTTTAGAAATAGAAGGTTTAATTGATACTAAAACAGTCAATTCGATTACTGGAAGAGGTAGGACGCAGAATATAACTATGTCAAATTCATCACCAGCAGAATTAGAAAATAGAATTGAAAAAGTTTTATCAAGGTACTGATAAAAATATCAATACTTCCGAACCGCTCTTATAGCAACCTTATGTCGGAATGCCGTCAGAGGACTTATTATGGCAGGCGAACAATCATTTAAAGCGGTGATTAATGATACAAATCCTACATTCAATGGAAGAGCTTTTTCCATGGAAATAACAGGATCAAATTATAATCATTTATTAGGTAAAAAGATTGGAGATACAGTAGATGGCGGATTCCTAGGAGAGGGAGATCAGAATCTTACCGGATATAAATTACAAATTACTGGCGGATCCGACGTTACCGGAAGGGCAATGCGATCGGACCTTGATGGAGGTACAGTCAAATCAATCCTAATAACCGCAGGAGTCGGATATAAAGGTAAAAAATATGTAAAGAAAAATGGAAAAGTATATCGCTACAAACACGATGGTTTGAGAAGGCGTAGAAATCTTCGAGGAAATGTCATAAGTCCAGAAACACGTCAAATAAATCTAAAGGTCGTCGAAGCCGGTAAGAGAAATCTAGGCATAATATTCGGCGTAGAGGAAGCACCTTCTGTCGAACAAGCCTCTACTGAAGAGGCGTGAACGACAGGAGTGATGTAGTCTGGCAAAATCACTTTCAAGACAACCTGAAGTAAATATTGGCATGGTTGGCCATGTTGATCATGGTAAAACTACTCTCACTAAGGCCCTCTCAGGAACTTGGACGGATACTCATTCTGAAGAAATGAAGCGTGGAATTAGCATTAAGCTAGGTTATGCAGATACTGCATTTTATTGTACTAATAATGGAGAATATTATGCGACAGGTAAGCATCCTGAAGAAAAGGACGACTTAGAAAAAGATCTTCTAAGATCTGTATCTTTCGTTGATGCACCTGGTCATGAAACTCTAATGGCGGTAATGATATCTGGTGCCTCAATAATGGATGGGGCATTATTATTAGTTTCTGCAACTGAAGCTTGCCCTCAGCCTCAAACGAGAGAACATTTATCTGCACTAGAAATTGCAGGAATTAGTAATATTGTGATAGTACAAAATAAGATAGATATCGTTACAAGAGAACGGGCCATTGAATCATATAATGAAATAAAGAATTTTGTAGAAGGTACTATTGCTGAAAATGCACCAATAATACCAGTTTCAGCACATCATGACGTTAATTTAGATATGTTGATTCAAGCAATTCAAGAAACCATTCCAACTCCAGATAGGACATCTGATGAAAAAGGATTGATGTATGTCGCCCGATCATTTGATGTCAATAGACCCGGAACGAGACCTAGTAAACTCAAAGGAGGAATAATTGGAGGAAGCGTTGTAGAAGGATCTTTTAGCGTTGGCGATAAAATCCTAATAGCACCAGGAAGAAGAATAAAGGAAGGCAATAAAGTTCGATGGGAGCCATTGGAAACCGTAATTGAAAGTGCACAGGGAGGAGGCTTAGATCTTGAGACTGTGCATGCAGGAGGATTATGCGGAATTGCAACACCAATGGATCCAGTTTCTACCAAGGCAGATGAGTTATCGGGACAAGTGATGGCAAAAATAGGGGAGTTACCTCCGATTTGGTCTGAATTAAAGGTCGAGTTAGAGTTACTAAAATTTATGGTTTCTGGAAATGATGAGGGCAGTAGTGAAGTTCGACCACTTCAACCAAATGAAATGTTGATGATTAATTCAGCCACAACAACTAGCGTAGGTACTGTTTCATCAATAAAGGGTAAAAAGGCCACCATAACTCTAAGATTACCCATCTGTGCAAAGGAAGGTAGCAGAATTACTCTATCAAGACGAATTGGTACAAGATGGCGTTTAATCGGCCATGGTTCAATAACTGGGTGATGATTAATGATGCGCGTCTTGGTTGACGCTTGTGGCTGGGCAGCATTAATGGATGCAAAATTAAATGTTGACTCCGCTTTAATTGGAGTGATTGGAGAATTTGAATTAATCTTAATGGAAAGGGTGAAAGAAGAATTAGATGAATTATCCAAGACTAAGAGGAATTTGTTGCTAAGTCTTTTAGAAGTAAAAAGTACTTTAGTTGCAAATATCAAAGGATTAACTTATACGGACGATATGTTAATTAAAATGTCAATAGAAAATTCATGGCCGGTTCTTACTGTTGATAGGGAATTAAAGGAACGTTTGATTAACTCTGGTGGATCATATATAGAAGTAACATCCAGAAAAATATTGAAACTAATTGGATTAAGGAAGGGTGAATAATGCATCGTCATCATGTCCATCCAGGAGGCCTATTTTTACGGCAGCATCTATCCAAGCATGAGCATAGTTTATTGCAGCAAATGAATCAACTAATTTTCCGGATTTAAGAAAATGCCGTGCATCTGATGAATAATCATCGCACATCCTAAGCATTGATTCGAGGCGTTTCTTATCGGCATTATTTTTTATTATAGGTGTGGCTTTTGACCTTGCTTTTGCAGTTAACTTAAGATATTTCTCAATTCTTTCTGGAGTTATTTTATCTTCAATTTCCAAATAAACACAACCTAAAAATAATTTAATGCAGAATTACTTAGTTTAAACATTCTAGAACGACCTTTCTTTCTAACTGAAAGTATGCCAGCTTTATTTAAGCCATTATAAATTTGTGATAACCTTGGCCTCCCAACTTGTAATAATGCTTGTAATTCGTTATCTGAGGGAGATATTTCCCTTTCTTTAGCTTTTGAAATTACAAGAACTTCAGCATCCGATAACTGAGTTGCATAATCTTTATCGAATAGATTATCACTTTCCCATTTAGGACCCAATGGCAGTTTTATATAGTTTTTTGAAGTATTAATCATCAAATCATTAGATTTAATTGTCTCCTCTATGATTGTATCTTCAAACAGGGGTTCTTCAAATATTGGGTTTTCATGCATTATTTGTTCAGAACTTCCCTCTTCATAAATCGCCTCATTAGGTAGAGTAGATTCCTCATTTGCATCTACAGTCCAAACTGCATCCTCAGTTCTATCAACTATTTTTTCATTAGTGTCATCCAACGTGTCAGAATCATACTCTGGGCTATTCGACATTATTGATGATTTATGATTCATAAAATTAGGAAAATTAGATTCTGAAGCGCTAGCATCGATAAAAATCGTAGATTCTTCGTCTGAAGCAATATTAGATTCGATTGAGTCAGAAGTATACCTAGATCTACCAATTATTCCTCCAAAATTAGTCACTTTTGGCTTGTTTACTTGACTATATTCAAAAGGAGTTTGTTTATGGTTGATTTGATCTGAATCATCCTTATTTACATAATTAAAATCATTATTATTATTATTATTATTATTATTATTATTATTATTATCATCAATCTTTTCATCATCGATAACAATATTTTTCAATTCTTCATCAATTACTATATCATTATCAATAACAGGTTGATTGAATTCTTCGCTCCAGTCAATAAGTGTAAAATCATCATTTCTAGAACTTGGTTTATTGACAACTTCTAAAATTGGTTCTGGCATATCAATTATATCATCTTCGGCAGAAATAATAGTATTTTCTGGAGTTTTCATATTTTGAGGATTATCGACTAAATATGGTTTTTTTTCTAATTTTTTTCCAATTTCATACTCATCCACAATTATTGATTCATCTGATTGGACTAAATTTTGTACAGTATCATTTGAATTAAATTTTTCAATTGGTTTAGATGTTATTGCATCCAAAGTATACAATTTCTTCAGAGTCCCAATCGAACCAATCCCCCTGTGTTCATCAACTAGATTCTGTAGTAACTTGACAATTAAACGGGGATTTCCCCCAGTTTTTTGATAAATTAGTTTCAGAATATTGGGCCTTAATAACCACTTTTCTTTTCCCATTTTCATTATCCTTTTATCAACTAAATTTTGTATATCTCCAATATCTAATTCTTTCAATTGAATTGGTTCGGCGAATAAACCAATAGTATCATTATCCAAAGAATTAAGTTGTGAGGGAGTAAGAGAGATAATGACCAATGCCCTTAATCTTTGAAGTATTGGAGTTATTCTAGGTAGGAATGTCTCGATTGGTATATTGGAAGGATAATCCAAAGCAACAACCGGTAAAGGGCCAGTTTTTGATTCTAAGTTTCTAACCAACCCATCTGAAATTTTATGTATTGATTTTGACTTTTCAAATCCGTCAAATGATATTGATATCTCGTGTATCACAGAAAGTAATTGATTTTCTTCTGGCCAATATTGGCATACTATATCATTTGATGAAAATGAACATATTGAATTAATCAATGATGTTCTACCTGAACCTCTCTCACCTGAGAGTAGCATCATTCTTGGAGATCCAGATATTATTAATTCTCTCATTGATGATAGTATATTGTTTCTACCGACAATTTCTGAAATTCTATTTCCTTCAATGGGCCTTGAATCAAATGGATTACCTCTCAATGGTGGAATAGAAATTGTTAGTTGCTGTCCCATTACCATATGACGTGAGTTTGTACCTAAGCATATAATATTGACGGGTGTTAACGGTATATTAACGCATATTTTTGGATGTTTTAAAAAAAACCAGGAAGATTTTTAATACAATTTGCTCGTAGTTGCGTGTTTTATCGAAAATGCCATTAACGCATTATTAACGCATCATTAACGTATTATTAACGCTTAAATAACCCGTTAACCATCATATTAACGCAAATCTGATTTGACGAAATAAATATTATTCGTAAATTTTAGAAGTACTTAGCATCAGGAGAGTCTGATAACATGCCAGTAGAGAATAGTCGTTTAGAAGGATTTTACAAACTCCCAGTATCGGAAAGAAGGGAAATGTTAGCAGAAATAGCTAACTTAAAAGATGAACATGTCAATGCATGGGCATTGAATGGAGAATTAGATGAAGAAAGTGCAGATCGGATGATTGAAAATGTCATCGGCACATATTCATTGCCAATTGGAGTAGCTACTAACTTTATAATTGATGGAGAGCACTATTTGATTCCATTTGTAGTTGAGGAACCCAGCGTAGTAGCGGCAGCAAGCAATATGGCTAAAAGGTGCATTAGCAATGGAGGATTTAAGTCCAATAATGATGATCCAATAATGATAGGTCAAATACAAATTGTAGGATGCCAGAATCCGGAAAAAACAAAAATAGACTTATTAGCATCAAAAAATGACTTAATCGATAGATGTAATGAAGTTGACCCCATATTAGTAAAATTTGGAGGAGGTTGTAGAGATATAGAAGTAAGAATTATTGATACGGACTCAGGGCCGATGGTAATATTGCACATATTAGTTGATTGCAGAGATGCAATGGGTGCTAATGCAGTAAATACGATGGCAGAAACTATTGCACCAATAGTGGAGTCGATTTCAAATGGTACTGTAATATTGAGAATTATAAGTAACTTGGCAGTACACAGGTTAGCTAGAGTTAGTGCGACATTTTCACCTGAAGAGATGTCTGAATCAGGTAAAGATTCTGCCCGCGGAAAGGAAATAATAAATGGAGTGATACAGGCTTATCATTTTGCTAAAGCAGATCCATTTAGAGCAACTACTCATAATAAAGGAATAATGAATGCAATTTCATCTGTTGCCCTTGCATGTGGGCAAGATTGGAGGGCAATTGAGTCAGGAGCACATAGCTATGCAGCATACAAAAACCCATGCCCCAATTGCGAATGTTCAAACTGTAACAGATATGGGTCACTGACAGATTGGGAAAAAGATTCTGAGGGCAATTTAGTTGGCTCTATTGAGTTACCGATGGCAGTAGGTCTCGTAGGAGGAGCAGTGAGAGTTCATCCAGCAGCACAAGCCAATGTAGCATTAATTGGAGTTAGGACTGCCGATGATTTATCCAAAGTTATGGCTGCTTCTGGACTGGCACAGAACTTAGGTGCATTAAGAGCATTAGCAACAGTTGGGATACAAGCTGGACATATGAAACTCCATGTAAGAAATATGGCTGTCACCGCAGGAGCCGAAGGGAAAGAAGTTGATGAAGTAGCTTCAAGTTTAAGAAAAAGTGGAGTTAGAATAACTCAAGCAGTAGTTATTGAAGAATTGGAAAGAATACGTAAAGATATATGATTTTTATGTTAATCTGTATTTTGTAGTTCTTCTTCAGTAGAATCCGATTCTGAAAATTCGGATATTATCATTTGTTCATCAGGTGCCAGGGATGCTGCCAATTGTGCACTATTAAGGCCCATTTTACTAGCTTCTTCCCTAAACCAAGTCCTAACTTTCCTGAATTCTACCTCAGGGCAACCAAAATATTCTGCAAACCTCCTAGTTGTAGTTAATCTCCTTGTTAATCCATCTCTTCTTCTGTCAATCAAGCCCCTATTTGATAAATCTCTAACATGATCATACGCACGCTGCCCCAGCATATCTACGAGTTGCGCTTGACTCATAGGTTGATGATAGGCTATTAGTGCTGCTGCTGGCAATAGCCTTTGTGGAATATCTGCTTTAAATTTTTCAGGAAGGTATTGGGAAAGATTTGGGCGAACTTCAAAAATCCATCTGCCTGAAACATTAGTTAATTGTAAAGCACAATCTTTACGTCTTTTTATTGTAGCCTTTAGATTATTTAATGCATCTTCTACTTCATTATTTGGTTTACCTAATAATTCCGTTAATTCAGATGTAGACATAGAACGCCCTGCACCAAATACAATGGCTTCTAAGATAGTAGTTAATTCTGGTTCAGACAGTGCCTACACCCCTAATTTTAGATTTTGGATATAGGTGTTCAGTCAAAGTATCAAAATCCTCTACATCTTCCCATAAATTTCTTAGAATTATCTTTCCATCTCGGCCTTCTTCCTGATTCAAATCAACATAGCCCCTATTTGTTAAGAAAAGAGCTGCAACTAATGCAGTAACTTGTGCTTCTGATTTTGCCTCTTCGATACTCATTCCAGAATGTAATGAATTACCATTAAGTGTACTAACTATATCCTTTAGGTCTACAGATTCTGAATCTTGTTTTGTATTATTTTTTAATGCATACCATGTTCTTTGTAAATCATCTTCCAAATTTTCAATATGTAAACTTCCACTAAATCTTGCTCTTGCTTTTTCATTTGCTTCTCTACGTTCTTTGGCAATGGTTTCCCTTAATCTCTGCTCTTCTGCCAACTTACCTGCTGATTGAAGTCCCATCAAAAGTTCACCAAGTGTCACTGGACGCCCCTGATCACGATGTATACGGCCTTCAAAAATAGATGGTAATGCTTCATCAGCGGCCCCTGATAATACTCCTCCTGTAAAAATATAATCTTCATCATCGAGATCTGTTTCCCAGCCTCCCTCAAATTCCCAAACGTCATCTTCTTGATATTGCAAAGAGTTTTCTTGTCGTTCTATTAAAGTAGAAGCTTGACCTTTAAGGATAGTCCATGCCATTCTAACTAATTTCCCACAAGTAGGAAGATCTATATTTCCAGTATCCTCAATTCTTTTGTTGAACATTTCCAAAAAACTAGACAAATCTACATCCCATGGATCTAAATCACTTGTATTGAATAATTGGAAAACCAATGCTACAGACCTATCAAAAGGGTCAATTAAAAATTGATGTTCAGCCTCTTCGAGGGACGCCAATTCTAACAGCCTATCTAAATATCTACTAGTTTCTAAATCTGATTCTCCTCCGAGTAATCTAGCAACTATGTCTTCCCTCATATCGTCACCAAAAACAACCAAAACTAAACCTCCTCAGATTTAATTTTAATCGTATTGATTTCTTGAATTTCTTGTTCTTTTGAAATATCATTTTCTTGTGCTTCGATTTCTTCAGTGTAATCTTCCGTTCTGACCCTTAGAGATTCAAGGCTTGGGTCTTGTTTTGAATTTTTAATATCTTCAATACCGGCTCTTTCAGATAATCCAGATAGGCTTTTCAAAGTTGAAAGTGGTTCTGGTGAACGTGGCATGTTTTCTGCTTTAGGTAATTCCGGCATTGCATCTTTTTCTGCTTGTGAAGCTTTTCTGGCTAATTCTTCAGCCTCTAAGTCATCTCCTAAGTCTAGAGCTGCTGCTCGATCGAAGTCAGTAATTCTCCTGCTGCAGCCATCACCTGCATGAGTAATTCCAATATGATGATCTGCCAATATCAAACTGACTTTTCTTAAGGTTACCATTATGAATTGGGCCCTTTGGCTTCTCATTCTACATAATGTCGCTATACGTTCAGAATTAAATGGATCAAGATTTTGATCTACTTCGTCGAAGTAATAAAATGGAGAGGGTTCATAATCTTGGATTGCAAATATGAATGCCAATGCTGCCATTGATTTTTCGCCTCCAGAAAGTGCTGTTCTTCTAGTATTGCGACTCTTACCTGGAGGCACACAGGCCATTTCAAGACCTCCTTCGAAAGGATTTTTCATATTCTCTAATCTAAGAGTTCCTTGCCCTGAAGGTTGTAAGATCTCATATACTCTACTAAAATTATTATTGACATGTGTGAAAACTGTCAATAATCTAGTCTTACGTTCTTCTTCTAATTGATCGGCTATAGAAATAAGTTGATTTTTCCTTTCCCTCAGTAGTTTACCGTCAGATATTAAATCTGAAATTCTTTCAACTGCTATATCGTACTGCTCTATTGCGAGCATATTCACATCTCCTAAGTTAGCAAGACGGCGTTCCAGACTTTGGACACCTTTTTCGGCTTCAGCTACAATTGGAAGTTGAATATTGCCTGTCGGAAGAGATATATTTGCAGATTTAAGTTCAACAGCAATTTCATTAACAATTATTCCCTTTTGTTGAATTGTAGAATTGAGTTCTGTGACTCTTGAGGATAGTGTCTGCCTATCTTGAGATAATTTACCGACATGGGCCCGCAGGCTCGCCCTTTCTTCCATTATAACATCTCTACGATTGTTGAGAGTTTGTTGCTCCTCATCGAATTGGGATGATTGTTCTTTTAATTCTACAAGTTCAAAGTCTGCCTTATCAATAGAGTTCTGAAGGTCTAATATTTCGCCTTCCGCCTTTGAAATGATACCCTCTTGAATATCTTTTTGGCGCATAATTTCACTAACTCTTTCTGCTAGAATACTTAAGGTTTGATTTCCTGTAATTATAGCAGCGTCGGAACTTAGCCTGGACCTTTCGGCCTCTGTTCGTGTTAATTCTGCGCTTCGTAATATCTCGGATAAATGATCAGGTGTATGATTTTGTAGATTTTCAGCTGCATCATATCTCATTTTAGTGGCATCTTCTAAAGATTTTAAATTTATTTCACAAGTTGCGAGTAATTTATTCATTATTTTTTCTAGATTTTCATAATCTTTTCTTGATGATACAACTTTCTTTCCAACTTCATTTACTAATTTTTGAGATCTATCCAGGTCTGCTTTCCAGTTACGAACCCTTACAGAATGATTGCTATCATCTAAACCATGAATTCTAGATCTTAACTCCTGCTCATTGATCCTTATTTCTTTTAATGCGGCTTCAACTGTTGCGTATACAATACTTGCTGAATCAACTGCTGATTCATATTTTTCAATATTAGATATATTACCATTACCGCCAAATGATGGGCCATCTCTCCTTACTTCCGAACCGCCAGTCATTGCACCTGAACTTTCGATGATTGCTCCATCAAGAGTTACCATCCTAACTCCACCCATATTTTTTCGAGCTATGTTCATGCTATCGACAATCAACGTATTACGTCCGGCGTATTTGATCGCGTTTTCAATTTCAAAATCATATTCCAACAAATCATGAACAAAACCAACTATGCCAGGATTTCTAGCCACTATTAGAGTTCTCCCTTGTGGCCTATTTGTAATTAATTTATTCAAGGGAAGGAAAGTTGCCCTCCCTCCTCCATTTTTTCTCAACCATGAGATACATTGCGATGCAACATCATCATCCTTTACAATTATGCTCCTGAGTCCATTACCTAATGAAAGTGCTAGTGCACTTTCATGCTTAGTATTCTTAGGAGTGGCTAATTCTCCAAGAGTTCCTAAAATTCCACTAATTTCCCCACTTTGCCTTAATTTTGACAATGCAGCAATAGTAGATGCAGAGCCTGGTCTAGAAGATTTTGCTTCTTGTCTGGCACGTGCTTTTGCTAATTCTCTTTCTGCATTCCTGAATTTAATTTCAGCGCTATCTCTATCGCCACACAGAAGTTTATCTTGTTTTTGGATTTTCCTTAAATCATCTGCTAAAGTTGTACGATCAAAGTTCGGATTTTCTCCTTGGAGATCTTCACCCAATAATTCTTGGTCATCACGGTCCAATGTGGCATTTTCATATTCTGTTTCCAGATCTGCTAATTTATCAAGCGCTAATTGACATTGTTGCTCGGCCCTGTCATAATCTAATTGTGATTGAGCATAAACTGATTGGTTTGCATTTTCTGCCTCTGTTGCTTGGCCTAATTTTCTATTCAAATCCTGGCCATGTTTATCTCCTGATTGTATTGCCTCTCTAGCCTCTTTTTCATTTTTATCTGCTAGTTTAAGTGACTTGCATGCCTCAATAACTGCTTTTTTAGCATCATTTAGTTTATTTTCGGCATCGGAGCGGGCTTTTTCTGCCTTTATTGATTCTGAATTGAGGATTTTTATTTCATCGTTGCCAAATTCAATTTTCTTTTGTTGATCGCCAATTCTATCTCCTCCAGTTTCAACTAATATCTCAAATTGTCTTATTTTATCAAGTATTTGTCTAGCATCTCCCCCTAACATTTCATCAAGACTATTGGAAACCTTTACCATTTCTTCATCGTAATCATTTATTGTTCTTGCATTTTCTGAAAGTTCTGAGGCAAGTTTGTCTTTATCCTCAATATATCTTGATCTTTCATCCCCAAGGAGCCTTAATTCATCGACTTTATTCCTGAAACGTGATTGTTGTAAGGTTATTTTTGATTTATCTAAATCTTCTTTTAAGTCTTTAAATTTTAATGCTTGTTCTCTTTCTTTAGCTAAATCTTTGAGTCTGCTCTTTTGATCTTCTTCGAAAATGTCAATTGTCTCTATACTATTGTCAACCTTTTTTCTTTGGTTGTTAGCCTTCCTTATTTCTTCATCATATGCAGTGACGCCTGCAACCTCTTCCAAAACTCCACGTCTTTTGTGAGGAGTCATAGTTGCAAGAGTCGTAACATCTCCTTGGAGTACTATGTTATATCCATCTCCCCTTAAACCCGCTTCAGCCAATATTCTCCTCATTTCTGTTGCTGTGCATGGATTTTCGTTAACTGAATAGGACGATACTGGATCTCCTTTTCGATTAATCTTTACCGCACGTGTGAAAGATACTTCTTGAGAATCTATTCTTAGTCTTCTTCTGCCATCTGCCTCAGGAGTATTTGAGAATACAAGAGTTGCACTCATATATTTGGCAGGTTTACCTGCACCTCCTCCATTGAAAATCAATTCTGTAACATTTGAAGCCCTGAGAGTTCGTGTGGACTTAGGACCTAAGACAAACTGAATTGCATCGCCACTGTTACTTTTACCTGAACCATTTGGCCCAGTTATTGCAGTAAAGCCCTCCTCAAGTGGGATGGTTATCTTACCACCGAAAGATTTGAAGTTTTCTAATTCTATTCTAGTGAGATGCATCCCATCACCTGTAATCATCTACGAAAAAGCGCTGATGACATTTACTGTCTCGTGTCCTCGAGGATTATGAAGGTTGAGGAAGATAAGTATTTTATAGGTCATTTAGTATGCCATTAATGAAAAGCCATATTATTAATGTAGGTTTTGTTAAGAACATTCATGATTGAGATAGATTAGCGAAGTACATGCAGTCAACAGAGCCAATATTGACGCAAGGCTTAGATGTCGTAGTAGTTGGATCTGGAATAGCAGGATTGTTTTTGGCTGTAAAATGTGCAAAGGCTGGATTAAAGGTTGTTGTAATTACAAAAAAGGAAATATCCACTTCGTCTACAAATTGGGCACAAGGTGGAATTGCAGGAGTATTGGACGTAAATAATAAGGAATCATTAGAAAAACATGTAAAAGACACATTGGATTGTGGAGCAGGCCTATGCAATGAAGCAGTAGTTAGATCTGTAGTCAATGAAGCTGCTCATAGAATAACGGATCTCGTCAATCATGGAGTTAGATTTGATATCGGATCTGAAGGTAAATATGATATGAACAAAGAGGGAGGCCATTCCGAAGAAAGGATTCTTCACTCAAAGGATAGAACTGGTGCTGAAATCGAAAGGGCTTTGACCAATGGTGCCAATAATGAAACAAATTCAAATTTAAAAATATTAGAGAACTGGATGGCCGTAGATTTGATTCAAAAATCTCATGGCGATCCTAGCAGGGGAGTTGCGGGAATTTGGTGTTTAGATCCTCAAGGAAATGTGCAAACTATTTCCTCAAAATGCGTTGTTTTGGCTACGGGAGGTGCAGGAATATTGCATGAAGCCACAACTAATCCAAAGGTAGCAACTGGAGATGGCGTAGCAATGGCAAAAAGAGTGGGTGCTGAGATTAGGGACATGGAATTTATCCAATTTCATCCCACTGCTCTGGCATCAGACAATTCTACACCTTTTCTCATAACTGAGGCATTGAGAGGGAATGGCGCCGTATTAATGACAAAAGAAGATTATAGAAATTGGAAAAAAAATAATAAAAATAATCTTAATGATTTTTCATATATGAGAAAATACTCTCCCCTGGGAAGCCTAGGCACCAGAGACATAGTGGCTAGAGCAACAGATTTTGAAATGAAAAAAAGCGGAGAAAAGCATGTTTTATTAATAACAGAACATCTAAATTTAGAAGAATTACATAGAAAATTTCCAACAATTACAAGAAAACTTATTGAAAATAATATAATAATTGGTAAACATCCAATTCCCGTTACTCCTGCTGCACACTATATGGTTGGAGGTATTGCTGTAAATGAGCATGGGCAAGCGAAATATAAAGGTCAGAAAATCGAGAATTTATTCGCAATTGGAGAGGTGGCGTGTACCGGACTTCATGGAGCAAATAGACTTGCATCTAATAGCCTATTAGAAGCAGTAGTTTATGCAGATAGAGCTGCCAATAATATAATACAAAATATTGATTTAAATGATAAAAAAATTATAGAACCGTTGCCAATGTGGAGGGCAGAAGATCTAGATATTTTGACTGAACACGCCCCTCTTAGAACAGATACTGAAGCATTAAGATCAACTATGACTTCCGACGTGGGAATAGTGAAAAGTAATTCAAGATTAAAAAGGGCAAAACGAAGAATTTCACATATTTCGAATGAAGTAGAATTAGTTTGGAGAACGTGTAAACCCAGTCAGGAAATCTTAGAATTACGTAACTTAGTAGAAGTAGCGGAATTAGTAATAGATGCATCCATGAATAGAAAAGAGAATATCGGGTTGCATTATAACAAGGATTTAGAAGAATGATTTTTAATCTAACCAAGGAAATTTATATGACCATATCAATAAATCATTTATTATGCATTGAATACTTATCATAATAGATCCAATTAACATATAACTACCTCCATCAATACCATTCCGATAGGAGTTGTACGCCAGCAGACCAAGTAATATGTTTCCTAAAGACACTAGGATTAACATCCCTACTACTAAGATTGGCGTCCATGCATAATCATTTACAATGTGAAAAGATGTACTTTCCAACCACAATGCAGATGGTATTAGGAATAATGAGTATGCCAAGAGTAATCTTCTTGCGCCATTTCCATCGGATTCTGCCCAAGGCCAGGTTAGTGAATCCAAAATAGATTCGTCGATTGAAAAAAATACTGTCCACCAATAAAGAACATATCCGACGGCTGCGACAAACATGAATGGGATAATATATGACTGCCAAGATAACGGTACACCGCCCCACAATAGGGCTGGATCAGAAGATTTTGAAACCCCATAAACGTAGGATGCTAAGACTAAAATTCCTGTAAAAATAGTGAAAAGTTGCACAAACATTTTGTTAACTTTCATAATTTAACTGAAACGCTATCTATTGATAAGACTCTGCTTTGACAAAAAACACAAAACATATAACCCACCACGGGTAAACATATTATGTCGAGAAAATTAGAAGAGCCTGGTTTCGAACTAATTCAAGTTCATGATGAATTTGAAATTAGAAAGTATAAAAAAATGATTCATGCAAGAACTTTAATTATGAATAATGGAGGTAATTCTTATGGATTCAGAAAAATTGCATCATATATTTTTGGAAAAAATGATCTAAGTAAAAACATAGCAATGACTGCACCTGTTCAAATCTCTCAGAATAAAGATAATTCAGTAATGGCATTTAGTATGCCGTCCAAATATGATATTGATGAATTACCAAAACCATATGATGAATCTGTAGAAATAATATTAAATCCAGAAATGAGAGTTGCTGTTATGTGTTTTTCTGGATTATCAGGAAAAAGAAAAGTCACCAAATTAATTAATAAATTCAAAAAAATTATTAATTCTAGAGGAATAGATGATGAGGGAGAAGTTACTCTTGCTTTGTATGATAATCCCGGTACAACATTGCCTTTTAACAGAAGAAATGAATTGTGGCTTCATTTGAAATCTTAAAAAATAGTTTCAACGGCGGCGGCTATTTTTATTATTCCTATTACCATCTTTAGAACCATACTTTCTATTGTTATTATTTCTGTTAGAGTTATTATTTTTATTTTCTTTTATTTTACCTGGTTTTTGACCTGGTTTAGGGATTGCATTTTCAAAATGAAATGAATGATCGTCAATAACGGGAATTTTTTTCCCAATAAGATTTTGTATTCCTACCAAATAACCACTTTCACTATCATCACAAAATGCAAATGCTATTCCGCTCTTTCCTGCTCGTGCAGTTCTTCCTATTCTGTGAACGTAGCTTTCAGGCTCATTTGGTAAATCGAAATTGAACACATGAGTGACTCCTTCAACATCGATACCTCGACTAGCGATGTCTGTTGCAACTAAAAGAGGGACGTTGCCAAGTTTGAATTTTTCAAGTGCCTTAGTTCTCGCGCCTTGACTTTTATTTCCATGTATTGCTAAAGCTTCAATTCCTGCTTTATCGAGTTGTTTTACGAGCCTATTAGCGCCATGTTTTGTACGTGTAAATACTATACCTTTCTTGACATTGTTTTCTTTAATCATATTAACAATAAGTTTCCTTTTATCTTCCTTTCGAACAAATAAAATTGATTGTTCTATCCTATCTACCGTAATTTCTTTTGGACTTAAATCCACCATCTGGGCATCATTAAGGAACGAGTTTGCTAAATTTGCAATAGAAGTTGGCATCGTTGCACTAAAAAGTAAATTTTGCCTTTTCCTAGGAAGTATTTTTAATATTTTTTTAATATCTCTAATGAATCCCATATCAAGCATTCTATCTGCTTCATCCAATACAAAAAATTCCACATTATTAAGATGGATATGTCCTTGTTGCATTAAATCAAGTAGCCTCCCTGGAGTAGCGACTAATACATCAATTCCCTTCCTTAATGATTGTACTTGCGGTTTTTGACTTACTCCTCCAAAAATAACCTTATGGCGCATGTCTATATATTTACTGTAAACCGAAAATCGTTCATCTATTTGTGCAGCTAATTCCCTGGTTGGAGAAAGAATTAGCGCACGGATCTGACGCTTATGGGAAATATTTTTTTCTAGTATTTTTTGCAATACGGGAAGTGCAAACGCAGCAGTTTTACCAGTACCTGTTTGTGCAACTCCAAGTACATCTTTTCCATCTAATAAGAGGGGGATGCATTGGGCCTGTACAGGAGTTGGAGTATCATATCCTTCATCCGAAATAGCACGTAATAATTTTTTAGATAATCCTAAAGATTCAAAATTTGACATTGGCGACCCTCTCACTGAACGAGGCGAAATGCTGTATTACGCAGACGCCAGTATAGGCTTTCGTCCAACGCATCTGCTAAAACACAATGGGTATTATTAAATTAAATATAAAGTATTGAGAGTGATGAAATAAAATCGTATCCAAATGATAGATAATTAAAAAATATTTTTTAACCTTTTTTCCTACGTGATGGTGACTTCTTTTTAGCCGTGTATGGTTTATCTTTTAGTGAGAGTGGTTTTGTATTAATTGCATTTAATTTATTTTCTGAGAATTTTTTCTTTTTACCTGAAGATGGTTTTATTTCATTTTTGATTTCAATCTTATCTAATTTCGGGTCCGTCATATTGGCCCTAGATAGCATTCCATTTTCATCATATTTCCATCCCTTTGCAAACAGGTTATTTTCAGTTAAAGGTTCGTTGGGCTTGTGAATATCTTTAGATTTGGAAGGTAGTTTTTCAGTAGTTTTTCCAACTAATCTATTTAAATCATTGACGAGATAATTTGGCATTTTGACCATGCTCCATCGGCTACCCCTAACATTTAAAATTCCATATTTTTTCATCAATTCAAGTGTTAATTTATATTCATCTTTCCTTGAATACCCAAGTTCGGACACATAATGTAGATATTCATTTTTTAAAGGAGGATATTTGGTAATCCATTTTATCCCTTTTTTATCAATATGTTCCAATATATTTTCAATTGAATCACGCTCCGTATATCCGACGTACCACTTTCTACCTTTTAATCGGAGAACATATACTAAACCCATGTAAAGCGGGCTAGGTATTGTTAGATTAATGCGCCCTATGTAAATTAGATTTTATAATGAAAATAAAATTAGGAAAATATAACTATATTTTTCCATTATAATTTGGAAATAATAGTAAATACTGCCAAAGGACATTAAGGATTTGCTTGAAGAGAGTGTTTAATGCCTTAGTTTGGATTTCATTAAATTTATTCGCCCATACTAATAATGTTGGAAATGAGTGCCGGAGATGTTAGTATAGTTCTTGAACAAAATATCATTTTTAATTATAAATTTTAAATTATTTTTTTGTTTTTTTAATATAATAATTAATTATTCTTCAGAATCATTAATATTTGAATCGGGTGACCAGCACCATGCATCATGATGAAGGAAGCACAGGAGAGAAATGCCCGTTCTTGCACGGAGCGGCAACAACACCGGATAAAGGGGCAAATAATCGTAATTGGTGGCCAAATCAATTAGATATTTCCATACTACATCAACATGATACTAAGTCTAATCCAATGGATCTTGAATTTAATTACAAGACGGCATTCAACAGTATTGATTATGATGAATTGAAAAGAGATCTTAATTCTATGATGACTGAAAGTCAAGATTGGTGGCCGGCCGATTATGGCCATTACGGTGGCTTCTTTATTCGAATGACTTGGCATTCCGCGGGCACTTATAGAACAGGAGATGGCCGTGGAGGCGGAGGAACTGGTGCACAACGTTTTGCGCCACTAAATAGTTGGCCAGACAATGGTAATCTTGACAAAGCGCGAAGATTGTTGTGGCCAATAAAGCAAAAATATGGAAATAAGATTAGTTGGGCAGATTTAATGATATTAGCCGGAAATGTTGCTATTGAATCCATGGGAGGACCTGTTTTTGGATTTGGAGGAGGTAGGGCCGATATTTGGCACCCTGAAGAAGACATATATTGGGGAGCAGAAGATGAATGGCTTGGAGATAATCGTTATGGAGATACTCGAAAAGATTTGGAAAATCCACTTGCAGCAGTTCAAATGGGACTAATATATGTAAATCCAGAAGGGCCAAATGGAAATCCAGATCCACTCCTCAGTGCTCAAGATATACGCGAAACTTTTTCAAGAATGGCGATGAATGATGAAGAAACTGTAGCCCTTGTAGCCGGTGGGCATACATTCGGGAAAGCACATGGTGCTGGAGATGCGGCCCTAGTTGGCTCAGAACCTGAAGGATCTCCGATTGAAGATCAAAATTTTGGTTGGAAGAATGCCCATGGTTCGGGATTAGGAGATGATACCATAACTAGTGGCATTGAAGGAGCGTGGACGACAAATCCAATAAAATGGGATAATGGGTATTTTGATTTATTATTTCATTATGAATGGGAACTAGTAAAAAGTCCAGCAGGTGCACACCAATGGCACCCAATAAATCAATCAGAAGAAAATATGGCACCAGCAGCTCATGACAATAATAGAAAGGTGACAACAATGATGACTACTGCAGATATGGCTTTAATAAAGGATCCAGATTATTATGAAATTTCTAAAAGATTTCATGAAAATCCTGATGAATTTGCTGATACTTTCTCTCGAGCTTGGTTCAAGCTACTACATCGGGATATGGGGCCAAAGGTAAGGTATCTAGGGCCCGAAGTTCCTACTGAAGAATTAATTTGGCAGGACCCTGTGCCAATTGGACCTTCTGATTATGATGTTGAAGCAATTAAAAATGCAATTATGGCCAGTGGCCTTTCCATAACTCAAATGGTTGAAACTGCCTGGGCTAGTGCTTCCACATATCGAGGTTCAGATATGAGGGGAGGGGCCAATGGTGCACGCATTAGACTTCAACCTCAAAATACTTGGAAAGGAAATAAACCTGGAGAACTTTCATTAATTCTAAACATTTTAGAAAAAATTGCTGCAAAATTCAATGCAAGTATTGCCGACACGATTGTACTGGCTGGAAATGTGGCAATAGAACAAGCATCAGGCATGAATGTCCCATTTATTCCTGGAAGAGGAGATGCAAGATCTAATCAAACAGACATAGAATCCTTTGAGGTATTAGAGCCTGTTGCTGATGGATTCAGGAATTATCTTGAAAAGAATTTTTCGGTTAGTCCCGAAGAAATGATGTTAGATAAAGCTCAACTTCTTGACCTTACTGCTCCGGAAATGACAGTTCTTGTTGGTGGCATGAGAACGCTTGGAGTTAGTTCAGATTCTCGAGGTTTGTTTTCGAATGATCATGACAACTTGAGTAATGACTTTTTCACAACTTTACTAGACATGAATGTAAAATGGGCGGCCACAGGAAGTAATTCATATGAAGGAAAGGACAGAGTAACTGGAGAAATCATTAGGCATGCTTCTAGAACTGATCTAGTATTCGGGAGTAATTCCCAGTTGAGAGCGATTGCTGAGGTCTATGCACAAGATGATAATCAAGATAAATTCAAAATTGATTTCATTGCCGCATGGAATAAAATAATGAATGCTGATCGTTTTGATGTTGCTTGAATTTATTTTGCAATAGGAAGTTTAGGGATGAATGGAGAGGGAGTTCGATTTGCTAACTCCGATGATTGGGAAAATATTTCTAAAATATATAATGAAATAATTAATGAAGGTTTGGCTACCCTTAACACTGAACATGCCACAAATACAGAGGTTTCTCAATGGAGCAGTGAAGGCATCATTTTAGTGTATTTCATAGGCGAAAAAATTGCAGGCTTTACGCGCTCTTTGCCCTATAGTGAAAGAGAATGCTATGCAGGAATATCCCAATTTTCAATATATGTTGATAACACTTTTAGAAGAATGGGAGTAGGGAGTTTGTTACTTCAGAAACTAATAGAGGAGCTTGGAAAAAATGACTTCTGGAAAATTGTTTCTAGAGTTTTTTCTGAAAATATCAGTTCACGTGGGCTTCTAGTGAAACATGGGTTTAGAGAAGTTGGGACATATGAAAAGCATGGCCTACTAGAAGGCAAATGGAGAGATGTTGTAATAGTTGAGTATATTATCAATTAAAGATAAAAACTATGATGGATTTTCAACTAAAAAATCGATGTATTCCAAAACCTCTTGGAATCTATCATCGGGAATTTCTTTGTAGGATTGGCCAAACTTACTCTTCACACAAATAGCCACGTGTGCATATGAATTTCTCCCTCTGGGATGATTTCTAGATGGCATCAATTTTCCAACTAGTTTATTTCCCGCTTCTTGAATATATGCCCATATTTTCTTAGAGTTTTCTTCATTCATAGGTCTTGCAATCCTCCATTAAAAATAGATTTTACTATACTCCAATATTTAGGTAATTCTTCAATTTCAGAATCGTAAGTTAATAAATAGGTTAATCTTTGGAACATCATATTGCGCCAAAATAGTATAATGCAGTTAAAAGGACACCTAAATCAACTGTTACAAATAATATTTTCATTGTTAGGGGCATTTTTTTCCACACACTTAGTAATCCACTATCCCCTTCATTACTCAATGTTTCGCCATTGATTTTCTTCTGGGACGGTTGCTTGAAGACAGACATAAATAGAAAATAAAGTATTGAAAGAACAGTCACTATGACTGTAAGAAAATCGACCAAATCAAAAAGTTCACTCAATACGTCCACCCGAATATTCCATAAACGGACGTCTGCTTAATCGAAGATAAACAAATCGGCGGCATAAAACTCTCTGATGGATGTTTACACTGCATAAATTAGTATGATTACTGGAAAGCAACTCCCAATTATTTAGTAGTTTATTCCAATAGGAAAGATATGAGGGCAAGGTTTATTTTACATTATTAAAAAAATTGATTTATGCGTGCCATGGCATTATGGATGATTACAATTCTTTTAATAATGCCATTATCTGGCTGTCTAGAGCAGAATGTTGACATTTCTAATCAAGATGAATCAATAAATTTGCCAATAGCAAAAATGTCTACTAACTCTAATGAGACATCCGATGAATTCTCCCCTCAGAATGTAGGTGAATGTAATTCAAGTTTACAACACCCTCTAGGAGATATTCAAGCATCTGCACTACCAGGAGGAAGGTTCCAGATCGAACCTTCGGTCATATTCTTGGATGAAACATTCACGTTAACATATAGGCCTACAAATGGAGAAGGCCCATGGGGTTCAGAATCTCCTCAGATACCTTCTTGGCTAGATTTTCTTATCAATAATGAGACTGGGGCCCATGAATTGTTTGATGACGGTAGTAACGGTGATGCAATATCGGGCGACGGCGTATATTCTAGAGCATGTATCCACATGCCAGAATTTATCTTAGAATCGGAACAACTTGCGAATGAGTACATGGGGATGGTAATTCTAAATACTTCTTTGAGAGGATCAATTTCATATGAACAAGCCTCGGATAAAGTCAGGACTACAGAGGGAGGATATTTTATCACGATGGGGGAATCTTATGGCGAAAGATGGTCAAATGGGTGGGAACATGTGAGTCCTTCTTTGTGTACCGCTTGCTTCGATGCTTGGAATGTTTCTGGCCATGTTTTTGACTTTTTAACAGTTCAAACAAGAGATTCAGTAGCTGGAGCAGGATATATACGATTTCATGATCCTGTGGGAAATATTGGCATGAATCCTTCATGTGAACATAATTCTCATTGTTATTCTCCATTAGATGGTAGGGAACACCCCGAACTAAGAGGGATTCTCCATCAGCAATGGGTTACTAATGGAGGATTAACTCATGAAATGGGCCATGGCCTTCTAGGATTGGATTCTGGAGAATTCCCTGAATCGGGAGAAGGAGCATGGAATAGTGGCGATGGGATGCATCTAGATAGTGATACTACAGTAAGTGGAGATCTATCAGGTCCATTTTGGGATCCAAATCGAGGATGGCCGTATGCAGTTCAGATAGAGGATGAAAATGGAGATAGGACAGAGGTCAAACTTATTCATGATAATGGTTCATTCGAGATAGTGCCAGATGATTCAGATCGTATGATATGGTCGGATATATTTCTTTATATTGCTGGATTTTTACCTGCTGAGCAGGCTACCGAGATTAATTTCAAGCTGATTAACGAGACTATAGAATCATGCTTTGAAGAAGAATATGCACTATTTTGTACAGAAACTAATGTAACTGCGGAAAGAGTCATCGAATTTGATACTCAAGATTTTATAGATATATATGGTCAAAGAATATCCCCCCATGGAGGAGATGAGTCGCAGATTAATGTTGGAGTACTCCACATCAGTGATAGAAATCATACTGAAGCGGAAATGATTTGGTTTACAGAGAGTTACAAGGAATGGGCATATTCTTCTGAGTCTGAAGGATGGACATATACAGATAGTGATCCATGGCCTGTTATCACTAGAGGACTTAGTTCGATAAATATAGATCCTTCTGCGATGGCCGCTAGGCCACTTGCTAACGCAAGTCTACTTTCTCCCGATGGAGAGCCTCAACCAATTTCTGGATGCGGATATCCCATCAGTCAGTATGGAAGTCTTACGGCTCCAGAAAATCCCTATGGAAATGATACTCTATTTTTCTCAGATATATCCATGGATGGACTTTGTTTTCGAAATGAGTTGTATGAATGGGCAGGTGAAGGAGATCAAAAAGAAGGTCCTCCAATGAATACTTCATACTTCGTAGGAAGTTTTGAGCGTACTCCAGTTGACAATACTTGGCATGCCGTAGATGTCTACGAGGATTCTGATGGAAAACTATGGTGGGAAAATGAGGCAGGGGCTTTGTGGGAATTAATATGGGAGCAAGCAGAGATAGAACC
>JAJPRE010000019.1 GCA_023700245.1 Candidatus Thalassarchaeaceae archaeon
AAATTAGACAAATCCGCTTATACTGTATCAAGAATCAGGAAAATAATTCCAGAATATTGGAAGATAATGAGAATATCAAAATAATAAAACTCACTAAAAAAGGATTTGAATAAAATCAATTATTAGAATGCTATTCAGATGCCATATCCAAAAGTTCTTGCATCTCTTCTAGGGCATCATCATCGGGCTCTTCAAATTGACCGGGATCTTTTGCTTCACCTGAATAATTTTCATCGAAATGACCTGCGCTGATTAACAAGTTTCTCTGCCTAAGTTTAAGTAAAATTAAAATCATTAAACCTGCAGATATTATAAAAATTATACTAATTAAAGCATCACTAGCGCCCGACATAGTTTAAGGAAATGTCCCTAAGATATTAAATTATCCAATATAGGCGTTTCGAAGTCTAATGGCTTAGATAGATGGCGGCGATTTGAGGGGGATGGTTCTGTCCAACCATTAATATTTTTAAAATCGAAAATATTCCTCTTTTTGGATATCCAATACTTATCTGATTTGTTCCCACATTTAATACATTTTAAAATTTGATTATTTCCTGTACTTTTCATAGATTTTGAACAACACGTCGGGCGATGTGAGATACGAGGTACTGGATCAAATAATAATAATTTTTCTAAATGAATTGAATTATCCGTAGGTGAGCAAAGTCCTGTCCAGCACACCACATCTCCGGGCATCAAGTAACGTAGTAAAGTGTTAACAGGTCCGCCTTCTTGAAATGCAACTAATGTTAAATTTTTCTTTTCAGAGTATACCGATATAAAAGAATGAGCACCTTGAACCGTACTACATTTAGAGGTAACTGAACCCCATGTGAGAGTAACATGGTCGTCAGATAATTGATTCGTTCTGAATATTTTAAAATCGATACATTGCTCATATCTTTGATCTGATTGTAACCAAATATGTGCATTTTCAACATCTATTGGTGAATTCCCCCTAATTCCATATAATACTGGACAAGGAGTTCTTGGTGCTATTAATCCTTTATTTTTTGTAGGATCTCTATTCATAAATGTATTTGGATGGATGGAATCTAAATTATTTGTTTTTGAAATATCCAAAATTCTTGGTTTACCTATCATGGAATCATCCCTCCATGATATTAATTCCCAAGTAGAGTCAGCGTTAGGAGTCCAAGCTATTGCAGCACTGGCACCAATTAATCCAAATTTATCATAAGTAGAAAATATTGTACAATCAAATTTTTCAATTTCAATAATTCTTTTTTCTATGTCTACGTGTCCGGTTACAGTATCGTGATAAATATCAACCGGCAATTTAGACTGAGAAATAATTAATGCTGGAGAAGCGGAGATATCAGCAGCTGGATACTGAGATACCTCAAATAATAAACTATTAAACCATTTTTTACTTAATTGTAAAAATAATTCATTATCAGCTTGCGATATTAGAATAATTGATGAGAGAGCAGCATTGCCCCTAGTTCTTCTGCTTGCAAACGGCCATAACCTTACTAGTCTTAATTCTTCAACAATAATATTAATATTTTGTTTTATGAAATTTAAATAATTATAAATTTGAATTGTTGTACATCCCATTTCAATATGATCGGTATCATCAAGTCCGATATAATAAGTCAATTTACTCATCTTCGTTCCCCAAAACTGATGATATTACATCATATATGCCAATATTTGGATCGCATTTATAAAATTTTACGCCGTAAGAATGGGAAGCCAAGTAATCTACATTTCTATCTCCAATCATTATTGATTCTGATTCATCTGGCCTATTCAACCATTCATTATCATAATAAATTTTTAATTTACTAGAATCTTCTCTGTTAGCATGATCAATTATTTGTCTACCTGCTTCTAACATCCCAGGGTTTGGTTTTCTGGCCCAAGCCCCTTCCCATGGTGCATATGGACTGTATAATATTAGATCAAGTACGGAATCATTATCTTCAATCAGCAATAGCTTAGATAAGTGCTCATGAATTAACCACAAGTTTTCGTGAGTCCATAGGCCCCTACCAATAGGCGATTGGTTCGTAACCACGCAAATCCTGAATCCGGCCCTACGTAACCTACCAATACTTTCACCTGCATGTGGTAAAATTTTTATTTCATCTATATTGTTAACATAATTATCATATCCTTTATTGATTACTCCATCTCTATCTAGAAAAGCAATTTTTCCATTCCAACTAATACTTCCCGGTAACTCCAATAAATCTAATGAATTGGATAAATTTTCGCTATCCCTTGAAGGAGGTAACATATTATTACAACCCGTTATTAGATTTTACAGCTTCTTTAATTATATGATTTATAATTAATTGAACATCTTCGATACGTTCCATTGAGGATGAAGGTACGATGATAGCAATATCAGCCATTTGTGCTAATTTTCCTCCCCCCATTTGATTGTAATTACCCGTTATTCCTACAGTTTTACAATCTTTTGAATTAGCGTAATTAATTCCATTTATTACATTGGAAGAGTTTCCAGAACCACTATATCCTATAACGACATCTCCTTGCTGTAAAAATGTGGATAATTGACCAACAAAAATATTTTCATAATCAGTATCATTGGCCCATGCGGTTAAAGAAGATATGTTATCCATATGTGATATTGTCTTTAATGCAAGTTCTTTAGACCAGTCTCCCGCACTATGAGATGGAGTTCCAGCACTACCCCCATTACCAATTAAATGAATAGTTTTGCCATTGTTTCTAGCATCCTCCACTACAATCCATAATTGTTTTAATTCATTTTGAGATATACCTTCTAGAGTACTAATTAAATTAGAAATATAGGATTTAGTGAAATCTTCAAAATCGAACGGCATTGGCATCTACGAGTTATCGGAAGAGGGCATCCTATTTACGGATTGATGACTTGAAAGGGGTTATGGAAGAACCAGTGGGACTTGTTATCTATTCGATATCATCGTCTTTTGGGATACCAGATGTAACGACTCAATTATTGATAGGAGCATTAGGAGTTTTTCTTTTGGCTATTGATTTTCATAGTGAAAGTAAAGGATTTATGTCTAAATTTACACCATTAGGGTGGATTCTAGTTGGCCTATTTTTCTATCTATATTCGGCACATTATGTAGAAATTTCAGATCCATTGCTAATATTAATGACGTCGGCAGCATTACCTTTAGGAATTATTGTTGCTTTTTGGGAAGTGAAGTTAGAAGGTGAGCTATCTGAATCGCTAACATGGCTTAAAGGATGTGTTGTTTGGTCTATGATTCCATATTATTTGGTCTATAGTATCCCAGTATTCAATATGACTTTTGTCCACATTACTGCATTAAGTACTGAAGTAATACTAGAATACGTTGGTTTAGGAAATTTTCAAGCTGCTCCAATGAGAGTTGATACGTATGTCGGAGGAGATAAATTAGTCTCGGAATGGGGCGGGAATAAATGGATATTGACAGAACCATTAGGGGAAGCTGGTTTTTATGTACCTATGGAAAATGCAGATGGCTCACCGATAAGTATAATTTTCATTCTAGCGTGTTCCGCATTACAGTCGATGATCGTATTTGTAGGTGCAATAGTAGCATTGGACTCCGTATCATGGAATAGAAGAATTCGTGGATTGATAATAGCAATACCAACAATATTTATTCTTAACGTGTTTAGAAATGTAGGCATAGTGTGGCTGACAGAAGCGTATCCTAGTTGGTCTTTGTTAGGCATTAATATGTTTGATTTCACCCATAGTTATGCTGCTAAATTCATCAGCTTATTTGCTATGTTTTTAATGGCTACGGTATTATTTGACCTATTGCCAGAACTACATAAGAATATATTAAAAATATTAGAACCCATATTTAAAATTGTTAGAATAAATAAGAGTTCATGAACGAGATCTAATTCTTTCGAATAACTTTCCAGAAAGTGGCATATCATGCTCCCATGCAAATTCTTTCATTACTCTAACCGCTTCTTTTTCTAGATTTGAGTCTCCTACGAAGTCAGTAATTTCTATTTTTCCATCACGGGTGTTTGCTTTGAATGCAGCTATTGGTTCTTCATTATGGAATACAATGTATGCAGATCCAAATCCAAACCTTTCTCTCAATACGCTTCCAAAGTAATGATTTAAAGGATCTGATGGCGGTATGACGAGATCACGCGTTCGTAAAATCCCACCTAACCCTTCTAACATATCCTGCCTGCCCCAACAAATATCTTGTAAATCATCCACTAAGAATCCTTTAATTAGAGTACCATCGTCTTCGAATTCTCGCATTACATCGCTGATTTCTTCTGCAGAAAATGGAGAACCGGCCAATCTTTCTACTTGCTTTAGAGTAATTACAGGATAGTTCTGGACCAATTCTCTCAAGTAATCTCTTTTAATCTCCCATAAGTCGGTCTTTATTGATGAAATTACTGTCTTGAATCCTCCCCTGTAATCTTGAATTAAAAAGCCACTGCGCACTAGAGGGGAAATTAATTTTCTAAATTCAGATCTTTTCATAGCATTCCGCTCCATAAAAAGATCTGGATCATGATGTTCTGTAAAGAATTGTAGAATATCCATATCCTCATCTTCTGGTGAGATATTACGTATCGATAATAAGCGCCTAAAATGAGCCAACCTTGCCCAAACTAAATGGCCACGTAAATTAGTTCCCTGATGTAATTGGTGAGCCGCGGCCATAGATTTCAAATCCACACGGAACATTTCACACCTTCCTCTTAGAGAAAAGTCATCCCTCAATTCATTTATGTGCTCAAGCGCCATAGTCTCATTTTCCCATCTGCTTTTTTGATGTAATGCGTGATGATGGAAAAGGAGCCTATTAACTTCTTTTCTTTTTCTTGGCTCAACAACTCCGCCCCTAATATATCGTTCTCCATCACCCATTGTTGTAAAACCTAAATCGGACAGTAAATCTTGAATATTATCGTCACAATCATGTACTGGTATTCCATTGAACGCATGAATTACTGATACATCAACGAGTCTGTCTCTATAATTTTCCAATAACTCTGAAAATGTATCTTTAAATTCATCAAGATAAGAGTGCGGGATATTTATATCTTTAATTTCTAAATAATCATTGACAACGAACATTAAAATCCTACCAATTGGATCTACTCCTTTTAGTACTGGATGATACCATCCTTGTTTAAGCATCATTCTAATTTCTTGGATAAAACGGCTACAAAAAGGGTCAGATTGTGCTAAAATCCTCATAGTTCTATCTTCAGCTAAAGGCGATAGTAGAACTTCTGCATCTTCTAATGAAGAATAATAATCTGTTGGATCAGGCTGAAGGGCGACAACCCTGATAATTTTTTTAGAATTTTCTAAATTCCTAAGTGCTTCTGCTAATTCTTCAACTGGTTGGCTAACAAAAAATCTTAGTGTATGTAACCTAACTGGGCCTATGTGGCTAATTAATTGATCTAAAGCTTCTTCGAATGGTAACGGCTTTACAACTCCATGTAATTTTCTAAAGATAGCTAGTGAGCGTTTTCTATTTGGTATTGCTACGTATTGTTTTGCGACAAGCAATTGTCTTTCCAGATTACCCAACGCACTTTTTATAGTTCTTTGAATATGGAAACTATCTTTGCCTTTAGGATAATCTGCTAACAAATCAGTCCTGCTTATCCCATAGGGAGGAATTTTATCCAGAAGTTCTTGCTCCAATTGCCCTATCCATGGTTCACCCCTAAGGCCGAGGAAAATTGGTATCTGATCTTCCATAGTGTATCCGACCCGATTATGAAGTAATCTACCATTATATACATCTGAGTCGTGTTTAATGTCCTTCCAATCCCTAAATCTATAATTTTTTACCCTATGTAACAGTTCATCTCGTCTTTGGACCATTGTTAATGATCTAATTGCATCTTTTGGCTCATCATACAATTTGAAAGATTTCTGTAATAATAGAGTTTGTAGTGTCCTATAATCAACTACATCTACTTGGCCTCCAGTTATCCTGTATTCATCTACTCTAAGTATGAATTCCCCATCATTGGTTTGAGTGAAAAACCCTATTGAAACAAGATTTCTAATTTCTAATTCCTGTAAAATAGATTCAACTTGTGCAAATGGAAAAGGCAATCTTGCACTTAATTCTTTAGCAGTTTGAGGACCTTCTGATCCTAGCATATCTAATAATTTTAATCTCAAACAGTCCATGGGGTCTGAGAGGTAGGATTTTTTCCAGTTTGAAGGTTGCCCCTTGGTAAATTCATTAGCAAGCTCATAATTTAAACCACCCGTGTAGAGTGATCTAAGATCTTCCATGTCTGCGGCCCCAGCAACTGCCAAACATCCGAGAGTGCCATGAACTTCTGCCATTCTCATAGAAAACCATTTATTATCGATTTTGTCATGCCCAGTGGATCTAATTTTAGTAATTAATCCCCTTTCTGCAAGCTCATGGACCCAACCTCTGATAGTTTCAGTCCCTATATCCTTTAATTTATCACCATATAATGGATTAGTTAGAGTTTTTTCTAGTCCTCCCCCCATATCCATAAGCCGTAATAAACTAGCTGGATCAGACGGTTTAGCAATTTTTGACTGATAATAATCATCTAACTTAGCTTTATCCAAATCTGTAGCTAAAGAGCGGGCACCTAGAAGCCTACGTAGAATTTCGGGATCGACGTCTTTGATTAAATATGCACGAGTCCTTAATGATAATAAATCTTCGAATGAAGACATAAAGAGTGTCATTCCCAAAGGAGATGGCATTTTCACTCTACGATGTACAATTCTAACATCTTCGCTATCCATTCTAGATATGAATTTCCTTAGTTGTTTCATGTCCAAATCTGAATTTAAGATTTCATTCATAGCCTCCCTAACTAATACCGAATCCTCCATTTGGCGATGTTTGTGTAATATTTGATCAGCTTTTTGTAAAAATTGTTTAGGACTTACTTCATCGGCACCTATACGGCGAGGATTTAACATACTTCTTGATGAAATTTCCCGAAACCTCTTTGCAAATAGTTGTGAATCCATAAGATATCTTTGAAGAATTTCATCACTATTATCACTTCTAAATATAGATGGTATGATAGCAATTTCAACTTCATGACTTAGTTTTATCATGAAACCATTTTCATCAAATGATAATTCGTGAATTGTTATATCGTCCTTGGCAGCTATTCCAGCAAATAAATATCCTAAAGCAAGATTGAATCCCCTTCCCCTACAAGTGGTAATGACGTAAGTTGGCAGTGGGGCCTCTACTTGTTCAACTAAAATTCTATCACTAGATGGTACTTGGAAAGTAGTGGCACCATGCTCATCCAAAAATTGGGAAATTGCATTGGCAACAGGTTTGTTTAATCCCAATGCTTCTCTAAAAAATATTTTATTATCTAAGCCTAATCTAGATTGGACAGAGATGATATTCAATAAATCTAAAACTTCTTGACTTAATTCATGGGTCCTGCTGGCAGTTTCCCCTGTCCAAGACGGTATCGTAGGACGATATCCAGTAGCAGAGGTAACATTTACTCTCGAACCTCTGATACTTGCTACTCTATATGTCGAGCCACCTAGTAAGAAAACATCTCCCCCCCTTAAACTCGATACAAATGAAGAAGACAATTGCCCTACCAATGTGCCATCTCCGGTCAATACCATGTAGTTATTATCGGGAGCTATGGTCCCTATATTGGTATAATATATCATTTGAGCGTAGCCTCTTTTACCGAAGCGATTTTCTTCCCAGTCTACCCATATACGTCTTTCTTCTTCTAAAAGATCTAGAACTTCGATGTAATCGTCGTAAGGTAGATTTCTATATGGCCATGAAGTTTTCACTAGGTCATACCCCTCATCAATATCCCATTCCCTGATGATGGTGAGGCCGATCATAAATTGAGCCAAAACATCAAGTGAATTCTCTGGAAATTTTAACAAATCCATATTGCCCCTAAGGATTCCAGTTTGAAGTGCCACTAGCTCCAGTAAATCATGAGGGGAGCTGGGCAAAAATCTTGCACGTGGTAAACCTCCAACTTGATGCCCTGCACGACCAATTCGCTGTAATGCAGTTGCTATTGAACCTGGAGAGCCTACTTGAATAACAAAATCGACTGATCCAATATCAATCCCCATTTCCAGACTTGATGAGGAAACTACACATCTTAGCAGACCATGTTTTAATTTTTGTTCTACATCTAATCTAATATTTTTATCCATAGAGCCATGATGGCCTTCGACCCCCTTTAATCCAGCAACTTTTAATTTCTGAACTACAGTTTCAGTCATATTTCTAGTATTCACAAATACAAGAGTTGTATTATGGGCTTCAACTAGTTGTTTAATGACTTCCACATTTCGATCCAATATTTCTTTTACTGGAATAGATGAAAATCGTGGAGTTGGTAAAATTATATCTAAATCTAAATCTCTTGATCCAGAAATTTTAACTATTGAGATTTTCTGAGGTTCGGATTTACTTTCCCTTGAATCACTTGCAACTAAAAACTCTGCAACGGCCTCTAATGGCTCCATAGTAGCACTGATTCCTATTCTTTGAACATCTGATTCTATGACTGAATCCATAAGTGCTAAACTTAGAGATAAATGGGTCCCCCTTTTTGAAGGGACAAGAGAATGCATTTCATCTATTATCATCCATTTCATATCATTAAGTATCGGTCGGAATCTTTTAGATGCTAAAGCAAGAGCAAGAGATTCGGGGGTAGTGATTAAAATGTGTGGAGGGTGTTTTAACATCCTCTCTCTTTCTTTTTGAGGAGTATCGCCTGTTCTGAGGCCTACTTTGATGTCTTTTCCTCTTTTCGGCAAATAGTTTTCTTTAATTTCTGTGAGTGGACCGATTAAATTCTTTTGAATATCATTCGCTAAAGCTTTAATCGGAGAGATATATACGCATTGGACATTATTCTTTAATGATCCATCTAATGATCTACGTATTAAATCATCAATAATAGACAAAAATGCAGTTAAAGTTTTACCGGAACCAGTCGGAGAACAAAGTAGTAAATGGTCGCCATTTAAAATTCTAGGGATTGCAGTTTTTTGGGGGTCTGTAAAATCAGGAAATTTATCTACAAACCAATTTCTAACTGGCGGACATAAACGATCCAGGAGTTCTTCAGTCTCCATTTTCTCGTCTACATATTCAATTATCGGCATTTTTTTTTGTCACCTTACGGACTTTAGGCAATTGTAACAGTAATTGAATGCTTCTCTGAATTTCCCTGAATATATAATGAAACTTGAAATTTAAATACCTATTCACATAATGATAATGCTGATATTTTTAAATTTTTTACGATGGTTTGAAAGACTCCGGCTAAAGACAGTAGATTGTAACATGAGCGAAGGGCACCGACTAGAAAGATTGACATCAATCTTAAGAAGAAGAGGAGTTATTCTTCCTTCTTTTGAAATATATGGCGGAGTTTCAGGACTTATTGATTATGGTCCAGTTGGAGCTAGAATAAAACGTAAGGTCATCAATAGTTGGATTAATCATTGGATGGAAATGGGAAATGTAGTTGAAGTTGATTCTCCAACAATAACTCCTGAGTCTGTTTTAATTGCAAGTGGGCATGTTGGGGAATTTAATGATTTAATGATAGAGTGCCTAAGTTGCAATAATGCATTTAGAGCTGATCATTTAATAGAACACATACATGAAAATAGTGAATCAATAATGGCACCAGATATGGATAAAATAATCAATGACAATTCAATAAATTGCCCTAACTGCAATGAATCACAATGGAATGAATCAAAACCGATGAATTTGATGTTTAAAACTGGAATTGGTGCAATGAAAGATCAGAGGACGGCATATATGAGGCCAGAAACTGCTCAAGGAATGTTCATGCTTTTCCCTTCATTATATCGACATTTTAGGCAAAAATTACCATTTGGTGCAATTCAGACTGGTAAGGGATACAGGAATGAAATAAGTCCTAGACAGGGGATGATTCGCCTCAGGGAATTTAACATGGCGGAGTTAGAATATTTCATAGATCCGAAAAATCCACCTAAAAATGATTTATCAAAATATGTTGAGAAAATTTGTATGATCCCAGATCCCGATTCTGATTTCGATACCAAATGTGAAATATCATTTAGTGATGCTTTAGAAAAAGGAATTATTAGACATCCGACCGTTGCATTGATTTTGTATGAAACTTGGAATTTTCTAATTAATTTAGGCCTTAATGCAAACAAAATTAGGTTTCGACAACACTCCAGTACTGAAATGGCACATTATGCCACTGATTGTTGGGATTGTGAAATTCATGGAGAATATGGATGGATTGAATGTGTAGGAATTGCAAATAGGACATGTCATGACTTACAGTCCCATGAAAATTATTCAGGAACAAATTCATTAAGAGCCTGGAGGGCATTTGACGAACCTCAGATAGAAAATAAAAAAATTATTTCTCCGAAAACTTCTGTAATAGGGCCAATATTTAAAGGACAAGCTAGATTGGTAATTAATGCATTAAAGGAATATGATATTGGAGAAATTAATCAATTAGAAACCTTAGAATTATCAAATGGAGATAAAGTTGAGATAACAAAGGATATGTTTGAAATAAAACAAATTGAGAATAGTATTTCTGGAGAATGGTTTATACCACATATAATCGAACCTGCTTTTGGAATAGATAGAATTATTTGGCATTTGTTAGATCATTCTTATGAAGAAACTCAAAAGGAAGGAGAAAATTACTCAGTCTTGAAGTTGAATGATCTAGTTTGCCCAATAGATGCAATAATACTGCCGCTGTTTGAAAAGGATGGAATGGGCGAAATAGCATCCGAATTGACAAAAAGTTGTAATCATTTGAACGGAATTAAAGTAGAAATGGATACAAGTAAATCCATAGGAAGAAGGTATGCGAGGGCAGATGAAATAGGAATTCCATGGGCGATAACGGTGGACCATACTTCATTAGAAGATGATACCGTAACCATAAGAAGAAGGGATGATCAAGTTCAAATTAGAGTAGGTATAGATGAATTATTAATAAATTTACGAGATAAAACCATAGAAAAATTGTATAAATAGGCCAATCTTGATGAGGCTTCGATTCAAGGGAATCGTGTGAGTAGTGCGAGCGAAGTGAGTGATTGGACGGAAAGGTACCGCCCAAAGGACATTGCAAGCATGGAAGGAAATGAGGCTCAATTAAATAAAATTAGATTATGGTTAGACAAATGGGATCAAGATTTAATTCCCAAAAAAAGGGGGATATTATTATCCGGACCGCCCGGTGTTGGAAAAACTACTCTGGCTAAAGCTGCGGCAAATGAAAAAGGTTGGTCAATAATAGAATTGAATGCATCTGCAGAGAGAAACGCAGCAGCAATTAGAAGTACTGCAACTAGAAGTTCTCAGCACATATCATTGGATAATTTTAATGGAGATAAAGTCTCAAATGTAAAAACTTTAATTTTATTAGACGAAGTGGATCATCTAAGTGGAGGATTTGGGAAAATAGATGATAATAAAATAAATAAAAGTATTAGTTTAGAGGAAGAGCCGGATAAAATAAAAGGTGACAGAGGCGGAAAGGCTGAGTTGTTAAATTTATTATCAATAAGTCGCCAACCAATAATAATGACTTGTAATGAACCAATGCGATTGTGGGGAAATAGCAATTGGAGATCTAATAGAGATAGGATTCTTAGATTATCCGAACAGATTGCATTTAAGAGAGTTGGTAAGCCACATCTTAGGAAGATAGCGAGAAGAGTAATGGATGCTGAGGGAATGAGCATAGATCCAGGAGCAATGGAATTATTAATTGATAATAATAAGGGGGACCTGCGATCTTTAATTTCTGATTTACAGTCAATATCGATTGTAAGCACGGGCCATATTAATCGGGGCGATATAATTGATTTATCGAGTATTGCAGAGAGGGATATTCAAATTGATATTTTCAAATCATTAGAATCCATTTATAGAAGTAGAAATAGCAGAACAGCTACTGAAATTATGATAAATTCAGATAAGGATCCTGATGATATGTTGGCATGGTTTACTTGGAATAATCAGATAGTTTTTCCTAAAGATGAATTGGTTAATGTAAGCAATGCAATGTGCCTTGCAGATCGTGCATTGGCAACAAAATATACTAATAGAGCTTATAGATCGTGGTATTGGGGATCGAATATTCCTGCCCAGGCGGCAATAATTCCATTGTCTAAAACTCCTAATGCAAGGATTTTTCTAGGATATCCTAATTTTTTAAGAAGAGGTAGTGGTGATTGGGGAGATAGTACATTAATAGACAGATTAGCAAACGATTTAAAATCCAGTAATTCTTCAGTTAGGGAAGATTTATGGCCTATTCTAATAGCCATTCATGACCCATTATTAGGAAGTGATGCTAACGATTTAACAGTAACAAATAGAATGGGATTCACAGGAGATGATCATTTATCCCTCCATGGCATCAAGAAGGGAAGTAAAGAAGCGGAAAGAATATTGAAATTATTTGAAGAAAAGGAAATTTCAATACGACAAATCAATGAAGATGAAGTCAAAATAGATAAAAGTGAAAATGATGTCGTTAAGAATCAGTTTACATTGGATTCATTTAGTTAATCTGAAGTCCAAGTTCTAGGATGTAACAATACTAATACTGTTAGCAATTCTAACCTTCCAAGCCACATCAATAATGATGTTATCATTAGAGTAGGAGAGCCCATGCTAGCCCATGTTTCAGTAGGCCCATATGAACCAAGAGCCGGCCCTGTATTTCCTAGTGATGAAAATACCACTGACAAAACAGTTTCCATGTCCATATCTCCTTCTAGCATAGAAATTACTAGTATTGAAGCCATCGCCAAAACCATCCAAGAACTAAGCATTCCAAGTACAATCCATATCCTGCTATCATCAATAGTCTCATCATTTAGACGTATGGCTATAATTTTCCTTGGTTGAATAATTTTTTGAATTTCCCTTCTTACCAATTCAAAGGCAACTCTCAATCTCATTACTTTAACGCCCCCTCCTGTAGAGCCTGCGCACGCGCCTACTATCATCAATAACAATAATACAAATAGGGAAAATACGGGCCAATTTGCAAAGTCGGAGCTTGCGAACCCAGTACTGGTGCCAATTGAAGCCGCTTGGAACATAGAGTGTCTGAACGCCTCGTAGGTATTGGATCCATCATTTACTCCTATTAATACTAAATTTAGAGTCATTCCAACCCAAGCAAGAACAAATATCAATAAATATGTACGTAATTCTTCATCCTTGAGGACATCACTATATTCTCCAATAATCATCATATGGTACAGACTAAAGTTTATTCCAGCCAATATCATGAATATTGTTAAAATTAATTCTATACGTACGGAATCAAACGCCATAACGCCTAAATCAGAAGTTCCAAATCCCCCTGTTGGTAATGTTGTTAGCGAATAATTAATAGAATCAAATAAACTCATTTTACCAATTGAAAATAATATTATCATTTCTGTTAAAGTAAGAATTATGTAAATTGTCCAAAGACGTTGTGCTGTCCATTGTAGACTTGGCCCTAGCCTTGATAGAGATGGACCAGTTAATTCAGCCCTTGCAAATGACATCCCCCCTCCTAATGCTCTCGAAAGTATCAACAAACCAAGCATAATTACTCCCATGCCCCCAAACCATTGAGTAAGGGAACGCCATAGCAAAAGACTACGATGTTGACTCCCAATACAGTCAATTTGAGATTGTGACATAGAAATGATATCTTGACATATGGGGCTAGTGATTGGATCTATCACCGTAGCTCCAGTAGTAGTAAATCCTGACATTGATTCAAACCAAGAAAATAATATTCCTTCTAAAACTTGGACTAAATTTGCATTTCCTTCAACTAGTTCAAACGGACCATTGAACATTCCTCCAAACCAAAATGGTAATGCCCCTATTAACACAACAGGAATCCAGCCTAATGCAACTGAGGCAAATGCTTCACGATCTCTTACTCTTGAAGATGTTTCATAGCCATTAGATAAAGAAACTAAGATTTGGCCAATGATACCGGCAATAAGTAATGGGATAAAATAGGTTCTTGCTGCATAACCAATTCCGTCATCATAAATACTGAATATCGTAACTATTGATAACGGCAACGCTGCTAACCGGATTGTCCAACCAAGAACAAGACCTACTACATCCCAACGCATTTTAATTCCCTAAAGATTTCTCAACTTTTCTTAGATTATCCTTTACGGTTAAGAAGTAGATTCTGTCTCCAATTTCTATAGACTCGATAGAAATTGGATATCTGACATCTCTGGTTCCATCTGCATCAATTCTATGAATCATTACTACCCTAACATCTAAGTTTTTCTCTGCGTCTAATATAGAAGAGTTTAGAAGTACATGTTCTGAGTGGATTTTCGTTGATAATGAAACTATTGAAGGTAATGATGGTATATTTTGATAAGATCCCGGGTAATTCTTATGGATAGATTTTAAAATTGCAGATATTGCAACCTGTCTCGAACTAATGGGCCTAGTTAATCCAATCCTCTTGACTGCTTCTACTAATGCCCTGTCCTTCAACAATAATCCTGTACGAGGTACTCCTTTGTCCTTTGCCCTCATTGATATGGAGATATTTAGATTATCATCATCTAAAGTAGCAATAGCAATATCTTGTTCGTCGATAGCTAATTCTCTAAGTAATTCTTCATCCTGAGGATCACCGTGTATTACATCAAGTCTCTTATTAATACCAATTTCAGATCCGACAATTTCATTTGCAGTATCTAAATCTGGCTCAATAATTACAACATTAGAGCCTTGGGAAAGATAATGATGCGCTATTTTGCTACCAAGGTGTGTTGCGCCGAAGATAGCTACAGTGGGTAATTCAGGCAATTCTGAATCAAGTTCTCCTAGAGCCCTAGTAATTAATGCAAACTTTGAAGTAGAATTTGTTACAAAAACCAGAATATCTCCTTCCCTAATAATTTCAGAGCCTGTTGATAATATCTCTCTTTCACCTTTACTTTTGATAGCATAGATTGGAGGGATAAAATCTGTAATATCATCTTTTGCTTGCGATGGTTCTGCCGTTGTGGAGCCAATTAATGGGGAATTAGGTTTTACTTCTGAAATTGAAATCCATGTGCTATCACCTAATGGCACAATATCATTTAACGATGGTGCAAGAAGTCCGGATACCAGATGTTCTACAATTTCTTCTGAAGCGCAGACTGCATGATCGGCTCGTGACCAATTTTCTAGGGGGGCTGCACCTTTTATTTCGTCTACTAAACTAGTATTTCTAATTCTTGCTATAGCTATAAGTCCGGATGCTGTACGATCTCCTACCTGCTCGCTATATACCTTTTTTGCAAAGGAACATGCCAATAAATTAAGCTCATCGTTATCAGTAGCCATGACAATTATTTCCGCATCGCTGATTCCGGCCCTCAATAGTGAATCCCGAGATAATGCGCTACCATTTACTAAAAGGCAATCCAGTGATTGAGATGCACGTATAGCTTCAGGATTTGGGTCAATGATTGCTACACTGCGTTTTTCACCACGTAATGCAGAGGCTATTCCACGGCCGACCTGGCCCGCACCTGCGATAATGACACGCATATTGACTCAATGGTTAAGCCAAATAGATATAATACCCTATGACAAAAGTTTGATTAAGCACATACAATTACTCTTCCGAGTCTAGAAGATTTCCTTTTATCCTATGATTTGATGCTAATTCATGCTTTTGAGATTGCCTTAGTGTTCTTTTGAATGCTTGTTTAGCGGAAGGGGTCATACCTGATGGAACCCAAATTTTTTGAGCAGGTGACCATGATAAAATTATAATTGGAATTATCGCAATCATAATAATCGGCAGAAATAGACATAGAACTAAGGAAATTATTAATCCAGCCCTTATGAATGAACCAATGATTAATGGCTTTAAACGATTATTATTCAAAATATTATATCCCTGCCATGCATTAATCAGAGCATGTCCAAAGCATGCCGACATAGAGATACACATACCAATTATAATTGAATAAATATTAAAACCTGAAAAATTTGATATTGAGGTAAGGCCTTCATCAAATAATCGGACTATTAAGACACTGGAGTGCATTGCACCCATTCCCAATCCTAGCGCCCATCCATTAGGGGGTGATGCCCTTAGAGCAACAACTCTTGGTCGTCCTAATATAAATAATACAAATGAAGATTCTGAAATGCCAATCAATATAGATAAAAATGTCAAAGTTAACATATTGACCGACAAGTTAACAATGCCAAATAAAATATAATTATCAATTATTACTGCGAACAGCATGCCGACTACGATCCCATACAATAAATTTTTTGATGCATTTGCTATATCGTAAAATCCAGTCATCTTAGATATTATTCCTCGCCATCCGACATATATACCCAGTAAACCAATTGCAAAGGCAATTTGTTGTTGTGATATCGGGACCGCCTCGATAGCCATGATTGGCCATAGCATACTACATTTGAGTCACGCGGGTCTAATAACGTTAAAACCACATAATAAGGACGGAAGCACGTGGCACTCGAAGGTCTGAAACAGAGAATCATTGGTTCAATGAGTCTATTGAAGGGTAAGAGAGTCGTTGATGAAGAGACCATTAAGGAATTAAGTAAACAATTAAGGCGTGCTTTGTTAGAAGCAGATTTTAATGTTAGGCAGACAAAGGAATTGACTGAAAGAATAGAAAGGCGTATGATGGAAGAAGATCCACTTCCAGGCGTTAAGTTGGAAACTCATGCTATGAATATGGTTTATACAGAATTAGTAAGGATACTAGGACCTCCCAGGGACATAAGGCCTAGAAATGAAACGGTATTAATGGTAGGACTTTATGGTCAAGGAAAAACTACAACTACAGCTAAAATTGCAGATTGGTGGAGAAGGAAGCATGGAGTAAAGGTAGCAGTCATAGAAGCTGATGTTCATCGCCCTGGTGCATTTCAACAATTAACGCAACTACTAGAAGGAACTAATGTAGAAGTTTATGGCGAACCTGATGAGAATGATGCAAAGATAATCGTAAGAAATGGTTTGAAGAAATTTAGTTCTGCTGATGTAGTAATAATTGATACTGCAGGAAGGGATAGTTTAGATGGCGATTTAAAACAGGAATTAATAGATATTGCAAATATTGCAAACGCCACCGAGAGATTTTTGGTAATTGACGCCCAAGTCGGTCAAGCTGCTGGCCCCGTTGCTCAAACTTTCCATGATCTTGTTGGAGTTACTGGTACAATAATTACGAAATTGGATGGTACCGCTCGAGGAGGTGGTGCATTGAGTGCAGTGTCAACCACAGGGGCTCCGATTGTTTTTGTAGGTGAAGGAGAAAGAATTAATGATTTAGAAAAATTTGAGTCAGATAGATTTATTTCTAGATTATTGGGTATGGGCGATATAAAAGGACTCATAGATTTGGCTCCAGAAGATATGGATGAGCAAGAGGCGATGAGATTGACTCAACGTCTAATGTCTGGAAGATTCACATTGACGGACATGTATGCTCAAATGGAGATGACAAGTAAAATAGGTACAATGGATAAACTATTATCCCATCTACCAGACAGTATGTTTGGTGGAATGAATAACATGAGTAGGGGCCAGAAGCAACAAATGCAGAATAATTTGGACCAGTACAGGGTAATAATGGATTCAATGACACAAGAAGAAAAAGATGAGCCAGTATTGTTAAAATCAAGTAGAATTAGAAGAATTGCGAGAGGATCCGGAGTTGAGGAGAAGGCCGTTAAGGATTTATTGGGACATTGGAATAAAAGTAAGAAAATGATGCGCGGGATGAAAGGAAACAGAAAATTCAGAAGGCAAATGCAGACAATGATGGATTTAGATGATGACATTGGAATGTGATTGGGTGAAAAGGAAATTTGCCATAATTGGACATAAAGCACCTAGTTCAGGAAATTTATCATTAAATGATTTAACAGGATTATCCGGAAGAATGGACGTATTAGTAAGAGCAATTAATGCGGCATTATTTATTTCTCATGGCATTAGGAAAAATTCACAAATAATTTTACACTTAATGGGTGGAAATGAGCGTCCTAGAAGAGTTATGTTCGATGGCAACACATTAACAGGAGTTAGGTCAGATGAGAGATCGATAGCAGGACATATCAAATCTTTATTGAAATTAAGATTACCTCCAATTGGCCATTGGGAGGAAGTAAGTACTGGCGTTTTTCATTCATCTGGTGGCATTTTAGAAACTGTAACAGAGTGGGAGAATGATGACGTAAATATTTCAATATTAGATATCGATGGGCGTAATTTAAACAATAATAATTTTAATCTTAATAATCGATCGATGGGATTTATCCTTTCCGACGATTCACCATTTACCATCAATGAGATTTCAATACTATCTAAATTTAAAAAAATCAAGTTAGGTGATACTTGGTTACAAGGGCATTCTTGTATAACGATAGTGCATCACATCATTGATTCAAATATCATCAGTTGATGATGAAGCTTCTTCCAATGTTATGATTAAAACTCCAATGATCATCAACGGCCCTCCGATTAATGTCCACATTCCAAGAATTATTTCTCCTGTAAATATCCACCCTATGAAGGCACCAATAACAGGCTCCAATAATAAAACACTAGAAACCATAATTGGCGGAAGCCACTTTAAAATTGTATTGATGCCAGTATGACCCATTAATCCTGGGCCCACAGATAAATAGGCTATCCATATTAACCATATTGAATCGTACCAACCAAAAACATTCAATTCAGGCATAGAAGATGAAAAAGAAGTAGATTCAAAGAAAATTGTAGCAAAACATAGCCAAATTCCGGCACCAAGTGTTACAGGAAATGCATAAATAAATACTGGCATATTTTTTTCATACCTTAAGTGCCGGCCTATGAAAATATAACCTACAACTGTTAATGCGCCACCAAAAGCTGCAATATCTCCAATTAGAGATACTTCGCCAATTTCATTTATGTCTGCTAATGTAATCATTGCTCCTAAAACGCCTAAGATGGCACCAATTATATGCCCTTTATTAGCAGAGGAACCTAGAATTGGCATTAATGCCACTACTATTATTGGATGCATAGTAACGAACAGCAAGCTGTGTACTAAACTAGTATTATCTAATGACCAGACCCAAAGGCCAAAATGGAGTGCTAAAAAAATACTAGATAAAAATAATAATTGTATATCATTTTTATTAATAGATAAGTCATTGATTTTTAAATATTGGAAAATAAAAAATGGCAACAATATTAATGAAGTACCTTGCATCCTCCAAGAAGCTCGTAGAAATGGAGGTATCTCGCCCATAGATTGTAAAATAGTACCAGCAGAAGAAACTGCGAATAATGCAATAATGAGTATAGACCATGCCATTATAGTATTATTTTTATCACTCATTTTCAATCCGCCAATTCGGCTTCCATTATTTCTTGATCTTGTAATTTTTCCACGCCATAATTGCCACCTATAATACCGGCCGACTTGAATAACAGATATATTACGGCGATTAGAGAAGTGTTAACCGCTAAGAAAATTGCAAATCTAGCTTGTGGCCACCAAGACTTAATTCCAAGTGATTCATTACATGTGACAGATTCTGAAGATATTACTCTACATGGGGCATTATCTATTATCAAACCAGAATCTGTATCTGGACACCCCGATAATCCTGATAATCCCCTTATTCTTTCTTCATATAAGCAATTTCTTTCTTCGGCATAATTGATAACTGATTCAAAGTCATTACTTTCAATACCAAGAATTTCATCTAAGTATGTTTCATCAGCCCATGTGCTAACCTCATAATCTTGTTCTACTTCAATTTCATCTGCAACAGCAAGAATTGCGGATTCTACCCCATGGAACGCTTCTCCCGTCATAGCTCCCGCGGCAATCATGAATGTAAATAGAAGTAATAATGCCCTACTTTTTTCAGCTTCTTCGGGGCCTTTCTCTAATCTAATAGCCTCTACTTTAGGTTGTAATCTTCTCTTTTCCCACCAATCGCGGGCAGCGCCACCTGCCAACATAGGGAATGTAATTGGCGTTGGGAGATACATACCTAAACCAAATGATGTTCCCATTCCAGTCGCCCACTCTACAAAACCCCCCAAAGCGAACCCCAAGCCAAGGGCAATCCAGTCTCCTTCTCCCTCAGCAAGTATTATTGTAAATGAGGCGAATGCATTAGCCTGAGGGGCCTGTAGGTCGATTGCACCTTCGGCCAATAATTTAGACAGAAATATTGCAACTCCTGCACCCAATATTGCCCCTGGTATGACTCCAAGAATATTACCTTTAGATATATGATATGGTCGATTTCCAATATAAAGACTGTTTTTGTAATCTCCTACTACGGTTCCGGACATAGATATTGCAGAACCGAAAACAGTTGTGCCGACTAATGCCATCAGTATTGATTCTTCTTTAGATAGTCCAACTGGGAAGTTTAAGAATACCAATAGAAGCATTAAAAGTACAATAAAGGAAGTACCTGAAACTGGTTCAATACCAGTTTCACCCATGACTCTGACTGCTATCGCGCCCAAAAGGAAGGTAGTTGAAAGAAGAACAATTGAAAATAATAAAGATGGTAAAAACGGAAATCCACCTATTACAAATATTATGATCATTGCAATAGATGCTATGACCATAAAAATTGGAATATGATTAAGAGGCCATTCATACCAACCCTTGGATTCTATGAATTCATCACCCTTTTCACCCGTAAATGCCCTAATAATGTCTCCAAATATTGAAACGAATGTAGGGGCCATTTTGAGTAATCCAAGTAATCCACCACCAAGTATTGCACCTATTGCTATTGTCCTAACTACGGATTTAAATGCCATCCACTGTACAAATGGATATACTGGCGGATTTAATACATCGCCGTATTCAGTAATTTTAAAATATCTCTGTTGTTCAAAATCATATACTGGGACATCTAACAACACAACTAAGGGGACAATATAAAACCAAGCAATTAATGAGCCTAGTGTTACTAAAAAAGCTACTCGGAATTTCATAAACCAACCTAATGCAAGTAAAGTTGGACTTAGTTCTAATCCTAAAAATGTATAAGAAAATGGATTATTAGGGGAATAGGGAGTTAGTCCCGGCCCTCCGTATGGCGATTCTCCATCCTGTAACTTAGTTGGCTGATGTATCCATCTCTCGGTGTAGACTGAAGCCAATCCCCAATCATTACCTGAAAGTTTAGATGATGCCCAGTCTGCTATGCTTCCAGGTAAACTTACAATTTTCCTTTTCCAGATTAAGGGATAATCAATTATAAACATAATTGCCATACTTATACCAGTCCATAATCCAACTGTCTTTAATGACTCTCGGGCAGTATCAGCTGCCCCACTACTAACGTCGGATGCAATATCTAGCATCTTTAATGTGGCTTCGAATCCAGGCATAGGAAGAGGATCTTCGACTAACCAGACTCGTCTAAAGATGATGAAATACATCACACCTAAAAATCCTGCAAACATTGATGCAATTATTCCAATGAAAGCTAGTTGCAAAGTATCAACTGATGATATGAGATAACCATCACCTACCTTATAGTCATTAGAATATGCAAGTAAGAATATTGCTGGAAATGTAAATACAAAGCCAGTAGACGCATTTATCGCTCCGGTTGTTGCACTAGTTGCAATATTAACTTCGGATGGAGACCACTGATATGCCATTCCTAGCAAGTAGGCAACATACCATCCTGCTGCAACAGTTATTCCTATTTTTAGGCCAATATATGCCGAAACACCACTAAAAACAGCACCAATTAAGATTCCGATTAGAACTTTTTTTGTGTCCCAATGACTGATTTCAAATGATTCCCTTACATTTTTTTCTTCGAGGTATTGTTCAAGGACACCTGTATTGAGATTGTTGTACATATCTTCGTCTAGCCATGTTAGTGTGCCTTTCTCTATAGATTCTAGACCAGAGGGAGTTACGGGCTGCCGATAGGCAGAGCGTGGTACATCAGACATCTTATGAGTTAAGGGATTAATATCTATGTTTATAGTTCACTATAAAAATAATATAAAATAACTAATTAAATTAATTAATGATCCCTAGTAATTCTGTATCGGCCCATGGCTTCCATCCATTGGATTTCCTTACCACCTTCAAGATTAAATTCATCTGTTAATGGAAGAATTAGAGTTTCATAGGACTTATTATCCATAGCATGAACTTCGTTTCCTTGAATATGAGTTATAATAGCAGATCCTTTTTCGATCATAGGAACTTGTATATTATCGGTTACAGTGCCAACGTGAGATTTCTTCTGACCTGTAAATATATCTTCTAATTCTATTCTAGCTTTGGCTGAACCGTGTTTACCAGGTTTAGATTTTGACATGCTAAGAATCTTGTATGCTTCATCATCAATTGCAACATATCGTCCAATTTTAAGTGTGCGAATTTCGACTCTAGAAGTACCTGGCATGTATAATCAACTCAATGGAAGAACAATGCTTTATCAGCATTAGGGAAAAAAAAGCCCCGAGCCGGGGACCGGAAGGTATCCGGCCCGGGGTTATGTCCGACTGAAATTAATCAGTCGTCGTTTCGGCGACCAATTAATGCCGCGCCTACTAGAGCTATTCCTGCAAATATTGCTGGGAATCCTGGTACTGCGTTTGACCATCCCAATTCTTCTTGTTCGTCAAGAGTATCTGAATTTGAGATTTCACTGTCTTCTGCATCGCAAATACCATCAAGATCGTAATCCGATGGTATTGAGTTAGCGTTCTCACTATCAGATCCACATCGGTTTTCTTCAACATCTGGAACTCCATCACCATCATCATCAGTATCAGCATTGTTACCAATACCATCGGCATCAGTATCATCCCACTCTGCAGAATCAGTAGGGAATGAATCGAACTCATCTAAGTCTCCGTCACCATCATCATCCACGTCAGAATTATCGCCTATTCCATCCATATCTAAATCAACTGTTTCAGCAGCGTTATCTGGGAAGATATCGTCAGCGTTTGTTACTCCATCGCCATCTCTATCAGCATCAGAATTATCTCCAAGGCCATCAGCATCTAAATCTCTAGATTCTGTTGCGTCGTATGGGAACAGATCAACTCCATCAGGTATACCATCATTATCATCATCGATATCAGCATTATCACCAACACCGTCACCATCATAATCAGCATATTCTGATGAATCTAGTGGGAATGCGTCAAATGCATCTTCAACTGAATCATTGTCGTCATCAGTATCAGCATTATCTCCAAGTCCATCTCCATCACTATCAACAGATTCAGCAGAATCCAAAGGTGCCCAATCTACTACATCAGGAACGTCGTCTCCGTCGTCATCAGTATCAGCTTCATCGTCAATTCCGTCACCGTCTGTATCCGTAGATGCCTCATCGTCTGTTGGGAATGAATCAAGATCATTTGGAGTTCCATCTCCATCAGTATCGTTGTCAGAGTTATCTCCTTCTCCATCTCCATCTAAGTCAGCAGATTCGTTTGCATCATATGGGAAAGCGTCATCAATATCGCTAACGTTGTCGTTGTCATCGTCAGAATCGGCATTGTCACCAATTCCATCACCATCATAATCTTCAGATTCTGTTGCGTCATATGGGAATGTATCTAGTGAATCTTCAATACCATCGTTATCGCTATCATTGTCTAATAAGTCACATAGCCAATCATTGTCGAAATCATCAGGCGTTGAATTATTATCCAAAGAATCTGATCCACAAATCATTTCGTCCTCATCAGACCAATCATCACCATCATCATCTGAATCAGCGTAATATCCTGATGCATCACAATCTACCCAGTAATCTTCATCGCCAGTTCCACTCATGTCAAACATTCCAGATTCAACTGAATCAGGAAGTCCATCGCCATCAGTATCTAGTGAAACACAGGGGTTCAATGGATCTAGGTCGTAATCATCCATTGTACCGTCATTGTCATCATCAGTATCATTGTTAGTGTTAGCAATTTGTGCTAATGGCAGCACTAAATCATCCACCCATACAGTATCATCACCTGAGCTTACACTTCCATCTTTGTAGAATTGGAACTCAAATGTATGCGTACCAGCAGTTACGGATTGTACGTGAACACCAGAAGTAGATCCTGACCATGATGCTTGCAATAACCCGTCAACATAGAATCTTAGGAAATCCCAGTTATTTTCTGTAGATGTAACATATTCGAATGACAAATCACCAGCTATTGTAGAGAATTCTACTGCTAGGCTGCTAGTTTGACTGTCTGCTATGTCTCCAGATTGAGCGCTAAACGTTCCATTGATAATAGCACCAGTTAGTGAAGTTGTAGAATCAACTACAGTCCAATCGGCGTCACCATATGTATCCCATGGAGCGCTTACTGATCCACCTTCGAAGTCACCAGCGAATTGTGGAGGCCCATTGAAATCAGGCATTCCATCGCCATCATTATCTAACCATGCAGTTCCATCGAATGGGAATGGATCTTCAGCATCTAGTACGTTATCTCCATCATCATCCATATCAGCTTCATCGCCAACACCGTCACCGTCAAAGTCATCACATGATGATTCATCGAATGGTAAGTCATCAACATCGTTTTCACAACCATCGTTATCATTATCTGTGTCAGAATTGTCACCAATTCCGTCACCATCAAAGTCATATTGCTCATTCGCATCTAGTGGCATTGCATCATTGAAATCATACAC
>JAJPRE010000040.1 GCA_023700245.1 Candidatus Thalassarchaeaceae archaeon
GTAATGCAATCGATATTGATGATGATGATGATGGATGGCCTGATGAAATTGATATTTTCTCTCTCGATCCTACAGAATGGTCTGATTTTGATAATGACGGGATGGGCGATAATGAAGATATTGACGATGATAATGATTTATTATCTGATATTATTGAGATTCAGATTGGAACCGACCCTAACAATTCAGATACTGATTCAGATGGTTATTCTGACAATGTCGATATTTTCCCATTAGATTCCACAGATTGGCTAGATTCAGATGGTGATGGCGCCGGAGATAACACAGATTCATTTCCTGATTTTTCTCGCTACCAGCATACTGCTGATATGTTAAATGATATATTATTAATTTCTATTATACTGATCGGAGTATTAATTCCCATTATATTGCCCAAAGCATTAAGAGTCAATAATCGATCAAATCGAAAAGATTAGTTCGTTAATACAAATTGTTAGTAATCGGAACCCATTGCTTGTGTTTGATCATGCATTTGGAGAATTCTTCAGATTCCAGATTTGTTGCTAACCATTGATGCACATTAGGCCAATTCTGCCCATCAAACCACTCACAGTGATGATTAGCGAACTGTCTAACGAAGGGGAAAATCGCATCACTCAGATTACCCTCAGGAATCTCTCCCTCAAGCGATTCTATGAATTTGCATGCTGCTGTTCTATGTTCCAATTCATCTATGTCATCGTAGCGATCTGGATATTTATAACGGTCGAGATGGAATTTGAATTCAATATCGTTGCGCCTTACCCATTCTCTCTCATATTGCGTTAAATCCCACGAGAGTACATGCTCCATGATCTCCAAACTCTCTTCGATGACCGTTCCATCCGATAAGAGTAATACGGGGACTGTTCCTTTTGGTGAGATTTCCATCATATGGGCTGGGCGCTCACGCAAAATAACCTCTCTGTGCTCAACTTGGAATCCAGATCTGACTATGGACATACGAGCGCGCATGGCGTATGGACATCGCCTAAAGGAATACAGAATAGGTAGGTTCATGTCTCACCCTCTGAGTCCAACAAGATAAATTAATGGGTTTCTATAAACTGAAGGGATTGGTTGAAAAGTATTACACCTTAGTAATGATGTGAATGTTGAAGTGTGGTTTGTGAGATGCTGAAATATATTAAATATTATATTCCAGCTCTAACAGGTATTTTGGCCATCATATTTTTTTCAATGGGTCATAATTATCCAATCTATTTTTGCATTGCTTGGTCATTATTTGTTATTATTGGCGATCATGTTTTACCTAGAGATATGGAAACTCAACAATTTTCATATCCAGCCATATTGAATTTTTCAATTTACATAAATTTACCTATTTTATTTTCCTTAATATTCTTGGTTGTATCTATTTTTGGTAATGATTCTTCGAACTCGTATATTGAAGAATTTTATTCAATATTTGATATTGATTTTATCCAAATAAAAGATTCTTTTACTCCAATAGATAAAATCGCTTTAATTGTACAAACTACGTTATTCATAGGTATACTTGGTACCGTTCCTGGCCATGAGTTAACTCATAGAAAGCAGAACAAATTTGATATGTTCGTGGGGAATTGGCTGCTTGCGTTTTCTTGGGATTGTACTTTTGCTATCGAGCATGTTTATGGGCACCACAAAGATGTATGCTTAGATGAAGACCCTGCCTCTGCTAAAAGAGGTGAAAATATTTATTTATTTATTTTAAGAGCCACTTTTAAAGAACAAATAAGTGGTTGGAAAATCGAAACCGAACGATTAAAAAGAAGAAACTTCAATTTTTTCAGTACCCATAATGGAATGATTATCGGGTACCTGCGAAGCCTAATTATAACGGCTTCGACATTTATTTTTGGTGGATTAATTGGGATGCTATATTTCCTTCTATGTGCATTTTTAGCAAAGTCATTTTTAGAATCTATAAATTATATTGAACATTATGGCCTTGTGAGAGAAAGAGGAAAAGAAGTGAATATGAGACACGCGTGGAACTCAAATCATTTACTCAGTAGCATTTATCTTTGCAATGTGACAAGACATTCGGATCATCATAAATCAGCAAATTTGAATTTTTGGGAACTTAATCCATATCATGAAAATGCTCCACTGTTACCTTATGGATATTTATCAATGTTATATCTAGTATTAATTACACCATTTATATACAAAAAAATTATGGCTAAAGAATTGCTACATTGGGATAAAAATCATGCAAATGAATATGAAAGAAATTACGTGAAATAGTTAGTAACTCTAGAAATTAGATGTATAATAACTAAAAGCCTTAATGCTAGGCACAAAATACCAATGATGACTCTTTACTGGCTAGTATGATTTCAAATTATAAAAAAATTAGAGTAGATTGAAAGGGGATTTGTAAATGAAAGATTTCGAATCTAAAAATTTCTCATCATTTGCAGCCTCAAGGCACTCAACAAGGGACTTTCTTTCAACACCGATTCCAGATGAAATAATACATGAGATCATTGCAGATGGCCTCACATCTCCAAGTTGGAGTAATACTCGGCCAATCTTAGTAGCCGTTGCCAAAGATGATGTGAGAGACCGACTGTCTGAAGAATTCCTTTCAAGGTGGTTTGCAATCAAAGATGTTCGAGAGAATGGTATTCTCGGAAAAATTAAGGCAGTATTGAGAAGACGTGGTCTCCCAACTAGTAATTGGCTAATCACTAAACCCTATCCTAAAGATCTCCTTCCAAGATCAAAGAAACAAGGTAAAGAATTTTTTTCTTTTATTGGAATTGATAGAGACGATAAGGCTGCACGCGATAAAGCATGGGCTCGCAATTACGATTTTTTTGGAGCACCAGTAGAACTTTTTGTATTCACGCACAAATCCTTGGGTAAATTCGCAGCTTCAGATGCCGGTCTATTCATGCAAAATCTAATTCTATCTGCTCATTCTAAAGGATTAGGGACATGCCCCCAAGGGGCAGTAGCGATTTGGGAAGATGCTGTACGTAAAGAATTTGAAATACCTAAGAATTACTCATTACTTTGTGGAATATGCCTAGGTTATCCGGGTGATGGAAAAATAAATTCATTTGAGGCGAATCGACTTAAACCATCTGGAATTATTGTCCCATTGAAAAATAAAAAATAGTGATAATCAAATATTTTTATTTTTTTGAGAATCTAATGCGTGGGAATAGTGCTGGAGTATTTGCTCTATATTGCATGAACTCAGGATTACTCTCCCACTTTTCCAGAGATCGCTTATCGAGTATAGGGACCCCGCTAATTTTCGTGAGAAGGAAGTATACAAATATGGGAGATATCCAAGCCAACATCTCGAATCCAGTGAAACATGAGACTCCAAAGCAGGCAATTCCAGACCAAATTAGAATCTCTCCTAGATAGTTAGGGTGGCGGGAGAGTGACCATAGGCCACTGTCAATCCACCTTCCCTGATTTTCGAGTTTGCCATTAAATGATGTTTTCTGGTAGTCGGCAATAACCTCAATAAAGAATCCAAGAAACCAAACTGTTAATCCAATAACATCCCAAATACCTAGTGGAGGTGCTTGACCTGATTGACTATTGATTACTATTACTACGTTTACAGTAAGAAATACCCAAAGTCCCTGCAGAGCCCATGGAACTAGGAACCTAATGGGGGATGTTTTCAAATCATCAAAGCGCCCATCTTTTCCTGCACGATGGATCCGAAGAAATAGGAAACTTGAGAGACGTAAAGCCCAGATTGCAACAAGAATACTAATGATTAATTCTCTTTGACTCGGGGATTCTGTCTGTGCCCCAGCCCATAGACTGAAGGCGACCACTGCTAGATAGGTCAAACCACCAGTGATGTCATAGAATTTTTCTGTTTGTTTTAAAGAAGCAGGTATCCATGCCAGAAACTGAATTCCGAAAGCGATTAGAGCACAGCAAACTATCGATGAGTACCCATTGATATCAACTGAGTTAACACCTACTGAAATAACTACTAAGCTAACAATAATGAGCACACCAATCAAAACTGAAGTAGTCAGACGAATATCCTGTTGACTAGACTTCATGATAACTAATCTAAAGTTATTTTATTAATAATGTTGCTTCTATCCATCAAGTTCACTATTACTGAATTAAGATAAATTACATCAATTTTCTTCATCCGTGAGCAACTCCTCCTCTTCATCAGAAACATTACCTCTCATCACCATCTTTATCCAAATATGCGCCTTTGCCGAGTTTTGTGACGTTTTTCCATCCTAAAATCATGCAAATTCCTTCTATAAGATACAGAATTCCCATAGATGTATCATAATCTGTTCCAGTCAGTTCCATGATTACACTATAATAATAATAAAAATTATTTCCAATATTATATCACCGCATATCTCTACATAGTTTCAAACGTCTGTATTTGATAATAATAATGAATCATTCCCCGCATTTGTTAATATATGTTTACAATGAAAACGTAGAACTACTTATTTAGTTCAGAGTTCTAGGACAAGTATGAAAAATATTGCAGTTCTACTAACTCTTATCTTCTTGACCTCTTTATTGGCAGGATGTGCAGGCAGTGACTCAAGTTCTGAAAATGAAGATAGGATTTCTGAACTTGAAACTGAATTGACTAATAAAACTGTAGAAGCAGATATTCTTAGAGACGATAACATTGATCTTCAACAAACTCTTAGTGAAGCTCAGTTATTATTAGATGAAACAAATGAAAATTTTGAAAACATATCAGGTCGGCTTGTAATAGTGGAATGGCATAAGAATAATCTGACATTTGCCTTATCCGAAGCAATGAACTTACTGAACAATAGTGAAAATCAACAAACAATCTTGCTTTTGGAGAATCATATCAATAATTTAACTTCACTAATTAATGATACGAATACTCAAATTGCAGAGTTAAATGATGTAATTATAGTTAAGCAAGATCAAATCAATCAACTCACTGCTACAGTCACAGCTCTCCAAAATACAATAAGTTCTCTGACATACAATATCCGTGATAAGATTGGTAGTTGTC
>JAJPRE010000020.1 GCA_023700245.1 Candidatus Thalassarchaeaceae archaeon
GAAAATATTCCGATATTAAAATTTCATATTATAAAGATAAAAAAATAAGAATAAAGCCATGGGAATTGAGGCCTCTGAATTCAATTGCTACTTTGTACACAGATATGTTTCGGAATACGCCATTAGTTGTTCAATTTCTATTTCTACATTTTGGCATAGAGATTGGTATGCGAATTCAACAAGCTAGTGATGGAGTATTTGATGGAATTCCATATTTAGCAGACATGTTTAGCGACAGGATATACTTGAGTGCCATTTGCGCATTGGCAATGAATTCTGGAGCATACCAGTGTGAAACTCTGAGAGGTGCAATCGCTGCGATACCATCCGGACAAATGGAAGCAGGTAGAAGCATCGGCCTGACATATATACAAACGATGAGATTAATCATATTGCCTCAATCAATAAGAATTTGCATACCTCCACTTGGAAATGAAATGGTTAATTTAGTCTTAAATTCATCATTAGCAATGGTAATAGGTTATACAGAATTAACAAGGCAAGGGAAGTTAATTAATGCCATAACATTTCAAATTACATGGACTTGGGGGATGGTTATGATTTCATATTTCGTTGTAACTTGGGCATTGGCATTGGCACTTAGACGGATTGAGAATAAAACCAGAATTCCTGGTTTAGGAATAATTTAGGTGATTTTATGAGTAATGAAGTATTAAGTATTGAAGACTTACATAAAATATATCCAGGAGGAGTACATGCCGTAAAAGGAATTTCATTTAATGTAAATGAAGGAGAATCGGTAGCAATAATTGGATCTTCTGGAAGTGGTAAATCTACTGTATTAAGGTGTATAAATAGATTAATTGAACCAACTGAAGGAATAATTAAATTAAATGGGGACCGCATTAACACTCCTGTAGTAGATATTAATGAGGTTCGTTCAAGAATAGGTATGGTATTTCAATCATTTGAGTTATTTGCACATTTGAAAGTACTCCAAAATATTACTCTTGGATTAATACACGTAAGAGGAATGAGTAAGGAAGATGCTGAGAATCTTGCTCTCAAAGTACTAGAAAGAGTAGATATGTTAGATAGAAAAGATGCATATCCAGGAAATCTATCTGGGGGTCAAAAACAACGTGTTGCGATTGCAAGAGCTTTGGCCATGAAGCCTGAAATATTATTATTTGATGAACCTACAAGTGCCCTTGATCCAGAATTAATAGGATCAGTATTAGAAAATATTCGAACGTTGGCAGATGAGGGCATGACGATGATAATTGTGACACATGAAATTGGGTTTGCAAGAGATGTGGCAGACAGAATAATATACATGGATCAAGGAATTATAGAAGAAGTTGGTGGGCCCGAAATAATTGAGAATCCAACAAGTGAAAGGATGAAAAAATTTCTTTCTACATGGGATTAATTGCAACTATCTGCAGCTGTCCATGTCTCTTGAGAACCGCCACCTGTACCATTAGGACCATTTTGGATTTCTTCCTCAGCATAGATATAATGAGAAGTATGAGAAATTTCTTGATTTACGCCAGACCAGGGTTCCGATTGAGTTACTGTTACTACAAAATAATAACAGCCAAAATCAGTTTCTTCCCATTGATCTTTAGGAATATATTTGAAACCGCCTAAACCAGGTTCAACAATTGATCCTTCTAGAGGTAACTCAGCGCCAACATCACCCATATCATATTGCCCTGATCCATAACTCTCAGAGTTAGAGTCCCACGTAGCAATTGCTTTTTCCACAGACACATCAGGGTAATCTATTACTAAATTTCCATCTTCATAATACAAAGTTGCTGTAAGATTATAATCGGCCATTGAGAGGCTCCCTGGAAGATCATTTGAGGACAATCCTGCCCATGCAGTAAGAGACACACCTATTACACAATCATTAGTTGAACTGCAATCATCATCACTATCACTTAAAATTGCAGAGACTGAAGAATGAACATCATCAATGGTCCTAGATAGGTCATTACCATCTAATGTGGTAAGCATAGTATTACCATCTACTGTAATTTTCAAAATGTAATCAGAAGATGGTAGGGCATTGACGGTGTAGAAATCGGAAATAGATATTGTTAATTTACCATAATCTCCTAATCCATCACTTTCATCAATTCTTAATTGCATAATCTGATTCCAATCGCCAACCTCAACATAAGCATCTATGGATGAGGAAGATCCTCCATTTTGTCGAATTTTAACCTCAAATTCAGTACCATCATCGGACAACTTTACTTCTCCTATTGACATATCTCCCACTAGCAAAACTCCTAGCATAATTGGGATCAGTAGCATCGATAGATAAGATGCGGCAACGACCAAAGCCGGCGCAGTAGCAATTCCTTGACCTCTTAAATTCACAGGTAAACCAATGTCAAGATAAAGCCAAACTCCGACTAAAGAAGCCAAAGTCACTATTGGCGTAACTATAGTTATAGGTATTAAATCTGGTATTATATATATTCCAAACCACATAATCACAATAATTGGTAGTAAACCGCCAATTGCAAGTGTTGATAATATTTTTTTAACTGGTATATTCTTTTTGCTCAAATTAATGTTTACTTGTTTGGGAACTACTGCATCGGGAATAACTTCAATGTCACCATTAGCCTCATGTAATGCTTGTTGCTCTAACGCTTTCTTAAGAAGTCCTCCATCACTCATTTAATATGCCTCACAGGTAAACTCACATTCAGACTAGGTTATCAACCCGTTGATAAATATCTTCAAACGGTGACCAATATTTAGTACAATCAGAAAAGCCGGGAATCCAAAGGCTGTAATTCAGAATAATCCATTTCTTCTTCCCTATTATTGGTATTATTTCTACCAGCCAATGCAACTGCCGCTAGTGCAGTAATCATCATAGTACCAGTTAATTCAAACCCTGGAAGATATATCCCCCTGATATAAATAGTCATACTTTGTATTTGATAATTCGGTATACCTTCAGTTCTGACAGAGAATTCCGAAGTGGCCTTAAACTGAAGATTATAATATTGATCAGTCCAACCCTGGTTCTTGGGAGTCCTCATTTGTACCCTAAATTTAGTTGGGGGAGCTAATGAGTCAATTTCATCAGTTAATAGTGGAATACTTAATTGGAATCCTGCATCATTTAATTCCTCATAATTTTGAACTTCGACATTAAATTTATCTCTAGCATTACCGTCATTATATACGTCAAATTGTAACATATAATCGACTTTAGGCCTTAATTGTAAGAAAGCTAATTCTGCTCCAACTCTTAGCCTGCTAAATTGCTTATATACAGCTAGAACTTTACTTTCTACAGGTTCTGAAATTCCTGCAACTGGGCCTCCTCCCCAAGTAATTACTTCTGCAGTTATTGTAACAACTTGTTGCCCCTCAGGTGCACGTAATTCTGCCCTTAGTGCAACTTCAAAGCTTGCAGTGCCCCCTCCAGAGACTGATTTTGAGCCAGGCCCTGCAACTCCTAAAATACCACCAGCATAAGTCAATCTAACTGTTTCAGAAACTGCAGTAGGATTTGAAAGTGCGCAATAAACAATAGTAGTCCTAGTAGATCCTGGGAATACGTCAATTGCTTGCGGTTGTTGACAGTCCAATGAAATTTCCGGAGAAGTTTGGGCTTGCACCATAGCAACACCAGATAATGTACTTAGAAAATAAACGCTAATTAGCATCACGGCTGTCCTAAAAGAAGAACTCATCACCCTTTGGCTCTAGACGAACCTTATTTTATACTTCTTATGATATGTACAAAAATCTGTTATTTTTGTAGATATTTTTGGTGGACCCGACCGGATTTGAACCGATGGCCACTCGGTTATGAGCCGAGCGCTCTAACCAACTGAGCTACGGGTCCTATGCACTCGCCCTATACTGAATGTCATGAACTTTATCATTTGATTAATTTAAATCCATACGCCATTATTGCTCAATTTGCTATGAAACCACTGTAATATTTATGCATGAAAACAAACCCGAAGGTTCGTAAGGTGCAAAGAAATGAATGAACAATTAAGTGTAAAAAATATAGCGATTGGATGTGTAGTCATTGGACTTCTACTTCCAATGATCAATTTGACAGTGATATCAGGAATGGCAACAGATGGCGTAATTTCCGGAGTTGGAGATACCCTTAAAGATGGGAGAGATGAATTATCAGACTGGGAAGATCCGGACTGGCTAATATCGACAAGTGAAAGAACATATTTTGCAAATAGTATTACTAATGTCGAAGAATTAGAATCTGGTGACATCCCAGAACTTGAGAAAATGGGGCCATTCATATATACTGTAACAACAACGAAAGAAATTTTGGAATTTGATGAAAGTGCTGGCACAATAACATACTCAGAATATGATTCGTTTGACTGGTGTTCAACTTGTTCATGGACTGATGAGAGTGGTGTTGAACATCAATCTCTAAATGGTACCACGGATATTACCCAAGTAAATATTTTATATAATACTCAACTTATTGCTGGGCTTGCCACAGGAATTGACTATGGAGGAATATTTGCAAAGGCCGGATTTGCAAATAATATGATTAGTTTCGAATTACAAAATAAAGCACCAAGTATTTGGGCTTCAAATGAGATTTCAAATAATGTAGATAATGATGGAGGATTATCTGTCCTAGATGATGCATATTCAAGTTGGAATAATTCAACCTCGGCAGGAGTAATGAGTCCTAATTTCACCTCGTCGATTGATATGATCATGGATGGTGCGGTTTCAGATACTGGAATATGTATCGCTTTAACTTGTGAAATTGGCCCTATGTTAGTGGCTGGAATGGGAGCACCAAGTACTTCAACAACCGCTGTTCGTTCGGCATTATATGGATATTCGGATGTTTCTGAACCTGAATTGACTCACATAGATTGGTCAGTTTATTCTTTAGCAGCTACGGCATTTAGCAATCATGGAGGAGGGGCCAACCTAACAGAAGTTGAAGATCTTAAAGAAAGATTGGAGGCAGTGACCGAATCGACACTAGGAAATAACAAAGGAGTTTTGATAAACAATCCTGATGCTTTAGAGTACATATTATTTGGAATTAATGAGGGTACAGGTAATGCAGCTGGACTTCTTACAGAAACAGATTTCTTTGGCATTCCACTAAATGGAGTTGCATTATTCCTTTTGGGTGCTTCTGGAAGCCCATTTGATGCAATGGTTGAGTATAAAGTAGGTTTAGCTGATTTGCTTGACCTTGTAGACTATGCAGGTAGATGGTTAGCGTATGATAATCCTTTGATTGGAACTCCTAGTGAATTTTCAATGATATTAACTGGGAGCAGCGGTACATTAAATGGAAATGAATGGTGGTTAGAATCATTTGGAGGAAATGAACCAATAAACAATGGATATTTATCCATAGGATTGAATAGAGCTGCTTTTGAAGGAACGATTGATCTTTCATCAGAAAAAGCAAATGGAATATTATATACTGGCGCCTATGCATTAACAGGAAATTTTGCTACAGCATTTATGTATGGGGAACTAAGTGGATTTTCACTACCTATGACTAATTCTGTGCCGATGTCCGGAGGGGAACAAGTTGTCTGGGATGATGCATATGTCGCATCAATATATGGAATATCATTAGAAGAGGCAGCAGCACTAAGAAGTTGGGTAATGGATTTTATGTTCCCTGCTGTTGTTCCTGCATTACTTAATTTCCAATATGGTGCTTCGCCTTACACGACTCAACCTATGAATAATTGGTTGTATGGATGGGATGATGCAGTTTTAGCAGGACTTGGTAGATTTAGCTGGGTAACATTAGAAACAAATGAAACATATTTTGGATCTGATGGGTTATCAACCGGAGATTATACAGTTTATCAGATAAGTACTGGCACAGGAGCAAATAATGCAGATAATATGGAACATGGATTACTAAGAGGATATATTAATTCGGATGGAGATGGACTTTGTGATTTCAAATTAGATAGTGATGGCAATGCAGAATATGATGTCCCATGTGAAGCAAATGAGACTTATGGCATGACAGAGCACTTGCCTTGGAGGGCCCCTCACAATGAGGCTGCAACTTATGGATTATTGTCTGAAAGTGTTGGTAATACGAATACTGTTTGGGCAGGTACCATTGGAGGAATAGCTGATGCTGAAAATCCGGTAAACGTAAATCTAGTAGGATATGCTATCGCTACCAGCGAAGTTGGAGATAAAGTAACTTACAAAGATATTCCAATGGTTGAGCATAGCATTAGTCTTGATCCGGCTGAAAATCAAATTCAAGGCAAGCTCATCGGAAGTGGAACTTATGTTGATGCAATACCAGGGGCATTGCCCGTATATTTCAAATCTGAAGTAGACATAAAGGTGGAGCCAATTACTAATGTTGCAATGTATGGAAAATCAACATCATCATTTTTGTTTGATTACAGAGGACCCGGAAACATTGATCCAGACTTTAATGCTGAATACATGCAAACAGTTTTTGAAATTCATACATTTAGTGAAATATCAGATGATGATGCTAAAATATTCAAGGGTAAAGTATTGGACCATACTGGCCCGTTCTTTTGGACAGATCTAGGAGGAAGTGGTGATATGGAATTAGAACCATTGAAAGTAATTTCATATGTTTCTGCTGCTATGTATATTGGAGGTTTTTCTTTAGTATTATTTGGTGCAGTTAAGTTGTCTAGAATGGAAGATGAATAGGTTGCAACATTATATTTCAGTATCATAAAGTTGAACCGAAGTACCTATACGCCCACCACATGAGTCGTAGACTTGGCTATATAGATCAAATGAAGGCAATTGCCGTCTTATGCATGGTAGAAGTCCATACTGCAGCAATCTTACCCCCCAAAGGAATTAGTGTTGATCATCCGGCAGCATTCATAGCAGCCGCATTTGGAGGCATGGCAGCTCCGATGTTTGTCACTCTATCAGGATGGGGGATATATAGAAGTGGATTGAATAAAATTAAATCTGAAAATATAAAATGGTCTAAATGGATTTTGTCAAGATTTTTCTTGTTATTTGCTTGCCAAATATTGGTAAATATATCGCTAAATATAGATAGGGGTGGGCGATTTTATTGGCATACTCCAGGCGTTCTCACTTTACTAGCAGTTTCATCTTTGTTAATTCCACTAATCTTAATGATATCATTTAAGATTAGAAATTTTATAATGATTACAATGATATTCTTGCCTTTATTTATTGGAGAATATTCTGGATTAGATTGGTCATGGAATTATAGAGTAAATTCTCAAGGAATTTATGAATGGTTAGAAAGATTACTATTGAATGGAACATATCCATTAGTTCCGTGGTTAGGATATATATTGCTAGGCACTTTGATTCATGACTTAGATAAATACTCAAAGGCTAAAGATAATATAATTAAGATTGGATTGTTGATCACAGTAGTTACAATTTTAATTTCAATTATAGATAAGAAATCATGGGCATTGACTTCAGGAAATGCAATTTTGACATTTTTCCCTGCTAGCACTTCATTTCTATTTGTTTCAGGTACGATGGTGATATTATTAATGAGAATATTAGAAGGTGATGAGGCGTCAGGAGAGAATTCAAGATATCCTAAATTGTCATATTTGGAGCCAGTAGGGAAAATTACATTGACGATTTATGTATTACATTTTTTTGTTCTTGGCGTGGCTGCCATCATCATGGATGAAAAACCAAGATTTGATATTTTTACTGCTTTTTCAATAACTATAGCACATACATTGATTTGGATACCACTAGCAAATTGGCATCAAAATAACATACCAAACTTATCATTTGAATATATTTTAAAAAAAATAAGTTAGTTATTTGTATTTTCTGTCGACCAACTTATTGGTTCGGACCAAGTAGTGCCGCCTTCATTAGAGGTTAAAATTCTAGCATAATATTGAGTTCCGCAACATGATAGGTCATCTAAATTATATGATTCATTACCTACAGTTGTAGCTCCTACATTAACGCTATTAGGCCAACCGGATATTTGAGCTCCGGAGTCAGAAGTACCATAATAAATTTTTAAGATTATATCAGTACCATTATCATAAGTTTGCCAATTTATATCAACTGAGTCTGAAGATACATTACTAGTAGTAATTAATCTAATAATTGCCGGATATGAGAAATATTCTCCTCTTAGTGGGTCATCTACCCAAACAGGTAGATGAGATAACTCTTCGAATGTATCTTGATTTAGTGGGAAGCCCCACGCCTCATGATATGGTGCCAAATTATATCCAGTAGCATTAGAAATATGCATAGTCCAAGCATTAAATTCTTCAATATCTCCAGATGGAACTTCATTTGCAGGCATATCATAATAAACTGATAATGCATTAGTAAGTGGGGCCCAGCCCCATTCTTCTTTAATTATTAAGAATGTATCTAGGGCAGTCCAAACCGACCAATTAGAAATATTAGAACCACCATCAAAATATGAACTAATTCTTGATTCTCTTTGCTGAGGATCTACAGCATCATGGCCCGACACTCCAACTAAATCTTCCATCAAGTAAACACTTGCAAAGTTACAACTAGTTTCGGTATTACCAGGTAATGTTGAAGGCATCCATTGATGATTATGGCCAAGTTCATGGAACATTCCCCAGTCGCCTTCTTCACTCATATGAGATAAATTCAAAACATCGGGAACGCTCAAATCATGGGCCATAAATGGATAGCCTGAATGCATCCAACCTGCAGAAATTTGTACATCGAATACTGCTCTTTCGATTCTTGGCCATGGAGTGAATCCATACAAAGAATGTTCCATTCCGATTGCTTGATCCCACCAATCCATCAATTCTTCGGGATTATTTAAATTCCTTATTTCGAAACTAGGTACCGATAAAATAAACAGATCGCTTCCAATTTCAGCCCAAGGGGCCGGAAAGTTTCGAATATTTTCAATCCAATCAGTTAGATTAGTTTCTTTATTTATATAATGTGGAGCATTGATTGCATTAGAAATTAATATATCAAAATTCCCCAATATTGAACCTGCATTTATTCCAACATAGATTGGTCCACCAAATGAATTACCAACTTCAATAATAGGCTCATTAATATCCCAATATCTAACGATATTTGGAAATCTATGTAATTGATCTTTGCTCCATAGATTATCAGAATGAGTTCCAATTATTACCCAAACTCCTTGATTAGTCAGAGATTGATTAATTGTGATATCTATGACGTCGCCCGGTGCGGCATATAATCCAGTAGACATTCTGAGAATAGAACGTGCTCCAGAATAACCAAACTCGCTGGGTAGGCCACTTTGATTTCCATCAACATTCACTAACTTAGAAACTCTAGTAGTATTCCCAGGTATCTCCCCTGGGAATTCCACATGGCTAGGATGAGAAGTTAATTCATTGGCAGGAAGTTTTTGAGTCAAAGCTTCCTCAACTCTAAGTAAGACATCTGCAATTGGATCTTCCCCCATATTATATCCGACATCTTGCCATAATGTCCCATATTCAATTACTGTCCAACCGGTTAAGTTCACAGTTTCACGTAATTGAAACCAAAAACTATGGAAATCTAAAGAAATTACTTCCGTGCAAATAGAAAGTGTATCATCAACAATAATTGCATCAGATTCAGATAATTTTTCACCATCTAAACGATCAGACGTAATTGCTTCAATTGCCGCATAAGGGCGAGATAATAAATGAGGAATATTTTCTAAATTAACAGTATCATAACCCCAATCATTAGAAACAAATAACCCCGTAGTTTTTGCTATTTTATTACCAGGATAATTATGCGATAAATCTGAATTAGAATAAGACCAATACCACGCATGACCGCCCATTATTAGGCCTCCTCCAGACAATAAAAATTCAGTAATATTGTTGTTATCGGAGTTACTATGTCCATTCCAAAATTCATCCAATAAACAATCTATGTTAGATAAATCATCAGGAGTTACCCCTATAGTCACAGTATGGCCATCTGACTCTAGTTCATCTTGAAAAGATTCGAAACCGGTTCCATAAGAGATCCCCACATTGGCATCTTTTCCACAAACCCAATTTACTGCACGTAGGGAAAAGGCTGTTTCTTGAGCACCCCCCCCAGTAACCCATCCTTCATGACCAAATCCAATCATTTTTCCTTTTCCCACATGGCTCCCAGATATCACAGGAATATCTGAAGTATATCCCCCTTCAGTGAAACCAATTGGGAAAGCCCATTTTCCTATAGGTAAGATTGGAGATGGCCAACCTCCCCAATCCGTAGCACTCATTCCATTTAATAAATCGAATTGATCAGCAGCCAGATCATGAACAACTATCCATATTTTTGAAGAAAAAGATCCTCCCGTATTATTTGACCAAACGGTGTATTCATCCCAGTTTGTTCTTTCATTTGGAGTACCTTCAATAGTTCCATTTTGTGAAAGGTACAAACCACTTGGCAAATTTGGCACTACATCCCAACTTTCTATATCGGGGCCAAAATTTAAGGGAGATATATTAATGGATTTATTTGATTCTAAGATGTATTCCTCTTGTGGCCAAGATATGTTACTTGGTTGCTGATTTAATACTCTAATAGAAATTATTGTAGAGTCTGATCCTCCAGAATTATTAGCCCAAATTGTATAAATAATCCAATCTTGCTCTTGAAGTGCGATTCCAGACATAATTCCAGTCTCATAATTAAAAAATAATTCTTCTGGAAATTCTGGACTAATTTCCCAATAAACAGGATTACCTCCTTCCCATTTGGGATTGAAAAAACTAATATTATCACCAATTATTAAGTCTAATTTTAAAACATCATATGCCAGTTCAACTACTGGTAAATCAAGAATTTTTATATTAATATCAGTAAAAATTGTACCCTGTGAATTTGAAGCCGTAATCCTATATGTATTAAAATCTTGAATATAAATTGGCTTTCCTTCAATTGAACCATCAGATTCGATGAATCTTAATCCTTGGGGCAATAGTGGCTCAATTGACCAAGCATTGATATTACTTCCATTTATTAATGGGGTGATTTTAACGAAATCATATTTTATCCATGTAAAATTCTTATTAATAAAATTGAGTTCTGATGGAATTTGAGGAATAGAAATTAACCTAAATTCAGTAAATACTAATCCCCCATTATTTGTTGCAGTAACTGTATAATTAGCATCTATTTCAATTCCTAAAACGCCACCAATTGAACCATTTTCATAAAAAGTAATCCCGTTAGGTAGATCGGGAGATATTGCCAATTTATCTGGAATACCTCCTTGAATAATTGGTTTATTAAAATAACATTCAATATCAATAACGCAATATAGGACTTCATCCTCATAACTTATTGATTTGGGAGATACTGCAGAGACTACAATATCCAAAGTTGTTGTGGAAAAACCAGCATTGTTTCTTGCAATAATAGTATATCTAGATAATTCTTTAGAATTTATTGGAATCCCCGAAATTACTCCTGAATTTGAATCTAAAGCAAATCCATCTGGTAATGGAGGATTTATTTGCCAAGTTTCTGGCCCGTCTCCTAAGAAGCTTGGAGTTAAATTCTGCATTTCTTGTCCAACTATAAGTAAAATAGATTTTTCACCGTAATTTAAGTTCTGCGGCCTAACCATTATCCTACAATAAGTTCCCGTAAATACTTCTTTACTATTGCAATCGCCCTCAATAATCTCCACTTTAAAACAATCATTATGATTTGGATTAATATTACAATCAATTTGATCTATATCTGGTGTATTATCTTGGTTTGTAAGTCCCGCACATCCAGAAGTTAGCATCATAGTTACAATCAGTAAGGTTGGCCGATAAGTCGTAACCATAAGTAAACCTAGCAAAGCGTATAATAAAAGAATATCTAATTATTTTATTATAAACCCGGATATGCTAAATCTGGATGAAAGCAGTATTTTACAGTTTGAAAATTAGATTTGAACTCCTTAATATCGTTTTTTATAAGTTTGGGGTCATCTTTCTTTATCAACGCCCTAGAATAAAATTTAGCGATATCTTTCATATCATCATTGGACATCCCCAATCTAGTAATTTCAGGAGTTCCCAACCTTAATCCACTAGGTGACATAGCCTTTGTATCACCAGGTAGCATATTCATGTTTGTTATAATTCCCGATTTTTCCAGTAGTGCCGCTGCATCCCTTCCTGCGCCTGAATCAATTTGCCCATGACGAGTCAAAACCTGATGGCTAGCAGTATACCCTCTATCCTCTGCAATGACATCGAATCCTTCTTCGGCTAGTGATTCGGCCAAAGCCTTAGCATTCGAGATTATGTCTATTGCATATTGTTCTCCAAATTCTTCAAATTCGGATAAGGCCACAGTTTTTCCAGCCACATGATGAAGATGATATGATGAGCAAACTCCAGGAAAAATTCCATTATTCAGTTTTTTCTGGAATTTTATATCTTCTGAATCTGATAATAAAAAACCACCTTGAGGACCTGGAAAAGTTTTGTGACTACTACCAGTCATAACATCAGCCCCTTCATTCAAAGGATCTTGAAATTGATTTCCTGCAATCAGGCCCAATACATGTGCCCCGTCATACATAACTTTTGCATTGACTTCGTGAGCAGCATCAGAGAGTTCTTGTAAGGGAGTAGGGAATAGAAAAACTGATTGGCCAAATAATGCCAAATTTGGTTTAGTTTCCCTAATTAGATTGATTGATTGATCAATGTCTGGCTCCATCCTATCTTCATCCCAAGGATAAGTAGTAAGATTGAGTCCTCGCATCCCTACAGCACCCATTTGTGCATGTGAGATATGCCCTCCATCAGCTGTTGATACTGCCATTATTGCCTGCCCTGGTTTTGACAATGCTTTGAGTGCCCCTAAATTAGAATTAGTACCAGAAGTTGACTGTATATTAGCAAAATTACAATTAAAAACTCTCTTAGCAGTTTCAATTCCAATACTTTCTATAGTGTCAAAATCTTCACAACCCTGATAGTATCGTTTCCCGGGAAGTCCTTCTGCATATCTTCCATGCAAGTCAGAATTACAAGCCTCCCTAACCAATGGACTGAGGATATTCTCGCTTGCTATCATGGGGATACTGTCGCGATAATGCCTTCCAGAATCACAAATGGCATCCATTATTTTTGATATGGCATTTTCTCTTCCCATGGCATTCCATTGAAACTCGGTAAATGATATTGACTATCATTAAACTTCAAAACCTGAAGTCTCTGGCTTAAATACATGGCATCAGAATCTAAACAGCGAATCATTAAAGAAAAAAAACTTGAATGTCCAATATGTATGACCGACTCCTTTAGTTCTCAAACTGCTAACTTGAATGGTACAATTGCAAATTTTTTAGGAATTAGTAAAAATAATCAATCATTCATAGGATACATTTGCGATAATTGCGGCCACATAATACCATTTATTAAAAAATAATATTTTAAAAAATAAAATAAAAACATTAGATTACATCTTAAATGGGTGTTTATAGTGGCGCCGACAGCAGGACTCGAACCTGCGACCTGTGGATTAACAGTCCACCGCTCCACCAACTAAGCTATGTCGGCCTGACCTTGCGCTTGCTAATACATTCATGAATGAATCGGAATCATTCCCACTCAATTGTACCAGGAGGCTTGTGAGTTATATCATAAACTACTCTGTTAACTTGCCCTTTCAACTTGTTAGTAATTTCAGTACTAATTTCAGTCAAAACGTCATGAGGTATTGTTGAATACCTGGCACTCATACCATCTAAACTAGATACGGCCCTTACTACAACAGTCTCTCCATATACTCTAACATCCCCATGTACGCCCACGCTTCGGACTGGGAGAAGGGCAGCAAAATATTGCCAAGGCAATTCACATCTACCCGAAGAAGCTGCTTTTTCTAGATTCTTTTCAACTATAAAGCAAGCTTCGCGGCATGCTTCAACTCTTTCAGGAGTTAGATCCCCTAACACTCTGACTGCCAATCCCGGCCCAGGGAATGGTTGTCTTTCACTAGATTCTATAGATAGTTCTCTCGCAATCTTTCTAACCTCGTCTTTATAAAATTCCCTTAATGGCTCGACAATAATTAAATTTACATCATCTGGTAATCCTCCAACGTTATGGTGAGATTTTATTACATCTCTTTCCCCTCCACCTGATTCAATCCAATCTGGAGCAATGGTGCCCTGAACAAGATATTTTGCTCCGCAGATTCTTTGTTCATCTTCGAAAACGCGGATAAATTGTTCCCCAATTACTTTCCTTTTTTCTTCAGGATCAGTAACATTCTCTAATTTGGAAAAAAATTGTTTTGATGCATTTACAACTTTGAGATTTATTCCCATACTAGCAAACATTTCTTTGACTTCATTGGATTCTTCTTTCCTCATAAATCCAGTATCGACATAAACGCAATGCAACATACTACCTATGGCTTTGTGAGCCAATACTGCGGCTACGCTACTATCAATACCTCCAGAACATGCAATTATTGCCGTATCATCAATATTTGACTTAAGTGCATCTATAGCTTCTTCAATAAGGATTTCAATTTTCAAGAAAATCATTCCCTTAAAGCTGCATCATCTGATAATACTTGACTAGCACGATTGGCACGATATTGATTAATTTGATTAGCAATATTATCATCAAAAAGTGCTAACATTTGCCCTGCTAAAATCGCTGCATTATCTCCCCTATCAACTCCTACGGTTGCCACAGGCATCCCTGGCGGCATTTGAACAATCGATAGTAAGCTGTCATAAGGAACCGCGCCCCCAACTGGAACTCCAATTACGGGTAAGCTTGTCATTGAAGCTATTACTCCAGGTAAAGCAGCAGCCATTCCCGCCATCCCAATAAATACTTTAGCATCATTAGATATTGCATTTTCAACTACGGATTCAAGATGTTTTGGAGTCCTATGTGCAGAAGCAATATGTACAGAATGATCAATATTTAAAATCGATAAGATCGAAGTACATTTGTCGCAAACAGGCATATCAGACTTGGAACCAAGTATTATACATACATCCATGACACTACGAAAGGATAGAGGTACAAATGCTTACCGTTTAATTGATATTAAATATCATTCTTCTTCAGAATTAATAAGAAACTTTTTCGGCCACAAATTACCTATAATTAATGGAGGTTTTTGTAACATATTTATCAACATTAAGTCTTCTTTTTCTCTTTTGAAAAATGGATCTTGAATGAATCCTGATTTATGTACAAACGTAATAGAAAGAAAATTAACTTTACTCCTACGTATACCAGATAAAGTAAGGTACCCATCCAAACATTTGTAATGTGCGATTGGCCCAATATTCCATTTATTTGATTTAATAGACCAAGAATTATTCAAATCTCCACTATTCCAATTTTTAATCTCTATCGGCAATACAAATCGAGATGGAGGGATTAGCATCATATTCTGAATTAACCTAATTGTTCGAAACATTGCAGCACATAAGAAGAAATAAGAAATCCAACCAAATCTGGGATCTACTAATATGTGTATTGGGAAAATAGCTATGCCAATAAAAAGTAAATTCCAATCTATAGGTAATTTATAAATTGAGTTAATATGTGATAGTTGTAGTTCACGAGAGTTAAACAAGGGATATATAACTAAAATCCAAGAAATTGAAAAGAATATGAAGGAAATTAATTGATCATTGGGTGTTTCGCCGGAAAACACTAATGGGATTATAGTTAAAATTAGGAAAAAGGGCGCCCAAGCCAATGGAAATAGTAATTTATAAGCCAATGGCTTCATTCTTTGACGCATCCATCCATAATTACCCAACCTAGGGGTTGATGTTATCCAATTACTATTGGGAGTTAATTCGCCATTCCTGATATCTGGAGGAAGTTCCTCTTTGAGATTCCACCAATCAGGATTTCCAAGGAGCCAGTGATTATCTAAGACAGCATCCATAGGCTGTCGTGAAGGGGCTCATTATTCGATTCTTTGGATATTATCAGTTAGAATTATTACCAGGATGTTTCAAGATTAAATTTCTAGCCGCCCATACTTCGTCAACACGTTTCACATCAGTCGTATGGGGTGCAGATGTTATTATGTCCGGATCTTCAGAAAGTATCTTATGGAAATCTGATGCGAATTTATCTAATACTTCTTTGGATTCTGTTTCTGTTGGCTCAATCATCAGGCATTCTGGGACTATCATTGGAAAATATAGAGTAGGTGCCATCACTCCATAATCTAACAATCTCTTTGCTACATCTTTACCTGTAACCCCATGGAGTTCTTTCAAAGGAGATAATGACAATGTAAATTCATGCATCACGAGATCTGCTGGAGCTCCATTAAGTGGCATGACATGAATTTTTTCTGCAATTTCAGGATCTGGATTCATGATCTTATGCCGTAAATAATTGGCATTCAAAACTGCGTGTTCACTCATTTTTTCCAATTCTTTCCCGTATCTCCTATAGAAAGCCCAAGATCTAACTACTGCTCCTGCATTGCCATTCCATTGCTGGACCTTCCCAATACTATTTTCTCCAACATCTTCCCAAAAATACCAATATCCGTCGTCAACTCCTATTGGGTCTGATTCTATTTTTTCTCTGCGCCCTGCTATCGGAGTTGGTAAAAATTGAGATAAATGTGACTTAACCCCAATTGGGCCACTCCCTGGCCCTCCCCCTCCATGTGGTTGGCTGAAAGTTTTATGTAAATTATAATGAACCGCATCAAAACCCATTCTTCCAGGGTCTGTTTTACCAATAATTGCATTAAAATTGGCACCATCATAGTACATCTGGCCTCCTGCTGAATGTACTATTTCTGTAGCTTCGGCTATTTGATGTTCAAAAACACCCAATGTAGATGGATTTGTTATCATCATTGCAGCAGTATCTTCACCGACTGCAGATTTTAATGCACCAATATCCAAGCGGCCATCTTCGCCACTTGGAATTTCTATGATATCATAACCACACATAGATGCAGATGCTGGATTAGTTCCATGTGCTGAGTCTGGAACTATGACTTTTGAACGATGTCCTTGGCCCCTTTGTCTATGATATTCTTGTATGCACCTTATTGCTGTAAATTCTCCCTGTGCTCCAGCAACTGGTTGTAAGGTAACTTGATCCATTCCCGAGCATACTGCAAGCATTTCTTGCATTTCAAAATAAATTGCCAATAGTCCTTGGACGTGATGATCTGGTTGGAGTGGATGGATTTTGTCCATCCCTGGCAATTGAACAATTTTTTCATTAACTCGAGGATTGTGTTTCATAGTACAAGATCCAAGAGGATAGAATCCATTATCAATTCCGAAATTACGGTTAGATAGCCAAGTGTAATGTCTAACTATTTCTGGTTCACTCGCCCTTGGCCATTTAGGAAGGTTTTTACGCCGTAATTTAACTGGAATGGAAGAAATTAATACCTCCTTATCAATCAAAGGTAAAGGTTGAGACCATCCTGCGCCCTTAGCGCCATTAAAGGAGAATAAATCACTCATTTAGTCACCTCCATCAATTTTGAAAGTCCCACATATAGAGATTTTATATCTGATTTGGAGGTTCTGTCATCAACACCAATGAGTAAGCAATGATCCATTTCTTTCCACCATATACCAAGATCAAATCCTGCTGTTACTCCAAAGTCATCCAAATAAGAAAGTGCTTTGGATGCAGGAAAAGGTAATTTAATCACGAATTCTCTGAAGTGATATCCCTCATTATTAACAATTTCAATACCTTTAATTGAGGATATTGAATCTTTAGTTAGTTCGGTATTGGCAGCAACTCTGAGAGCTAATCTTTCTAATCCTTCTGGACCTAATAATGACATGTGTATTGCGCCCATTAGAGCAATTAATGTTTCATTAGAACAAATGTTAGATGTTGCTCTGTGTCTCCTTATGTGTTGTTCCCTAGTAGAGAGAGTTAGAGTAAAAGCCCTATTTTCTTCAATATCTTTGGTTAATCCTACAATTCTTCCTGGCATTTGCCGAATATATTTATCACTACACGCAAATATCCCATAAATTGGCCCTCCCGCAGTAGGCCCAATTCCAAACGCTTGCCCTTCTCCAACAACAATATCTGCACCCCAATCTCCAGGCGGTTCAATTATACCAAGAGAAACTGAATCAACTCCGACAATTAATGCCGTGTCTACGCCAATAAGACTTTTTATTTTCAATAAATTCTCATCCAGCATTCCAAAGCAATTGGGTTGTTCAACATAGACTGCACAGCAACCTTCCGCTTCTTTTGCAGAATTAATATCAATTTGGCCAGTCTCTAGATGTTTTAAAATTTTAATTTCAATATCTCCACCTTGGGTATAGTTTTTTATGACGGCTAATCTGTGAGGCGGAACATAATCAGACACATACACGACGCCTTTTTGAGTAGATTTTCTGTCATGTACTCTGAAGGCACAAGTAATTGCTTCTGCTGCCGCGGTAGAAGCATCATACATAGAAACATTGGCAACAGGCAATCCAACTAATTCGCTTACCATAGTCTGAAACTCCCACATTGCCTGAAGCATACCCTGACTAACTTCTGGCTGATATGGAGTATAGGAAGTAAGAAATTCTCCCCTAGTTGCCAACATTGCAACAGCAGTAGGGACAAAATTTCTAACAAGCCCGGCTGATAAAAAACTCGGCCTGTCTTCTAAAGTTATATTGGCACCCAATAATCTAGTAGCATCTGCCCATATTTCTTCTTCTGACTGTGGATCTGGCAAAGGTAATGGCTCATTTCGTCGTATTTCTGGAGGTATATGGGAAAATAAATCATCCATGGATTCTAATCCCAAAACGTCCAACATTTCTTTTTCGCGTCCCAAATTAGGCATCTGATCCATCGCGTATGCACCCCTGTTGACTCCAATGAACGTAGTCAGGTGTTTGAATAATTCGGATAAACTCTTTCCTTTATTTTAACACATTATTAATTACCATGAACATGTGCCGTGGGATTATGAAGATTGCAATTACTTGGCCGGATTCTTTTATTTCGCCCCATATTCAACAGATGCTTGGCCCAGCAGCTGTGGTGATTACAGAAGATATTTTGAAAGACCAAGGTAAATTAGATGTAATGCTTACTCCTTGTAGTGCATTAATACACATCAATTCGTGGCTCAAAAATTCTTCTTCTGACAGAAATGATGATTCTGTATATCGTGCAATGAGAGAAGAAGCTAGGCCGATTTTAGATGCTGTTGATCGTCATGGTAGCCTACATATGATTATCTTAGGGACTTTGAGAGTTTATCCCGAATGGAATCCCGAATATACAATGCATCCTTTCTACGATTGGAACTCTAGCCTAGATCCAAGAGATTCTGCAGCCAGTGGTCAGTTGTGGATGGAAGAAACTGCAATGGAGAGGGCACAGGCAGAAAGGCCTGTTAGCATACTCAGAGTATCAAATGTTCAAGGAATTCCAGTCTCAGGGCCTCCCGGTAATGGAATTTTACATAGATGGGCTGAAGATTGTAAAATAGGATTTGGAATAAGTATGCCCGGAGATGGCTCTGGAGTAAAGGATTTTATTCACATTCAAGATTTATTACAAATAATAAGTGCCGTTATACGAGATCCTCCGCCAACTAGAGAAAGCATGGCAATCGGGTCCGGTGCAGGAATAACAATGACCGAATTATCTGAAATTTACCGTAGTAAAGTCAACTGTGATGTATTAACAGGCGGTGAAGACAAGGGAGAGGTTTTCGGAGTTGTAGATGGAAGAGATATGGAAGATCGTTTTGGATTTAGGCCGCAAGTAAGTATTGAAGAGATGGTTGATGAGTCATTGAGCATACTAGGAAATTAACTTTCTAAAATCAAACGCTTTCGAATGCGGTTCCATCCATTAACGGATGCTGAAATATCATACTTAGAATTAATTTTATAATAATCTAAGGAAATTTCATTATTTAATTTGATTTCAACTTCTCCGTCAATATGATTGGCGATTAAACTATATCCGCCCCTATATTTTTCATCAATTCCAATTCCACATGTTCTTTGAATTTCAATAATTTTGAATTCTAAATTAATATTATTTCCCCGATATTTTGATTCAATATTAGCTATTTCTGATGAAAAATTTACATCATTAAAATCACTAAATATTTCTTTTATTGAAACATAATTTAAGGGAATTTCTGTATCATAATTGGCATTAATTACTTCTGATTGTTTGATAATAACTTTAGATACTTTTGTAGATTCCATATTTGAAACATTAGGTTCGGAACTATCATCATTTATTTCTTTTATATTTGATGATTTGTCAACTATTTTTTTGTCTAAATTATTATTTGTTAGTTTACTTGCTGCGATACCTGCAACTGCGACTCCGGCAACAGCAGTTGACGCAATAAGTAATTCTTTTTCAAAAGCATCTGCTTGAGTATTCCATGATTTTTTGGCAATAATTCGCAAAGGTGTTGGTAGATTTGAAGATTGTTTTTCAAATATTAAATCTGCCATAGATCTTCCTTCCTTTATGTTAACGGAACCATCATCTATTCCTTTAGTCAAGGCATTTCGTACTTGATTCAATTCGACCATTAATCCAGAAATATCAGAAGGTCTATCTTTATTTTCAATTAAATAATTTAGTTGTTCCTTACCTGTCTTCTGATCATAAATATTTTGCTTTAATTCTTCTGTCTGAAGGTTGGCCATCTTTAATTTATCTTCTTCAATTATTTCTTGTATGCTTTCACCCACATATGAGGCAGCATCGGCTGAATCTTCAGTCGATGTATCATACGATATAGAAAAAGTTAGTTTACCAATGCCCACCCATCTCAAAGTTCCCAGTGGCAAAATTCCATCACCTGTAGACCTTGTCCATCCACCTCTGTATAGATCTTTACTTCCATCTTGTTCCCTATCGTCTAAACTCCACGAAGTAGTTCCACCCGAGTTTTTGTCATAGTAATATAAAATCCTTGGACTTCTTTTATTTTTGGAGTTTTTAAACCATTTCTGGCCATTTATTAAGCTATTTTGTTTAAGATAATCTCCATTATATGTTTCATCAGGATGGCCTGCTAAAATCAAAGAACCTGCATCAGAAATATCCTGAGAATCTTCAACAATTTGACCATTAAATACAGAAAGAATTTCTTGTAAATCTAGATTGCCATTGCCATCTCCATCAATTGCTGAAAATATTGCTTTGAGGACCATAGGAGGTGCTTTTTGGCCAGTTACACTTTCCAATGCATTTGAAAATTCACCATAATCTAATGAGTCATTATTGTCAAAGTCATATTTTGAAAACAAAGCCTCCGGAGATATTCCTTTTCGGGCCAATACATCTTGTAAGTTTTTAATCGCTATAGAAATAAATTGGTCATTCAACAAGACTAGTCCTCAAATGGTGGAAGCGGACATAAGACATAGGGGTTTTCCCTACACGTCAAACAAAAGGCGTTTTGGAAATCAATGCCTTGATTTTTTTTCTTTGACTTACTTGTATGAGGACTTCATCTCCTAATTGTGTATCTTTTAGGTATGCTAGCGCTATACCTTTTCGATTTAGACTAGGAGATGGTCCACCACTTGTAACGTATCCTAGAATTTTAGAATCGTCGATGGATGATACTGCATGCCCGGGACGGGGAGAGGGGCCTCTTTCTTGACAAACTAAACCTTTCCATTTATAACCTGAATGTAATGATTTTTGTACAAATTCTTTTCCAATAAAATCGTGGTTAATATCTATTCCGAAAGGCACATTTGTTTCAGCAGTGTTTCTTGATAAGAAATTTGGAGGTAAATCAAAATCGGGATTTAAGCCTAAACCTGGCCATAAAAAATCTTGCCCTGAAAGTAAGTAACCTTTTTCTAATCTAAGTGTATCCCTAGCACCTAAACCAACTGGAACGATTCCGAATTGTTTTGATTCGAGTATTTTTTCCCAAAGCTTTGGCGCGTCATCATTATCTATAAAAATCTCATATCCTGATTCTCCCGTATATCCCGTTCCTTGAATCCATCCTGATATCCCTAAATCATTAATCTTGATATTTTGACATTTAAATCTTTTAACAGAATTTTCAATACCCAATACCAATTCAAGGATATTTTTGGATTGTGGACCCTGCAATGCTATTATACTAGTTTTTTCTGACAAATCATCTAATCTTATATCGGAATTGTCAGGGATATTTTCTGAAAACCATTTGTACATGACACTAACCATTGAAGCATTTGGCACACCGAGAACTTCATTTTCAGAGACTACTGCAAAAATCATATCATCAATGATATGCCCATCATTATCTAAAAAATGAGTATATCCGCATCTTCCATTTTCAAAATTAGTAAATTCTTGAGTAGCGATTGAGCTTAACCATGGCATTAAATCACTACCTGAAAATCTAAAAAACCCCATATGTGAAACATCAAAGATACCTGCGGTAGATCTTGTTGCTAGATGTTCCTCTTGTATCGAGGAGTACCATATTGGCAGTTCAAAACCATGAAAATCTACTATTTTAGCTCCACACTTTAAATGATTTTCATAGAGTGAGGTCCTGACAGGAGTAGATGTACCCATATAGGTCCGAAGTAGTATCACTCAAAAAAGAAAACGGATATGATTAAAATCAAAATTAACTAAGGTTTATATAATGTGACATTGACTATACAACCAATGGTTGATAAGATGAATACAAAGACTGGGCTGAAGTTTATGCCACCCATTAGTAATAAAATAAATCATGATGGCCGAATGTCAATAGCACCTGAAAAAATATCTTCAATTATTAGAAATACAGAATCTGTCAGTGGAACTTGTAAGGTATGTAATGCAAGTTCTTGGGATACGGACATCAACAGAGGGGAGACCATATGCTCAGAGTGTGGATTTGTTGCTACCCAAAACATGATTGATCCAGGTGCTGACTGGATCAATCATTCTGGTTCCGACGATAGAAGTAGGGTTGGTGCACCATCAACTCTAACATTATCAGATAGAGGGTTATCTACTGAGATTAGAAAGGCCGATCTAACAGCTAGTGCAGCAAAAAGAAATGGCATGACAAATAAAGGAATAAAGGAATGGAGGCGAAGACAGGTCATAGATCAGCGTAGTAAGACTAGAGATAGTCGTGCTAGAAATTTATCAATTGCAATGCAATTTATTAGAGATAGAGGAGATTTACCGCCGCAAATAGAGCAAGAGGCTGCATCCCTTTACAGGCATTCAATAAATAGAGGATTAGTTACAGGGAGAAGCATCAGAGGAGTTTCGGCATCTTGTGTTTATATCGCCGCGAGGCAAGCAAAAATACCACGTACAATTGATGAAATTGCAGAATCATTTAACATGACATCAGAAATAGAACAAAAAGAACTTAAACGGACTATAAGATTAGTAGCGAGAAAACTAGGTGCTCAACATATAACCGGACCAGAAGAATATTTTGAAAAATTTCATTCTGATTTGAAACTACCTCCGAATGTTTTAGGCACTGCCAGAGATTTATGGGATTC
>JAJPRE010000041.1 GCA_023700245.1 Candidatus Thalassarchaeaceae archaeon
AAAAAGAATTCTAAAATACTTTATGTGTTCTTAATAAAATTAATAGATTAAAATATATGCAAAATATAATGATAAGAATGAACCACAGAGTGTAGATATGAAATTCACACCGTGTTTTCCAAGATATCCTTTATTTTCCAATAATGCGCCAAGTAACGAGTCTATTTGACACCCGAGCCATCCTATCAGAGTAATAGAAAGAAAAAAGAATAATGGAGGTAATGAATCGCCATTAAGTGCGCCTAACAATGTTGAGATTATTCCGATAATAAGTCCTCCATAAAATGCCGCTATAGTTCCAGTGGGAGACATACCGCCATTAGTTCCTGCAGGTACTGCAGCCAATGTTGTTATTATTCTCGTCCTAGGATCTAAACTTCCAATTTCAGATGCAAGTGTATCAGAAGATGCTACGCTCACACATGCGCAAAAAGCGAAATAAGCAAGTTCGTGGCCGCCTGAAATATAGTTTACTATCGCAACTATCGAAGCTGCCCCCCCATTTGCAACAACATTCTTCCAACCTCTTGAGCCATCATTAGATTCTTCAACTGATAATAATGATTTTTCTTCATACTTCCATTTTGTAACTATTGAAGAAATTATTAAAAAAGACATCAAAACTAATAACCATGTCCAATGTCCGAATAGAGATATTATTAATCCAATTCCTAATGCTGCAATCAGGCCGCCGATATCAAGGAAATCATATACCCTAGAGACTAACAATAATATTGAAACTAATAACAAAGAAATTAGTTCTTCATCCACAAGTTCCACCTTATCCTTGTAATCCTGATAGTATCGATGGTCAAGAAGCATTCCCATTAATTGACTGATTAAAACAAATAATGGCGATTATTTTTCAATATCCAAAGATCTAATTCCCCTCAATAATTGGATAGTTGTATACAACATAGTTACGATTAATATGGATGTCCAAACAAATGAAATAAAAATTACCATATTAGGATCTAAATTTCTTTCATCGGGTAAATAAAATGAAAAATATGAGCTACCGTTCCAAAAAGAATGTCCTAAAATTGACAATATTAGAGCATTAATAATTGATTTTGGAGAATAAAATCCAGATTTAACATATTTTTTTGGAAGTTTATCAACAGATATCTGATTATTGATAACTTCTGAATTTTTATCCAATAATGACCATGGTTTTTTTTCATTTAATTTATTAAGTGATTTACCTGAATTACCCACATCTAATGGGTCAAAAATTGAATAATCAGCATCATTAAATTCCTTTTTTCCTTTATTATTATATTTATTTACATAATTAGAATCAATTACGAACCAACCGATGGCTGTCCCCGTTATTGCAGTCCAAACTGCATGGCCAGGAATTGAACCTATCCCTCTAATTAAAATAGTCATTGTAATTTGCAATGGCCCCCCAATTAGTGATAGTCCAATGTACTGGAAATTTTCTATTAAAGCAAACCCTAATCCAATTGTAAAACCAATTTGAAAACCATGCTTTGGCCCTTTAATCGAAGGTAAGAAAAATGCTACAGCGATACCTTTGAACAATTCTTCACAAAGAGGAGCAAAAAATGCCAGTAATGCTAAATCTTTAACCAATATTGATGCAGAATCAGGTAACATTAGAGGCGCAATAAAACTATTGAAAAGAAAGGCAGGAAAGGCTGCCACCATCCCTGCCAATAGCCATGATTCAGCATCCCTCTTTCTAGTAGTAATTCCAAGTAATTGAGTAGACGTCCCCCACCAAGTAAGAACTGGCAGGGAAAATCCGATAATCCAAAGGGGAATTGCAATTATTATGAATAAAATTATTCCAATATTTGAGGGCAAATATTCAATATTTAAATCTGAATCTTGAGGATAATTTGTCAAAAATAATAAAGATAATATAATTCCTACTAACAGTACTAGGGAAAATATTAGCCATAATTGTTTACTTGGTGGCATTTCGAGAATTGAGTCATCCCTAATTAAAAACCGCTTGAATTCTGTCTTGACATTAGTTTGTAGTGAACCGCCATTGGGTAAAGGATGTATAAATCCACCATTTTCATTTGGGGTTGCGATCTTTACATGGATTAATTTAGGGCGATGAAGGCGGATAATAATAATAATAAGCGGTAAACTACAAATTCCACCAGTTAAAGTAACTATTGGATCGAGGTTAATTAATCCAAGAATTATAAATAGTGATGAATATAGTAGAAAAAAGACTGGTAAAACTGATTTAAGCATCGCAAAATAAATTCTCCAAGGCTTACTTTTTCTTCCAAATTGGATATCATCAGGCGGTTTTATTAAATTATTTGGAGATGGAATTCTGAATTTCCTTTTAGAAGAGTCCATGACAATCTTATCTTTGGACATTAAATCAATTCCATGGGCCACTCAGATCGCCCATCACTCTTGACACCTAATGTATCTGGCGCGGTTTTTCATCACAGTGGCGACTGTCCGACATAGCATTGACATATTGGATTTGGCATTTCAAAGAATAGCGCCACAAGAGCCACAATATAGTTCATTACGTTTGTTATCTCTTTGCATGGTCCATAAATTACATGCTGGACAGGGAGGCAATCCATTCTCACTCGCTTTTACTGATGCTCCCCTAAAAATTCGTTTCTTGGTAATTCTAAACCATCCTTTTTTTGGCATTCGAACTTTTGGCATGGCGTCACTAAATCTAACGAAAAGATACATCATTGAATAAAATTCCGTAGCCTATATTGACTAGATAACAATACGAAACATATGAGATGCGCGGTAATAGGAGCCGGAGTATCTGGATTGACTTGTGCATTGAGACTATTAGAAAATGGACATTTAGTAACAATCTACTCTAACAAGTTTAGTCCAAACACAGTTTCAGATGTTGCTGCTGCTATTTGGTATCCGTTTTTATCATATCCAATAAAAAAAACTAATAGATGGAGTTTAGAAACCTACTCGGAATTATGTAAAATATCATTAAATTCTCCAGAATCGGGAGTAACAATAAGAAAGGGTAGAGAATTTCTAAGAGAGAAAATTTCACCCCCTGATTGGACAAAAGGGATTGATGGATTCAGAATATTAGAAAATAATGAATTAGTTAATGATTATATTTTTGGATGGGAATTTGAAGCCCCAGTAATACAAATGAATCTATATATGCCATGGATAAATGATAAACTTATAAAAATGGGATGTAGATTCAATGAGGTTAATGTAGAATATTTTTCAGAGATTAATGAAAATGTCATCATCAATTGTGTAGGTCTTGGAGCAAGAGAGTTATGTGATGATATAGAAGTTAAGCCAATAAGGGGCCAAGTAATATATATTCAACAGGACCCAGGAATTGGCCGTTTTGACCAACAACCAGAGACTCTAACGTACACCATACCAAGAAATGATGTAACAGTATTAGGAGGAACTGCGCAAATCAATGACTGGTCGATGGAAATCAGAGATGAAGATACTGAAGATATTTTAATTAAATGTGAATCGCTATGGCCTGAATTAGATAGGAATAATATTATTGGTTTTTCAGTTGGTTTACGGCCTTCACGGCATGAAGTTCGACTTGAAAAGGAATATTTTTTAGACAAGTTAATTATCCATAATTATGGCCATGGTGGCTCAGGAGTTACCTTATCTTGGGGATGTGCAGACGAAGTAATGAACATATTAGAAAGTAATTAGTATGCAGATTTAGTTGTCTTTACAATTACTGATGCTATTTTGTATGGATCCCCATTTGAAGATGGCCGTCTATCCTCGAGCCTCCCTTTCCAACCATCTTCGACTGTGCCAATTGGAATTCTAATTGATGCCCCTCTATCTGAAATGCCATATGAAAACTCATCTATTGATTGAGTTTCATGTAGACCGGTCAATCTTAATTCATTATGGGCGCCGTACACGTCCATATGCCTCTTAATATTTCTACCAAATGCCTCACACACTTTATCAAACACTTGTTTGCTACCACTAGTCCTTAGATTAGTATCTGAAAAGTTAGCATGCATACCTGAACCATTCCAATCACCTTTTACTGGCTTAGGATGGTATTCAATATAATAATTATATTTTTCAGTCAGCCTATCCAATAAATATCTAGCTATCCATAACTCATCTCCTGCTTTCTTTGCTCCTTTTGCAAAGAGTTGAAATTCCCACTGCCCGCAGGCAACTTCTTGATTAATTCCTTCAAAATTTATACCAGCATCTATGCAAAGATCTGCATGCTCTTCCACAAAATCTCTACCATGTGTATTTTTTCCCCCTACTGAGCAATAATAAAGGCCTTGAGGTCCGGGATAACCTCCTAATGGGAATCCTAATGGCAATTGAGTATTCACATCCATTATGAAATATTCTTGTTCAAATCCAAACCAAAAATCTTCATCATCATCATCAATTGTCGCCCTAGCATTAGATGAATGAGGCGTAGAATCAGGATTCAACACCTCATTCATAACCAAAAATCCATTTAATCTAATTGGATCAGGATAAATGGCAATTGGCTTCAATAAACAATCTGAAGAGTTCCCTTCGGCCTGTCTTGTTGAACTGCCATCAAAACACCAAATAGGACAATCTTCCAATTTACCGCTAAAATTTTTCACAATCATAGTCTTACTCCGCATGTTTTGAGTTGGTTTGTGACCATCTAACCATATGTACTCAAGTTTCATCTTAGTTTCCATATTACAGCGCAATATACTAGGGTTTATTATTTGTTTGATTGTATTGTATTTATTAAAATAACATAACTAAAT